>JBDHWW010000011.1:0-76222 GCA_039810425.1 Pseudobdellovibrionaceae bacterium | reverse complement strand
TCTTTCAAAGCTTAAAGGGAGGTCCCTGAAAGGCCTTTTTGATCTTCGCCCTTTTACTAAGATTTTGTCTTGGGGGAGGCAGTTTAGGGCCGTGGTCGCCTATCATGAACTCAATGATTTAGAGGGGCGTGGGCTTCTGGTGAGAAAGAAGAAAGCCAAAGGCCGGCCCGGATGGCCGGCCTTCAACGAAGCTCGAGGCTGTAGGCCTCGATTCCCATGGAAAGAGACACTCTCGGCGGTAGCTCTCCCCTATCAACATTTAAAGAGGCCAGTTTTAAGGTCTTAAAAGATGCCGTTTGCGACTAGCCGAGAATGTGGCGGGGTTGCAGGAGCCAGAGGAGCTTTGCTGAGCCTGGGGTGACGGTTTTGAAGTTTTCGATTTTGAGGCAAAGCATACCGCTCTTTTTGAGTTCGAGCAAAGCTTCTGTCTGCCCCGATATCAGAAAGCTTGCCAGGATACTGAGTTGAGGTTCGTGACCGACGATCAAAATACGCTTGTGTTCATCCCCGTGGGCGCGAAGCCAGCGCATGAACGCATGGGGTGGGCTTGTGGGTACCAGTTCAGCGGTTTCGACGGTTTTGGTTTCGATAAAAATCTGCGACACGAGCTCCGCCGTCTGACGGGCGCGTGTAAACGGACTTGAAACGATGAGATCCACTTCGTCGATCCAATCGCGCAATTTCATTGCGACCTTTTGGGTACGTTTACGGCCCTTCATGGTCAAAGGGCGCAAAGCATCTTCGACATTCTTTTTGGCAAATTCCTCGCGGTCCTCAGCGAGACCGTGGCGCATAATGATCAACTCCACAACACCTCAAGACTCTCCGCTGGAATTGCTTTCTTCAATGTTTTTCGCCCGCTGTTTGGCAAGCTGCATGAGCACCTGCTGCACCCCCGACTCACTCACCTTCATTTGGACGTAATGGCCTTCAGATGTCATTCGCCAACTCTGGCGCTCGTCTTTCAAAGACAGCTGCAAGATTTCCCAAATTTTTTCTCGTGCGCTGCGATCAATGATCGGCACAACCGCCTCTACCCGTGCATGCAGATTACGATACATCCAATCGGCCGAGCCAATGTAAAACTCTCCATCAATCGGATCTGCAGCCCCATTTCTAAAATAAAAAATGCGTGAGTGCTCTAGAAAACGGCCTATGATCGAGGTCACCCGCAGACGCTCACTCATGCCCGGAACTTTCGGACGTAAGCAACAGAAGCCGCGCACGATCAAATCAATCTCTGCCCCCTTTTGTGAAGCTTGATAGAGTGAAATCGCAATGTCGTTTTCTTCCATGTTATTGAACTTTGCGATGATCCGCGCGGGTTTTCCGGCCTTCGCAAGCTCGCCTTCGCGTTCAATCATGGCTTTAAAGCGCGGAAACATATTCACTGGCGCGACCAGTAGTTTCTCGTATGAATTTTTCAACGAATGGCCCGTGAGGTAATGGAAGAACTCCACGATCTCGTTGGTCAGTTCTTCGCGCGCCGTTAACAAACCCAGGTCCGTGTAAAAGCGCGAAGTCGTCACGTTGTAGTTACCGGTACCAATGTGCGAATAGCAGCGCAGCCCTTCGCTTTCTTGACGAACCACGAGAGCCGTTTTTGCGTGCGTTTTGAGCCCCACAACTCCGTACACCACATGAACACCGGCATTTTCAAGTTCCTGCGCCCAGTAGATATTTCTTTCTTCATCAAAGCGCGCTTTCAACTCCACCAGGCAAACCACCTGCTTGCCTGCCTCCGCCGCCCGGATCAGCGAACGAATGAACGGTGAGTTGTCACCCGTGCGGTACAAAGTCATTTTGATCGCTAAAACTTTCGGATCATCCGAGGCCAAGCGGATAAATTTCTCGACCGTTGAAGAGAAGCTTTCATAAGGATGATGTAATACATGATCTTGAATTTTGATGGCGGCAAAAAAGCCATTGGCATCATCCACCGCAAGCGTCGGCGGTACAACCGCCATCCACGGCTCATACTTGAGTTTCGGCAGATTCAAAGTATCGTAAATCATGTTCAAGTCAGTGTAATCGAGTTCGCCCTTAAGCTCGTACAAGAACTCTTCCGACAGATCGAGTTCGTCCATCAAAAACTGAATCATCCACGGATCGGGATTTGGTCCGTGCTCCAAGCGCACCACCTCCGCAAAACGCCGCTGGCGCAACTCTTCTTCGATGGTCTCGAGCAAGTCCTCGGTGTCTTCCTGGTCGTGCTCAGAGTCCGCGTTCCGAGTCAGGCGAAATGCCATCGCACTCGTTACTTGCATCGACGGAAACAAATCCGCGAGGTTTTCTCGAATCACTTCGACAAGGCTCACAAAGCGATAATTCACACCGTCTGGATTTGCACGAATCCATTGCGGCAACACCTTGGGAATCTTCACGCGCGCAAATAGTTTTTCATCTCGCTCCGGATGTTTCAGGGTCACGCCCAGAGACGTCGAAAGATTTGAAATAAATGGGAATGGATGCCCCGGGTCCACCGAAAGCGGGGTCAAAACTGGAAAGACATTTTTCTGATAGTACTTCTTCACCAGCTCTTTTTCTTTGACCGTGAGATCTTTCCATTTCAAAAGCTGGATGCCTTCTGCACTCAAGGCGGGCTTCAGAGTTTTTTCAAAGCACGTATCTTGCTCGACAATCATCGGCATCACGATCTGACGAATCGTCGTCAACTGCTGCTGTGGAGTCTGCGCATCGGCACTCTTCGGGGCAATCCCGTAGGCCACTTGGCGTTTAAGACCGCCCACACGTTTCATAAAAAACTCGTCCATATTCGAAGATGAAATGCTCAGGAAACGCAGCCTTTCTAAAAGGGGATTGCGAGCATCTTCAGCCTCCGCCAAAACGCGGCGGTTAAAATGCAACCAGCCGACCTCGCGGTTGGTGAAGAGTTTTTCGGATGACAATGGGTGTTCAACAACTTTGGGCTTTCGCGTGCTGCGTTTTTTGCTGGTTGTTTTCTTGCTGCTGGAAGGCTTTGGCCCTATCATCGCTGGACTCCTCAAAGGACTATTTCACAATAAACCCTCTCATTTGGCAACGGGGCCTAAGGTCAACAAGATGCAAAACACACCGCGCGAGCACAGTCTTATTCAAAATCTAAAAAAACTCGTGAACCGACATAGCCCTCGTGCGGTCGTTCCACTTGGCGATGATGCTTTTGTGTTCAAAAGTTTTATTGAAAACACGGTCATCGCCCAGGACATGATGGTCGAAGATGTTCACTTTAAAACGAACTACTTCAGCCCTTCGGACCTAGGGTATAAGGCTCTTGCCGTGAATTTAAGCGATCTTGCGGCTATGGGGGCAAAACCCCATTATGCGCAGGTTTCCCTGGCTGTGCCGAAGGACGTGAGCGAAGACTGGATCCTGAGTTTTTACTCGGGCATGACGACCCTTGCGGATCAGTTCGGTGTTGAAATCGTCGGCGGAGATCTCAGCCAAAGTCCTGGTCCAATTATGGTCGATGTCAGTGTCACTGGCGAGGTTGGCGAAGCATATACTCGCTCTGGCGCGGAGCCCGGCGATTGGCTGGCCGTCACCGGCCCCTTGGGTCTTTCACAAACCGGCCGACTCGCGCTTGAAAGAGAACTCTATGTCTACGCTGAGGCCACACAAAAACACCTGCGCCCGAAACCGCGTCTTGATGTCGCAAAACTTTTAAAGCAACACGCTCTCACGCGCACTCACATTCATGCACTCATGGATTGCAGCGATGGACTCGTGAATGAACTTCTGCACCTGACCCGTGGTGAACTCGGTGTAGAGATCAATCAAGAAGACCTGCCGATTGATAGTGATACTGAAGGGCTCGCGATGAGTCTCAAGCAATCGCCACTGGACAACGCCCTTTGGGGCGGCGAGGACTATGAGCTCCTCCTCGCCTTCCCGGCGAACAAAAAAGATGAAATCAAATATATTTTCGAGTCCGCAGACCTGGATTTGTTCCTCATTGGCAAATTCAATGACAGCGGTAAACTCACTCTGAAAAATCCGCAAAACGGGGCGGAGGAAATCCGCGAGTTTAGGGGCTGGAGCCATTTCTCAAAATGAGAATCTCAGAGGCTAGACCTGATTTGCCTTAGGTCTTGCTCCTGCTTAGCCGATAAAATGGGGGTATGAATCAGAATCTTGCCCGCTACCACGCCCGCTCACCAAGATATATCCTCAATACCGAGGATGATTCGCTCATTAGAGTAGCTGGCCCCCGCCAAATTCCTTGGGAAGAAGGCACCGAAATCAAAAATGTTTCCCTGACGGGTTTGGCCTTCACTGCGCCTGAAGATCTCTGCCCGGTTCTCGGCGAGATCATCAAAATCCAATTCCAAGCTCCCGGCGGAAAACAAATGGCGAGTTATGCGATCGTCACCCGCTTGGACCCCCTTGCTGACATCGCAAAAATTTTAGTGGGCCTGCATTTCTATAAAATGGAAATGGGACACCGCGTGGTCCTGGCTCAGGGACTCGCACGAAAACTCAAGGACATCTCAGACCGCGAAAAGATCATGCAGCTTCAGGAGGGCACTCGCCTTTCTTTCGTGGAGTCATTTCCACAGTTGATGCTGATGGCGAATTATTTCGTGCTCTGGGTGCTTTTAATGCAGATTCTTTCGCACGAAAACTGGCTGCAAACTTTCAAAACCTGGCTCGGCCTCTAAAACGACCTAAATCTCACATTTCCGCTCTTTCCTTGCAAATGCAAGATTCATAAAGCTCGAGCTAAAACAGATGCTTATGTTATCTTTTCAATGACAATGTCGATTCGTTTTCCTTGCTATACCAAGAGTTGACAAGCCACACACTCAAGTCTATCTGTGAAAGGCTTTCTATAGTCTTAATCGAGGGGCCTTCTATGAAAAACTATGTCTGCGCGTTTCTGTCTTCGACTCTTTTCTCTGTTTTTCTTTCTGCTGTTTTAGTTACCGGTTGCTCTAATGGTAACAAGAGCGTAGCCCTTCGTGATGGCACTGCGACTCCCGTCCCGGGCGAACAAACAAAGCCCTCAAATCCTGGCGGACAACCTGGATCGACTCCCGCTCCATTGCCTTCTCCAGGTGATGGGACCAACCCGGGCGCTCCAGACACCCCTCCGACTCCGACCCCGACGCCGGCTCCCGCCGCAAAACCTGTCGCACGCTTCCTTTGCGAAGGTGCGATGTCAAAATCTTTTAATACGCTTCGTGGGGATGCGGCACCCAATTTTCAAATGCCGTCTCTGACTCCGTCAGTGAATGAGATCCCAATGTACTGGGTTTCTACAGGCACTCCATTGCAAAGTGACGGCAATACAATGTTCTTCATTATGCAGGGGCAAGAACAATTCCAAGGCCCATTGAAAATCTATCGTTCCACCGCCAATCTCTTGTCTGGCGCTGCCACCGCTCAGGTGCTTTCTAACTTTCCTGGTGTTCCGCCTCTGGGCGGGTTTCCGTATGAGAATTTGAAAATGAGCAGACACATTCTCAGTGCCAACTGGAAACGGACTGCTTATCTCTATCCTGCAACCGATGGCACTTATACTTGGGAAAGCCTCAAAGGCAGCAAGTTCACAGTTCCATTCAATGCCAACGAGTCCTTTAATCCGGAATTTATCGGCGGTGACGATTACCTGCGCTTTGAACAAGAAAGTAGCGGCACGCTCACTCAGAAGTTCTATAACTTCAACACTAAGAAAACGTTTTCTTTACCCGATCCGGTGGATAGCAAAGACTCTCAGCTCTTTGGCTACATTGATGCCGCAAAAAAGAACTTGTTCTGGGTTGAGGGCCATCTCGGGGGCCCATGGAAAATCCGCATGACTAGTGTCAGTTCGCCCACCAAAGCCACGACCCTCGGAACGCTTTCAGGTTCTGCCGTCCGTTTGCCAATGACATTTGCGGATCGCGGCGGTGAAACCGTTTTGGTGTATATTGAAGAACAGCTTGGCACCGATAGCAGAGAGCGCACGTTCTTAAAGTCCGGCACGATTCATGTTGTCGGAATCAGCGCTGGTCAAGCGAAAATCACGTCCGAGAAGACGGTGTCCTATTCAGATGAAATTAAGAACAGTCCTATGAACCCAAGGGCTATCGAGAATGGCGTTCTCAGCGGACTTTTCGTAGATCCTATGTCTGGCCGCATATTCTCTTCGTTTAGCGCTGTCGGCGGATTGGTCAGTTTTGATTTAAATAGCTTTAGCTGGCGAACTCACGGAGCCCTCAGTGGTTCTGCCTGTAACAACCCGGCATGGGGAATCGAGGTAACAAATGAATAAATTCATCGTAGCATCAATTGTCGTTGCATCATCATTGGCGGCATTTGCCGCCCCGAAGTCTTCAAACAAGGCAAAAGCCCCGGTAGAGGTAAGCACCTCTACTCGCGCGGAAGCAATTAAAGAAACCGAGTCTCTCGATACGAAAGCTTATAAAAAGACCAACCACGCTTCTGAAGCCCAACAAGCCAATGTTTCCCCTTTCTTGAAATTGCAAGATCCAGCTCCAGAGCTTCGGAACCGCCCTTGGTTATGGACTTTTGCGTTCAAACTACAGAGCTTACAACCCATTGGGACCGGCGCTGTTGCCAATTACAATTTTGATTTGGACAGTTACGGCACCGGCGTAATGCCTTCTTTGGAGTTCGGATTTCTTGTCAATACAATAGAGGGTTCGAAAGCCACTTGGGCTTCCGGCTTAACCGCCCGTGCAGGCTACATGTCTCAGAAAACAGACCTCGTGGCTCCGAATGGTTACAATTTCAAGGATACTCGTTTGACGACGACTCTCGTCAGCGCTGTTTGGAACAATCGCATTAAAACTGGTTTTGCTCCCAAAGTTGCTTTCCTGGTCAATCCGGAATTTGGTTTTGTGAATTATACTCAGACAAATAATAGCTCGACTCTTGTTAACTTTTCCCAGCAAAATAACTTCTGGGGGGTTGGCATTGGAGCAGAATACTCAGTGACTCCAAAGTGGGCTCTTTTGGCCCAGTATAGTTACCGCGATGCTGAAGCCAAGAAAGCCGAGACCTCTAATCTTCAAAAGAATAACGCAGAAATCGGAACCCAGGTCACATGGTAAAAACTCTCATTCTTTCTCTCTTGCTGGGATCTCAAGGGGCGTTGGCTTTGCCAACTGACTTGAGCTGCAAGCAAGGCATTTCGCTCTCGCAAAAGGACGTTGCGGAGTTGGTCTTGAAACAAGGCCGGCGTACGCAAGAAATTAATTTGCAATACCAACAACTCCGCCTCTCGGTGGCTCAATCCTTAGCTCCGTTCCAATGGGATTTACTGGTTACGTCGGGCTTAACATTTGATAAGTCTGTTGGTTTATCCACAACTGCATACGATAAAACTGAGAGTCTCATCTCGGACGTGACACTTTCTAAAAGCTTTATCACTGGTACAAACTTGGGCTTTGAATACAAAAGGACCTCGTTTAAAGGCGATGTGAACGCCAACGGAACGGCGGCAACTCGCAGCGTGGGCACTCAAGACTTACTCGGTCTAAACATGACTCAAGACTTGTGGGCAAATGCTTTCGGCATTGCTGATCGCGGTGATGTCGATTCCGCAGCTTTAACTTACAAGGCCTCTGCCATCCTTAGATCCAATGATCTCGAGAACTTGGTTCTAGATACGATCCGCGTATTCTGGACCGCTTACGTTTCTGAGCAAAACTTCAAAGAGGCGATCACTTCCCGTGACCGCTCTAAGAAACTTGCTGATGCTGTTAGAAAGAAAAGCGGCTTCGGTTACGCAAATCCTGGTGAGCTTTCTCAGGCCCTTGCGGAATATGAAGGAAAAGCTCAGAATGTAAAAAACGCTTCGACTTCTTATTTGCAAAATCTGGATATTTTGAACACGATTCTGAGCTTGCCTGAGAACTGCGAAGTTAAATTCCAGGTTTCTGAAACCATTCCTCCGGTTCCTCAATTGCCAGAAAAAAACCAAGAAGATCTGCGTATCATTCGCTCTGGAAAACTGAGTGTTGAGGCCGCTCAACGCGCCTATGACTCGGCAAAATCCAAAGATGCGCCAAGATTGCAATTGGTTGGCAAGATCTACAGCTATGGAGTTCAGGATGACGGTAACGGCGCATACAGCGATATGGTTTCCGGTTCCCATCCGCAATACTACGCTGGGGTTAAGTTCGAATATCCATTTGGCGCGGATCTTCTCAGTGAAACTCGCTTGAACAGAAAATATTCCAAGGACTTAGCTGAAGTCCGGTTGTCTCGCGTGACTCAAGAAAACACTGATGCGCAAGCGCAAGCACAACGCAAAGTGCAGGCATCTTACGCAGCAGTATTGAGCACGGCAGAGCAAAAGAAATATCGTGAAAAAGCATTGCAGGAGCTCACCCGTAGCTTCAATCAAGGCCGTACCGATATCAGCATTTATATCGATGCAATGAACAATTTAACAACTGCAGAAATTCAATACAGCCAGGCTATTGGTAACTATCAAACAGCCTTGAATGAATGGGCGGCGACTCGTGATGAACTCATCCCTGACGCTCAGGAGGAATAATTATGAAATCACTGAAATGGTTATTAACAGGCTTTGTGGCTTTGAATCTCGCAGCGTGCGCGTTTGATAAAAACAGCAACTCAGACACCCAAAAGGAGGTCGAAAACCGCGCTGCTCTGATGGAAAAATACCGGCCAATCCTCGGTGTCTACCGCGGAACGATTCAAGCGGGTGCTTCTTCTCAAGCCGTTGAACTTTCTTTCTACACCGTTGAAAAGAAGATCGGCCAAACGGCGAACGGCGAGCCTAAGTTTTTGCCGGCCTTGATGGCTCGTTACCGTAACCTTTCAAACGTTGTTAATGACATTGTGATGGAGTCCACTTATTTGGACCAAACGTCCCAAGTATTGATGTCAACTAGTGACAACTCATTTGGCATGAGTGGCATCCTCAACGGTGAAACTATCACAGGCAATGTCACCCGCAACGGTGGCATCTGGGGAACGATCAGTGTCTCTCTCGTAAGCCGCGAATCTTCCGCGCCAAACGACGCCAATGACCGTGCGGAACGCAATACTCGTTTGACTAAAATCTACGAGACCATCGTTGGCACATACAAAGGCAAAGTGGACTTCCCATCTGACAGCTCTGCAAGCGACTTCAACGTCACCATTGCGATCGTGATCGATCAAGTGAAAGATATAGACGGTTATTATGTGCCAGCTTTGAAAGCAGACTACACTCGCGAGAACGACCCCGCCCGCAACCTCGCTTTGGCGATGGACGTAGATTACAAACCAGACACAGTTCCTCCTTACATTAGCCTTGTTTCTAACCAAGCTCGCGTTGAATACTCTGTGACGATCGCAGGGACCATCAATAACGGCGTTATTGATGGTACTTTCACCAACAAACGCGCTCAACGCGGAACTGTTCGTTTAGTTAAAATACCGTAATCTGAAAGCGGCGACTTCAAAGTGTCGGCTGACGGTTGCCTAGATAAACTCTAGGCAACTGGTTGACGAAAACCGCCCCTGTCTCAGTCTGAGACAAAAATCCATCCCTTATGCATTCTTAAAACAAACCTAATCTCCGGCAACGTTTCTACCGTGGCCCCCTCCTTGCCTTAGATCTTTTAAGGAAGATCCTGAGGAGGAGTTTCTATGCGCCGACATTCCGCCACTTTCCGCTCCGTTTTAATGGCTGCCATCGCAGTTGCCACTGGCATGGGTGCGGTTACGCCCCAAGCCCACGGCGTTGGCCGACTCAATACATTGACTGCGGCGATTTCACGCAAAGCTTCCCCAAAAGAACAACCGGCCCAAGTCGAAACCATCGTCTTGGCGGCGGACGGCCTCAGTTACAACGCTTTCAAGGCGGCGCAAGCGCAGGGTCTTTTTAAAGAATTCGCAAATGTCGGAGCTCACGTAGCCCCGTTTCCTTCGATGACGGATCTTTCCTGGTCGACGATCATGAACACCGCTGAGATCTTCGGCGCTGCCGGCCGTATTAAATCCGTCGAAGCCACTTACTTTGACGAATCAACCCAATCTGTTCAGGGGGACCCACGCGACTACTATCGCCGCTTGGCCTTTCCTAAATACTATATGGGCGGTTTCGGCGCTTACTTTAATCCTTATGTCGAAGGCCTCATGTACTTCCCAACCGAGGAAGTTCCTAAACTTGAAGTAAAATCAGTCGTTGATGACTTGGCGGCTGCGAAACCTCGTAAGGTTTTGACAGGTTATGTAGGCGCGATTGACTCTATGGCACACACCCAGAAAGGTCGCCTCTTCCCAACGATGAAGCTTCTGGATGCAGAAATAAAACGCCTTATTAAGGCTTATAAAGACAAAGGCCGCGATGTTGAAATCGTGCTTCTGTCGGACCACGGCAATATCGGTCGCTTCGCGGAAGGCAAGCCAGAGCAAGAATTGATCGGCATAGATGTCAGCGCCCCTTTAAAGCGCGGTGGCTTCAACTTCGTTCAGCAACTTCGTGATGATAAGGATGTCACCTCGCCACTCATGGCCTTGGGTTCTTGGGGTCCGATGTATCTTAAGAACCGTAAAAACATGCCGGCAGTGATCGCCGAGTACCGCAAGGAGTCTTGGTTTGATCTCGCGGTTTATATCAATCGCAACACCGGCACAGACACTATTATGACGGTGATTTCGAACCAAGGTGAAGCCCAGATCCAATACGATAAAAAGACTAGGCTCTATTATTACTATGATGTGAAAAACAATCCCCTGCAGATTCCCGCTGCGGCGATTTCAACAAAAGCCTCCTTGAAACCGTTGACTGCGGAACAAGGCCTGGCCGTTGCGGCGAAAACTTCGTATCCAGATTCCCTCTTCCGTATCATCGAGTCAGCATCGGAAAGAAACTTCGACTTCCCCGATTTCATTCTGACATTGAAGGATGGATTCTACATCCAGTCGTCGCTCGGTGCTTTCACAAAAATGATCCGTACACACGGTTCCTTGTCTGCGAACTCAAGCTTCGGCGTGATGGCTTCCACAAAGCGCGCGATCCCTAATCAAATTCGCTCTAAGGACATCATGCCTTTGCTCGACGTGGACACACGCACTCTCTTCGGCCGTACTTACGAGTCCGATATCAGCAATACAAGTACAAACGTTAAGGAAGCGATGAGAAATTACCAGCGCGGTGTTGAAACCGATGCAAAGGACCTTTCGCAACAGCGTATTTTCCAATACCTGACTCGCTTCGTATCTGACACTCGTCCCTACTTCTTGGTTTCTGAAATGAAGAGCTTTATGGATGCCTTCAAGCTTGACCCGTTAACAAAACCGGGCGTTCAAACTTTATCTCCGATGAACTTCGATTTCTCTAAGTTTGATGCACAAGGTATGATTAGCCCGGAAGACATTGGTCAAGTCACGGATGTAATCTTAACCGCAGGCTCCGCTGAAAAGATGATGAAAGATCCCCGCATCAATAAGCTCAAGGACAAAGTGAATTCCCTCCGTGGCATCAAAGAAGCCTCTGTTGAGCAAAAAGAGTTTAAACTCGATGACAGTTACGTTTCTAAAGTCCGCAATTATGTTTTGACGACAAAGCGTGGTGCGATGAAGCTCTACCAGACTCCATACTTGCTCGAAAAATCCCTGAACATTCAGGAAAAGCCATTCATCAAGGACACCCGTGATCTTCGTTTTGCCCAAGACTGGTTGAACGGGCGTGATAGCGATATCAAAACATTTAAAGCCCTCAATAAAGTCGGCAACATGCAAGAGCGTGTAACGAAAGTTCAATCTTTGATGAAAGAAGCCATCAAAGAAGCTGAGCTTGAAGAACGCATCTTCCCGACACCACTTGATAAAGCTTACAACCGTAAAAACATGAATGGTCTGACAATCGTTTATATTCCTGGTCTCTATAACAGCATCTTTGATAAAGAGATCTTCAGCCTTGGCTTGAATGCACTTTCTGATGAAATGGGTCTTCGCGTGATTCAGCCGCCGGTTGAAGCCACCTGCTCAGGCGGTTTCAACGGCGATATCATCGCCGACTTTCTCAAACAGGATGCAAAAACACGCATCGCTCGCGGTCAAGCGGCTCCGAGGTATATGATCCTCGGCTACTCAAAAGGGGCCGTTGATACATTGAATTTCATGGTGAAAAACCGTCAATTTACATCAACATACGTGAAAGGCTTTGTTGCGATCGCCGCTCCTCTGCATGGCTCTTCGATTCTGAATAAGACAGATCTGCCGTTTGCACTGGTCTCGGCACTATCTGAAAAAGACGGACCTGGAATTTGCAAAAACGAAAAGGCCGCTGCGAAATCACTGGATCCAAGCGCGATGCAAAGCTTCTGGAGAAAGAACGAAAGATCTCTCATTGGTCTGACTCGTTACTACTCTGTGACTTTCGAAAGCGATCCTGAAGATTCTCATATCTTTATGAAAGCAACAAAGCTCATTGCTCAGTTTGACGAAAACAACGACGGCGTCGTTACGACCTCTTCATCGAAATTCCCAGACAATTTGGCAGCGTTAGATCTTGGCACCATGAGAGCCGATCACTTGGCTGGTATCTTGGCATCTCGCTTTAACCAAAAGGCCTTCATGAAAGGCCTTGTGAATACTCTGGGTGAATTAGATGCAAATAACGATCAAACCAATATGCAGTGGAATACAAACGCGATCTTGACGGCTGCCAATGCTCATCCGCTGCGGGACCGTATGTATTATCGTATAACAAAAAAGGGTCTTATTCAGCGCGTACACTTGAATTCAAACATCGTCACTGAGCGTGGCGATATCTCCCCTTACTCGCAAACCTGGGAACTCAACCACCTACTTTTGCCACCGGTCAATGATCCTGCGGACGACTACCAACCACAAGTGACTCTGCCGCCGTCACAGATCAAGTACGATCCTTATGGAATCCTGGATGTGCAAAAGTTACCGGATATCATGTCTGCAACAAGCGTAACCCCAGTGAGTGCTAAAAACCTACCTCAAGGCATCAACATGGAATTTCATCATAAAAATATGGTGCACTTCCGTATGGATCACCAGTTTAACTATGAATCTCGTTCGCCACTCGGTAACGATGACAATAAGAATTATGGTTACATTAACTCTGATTTCAACGGGGAAAAAGACTGGGTCGCGATGAGAAGCTTGAACAACTCGATCCGCATGACGACTCTTTCTTACAGATTTTCACCGATTGAGTTCAGCAAAATGTCTTTGAAGCTTGCTGTAACTAAAGGTGTGAATGGTGCGGACCCCGTGAAAGGCCACACGGGTAAAGATGATTCGGCTTTCCAAGTTTGGTTCACAATCCGCGATGGCCGTGCTAATGACAACCGCGCTTTGGTTGATGCGAAGAACGATAGGGTTTTCTTATTTGGTTACTACTGGGGCGATCCAGTACCGGGTGAAAACCGTAAAGCCGGTGACATCTTTGAGAACTGGTATTCGAATAAAAACATCGTGGTTGCGACATTGCCGGAAGCAAAACAGTTGGTGCTCAACAATCCAGATATGCTCGGTAAGCCGCAATTGTTCGAGCGCAATCTCGCTGAAGATTTAAAGCTTGCGTTCCCGAATAGGAAAGTCGAAGACATGGACATCGTGGGCATCACAATCCAACACGACTCCAATGACACTGAGGACTCTTCAGAAGCTTACTTCAAATGGCTGAAATTTATGCCATAACACAAGCATGAAGAGAATATCTTGGTCTTGCTGAATTAATCTCACAAAAACCCAATATGCTGGCTCCAAAAAAGGAGCCAGCTATGGATTTACAACCCCCTACGCCCACCCCTGAACCAACACCCGAGCGACAAAGAAGGCCGGCAACTCAAGGCCCCCTTCCCGCATTGGCCGCACCGAACAAAGCCTCTCCCGCGAACCAAGTCTGTTGGTATCTTGGAGCGATCGCTCTTGCCACGGGCCTTGTCGGCTTTGTAGTTCCCGGCTTATTTTTATTGCACTTAAACCCCGTGCACAATTTGCTGCTAATTGTTTCAGGGGCCCTCGCTGTTTGGTGCGGGATCACCGCACCAAATTATACGGCGAAAAAATTTTGCAGTTGGCTCGGTGCTGTATACTTCGTTGTCGGCCTTGCAGGATTCGCCTTCGGCCACCGTGCGGTTTCTTTGACCCGGCCGACATCAACTGGAATTGCGGAGGAGACTTCGTTCCTCTGGCAATTGGTTCCTGGACGTTTTGAACTCGGCACCGCCGATCACGTTTTGCATATCATTATCGGCGTGATCTTCCTGGCCGGGGCCTTCCTGACTCTTCGAGGAGTCCGCCGCCACAAAGAGCAGATCACTTGGCATTAGGCACAAAAAGAAAAGGCATTGGAAGCCCAACGCCTTTTCTTTTTGAATTGAATATCTCGATTACAGAGTGAAGCGAACCATCAAGTTCAGATTTGTTGAGTCAGTTTTCTGGTCGTTACCAGAAACCGGAGAAATGTTCTTAGAACCTTTTTGGTACTCTACTTCCGCGCTCAAAGTCAGCAATGTGAAGCTGAAGAAGTCATAGCCAACACCCAAGTTTGTCCTTGTATCGCTACCCGCTTTGCCGTTCGTATCCGGATCTGTTTTCTGATTCGATACAAAAACCGCACCTGCAAATGCGTAAAGACCCACAACTGGGAAGTGGAACTGAAGATCTACCGGGATCAACATATTGTTCAAGGTCGTCTCGGAAGAACCCAAGATCGAGTTGACCTCGAACTTAGTATTTTCATAGGCGACGCCACCACGGATCGAAAACCACGGAAGAACCGGAATGAACAACAATGCACCGAAAGTGTTGCCGCCTTTACCCTTAACGCTATCAACGCCCGCACCTGTTACAGTGTAATTTGTTGAAAGCGGATAAGAACCAAATACGCCAACGCCAAGTTCGGCGTGAGCCGCACTGACAAACCCCAGAGACAAAATCATTGCGCAAATCAAACGAAGTTTTTTCATTTAAACCACCTTTAAATTAATTAACTTATGACTGTGCAAATTTGTCAATGTGCTTATCGCAGGATGTGTTATTCACCCTTTGCGATTTTCTCGAGTTCCGCCCAGCGGGCGTAAGAGGTTTCGATATCCGTCTGCAGTTTAGACATCTTCACATGAAGTTCCTGCAGCCGCGTGGCATTACTAATAACTTCGGCAGAAGCAGATTCCACTTCCATTTTCGCAAGATCATCTTCCATACCAAGAATTTTTGCTTCCATGCCTTCAAGTTCATTCTTGAGCTTAAAAGACATCCGCTGCACCTTCGCTGCGGGTTTCGCCGGCTCAACAGGCAAAACGCCTTGCGCCGGTCTTACTTCACCAGACTCTTCCGCAAGCCAAGCTTCTTCCCATTGTAAATACCCGACAAAGCGTTCAAGTTTCTTCGAAGGGTTGTCTTTTCGCGGAAAACTTAAAATATCCGCCGCGACTTGATCCATGAAATAACGATCATGCGTGACCAAGATCACGGCACCGTTAAAGTTCTGAATGGCATCACTCAAAACCTCTAATGTTGCGACGTCCAAATCATTCGTCGGTTCATCGAGCACCAAAACCGAAGCTTCTTGCAACATGAGTTGCGCAATACGCAAACGGCTTTGCTCGCCACCTGACAAACGCCCCACCGGCAGATCCATTTGTTGGCGCGAGAATAGGAAGCGTTCAAGATAACTGCGGGCGAAAACATACTGCCCCTGGAAAGAAACATAGTCGCCATCCGGGCAGATATTTTTCAACACACTTTTATTCATATCCAGGTTGCCGCGATTTTGCTCGAAATAAGAAACCTTCACCTTATCTGACAAAAAAACGCTGCCGCTGTCAGGCCGTTCATAGCCGAGCATCATTTTAATCAGCGTACTTTTTCCGCTGCCATTTTCTCCTAACAGAGCCAAGCGCGTTTTTGGCGTGATCAAATAGCTGAAGTTTTCAATCAAAGCGCGATGATCATAACTTTTGTAAACGTCTTTAATTTCAATCAGTTTTTGCGGATTTCTTTCGGCATCGCCAAAGTTAATATTCGCGACACGGTGACGGTTCTTTTCGACAAGGTTTTCCACGTCGTCCTTCAAATCGCCGGCGCGGTTAATACGCGCCTTCTGTTTTGCGAGACGTGCGATCGCCCCACGACGAAGCCATTCGGTTTCACGACGAAGAGTGTTTTTTAAAACTTGCTCATGCTTTGCTTGCGCCGCCAATAGCTGCTCTTTCGTTTCAAGATACTGAACGTAGTCCCCGTTCACCGATAATAAATTATTTGGATTTCGAGGATCCAAGTCGAAGACCTTATTCACCACGCGCTGTAAGAACAAACGATCGTGGGTGACTATCAAGAATGCAAACGACGCCTTCTGCAAAAACTCTTCAAGCCATAGGATGCTGACAACGTCCAAGTGATTCGTCGGTTCATCCAGAAGCAATAACTCGGGCTCCGTCACCAGTTCGCGCGCCAAAGCCACGCGCTTTTGCCAGCCACCACTCAAATCCGAGACGAGAAAATCTTCACCAAACTGAGTCAGATCCAAACGCGCCAGCCACTCATAGGCCAAGCCCAAGGCTTCATCAGGATCGTGAGCGTGGCTTAGCAGGGCTTGCATAATAGTCTCACGCTCTGCAAACACCGGTGTCTGCGGTAAGAAGCCCAGGCGCAGGCCTTTTTTCGGCGTGACTTTGCCGCCATCGGCTTGGCTTGTGCCCGCCAAGATTTTCATTAATGTCGATTTACCGGCTCCGTTTGGCCCGACGAGGCCAACCTTATCGCCGTCCTCAATGCCGAGGCTGACGCCAGAAAACAAAGTTTTACCCGCAAAAGATTTCTCGAGCTGATGAGTACTGATAAGCAAAGCCATGAGACGTCTTAACACGTCCACGGGAAGATTGCATTCTCATTCTCGTCCTGAGTTTGCGCGAGTTTAGATAAAAACTCCTCACGCTCAAGGTACTTACCGCCAAAAGATTTAGTCACGGGCGTCACCATCTGGATATCCATCCATTCAAGGCCCCAGGACTCTAAAAGCTTAATCAAATGAAACAAAGCGAGCTTCGACGCATTCGGCGTCTTATAGAACATGCTTTCGCCACTAAACATCCCCTTTACAAAAACCCCGTAGATACCACCCACCAACTGGCGTTTATGCCAGACCTCCACACTGTGAGCATAACCCGCATTGTGAAAGTCGATATAGGCCTTTATCATCGGCGGCAAAATCCACGTGCCTTCTTGGCCGGGCCGAGGCTGTTTTGCGCACTCGCGAACGACTTGCGTGAAAGCTTGATCGACGGTGATTTCAAACTCCCCGCCATGATGACGCACAAATTTATCGAAGCTGCGGCTGATATGCAGATCTGAGAACTCGATGATCCCGCGCTTTTCAGGCGAAAACCAAAGCAACGGATATTCGGGATGCGGCCACGGAAAGACGCCGAGGCCATAGGCGGTGTAAAGAGTGTCTACATCCAAGAGGCCTCCCACAGCCAAAACCCCTTCAGCCAGGGCATCTCTCGGATCTGGAAAGTCTACGGTTGATTGAAAAAATTTTTTTCTGCTCACCATCACGGTTCTTCAGACAAATCTAAAGCCAGTGGCTGGTCCAGAAGGGAAATGATTTCGTAGCCATCCATCGCGATACTTTCTTGGTCATTGGACAACTTCACCCCAACGACGTTCCAAGCCGTCGGCCACTCGCTGTATAAAAACCGCGCAGAAACCATAAAGCTGTCACCACGGTCCCCGAGGGGAACTTTCCACATCGGATTCTGGCGAACATTCTGATAAAGGCCCTTTAATGGAAGAGGCAAAGCCTGAATCGTTTGACCGTCATCAGAGTTCAAACAAGGGCCCTGCACGATGATCGTCGGAATACTTCCGGAATACGCGATACCTTCTGCTTGCAGAGTGATCTCCAAGTCAGGATAGACTTCACAGGCATACACCTTTGAACCTTGGGAGTTCTTGACGAGAAAGTTACCGACAGTCAGCCCCGCAGTGGCTGCCCCAAGTTGAACTTGCAAGCCTTGAGACATTGCAACCTTCGCCGACTTCAAAAACGCAGTCCCGGTCAATTCACTTAAATCATAATAGCTCGCCCCGTTACTCGTCGTGATTGTGCCATCAAAAGAAGCAACATGACGCTTTTGCAGGAACAAGCGGCCCCCGAGGTAAATTCCCCCGAGAAGCAACAACGCGAGTCCGATTAAAAAACGACTTTTTGATGTTTTCACAAAACTCCTAATTATATTCGCACTTCAAGTCAGCGATGTCTTCGGCGGTTGGAATCTCACGCTTCACCAAATAATCAAGCACAGACAACATCACAGAAGAACTTCCGTTAGCGAGATGCTTCAAACCCAACACATGCCCCAGTTCGTGCACGAGCAAACTCAGGAGGTGCACATCCGTATTCGAATTCGGATAGGTCACAAAATAAGTATAAAATTGAGCATCGACTTTGACGTCGGCTTCCACCAGCTGATTGTTGGTCCATGACAAAGAACTCATCGCTTGGAGCTTTGTATCGGGGTTGTTCCAAGGGTTCATCCAATACACAATGTTACGATTGTCTTTAGCGGGTGTTGATGCCCATGTTGCCCGTTCGAAAACAAACAACGTGCGACCCAGGACGTCTTCCCACTTTTTCGCGGCCTCTCTCAGGACCGTATCGTATTCAGTTGGAACCATTGGGTCTATATACATCTTTATCGGAAGACTTTGTTTCCAGGAAACTCGTTGCCCATAACTGTTTTGGACAAAACCGCAATCCTTCTGCGACTCGGTCGCGAGCTTTTCGGCGGTTTCTGGCCCCACCTTCGGAACACGTCCGCAGGCAAGGAACACATTTACTGATAACAGCCCCAGTAAGAGATACTTTTTCATCTTCTTTTAGTTTAAATAAAGTCCCCGTGAAATATAAGTCACCCCGGACCTTTCGACCCAAAGTCGATTGCGGTGCGTTAGGTATGAGACTTGCTTAGTACTGAGTCAGACCTGGACTTAGGTCAATATGACACCAATGCGGAGGGGTATTCGTGAACATCTTAAGAAGTCTTTTTGTCTTAGCTGTCATTTTTCTGAATGCTCAAGCAAATGCCGAAAGCGTCTCTATCCCGCTCAAGGTAGTCAAAAAGCCCGCCTCAGATCTCGTTTCCTCGACGGGAGCGGTTTTGGATGTTGGTCAGGCGGCGAGTCTGGCGCAGGCCGGACAAGACCTAAGCATCCTAAATCCCCAAGAAAATAAGATGTGGCAGAATCAAAAGTATCCTCTGGCAGATGCTTCGCAGCCAAAAGAAACAAAGGTCCTCTATCAATCCTCCGAAGCCCAGCTGCCATTCACTTTCATGGCCAGGGTGCAATCCAGCACCAACCCTGCACTTTTTTACCGCCTGAGTCTGAGTCGCATGACCCATGCGACGCTGATGCGTGCCGCTCTCTTAAAGAAACTCGGCTATTTTGTGCCAACTCCGCAATATTCAAAAAATCTCCGTGTCTATTTTAAATCTGAGGCGGAAAAAGAAGACTTTCTGAGAATGGCCCAAGAAACCATGATCTCGGATTTCGAAAGCCGCGGTTGGGTGACTGAAGACGACAAAAAGGATCACTCCCTTGTCTTCTCAGATGCCGTTCTTGAACAAGCAACTGCGGACTATTTTGATATTCAGTGGGGTTATGCTCCAGACCCGAATGATCCTGCACAAGTCGCTGTCGTGCAAAGATTCTCTCGGTACCGTGCCTATCGTGCTTTGATTATTCCTTTCTCTCTCGTTGATCTCCCCGAGAGCGTGAACCGGTTCTCTCCTAAATATGCTTCTGTCCTTTCCAACTACATCGTTATCACGCACCCTTCCGCCGAGTCCTTCTCGGCTTGCTCTTATGAAGACGCTCGTTGGTTGCTTCGCCGGTTAAATCAGTTCACTGAGCAAGACTTCATGGAGATCGTAAAAGCCGGCGCTTTTCCCGCTGAGCTGGAACAACTCATCTATGCAAAGCTTCTTTATCGCGCCAACAACGCGATGGAACTTTTCAATCTCTCTAAGCCTTGGAAATTGCCAAGCCTGAAAATCAACTCTCCATCCGGCCTTGTAAAAGACGGTAAAGTGACGAAAGAACTGGTTCCAGGTTACCCCCAGCGTTTTGCCCACGGCGATCGCGAAAGCCCATTTAAAGACGGCGACTTCGAGCGCTACCTAGGTATCCGCGGGCGTTCTGCCGCGATTGCCACTGTGATGAACCACATCAATGAGAAATTGGATCTCTTGAGTGTTGGCGATCTCGTCAACAACCGTCGCATGGACATTCAGAACCGAATCGCCCAGCATCTCACCCAGCACCCGGATCAGCCACTCTACCAAAACGTTGAAAGCTGGGGCGGACCTGTCGGCGGCTTCAATCTTTCAGCAACCCGTAACGTGACAACCGGCACATATTACGGAAGTTCCGCGGCGATTCAGCTCGTTGACAATGTTTCCGTGGCGGCTCGCCTTGGGTACTTCCTCGTTCTGGATGGTATTCCCAAAATCACTCCTCTAGGCGGCGCAAATATCATGATTCAACGTGATTACACCCACGTTCGCCCGCTGCTCTCCATCACGGAAGGCACAAAGGTTTCTTGGAAAGATCTCGTTATTCCAAAGTTCATGAAGGGCCTCACCAACGTTCTGGCAAAAGAAAAGACCGAAGATGGTAAGTACGCGATCGATGTGATGTTGAACGACCTGCGCGAGGGGGAAGTCTTCACGATCACCGATTCTGTCACTCTCGCGGGCTATGCACAGCTAAGCTCTTCACTCGATGTATTGATGGGTATCACGCCATTGAACTTCCTAAACTCTGTCAGCATTGGCGCGGACGGGGCTCGTGCGATTCTTCGCCAAACGAGCTTCATGCGCACGGCGCAAGGCCTCCAAGTCTTTGTTCGCGAACAAAGCAACAAAGTCTTCGGTTTGAGCTTCGATTTGAACTACTTCATCAACATTATGAATATCCGCGCCAGCACAAACACTGCGGACCTTCATACAGACACTTTCGTGATCGACTACAATCCGGCTTTGGGTGACATGATTGATGAGGGCTCTGCAGATCAGAAGTACGCAAAGGATTTCCTCGAGACTCGTGAAAATCTGCGGCCGGCTTTGATTGCGCTCTTCCGCGGCAATGACACAGAGATTCTGTATTCACGCTTCCAATACAAAAAATTCGAAATCACGCACGAAATGAAAACCAAAGAGGTGCGTAGCAAGTTCTTGGCCATGCGCCTTGATAACTTCAATGAGGACCATCTCTTGAAGATCCTCTATCCCCGCAACCCGGACGCTCCTGAGCTTGATCCAAAAAATGAAGAAGTGGTCTTGCTCTCGAACAAACGTGGTGAGCTCGTCGGTCGGGATCTCCTCGGCTTTGCGACAGACTGGATCCAAGCGATCATCAACAAAAAATGGAGCAATTCAAAAGTGGATTTGGGGGGCTCAGACGATCCAAATCCGGCGAACACTCCGTTCGGGAAAGCATACTGGCGGATCATCAATACCGAAGGCGACTTGAGCCTGAATGGGACTCAATATCCAAACGTAGCTGTGCTTCAGCACGTCTGGGGCGGCTGGCACTTGAACTCAAACAAGTTCTTCAAGTTGATCGACGAAGTGCAAGCGCAGTTTAAAAACACCCCACTGGCTCCGTACCGCTTGATTGAGCCGGAAGCGTTTGCAAACACATCAGCCATCAACTTCTATCGTATTACGGCGCAGTTGTCAGTTTTACCAGGTGGTCTTGATAAGATCCGCGACTTGCTGATCCAGCCGGAATGGGACGGCAAGCCAATGGCAAAGCAAAACTTCCTCGGCAAACTCGCGCAAAAACTCAGCGAAAAAATCGGTCGCCAAGGCCGCCCGGGTGACAAAGAGTTCTTCTTAGACCTGATGACAATTCTCGGTAACGGCGATCAACAAGCTGGTCTTGCAAACTATAATGTTCAATGTCAGTTGCATAAGCAAAACTCCGGTGGCGACACGAGCGGCCTCGACAATACCGGTATCTGGTGGAACGGGACTTACTTCGACTGCTTGAACAACTGGACTAAGAAGCTGATCGACCTCGGCGGCGAGTACCCGAAAGACAAAGCCGAACAAGTGCGCTGGACGACTAAAGTTCTTTATGTCCTCGACGAACAAGTCCCCTTGCCACAGTTACTCAAATACTTGGGTGAAGAGAACTATGTGTTTGTGATCCGCATTAACGGCTTCCGGGAAGGCGATGAGGACGGTGATCTTGAGTATTTCTCTAACAGCCTGGGTGATCCAAAAACAAACATCGATTACGCCAATGGCTTGATCAACATGTATGCGAACAAGACACGTATTTCTCCGATTGAACTGGATAAATCACAGGCAGGCTTCCGATGAAATATTTGCAGCTTCTTCCGCTGATCACATTCACGGCCCTTTCCGCTCATGCCGCAGGCGACCTCTTTGAGAAAAACCAATGGGGTCTCCATAACGACGGCACGGCTCAGATCATCGACTTGGATCCAATGCATACTTATAAAGTGCCGGCTCGCAGCGGCGAAGACGTCGGGGCGCCGGCCCCTGTCCAAGCTTCTAAAAAAATTCTGGTGGCGGTTCTAGATACCGGCATCCAAAAAGATCATCCGGACTTGAAAGCCATCATTCATCGCAACCCCACGGAGTGCGCCGCTTTAGAAAAGTTCCTTGCTTGCGTTCAAGAAGGCGATCGCAAACAGTGCGAAAAAAAATGGATGGATTTAAAAAATCCAGAAGTCGATCAAGATCACAACGGCTATCCCCTGGATTGCCAAGGTTGGAGCTTGCTTGGCGGTAAAAACGCCGCGCAAATCATGGGCCGTCCGGACTTTGACGACGATCAAGGCCACGGGACCCACGTTGCGGGGATCATCGCGGCGATTGCTGGCAACGGCATCGGCGTCCGCGGTATCAGTAACAACGTCGAAATTCTTCCGGTTCAAGTTTTAGGTGAGCAACCTTCTGAGCCAATCAAGCCTTACTCTGTCGATATCGCCCCGGCAGAGGATAACCGCACGCCTCCGCGCAGCCTTGGTGACAGCGTGGCTCGTGGTGTGATGTATGCGATTCACTCAGGGGCAAAAGTGATTACGTTCTCGATGGGTTGGCCTGCGGGACAAGACTCGCAAATCATGCGTGACGCCATCGGCGAAGCCCAACGCCGCGGTATCATCATCGTGGCGGCAGCCGGTAACGACTCAACTCGTGCACTTCTTCGCCCTTGCACCTACCCGGGTGTTATCTGTGTCGGCGCAACAGGTCCAGATGGCGCGCTTGCGCACTTTTCAAACTTTGGCAGCGGCGTTGATATTGCGGCACCTGGCGTGAATATCCTTAGCACCTTCCCTGAAAGCATTCGCCCCGTCAGATTTAGATCCACTCTCGGTTATGAATATTTGTCTGGGACCTCCCAGGCGACACCCTTTGTGACGGGCGCCGTGGCTGAAATGCTGGCCCGTGGAATTCCAACAAATGAGATCCTGCCGCGCTTGATCTTGGGCTCTCGCCCGCTCCAACAAGGCCTCAACTTGATTGAGAATCTTGTCGGCGGACAAAAGATCACGATCAATACAGAAGCGGCGCCGAGATATCTTTTGGCGGGCCAGCTTGATGTTACGAAGGCTCTTGCGGTGAGCCTGCAGCCATTGATCGTTCCTGCGACAAAAGAAAAAATCGAAATCCAGTGGAATCGCCAGGCTTCGAGCATCGACGTTGAAGTCAGCCTTGTGAATAAATGGGCGTCCATAGATGCTTCAAAAGTGCAGACGCAGTTCTACTTTGCAAAGCCCCACGCCGAGGCGATTCGCCCGGTTGTATTAGCCGTCAATCCAAAGCAAAGTTATTCGGGTACTTGGGTCCAAGGCGAAGTTCGCACATATGTCGTACGTTTGCAAACGGCTCCACGTATGCCTGGCGAGTTGGATTTGATTGGCCAAGTCACCTTGCCAAGCGGCTCTCAACGCCGCTTCATTCTCGATGTCGACGTCACAGTGCCTGTTTCACCAACAATCAATGATGCCGAGATGCAGGTTCTGCCGATCAAAGGCTTGCCCCAGCGTGACCGTCTTGACTTCCTTCCGATAGACCAAAACTTAGATGGCCAGCCAACAGGCCGCGACTACATCGCCTTCTCTGAAGACGATAACAGCCGCGAGCTCTGGTTAGTGCGCCAAGAAAAAAATCAGTACCAAGTCCGTGGCAACACAAAGATTGATCTCGACGAGCCTGTCGGAGATCCCGATGCGTTCCGTGAGCAGGTGGCCGCCCGTCTTGACTGGGATGGCGACGGCCGCAGTGAATACGTGATCGGTTATTTGGACGAATCGCCAGAAGATGAAACAAAAACCAACATGCAGTTCTTCATCTTCGATCAAGACATGCACTTGGTGAAGAATTTCAAATACACCAGCGAAAAAGCTTTGATCCCTTACGATATCTACTGGCACACAAGTCACGGCAAGAAATTCCCGGCTTGGGTGGGCGGCGGTAAAGATCCGCAAAAGAAACGCGGTCTCAAAGACCGTTGGGAAAATCCGGATGGGATCGAAGGCAACAAAACCCGCTTCTACTATCTTGAGAACGAAACAACTTTGCGCAGTCTCGATGACTACCAAGGGTACCGTTTCGTCGATGTGATCGAAGCCCGCCCGGATCAAATCCAGCGTGGTGCGGTTCCGGTACTGCTTGCAATGAATGAAGGCACTGAAGCCAAAGCTTCTTACCTCTACAAGTTCGCAGTCGCTGAAGTTCTTGACGGCCAAGTGATCAACTTCGCCGAAATGGGCAGCTTTGGCCAGGCCGGCAACTACCGCAACATCTTCGAAACACGCGTCGATAAAGTGTACAATACTTCTAGCGACGACCGTGTTTTCGCCGGCAACTTCTGGTTCGGTGAAGGGCTGCTTCGCGAGCAGCGCCTGTCAATCTTCGACAACAAAAACCTTGATATTATCGACAACACCCTGCAAGCTCAGAACTCCCAAACGGACTCCGCCTTGTGGGTGCGCGCCGCATTTGCCGGTGACAACCGAAACGGCGCCTTTGTACTGACAAACAGCGATATCCAATATCACGATTTAGACCATCACCAAGTGGCATCACACAGCATGGAGCGCTATACGTTCTATCCGGACATGCTCATGACGAACTTGTATTTCCCGGTGACTCTCGGAGATACGAAGAATCCGTCGACACGCCTGCCAGCTCTGTTCACAACAGAGCGGTCGGGCCTGAATCGCGGGGTCAAAATGCTTGTCCCGGTTTTTGCAGGGACTGGTTCAGCGCAGAAAGTTATTGAAGTGGTGTCACCTGCGCGCTTGAGATTTGCTGCGGCGGGATGCACGCCGCTGGCGACACCGGTTTTTGTGGGCGGGGCCACAAGCCATGCACTCGACTTCCGCTGCAAGGATACAATTTTGAGAATGCCTTTAACTTATTAAAATAAAGGTCTCACAAAGCTAGAGACCAAAAGAGGAGGAAATCACATGAAAAAACAAATCACAACAGCCCTGACGGGAATAGTACTTGCGACTCTCGCAGCTTGCGGCGGTGGCGGTGGCGTTAGTGGCGGCAGTAGCCAAATTCTTTACTACCCATATGAAACTGTCTATGGCGACGTATGCACAACCCAACAGCCAACTCCGGGTTGCACATTCTTAACTAGAGACGGTCAACGTATCAAAGTAACTGAAGATACTGACTACGGCAAAAGCGGCCACGGTTCCGACGATATGTGGTATGTGAAGTTTGACGGCGGTGGAACTGCTGCGGTCTATGACCAGTATGGCGGCTTCCGATACTACGCAAGCCCTAGCGACTTCGCGGGGTACGTCGGCGGGACAACAATCGGAGTTGGCTCTACAGGTCTCTACTGGGAAGACATTGCCGGCGGTACATACTGGCTCGGTAAAAACGGTGTTCTTTACAATGCGAACCCTGGCGAGTCGAACTACGGCGAAGCGATCAACAACAAGTCTTCTTCAAAGGCATCCGATTCAAACTTCGCAGCTCTTAAGTCAGACACGAACAAAAAACTCGTGAAATTGGCGACTGATAAATTGATGAAAGAATACGGCTTCAAACAAGACAAAGCTGTTGCGGTTGCTTCTGCATTGAACTCTTGGGCTGTTGCAGCTGCAGAGCGCGGTCAAACAACTCCTGCAGATATGGATAAAACTTTCAAATCTGTTTTCGGGGTTAAGTTTGCTGACGCTTTAACGGCGGTTAAAGAATTGCAGAATGGTAGCACTGCGGGCATGGCTGATTTGACTAACAGATCTGCGGCAGCCCTCGGTTTAAAACCAGACCAAGCTCAAAAATTCGTAAAAGGTATGTATCGTAAATCCCTCGCGAACTGGGGTTACGATGTCGACCAAGTGAACTGGTAGTCTTTTCTAACAAGGAAACATTTTTATGAAAAAACTTTTTCTAATCCTTGCTGCCGCGCTGACTTTGTCAGCGGTGGCGGCCGAAGCCTACATCACTCCAGGCAACCCACCGGGCCCTGGACGTGGGCCCGGCTACGGCCCTGGTCGCGGCCCCGGACGCGGTCCTGGAGTTCCAGGCCCAGTCCGCCCGGGTCCTCGCCCTCGTCCTCGTCCGCCAGTAAGACCTGATCCGGGTCCACCGCCTTTTCCAGGCAATCCAGATCCAGGTTATGGCACGATCAGTGTTCCCGTTTATGCAGATCGCTATATGTTGGGCAGTGACCGCATTGATATCGGCCAGTACGTCAACTTGTACCAATACCAAGGTTACAGATTGGTGGCCGTCGATTTCACCGCGAATGCTCAGTACAACACGGCGCTTATTGATGTCTTGATCAACGGCTTTCAAGCGGCGCCAACGATCAACTTGAACGCCTATCCAAACAACTTCCGCATTTTCCCTAACCAATCCACTTATATTGGTTATGGTGCGGATAGCATCGTGATCTACGGAAACGGTAATTTGTATATTAGAAATGTGTTCTTACTGCTTTCTCGCTAATCCGCAGGTGTGAGGCTAACGTAAGATCTCATGGGGCCTCGGGGTTTACTCCCTGAGGCCTTTTTTTTCTTGATTCCAAGGACGTCCATTGTGTAGCTTCAAAAAAACTTGCGGAGGTTTTAATCAATGAAGGTCTTGTTCTTTTCGGTTCTGCTCGGCGTCACCGTTCAATTAAGCTCTCTGGCTTTTGCTCAAGATTTGAATTTTTCTGAATATAGAAAGTTCCTCATGAACGGCAGTAAAGCCGCTGGCGGCAAAGTAGCGATCCAAACGACTTGCACAACAACGGCAGGTCAAACTTACCGCATTGGTGAAACCGGCTACGACACTTGCCTTGCCACTCTAAAAAATCAGGCTGAAATGAAGCAACTTACAGGCGGCAAAGATAGCTCCCACACTGGAAACACGCCGGGCGCGACGACCACGATCCACATTGGCAACTAGTATTCAATCCGATCATTGCAAGACGTAAAATAAAAAAGCCTTCGATATTTCGAAGGCTTTTTTATTTTATTTCTGCAATTCAGCTTATTTGCCGTGAGCCATTTTCTTTGCTTTACAAGCAGACACAACATCCGCGCTAACGCTTACACCAGTAACAGTTTGTCCCATCAAGATCGGCTGAACGCAGTCTTTAAAAAGACCTTTTTTCTCTTTATGGTCGCCTTTTTTGAAGCCAGCGGATTGGCAAGCCAGATTGATTTCCTGGCAAGGCTTTGAGCCTTCATGGCCAGCAAACGCAGAAACAGAACCCAAAAGAACCATTGCGGTAATAAGACTTTTCATACGAACTCCTTGTTTTTCGTTGGTATTTATTGCTTGTAAATAAATCTTACTTCGGACGGATTAAGAACCTATGAGAACGCGATTAACTTTTTTTAATTCTCCTGATACTGTGTTTCCATTCGATAAATAAGCTTCAACAAAATCGAAAAGGGCGTCCCTCCTGGCTAAAATCGTTTTAAACCTTATGGACTTATTTCCACGCTTACCTGAGGCATCCCATTCTTATACAGACGCTCAGGAGCATGCTGTCATGGTCGATGCATATCTTGGGTTTCAAACCGACGAGATCGAAAAAAGGCTCTTCAATGATTGGGGACCAAAAAGTGTTTCCGCTGATGTCCAAGCATGGGTGGGGCTCCCGGTACAAGCCATGCAAACGCCTTACACGGAACTTCGTCAAATTTTGGACTTACTTTCGCCTGAAAACGACAGCACTGTCATTGATCTCGGCTGCGCCTATGGGCGCATGGCCCTCGTCTTGGGCCATCACTACCCGCGCGTGAATTTTATCGGCTACGAGTTCGTCGACGAACGTGTGCAAGAAGGCCGCAGAGTTCTCGCAAATTTCGATTATCCTCGTTGTCGCCTTGAAACCGCGGATCTCAGCGCTTCCGATTTCACCCCCGCACTGGCGGAGTATTATTTTATTTTTGATTTTGGCGGCCGTCCGGCAATTGAAAAAACTCTCGAAGATCTTAAAAAGATCTCCCTGCAAAAATCTATCACGGTGGTGGCGCGTGGCCGGGGCATCCGTCACTGGATTTATCAAGGTCACCCGTGGTTGTATGCCATGAAAGAACCGCAGGTCTTTGATCATTTCAGTATTTTTCGCCCCTAGTGAATGCGACGGTTTCAATCGAAAAAAACAATTGGAGAAAAACAGGAACAAAACCCGACAGCTTCCTCACATGGCTCGTCGCCGGGATTGCCTTTAGACTCACGCCAAAGCCCGTTTCCGACCCGCTTCAATCTCGCTATAGGGCTGGAGCGGCAAGGCACACGTCACAGTGCCCGCATTGGCTCGCGCCTTCATGGCCAAAGTATTCATAAACTTGCAGAAGCCGGCACTCATCTTCACGAGTGGCATAGCGAACGATGTCGTAGAGCTTTTGATTCTGGCTTTTCAGAAGCGCCGGAGAATTTTCGGCCGCAAACATTTCCGGTGTCGGTTCTCGCACGGCCACATACGGGAACGGCAGGTCTGGAGCGGCCTCCAAACAATCCCAACGCTCTAAAATACGCACGGCACTTTCCGCCCGGAAGTCGCGGCGATTTTTAAAGCTCATCTGCCCGCGGAGATACTCAAAGCCTTCTTGATCCAGCGGCCCACGATTTTTCACAATCAGCTGATACACTTGACTGATAAACTCCGGTTCCGGATGTGACCACTTTAAAAACTCCATCTGGATCGAGACATCGTCTTGATCATAGAGCAAATGACATTGTGACGGCAGACCATCACGGCCGGCCCGCCCCACTTCTTGATAATAGGCCTCGACGGAGCCGGGAATTTCCACGTGCACCAACAGGCGTACATTCTCTTTGTCGATCCCCAAGCCAAACGCCGGCGTCGCCACCATCAGCGGCGCCTCTTCAGAAACGAAGCGTTTCAGGTTTCGTTTTCGGTCCTGCCCCGGTAAATCGCCGTGATATACCAAGTGCTCGACACCCAAACGACGCAAATCACTGGATACTTTTTTCAAAGTCTGGATCAGCGAACAGTAAATAATCGCAGCACCGGCAGCCTGATGGCGGAGGCCGATGATCGCACGGATCTTTTCATCGATGCCATAGACACCATGCACTCGGAGTTGAAGGTTGGGGCGCTCTAACCCGCCGAAAATGATTTCCCCCGAGTTTTCCATAGCGAGCTGCTTCAAAATGTCCTTTTGCACAGCCGGTGTTGCGGTCGCCGTCAAAGCAAGGACCGGCGGGTTCCCCAGAAGCTGGCGGAACTCGCCCAACCGTGAATAATCAGGACGGAAATCGTGGCCCCACTGGCTAATGCAATGGGCCTCGTCGACTGCTAGGCAAAAAAGTTTTCGTTTTTGAATGGCTTCGAGGAATTCCGATTTGCGAAAACGCTCGGGCGTCACATAAAAGAGCTGAAACTCCCCGGCGGCCAGGCGTTTTTGCCGGGACTCACGCTCTTCGCGGCTGACGGTAGAGCTTAAGTAGGTCGCGGAAATGCCGAGTTTCCGGGCCTTATGGACTTGATCTTCCATCAAAGCAATCAGGGGTGAAATCACCAACACGAGTTCTTTTTGCACTTTCGCGGGGAACTGAAAACACAGGCTTTTCCCCATCCCCGTCGGCATCAGCGCCAGTGTGTCTCTCCCAGCCATGACCCTGTCCAGGATCTTTTCCTGTTCGCCTCGAAACTGTTTATAGGGGAAGTTTTCAGCTAAAAGTTGGGAGAGATTCACTCATTAAATCCTTGCCTGATTAAGCGCCGCGCCAAAGGTTTGCCGTCACGGATTCGTCACATTCTTCTTTTGCAATGGGGGACGAATAATGATAACTCCTTAGGTTCTTTAAGCAATCATTAACACACAAAAGGGTATAGTTATGTCCAAAAAATGGAATATTGATATGGTCAGAAATATCGGTATCTCGGCTCACATCGACTCGGGAAAAACCACGACATCTGAGCGTATTTTGTTCTATGGAGGTCGTATCCACGCGATCCACGAAGTTAAAGGAAAAGACGGCGTGGGCGCAACGATGGACTCCATGGATCTTGAGCGTGAAAAAGGTATTACAATCCAGTCTGCTGCGACTCAGGTACAGTGGAAAGATTATACCATCAACTTGATCGATACACCGGGGCACGTGGATTTCACAGTAGAAGTTGAACGTTCTTTGCGCGTTCTCGACGGCGCTGTTTTGTTATTGTGTGGTGTTGCGGGCGTTCAATCCCAGTCAATCACAGTGGACCGTCAGATGAAACGCTACAGTGTTCCTCGTTTGGCATTCGTGAACAAATTGGACCGTCAAGGTGCTAATCCATTCCGCGTTGCTGATGCGTTGGTCGACAAATTGAAACTGAATGCGGTGATGATCCAGATTCCTATCGGCTTGGAAGATCAACATCGTGGCCACGTCGATTTGACGGATATGAAGTCTTACATCAACGAGGGCGACAACGGCGAGAAAATCGCTGTTGGCGATATCCCGGCTGACTTGGTTGAACAAGCTAAAGAATACCGTCAAAAAATGATCGGCAAATTGGCTGATATCGATCCTAAAATCGAAGAGAAATTCTTGATGGAAGAAGAGCCTACGACTGAAGAAATCCGTGCGGCGATCCGTGCTGGTACAATCAATTTGAAGTTGGTTCCAGTTCTTTGCGGCTCAGCGTTCAAAAACAAAGGCGTTCAGCGCTTGATGGACGCGGTCACTTACTACTTGCCATCTCCTGCTGAGAAAAAAGAGCACGCTCTTGATTTGACTAAAAACGAAGAGAAATTCGAACTGTTCCCAGACAACACGAAGCCATTGGTTTCTTTGGCGTTCAAATTGGCTGAGACTCCATTCGGTCAGTTGACTTACATGCGTATTTACCAAGGTAAAATGGGTAAAGGCGATTTCATCGTGAATCAAACGAATAAGAAATCTGTTAAGATTCCTCGTTTGGTGCGCATGCACTCTGACAAGATGGAAGATATCGACGTGGCATACGCGGGTGACATCGTTGCCTTGTTCGGTATCGATTGCGCATCTGGTGACACTTTCTGTGACGATCGTATTGAAGCTTCTATGCAATCAATGCACGTTCCAGACGCGGTTATCAGCTTGGCGGTGGCTCCTAAGAACAAAGAAGGCGCGAACAACTTCTCTAAGGCACTTCAAAAGTTCCGTAAAGAAGATCCTACTTTCCGCGTTCACCGCGATGAAGAATCTAACGAAACTATCATCTCTGGTATGGGCGAGCTCCACTTGGAAATCTACGTTGAGCGTATGAAACGCGAATTCAACTGTGAAGTTGTTGTCGGTCAACCTCAGGTTGCTTACCGTGAAACAATCGCCGTTGAAGCTCCGTTTGACTACACTCACAAGAAACAAACGGGTGGTTCTGGTCAGTACGCGAAAATCGTTGGTGCTGTTCGTCCGTTGCCTCCGCAAGAAGATGGCGCCGTATTCAAATTTGAAAACAGCGTTGTCGGTGGTCGCATTCCTAAGGAATTCATCCCAGCTGTTGAAGAAGGTTTCAAAGAGCAAACGGTTAAGGGTCCACTCATTGGCTTCCCTATCGTTGGCGTAGAGGTAGAATTGACTGACGGTGCTTACCATGATGTCGATTCATCTTACATGGCCTTCAAAATCGCTGCGATGGCTGCGCTTCGTGAAGTGTACCCTGCCGCAAAACCAACTGTTCTTGAGCCGATCATGAAGCTCGAAACAACAGTTCCAGAAGAATACCAAGGACCTGCGGCTGGTCAAATCAGCCAACGTCGTGGTGTGGTTGTTGGTACAACAGCATTCGAAGGAACTTGTGTGATCGAGGCGGAAGTGCCGCTCACAGAAATGTTCGGTTACTCAACAGATTTGCGTTCTGCAACTAAAGGTAAAGGTGAGTTCACTATGGAATTCGCTAAATACCAAGCGGCTCCTCGCAACATCCAAGAGGAACTCGTTAAGAAATACCAAGCTAAGCGCGCAGCTGAAAATAAGTAGTTCTTGCGATAAAAGCGAAACTCAAAAAGCCGGTGTCACAAACACCGGCTTTTTTTATGTCTAAAGTAAAAAAAGGCCTCCCGCTTCCGGCGGGAGGCCCTTCTTCTGAGAATCACTAGTTTACCTTCGAACCCATCTTCGCGAAGGCAGTCTGAGCAGAGTACAGTGATAACTCGCCCAGTCTCTTCTCGTTGATAAATCCAGTCATCCCCACGGACTCAGAACTTGGTTCACCTTCAAATGTCTCAAACCAAACTGGCTTTTCAGCACCTTTACCGAAGATCTCGACGTGAGCATGCGCGGTTGGTTTGCGCGTACCAATTCCCATCACAGTCGTCCCGTTAAAGACCACGTTCACCTTGAGCATCACGATCGCATCGACACCGAGGTCTTTCAGAAGCTTTTCCCGCCCATCGTACTTCAGCAATCTCGGTCCGTTCCAATCGATGACAGAAGCCATGTTAAAATCCGTCGTGCCTTGCCCCGGAGGCATCTTCTGCTGCCAGCCCTCCATAGTATTTTTGTAAGCACTGACATATCCCGGGTTCTTCAGCATCGTCGATGCATCCACCACTTTCCATCCCTGAGTTTTCTCGAGTGACTTTGCGAACTCTGAATAGATTTTATCAGTCTCGGTCGAAGTCTGCGGAATCATGGTGCCACCGGCCTCGCCACCCACTTTGCCGCTGCCAAGATCTAACGACAGATTTCTTGTCGCAGGCAGATTCGCGGTATAGGCAATCACCGCCACCTTCTTCACTTGCGCCAAGGCCCCGTCGTCGCGAGAGCGAGTCGTCAAACTCGCACACGCCGCCATCATCAGAATCATCAAGAGGGAACAACCAGTCACGAATGCTTCTTTGAGTGTCTTCATCGCTTCCTCCTACAACGCCATTGAATAAGAGATTGAAGCCACAAGGCCTTCATTGGTTGAGCTCATCGCTTTAAGAACTTTGCTTGTCCCGTGGACGTACATTAGATCCAGCAAAAGATCCTGACCATTGCCAAGCTCATAGCTGCCGCCGAGACCCACTTGAGCCATCAAGTCGAACGAGTTCGTATCGGATTTAATATCTTTCTCAAGACTCATACCCAGCGCACTTACCTTTTGCTTGGACGACATCAAGAAGGCTGGAATGAGCCCACCTTTTAAATAGAGAGCGCTGTTCGGCTGATCTCCCCAAGGAGCAAACTTCCAACGAACGCCGAGAGGAATCGTCAAATACGACATCGTCAGCTCGTTCTCCATATAAGTGCCGTCAGCGAGATAGCCTTTCTGCACTCCGCCCGTTTGCATGAACTGCAAACCGAATTCGCCGTCCAGAGCGGGATTGCCGAGGCCCATAAAAGTGCTGAGTCCGACGACGAGGCCGCCTTGGGCGCCGACCTCATATCCTTCTGCTTTCATTGCGAAGCTAGAGACGCCGAGCACTGGCGCCCAGCGGAAAGTGTTACCTGGCGTTACCGCTTTGATTTCAGCCGCCGCCGAGGTCGATAGCGCTCCGAAGCATGCCGCCAAAGCCATTGTAACCTTTAGTGTTTTTTGAATTATACGAATCATATTGTACCTTCCTTTCACGAAGTATTGGGTTGAATACAGTTGTAAAAGGTCGCCAGTTTAAATTCGAGGAAACGCCGGGTAGTTACGGGTAGATGACAACCCCCCGCGCCTTCGCTATACCTCCCGCATGGTAGAACAATTCCGCAAACTCGCTGAGGCCAGCCTCAGTGAAATTCACCAAATGGCCCGCGATCCGGAGCTTGAAGCACCGGTTTTGTTCTATGCTCAATACATGGCCGCGTTCATGTCAGGCGATCTTGAAAAGATGCAGACATTGATCAAGGAAATGGACCGCAAGTTTCCTGAGGACTTGCAAGAGCTCGTGCACTTACGCCTCAAACTACGAACCAAGCAAATCACTCTGCAAGATATCGAGACGGCGTCTTCGCGCGTTTACTTTGATGTGCTTGAGGCGGAAAAATATTTTGTTATTAGTCGCGCTTGGGAAGTTCATGGTCGCGAGGATCACAATATCAAAACGGCCATGCAGGCGAGCGCGCTTTATAAAAAGTTTCAGTGCCCTAAAAAATCTCTGCGATCGTTTTACAACTCTGTTGTCGCTGAAAGCCGCCTGACTCCTTACAAGAACTTCATTTCTGAATATCAGACCGTGATTCAGCTTTCACGCGAAGTGAAAGACGACGCCTTCGCCGGAATGGCGCTGAATATGCTGGCGCGTGAATATCAGATCGTGGGCCTCTTAGAAAAAGCACTCGAGTGTACAAACGAAGGCCTCGTCCTTTTGGAAAATGAGCGCGGCAGTATCCATCACTTTACTTCCCTGCTGCAAAAAGCCCATTTACTCATTGAACTCAAACGCGCCAACGAAGCTTTGCCATTAATGACCGAAAGTAAGATGGCGTCTTTTCCGGAAGTACGTGCGATTCGCACTTTGCTTGAGTGCGCGCTGGATCCCGGCAAAGAGTGGCCAAAAGATCTTGAGCAACATCTTTTGCCGACATGGCGCGAACGTCTGCCGGATTTGTTAAAGATGAATCAGATCAGCCAAGAAGCCCAAGAAGCTCCGAGCTCTTTGGAGTTCAAAGTTTTAAAACTTCTTTGGAGTGGTCCCGTTGGCAAATGGGATTTGATCGAGCGTATTTATCCGGAAGAGAGCGACTCAACGCTTTCTGAAAATAGATTTAAAAATCTTGTCGCTCGTTTGCGAAAGAAGTTTCCTGATGTCCTCCAATTTCGCGAAGGCCAATATTTCATAAATAAAAATGACAGTTTGGATTTAAGTCTCTTGATTGGAGAACAACGATGAAAAAGCTTTCTATGCTCTCTTGTGTTTTGCTCCTGGCCTGCGCGGCAAACTCCGGCAGTTCTCCTGCTGCGGCTCCCCTCAATGTCCCGGTTGTTCACCATCGTTCAGAAAAACCTGCAGCGGCCAATGACAGCCTTGTCACAATTGAGTCTGTGTACAAAGACCTCGCCAACAACGGCAAGGAAGTTCCGGTTAAAGGCAGTGGATTCTTAGTTCAAGCGGGCCAACAGGTTTTCGTCGTGACGGCATCTCACGTGAGCCAAGGCGATAGAACAGTTATCCATCACCAAGGCCAGGATTTAACTATCAAAGGACGTTACTACGTCGACGAACATGACGTCGAAGTGATGGAAGTTACGGGCGTGAATCACGCGATTCCTTTTGCGATGGATTCACGCGGGGTTATCGAGTGGCAGGGGCAAGAAATTGGTCGCGCACGCTGGGTCGACGTTTTCAGCTTTGTTCTTTTGAATGACTGGGTGAAAGATCCAAATCTTGATGCTGATAATATTTACGGTAAACAGAGCCTTAACAAAATCAATTGCGATTTGATGTGTACGTTGTTGCAAGCAACAACACTGATGCAGCCAGGCTCGAGTGGCTCCCCGCTCGTTGTGAAAATTCCAAATAAGAACGAATGGAGTGAAACGGCTCTACCTTTCGATGTCCGCGAGATGATTGCTCATAGAGATGCTGACAAATATTTCTTGCGCGGTCTCACTATTCGCCGCGATCGTTTCTTTGCGAGATCCTCTTTCATCCCAACGGCAACGATTGTCGATGCTATTAAAGATTATCAAAGTGGTCGACGCACGAATGGCAAAGTGGACGCTACTTGGAATGTTTCTGGAAGCCTCATCTTCCGCATTAGTGACGGTTACTTATATGAGTCTGCAGCGGTTTCTGGCTCGTCAGGCAATGGAATCTCTATGGATGGTGGCGAAATTGGCGATCTCCAAGAAGAAAATCCGCGCGACGTTCTTTCAAAAATCAGTGCCGTACCCGTTGAAAACGGCGAACCAAGATCTTATTGGGTTCTGATGATGAGACACCCTACCGGATATCTCATGTCTGCTCCTCTTTGGTTTGATATGGAACACTACCTTCCGATCAAAAGATTCCAGATGGGGCTTTCCCCTGACCCAGCCGATAAAGACAATCTTCTGAACTTCTTCTACGGTCGCTTTGGCCGAAAAGGCGCTCCGGCCGAATTGATCAGTGATGACAGTGCGGGCAAGCTGACATTCCCGAAAGGCTTTGTCCAAGTGGAAACTCGCACGAGTGATGGTGCGCAACTCAGCTTCTTACTCAACTCAAAAGCAGCGTACTGCAAAAATCAGAATACTTGTGAAGATAAATTTATGGCGGTCATTGAAGTACCCGCAAACAATGGCCAAGTTTATTTTGTCGACCTTCGTGGTTTCTTATTTATGAATCCATCGTCTGACCGCTCAGAGGCCTTTCATGACGCTGGATTAGGTAAATTAAACCAGCAAGAATGGCTCAATTACAGCTATGACCGCATGAGTGAAGGGCTCCAGAAAATCCGCCTTACCTACCGCCGCAAACGCACGACCCAAGGGCCTTTGACGGTGCGCGAAGGTCAGGTCAGCGAGCAAGTATGGACAATAAAGTAAAGACTCCGTGACTTGCAGGACCTCCTGAACGAATCTACATAGATAGCTCTCTCACGGAGGTCCAATGACTACACCCCCTGCTTGGAATATCGAATCTGAATATGCGTCCACTCATCTGCTCCTGTTGGTTTACCCATATCATCAATGAATTTAAATGAGCCAAAATCAACGCCGACAATATTTTTCTCTGCATTGTTTTTCTGCGAGAGCGCTTCAATATCCTGGCGCTTTTCCTCAAGGACACGGGCAATTTCTAAGATCTTTGGACGCCATTGCTTATCACAAACATCCATCATCTCTTCGTTGTCCTTGCCGTAAATCTCATTCAATTTCTTATCGAGATCGCCAAGATAGAGTGGACGAACTGTATCGTTGCCCGTGGGCGCTTCCTTGGACTTCTGGCATGCGACGGATGTAAAAACAACAGACCCCGCCAACAAAATAGACAAGATTCTACTCATGAAATTCCCCTCAATCCTTTAGATAATCAGAACCAGGTTATAGCAGTGCGGGGGCCAAAGAGTACGAGACTCACTTCGTGACGGGCTTGAAACAGCCGCCCTTAGCCTGCACCCATTTTACAGAAACCGTATAGGGCTTGCCTTGATTTTCAAGGGCGATTTCGACGGGCTTTTCCCAATCTTTTTCCATCTCGTTCATTTTTACCGAGATACGATGAGGATAGCTCTTCATCTGGCCCTTTTCGAGGACTTGCAATCCTGACATCACTGTCAGCATCGGTTTGCCTTTAGGGCCGGTGCCTTTAATCGACGTGATCTTTGGCAGCTGAGTGCCGCCATCGAGAATGATCTCCTGAGACTTATCGACTTCCAGCGTGTAATTCTTGGTCGGCGTCAACACCAGCGGTGCTAACTCCGTCCCCATACAAGCCATCGCATTCATCGAAATCAACAAGCTCAAGATCATGATGTGCTCTTACTTTTTGTTGAGGTTCAAATTCTTGAACTGATCCGCCAAAGTGCCGAGGCCTTTGCCGCCGCCACTTGCGCTGTTAGAAGTGAAACCCTGCCAAGAAGTGTCTTCTTGTTCTTTCGGGAAAGACAAAGAGATCTTCTTTTCAGCTGTGTTCACGTTCTGAATTTGCACTTTCAAAGTTTCACCTGGATTTTTCTTTTCCATCTCACGCTCATCCGCCACTTCGCGGAAAGCACTCTTTGGCAAAAGACCCACGATACCTGGTTTTAACTCCATCAAGAAACCAAAGCGCTCTTTGCTACGGATCTTACCTGTGTGTACGCTGCCCACTGGGAAATCTTTGTATGCGAGCATCCAAGGGTCCTCCTCCGCTTGCTTACGAGACAATGAAATCTTCAAACGGCCATTGGCGTCTTCTTCGATTTTCAAAACCTTCACAGAGATCTCTTGGCCAAGCTCCAACGCTTCAGAAGGATGAGCCAAACGAGACCAGCTGATTTCAGAAATATGAACCAAACCGTCAATGCCTGAAGCAATCTCGACGAAAGCGCCATAGGCTTCGATACGAGTCACTCGGCCATTCATGATTTCACCAGCTTGGTGTTGATCCATGAACGCACCTTGGTTTTCAAGTTTTTCCATATCCATCATACGACGGCGAGACACCACGATATTGCGGCCGCCTTTTTCAAATTTCGTGATCATGAAGTCGAATTTTTTATCGATGTAGCTTTCAGACTCAGTAATCATCTTTGTGTCCATCTGACTGATAGGACAAAAAGCCAGTTTACCCATGATGTTCACCCGAAAGCCTCCGTTAACGACCTCAACCACACGGCCTTCAACCGGTGTTTCGAAGTCAAAAGCATCTTCAAGATCATCAGCCAATGCTTTACCGGACGCCTTCGCAGAAAGAACCAAAAGACCTTCCTGAGATTTTACGACATAAAGAGTGACTTGATCACCGACTTGCACTTTCAACTGGCCATTGGCATCAAGAAGTTCAGTCTTAGAAACCATGCCGTCTCGACCGCTGACATTCACGAACACTTCTTCCTTACCTAGAGTCACGACTTCTGCCGTCACTTTATCGCCCTTACCATAGGATTTTGTGTATCCCTGAACAGACTCCTCGAACATCGCCGCGAAATCATTTTTCTTATTCTGTGAATCGTCGTCCCCGAACATGTCTCTCATATATTGGCCCTCGGTTTTAAAAGGCCCCCATTTGAGCCATTTTTAATACTTTTGTCTACATTCACGATTAAGACGCGGCGAATCCTGACTGGATCTTTTGGGCAAAAAACTTTCATAATAAATCCATTCGATTTAACGAACCTAAAGGAGCTTAAACTATGAAAAAGCAAATTATTTTAATGGCAACGGCGGTGGCAGTGCTTTCCGCATGTGCCTCTGGCGACAACAAAAACACGGTTAACAAGGCAGGAATTGGTGCCGCCGTCGGCGCGGTTGCGGGCGCAGTCATCGGCCACCAAACCGGCCATCGCAATGAAGGCGCGCTCATCGGCGCGGCTTTGGGGGCCGGCGTGGGCGGAGCCATTGGTCACCGCTTGGATAAGCAACAAAAAGAACTCGAAAAAATCGCCGAGACAAAGCGTACGGAGCAAGGCCTTATCACGAAGTTGAAAAGTGATATCTTGTTCGATACCGGCAAAGCTGATTTGAAAGCGGCGGCAAAGACGAACATCAACGAGCTGGCGGCGATTATGAAGAAGTACCCTGAGAACGTTTTGACGATCAAAGGTTACACTGATGCAACAGGTTCCGACAAAGTGAACAAACCGCTTTCTGAAAAAAGAGCAAAAGCGGTTCGCGATGCCCTGGTTGCTGGTGGCATTCCGGGTAATACTGTGAGCTTCGTCGGTATGGGCTCTGAGAATCCAGTAGACGCTGGTAAGACCAAAGATGCTTTGTCTAAAAACCGTCGCGTGGAAATCGAAATCACTGTCGACGAAAGCAAGGTTCCTAAACAAGCTGCTAACGACTAGTTTGCAAGGATGATCCACAAAAAGAAAAAGGCTGGCTCATCACCGGCCTTTTTTATTTCTTTGTCCATGCCATTTCGATTTTACAAGAAACCGGTCTGTCATCACCCTCACCATCTTTGACGGTCAGGCTTACCGCGGTTTTCGTCTTGGCCGCATCACCCATATCGATCTCTTGGACGATTCTATAGGTGCCGGATGTATCGCGCGAAAGCACATTCAATGACTTGTTAAAAGTTCCATTCGCAGCCCGTGGCCAAATCATGTATTGGCGCTCTGAACCGAAGGTCAGAGCTTGGCTCCTGCCGACGCCGGCAACGTACTTCACCTCATCAAGAGTCCGTCCATTGCTGATTAGCTTGTGCTTGTTATGAATGATGATACCATTGGCTTGGCACGAGTACTTTGTTTGCAGATCAAAGTCCTTTGGCGCTCCTGCCGGAACGGCCTTCGCAGTCGTGAAAGTGCCGAAAATAAGACCTAAAGCCAAAATTGGGCTAAATAGAGTTTTCATAAGCAAATCTCCTTGAGCCGGAGCTCAATATGTCTCAATTTAGCACATTTAGTGCCAGTTTTCTCAAACCGGGACGCTCCCCGGGGAAATCCCCACCCAGGCCTCACCAACAAGTTGTGTGTCGTGCCTATGTACACTTGATCATGAAGATGTAGACACCAATACCCCTGACCAACCGTCTTTAAGCCCTAAAACCACCACGGTTGCGAAGACGATTTTTGTCACTTGGTGTCTGGTTTGCATTAAATCTTTCCGGGAGCTAACTTTTTCCGGGGGGAAACCATGGGAATTCAAAAACTGAATTCTTCAGTCGCAGCAGTCATCGTTGGTTTGACTATTATAACATTCGGATTCCAAAACTGTACTAAAGCAAGATTCATCATCGACGAAGTAGCAAAGGAAAAAGCTCTCGATGACGGCACCGTTTTCGGAAATACACCTGGCGACGATGGCCAAATCGCTGGCGGTGTAAATACTCCGGGCGAGGACGGCTCTGTTGCTGGCGGTACGAATCCGGGCAATGACAGCTCTATGCCGAAATTCCCAGGCGTGGGCAACGATCCAAGCATGCATTTTCCTGGTATAGGTAATGACCCTGTGATGCCGAAGACTCCTTCAGTTGCTGTGGACCCAGGCACCGTTATCACTGTGGCCCCAAATCCGGTTTGCGGGCCAATCACTGCTTCGGGCCAAGCATCTTTGCCAACATCTAAAAAAGTGGTTGCGGTTCTTTATAAATCCGACAACTTCGCCTCGGGCGGCGCAACCGTGATTCAATCTTGGGATGCAGAGCCGGATGTTACCAACATCCGTGCCCAGCTCGCCTCTTTGAAGCCTTTGTCTTTAAAAGTATCTAAGACATTAGCGGAGGGCACTTATGCCGTGGTGATGTACGACGCTAGCAAAGTGAAGGCTCCATATAAATACGACTGGGGTGCTGGCCAAAACGTGATCGCGCCTTTGCAGGATTCTGCGGCGCACTTCATCGATATGAATTCGAGCTTTAAAGTTGATAGCACGGGCAAACAAAAGGCAGTGCAATCCATGAGTCTCGTAGCCGTCACCGAAGGGGACCCCTCTTGCCCGGTCGTAGTGGCCTCTATTGACCCTTTGTTGGTCCAGCTCAAAACCTCAACTCCTCAGTCAATCGCTTTGACGGCTCCCGAGGATGGCGTAATGTTTGACTTACTCGGTAAACGCGTGAATCACAAGACAGTTCAAACGGCCTGGTTTGCGACTGCCCAAACTGAGAACTACTACTTAGCATTGCCTAATAAAAACGGCCTCGTTCTCGGCATCGACCAATTGTTCGGTGATGCGACCCTCGGCCCGGATGGCAAGTACGCTTCTCAGGGGTTCGCCGCTCTCGCTAAGTACGACGACGGCCACGATAAAATCATCAGCGAAGACGACGAGGTGTTCACGCAATTGCGTCTTTGGAAGGACGACAATCTCGACGGCATTGCCCAACCATCTGAACTCTATACTTTGGAAGAAAAAGGTGTTGTGGCCATCGACTTAAGATTTGATAAGCGTTATCGTGAAGCGGACAAACACGGTAACGTCACAATGTATAAGTCCGTGGTTTTGATGAAAGATGGTCAATACGGCCTGGTCTATGACTTGTACCTGAGATACATCAAAAACTAAGGCGAAAAAAATCTAAAGGGACATTTTAAGAGAGCACTCTGTACTGGAAAACAAACAACAAGCCTAACTTTCATGCATTTTTTGATTATGCGCAGATATAGAGTGCTTATTTACTAATCTCCAGACCTAAGTCCCGCGTCAAGGGTCAAGGACCACTGGACAAAGTTTTGCTGTCGCGTGGTATAATACCACCTAAATCTATGACCACAATTGTTCTCTTATTTTGCGTTACTCTCTTGATTTCATTCACATGTTCACTCCTGGAAGCCGTGATTCTTTCCGTTTCACCCGCCTATGTCGCGGTGGCCGTGCAAAACAAAAAACGCAGCGGTTTGCTTCTTCAACATTTGAAGGAAAACCTTGATCGTCCCCTTTCGGCGATCCTGACTTTGAATACGATTTCCCACACCCTCGGATCTTCGGCGATTGCGTTCAAGGTTCAACAGCTTTACGGCGAAGACTTTGTCACGTTGTCTTCATTCATTCTGACGTTCATGATTTTGATCATGTCTGAAGTTCTGCCAAAAAGTATTGGCGCTTCTTACTGGAAAGTGATCGCACCTTTTGCGGCTTACTTGATCCAAGCCATGATCTTCGTCCTTTACCCGCTGGTGAGCTTTTCACAATTCGTTGGCAAACTCGTCGCAAAGCCTGACGTGCCCGAGGTCACTCGCGAAGAGATGATTATGACCGCGGAACTAGGTGCGGAGGAAGGCACTCTCAAGACCAAAGAATCCAACGTTATTAAGAACCTTTTGATGCTCGATAAAATCTACGTTTCTGACATCATGACTCCGCGATCCGTGTTCTTTGCGCTCGAGGCGGATATCACCGTGGATGAGGTTGTGAATAAGTATGTTCCACTGCGCTTTTCGCGTATTCCTGTTTATCGTGACAGCTTGGATAACATCATCGGTATTACTCATCGTTATAAAATCCTGGAAGCGTCTTCTGATGACCAGCACACGCGACAAGTTTCTGACCTCGTGACGCCGATTGCGTCTGTTTCTGAGCGCCTGACCGTGGCTCAGGTTTTGGATTTCTTCATTAAAGAAAAAGAGCACTTGGCACTTGCCGTGGATGAATACGGTGTCACCACAGGACTTGTGACTCTTGAGGACGCGGTCGAAACCCTTCTGGGTGTTGAGATTGTCGATGAGTTTGATAACATCGAAGACATGCGTAAATATGCGTTGGACCAGTGGCAAATCCGCAAGAAGCAACTCCGCCGCAGCTAAGGGGACCTATGGCCGACGATATCAGCCTATACTATGTCACCTGCCCAGACACCGAGACCGCAAAGAAAATCTCCAGGACCCTGCTTGAAGATGGTTTGATTGCCTGCGCAAATATTTTGCCGGGCATGGAGTCTTTGTATTGGTGGGAGGGAAAAATCGACTCTGCCAAAGAAGTCGTTTTGATTTTGAAATCCACGACGGCACTTTCTGCGCGTATTACCGCCCGCATCGAGTCTCTGCATCCCTTTAACACGCCTTGTATTCTGACTCTTCCGATTGAAAAAGGTTCCGAAGCCTATGTAAGATGGCTCAAAGGGAATCTCTTTTAATGCACAAGAAAGAACTCGCACAAAAGATTTATGAAGTGGCCCATCTCACGGGCGAATTTAAACTCCGATCCGGTACGACTTCCAACGAGTACTTCGACAAGTATCGCTTCGAAGCTCGTCCTGAGTTGCTCAAGCAAATCGCCGAGCATCTGCGTGATTTGATTCCACCAGGAACGCAAGCACTCGCTGCCCTTGAAATGGGCGGCATTCCCGTAGCGACGGCGCTGTCGCTTCTGACTGGCATTCCTTGCGTCTTTGTTCGCAAGAAGGCCAAAGATTATGGTACCTGTCAGTTTGCCGAAGGACTCGATATTAAAGGCCTGCGGCTTTGTATCATCGAAGACGTCGTGACCACCGGGGGCCAAGTTCTGCTCAGCACAGAAGATCTACGTTCGATGGGCGCAAAGGTCTCTGATGTTCTCTGTGTGATCCACAGGGGCGGTGGAGAAGAAAAACTCAAAGCAGCGGGCTTAAAACTCGGAGCTTTGTTTGAATCTGAAGAACTCAAAGCCCACTTGAAATAAGTCCCTGGACCAAAGCTCAGGCCGGAACAGTTTCCCAAAGAACCCGGCCTTGTGAGAAACAACCACTCTAAAGCATACTATCCTTATAGAATCTTTCATGAAGGGGGCGTCATGCTTCGTTTTGCAAAATCCGCAGTCGCGGTTAGCTTGATCATTTTACCGTTTTTCGCCCACGCATTCAATGACTCTATTTTTCTTAAAACTGCAGAACTCGAATGCATTTCCGATGGTGTGGAGACCGCGACGGGGCGTGGAGGAAGCCCGGGCCTGACTCCTTCAGCAAAATTTTTAGCACTTGTTGGCTTTGGAATGCAGAGATTCCAAAAAGGTACGAATGGCACCGGCGGTTTGGAAAGAATAGCATATCAGCAAAAAATAATCGAATTTATTCAAGCCAATGGTTTTTGCCTATCAGAGCTCACAGACGCTAACGGACAGGCGATCGCCCGATCTGTGGGCTACGGCGGAAAAGGCATGAAAGAAGGCGCTCCTAAAAACGTGGCCTTAATGGTCCTTGGGACGGGAACAAAACCTGTCAATGCCGACACTTCACAAAGTGCCTTCAATACTCGAGAAACCGAAATGCTTGTAAAACAACTGGGCTTTAACAGCATGGATGACATTAAAGCCATATTTCAAAATGATACCTTTTCAGGAAGCACTCCTGATCAACGCCAAAAATTCTTCAATGCAGCAATAAAAAATGGATCTTACTCTGAAGATCTAAAAGAGTGTTTTAGACAGGTAAAAGAAATGCAAGCAAAGAACCCGGCCCTTATACACAATGGAACACGCAGCCCAGAGAGCATTCGGCTCTGTGAAGCTTTGAAAAGCTCCTGCGCCCTACCAAACTACGACGACGGCAAGAGTTTCTGTGAGGTGAGTCGCCAGTCCAATATAAAGCCTTCCGGCTCCGCGCCTAAGAGCAGCGCTCCTGCAGGAAGCGGTCCAAGCCTCTATAACTTTACGAGTGGCAGCGGCGCTGCTCAGTAATTATTTTTCAGCAACGATGTAAGCGATCCAGCTGTCGCAGGATTCGCCTTTTTCAGTACGGGTGAATACGCCATCACCCGATCCGTCTTTCGCAGTTCCTTCCCAGTACACATGAGTTTTTTTAAAACCCACCTCGCTCATAATTTCACGAAGCTCTGGAATAGACCACACACGCCAGTCGTAAGTAAAAACCTTTTCAATCTTCTGTTTACCCACTCTGAAGTGAATATAGAATAAAGCCTCGCCACTCACAGGATCGTAATTACTTTGATCCCAGTAGTAAGTAAAGCCATCCAATTTGATTGTATCTTCAATCGGCCCCTGACATTGGGAACCGCCAAAGCAGTCCACAAGGAAAATACCGTCCTTACCAAGCGTTTTGTAAACGTTGGCAAAGTAGAGCTTCATCACCTCACGGGACTTAAAACAGAAATATGAGAAATTCATCGCCGCCACGATATCTGCCTTTGGCAGATTCGGCTGCAGCACGTTTCGTTCAAGCAAGCTCATGCGCTTTTGTTGTTCCGCTTTGAGCTTAGACAAGTAATGCGTCTTTCCGTAAGCCATTGGCTCCGGATCAAGATCAATACCCACAGCCTCGTGACGAGGATTCAATTTAATCCACTCCGTCGATAATGCGAAAGTTCCGCAGAAGTCTTCGCGAAACGTCCGCGCGCTACGTTTCTTAAGTTCCTTATACGTATCACGGATAAAAACAACGTCGTTTTCCGCAGATTGAACAGCACGGCGGTAAAGATCGTATTTATCAAACACGATACGCGCGCGTTTTTTATTTACACGACGGCGTACTTTCTTACGATGAATCTCAAGCTTTGCTGCCATTAAGGAACTTCCGCTACGACGTCACGGATCGCTGTTTCTATATCTGAGATTTGCGGTACTGAGTTCTTCTCAAGATTTGGCGCCAGACCAATACCTGGAAGATGCTTACCCGCAACGACGCGAGGACGAGCCAACAAATTATAGAAACATTCTTGCGTTGTCCTGTAAGCCAAGTGCTCACCGAAGTTTGTCACTTCAGTGTCCTCGTTTACAAAGAGGACACGGCCCGTTTTCTCAACAGATGCTTTAATCATCTGCCAGTCGTAAGGGTAAATAGAACGAAGATCGATCACTTCAACAGAAATACCTTCTCCCGCCAATTTCTTCGCAATGTCATCGCACAGGTGCACCATGCGGCTGTAGGTAACAACCGTGATGTGCTCACCCCCGTGAGTGATTTTACCTTTACCGATAGGTACGATGTACTCTTCGAGTTCCGGCCACTTCGCTTTCCAGTGAGTGAAGTTCTGAACTGGCTTATCAATCATAGCTTTGAGTTCTTTTTCATCCGCAGGCTCACCCGGGATCAATTCATCGCCTTTATGGCGCATCAAAGCTTTTGACTTAAGATACAATACCGGATTCGGATCCTGAATTGCCGCAAGCATCAAGCCGTAAGCGTCGAGTGGATTTGAGGGCATCACGATCTTCCAGCCCGGTAAGCGGGATGCCCATGCATCGAATGAATGTGAGTGATAAATAGACCCGAAGATCCCCGCGCCGACGGGAGTCATCACGACCATTGGCAACTCAACCTGTCCGTTCGTCACCCACAAAGTATTACCCGCAATTTTAAGCAAATCGATTGTATTAAAAATATAGTCCGCGAATTGAATCTCGGCCACGCAACGGTCGCCCGTCATCGCAATACCCATTGCCATGCTGATGATACCGCGTTCATCCAGTGGAGAATTCCAAGCGGTCTTCAAACCTTGCGTCGCCGTGAAAACTCCCCCGAGAGGCGCACCCACGTCTTGACCAAAGATATCTTTAACACCGAGATGCTTTTCACCATAGTGAAGGGCCATTCTAATGGCCTGTGCTACACTCGCCATTAGAACTTCCTCCAATCGGCAGTTTCATTTCCCACATAAACATGATCCCACACCGAGTCTGCCGACGGGCTTGGCTCGCTACGTGCCTGAACTTGAGCTTCAACGCCCTCTGCCTCGTATCCTTCCCAAATTTTTGCGGACTCTTCTTTTGTCAGAATACCTGCATCGAGCAAGCGCTTTTCAAAAACAAATACGGGATCGACGAATTCTGTCTTACGGTTCGCACCGTCTGCAGAAGAATGACCGTACAAACGGGAAACATAAACTTCAACAAAAGATGGCTTACCCGTTTTACGGATGTATTCCATCTCCTCTTCAAGAGCGAGATATGCCTCAACAGGATCATTGCCGTTAATCACGCGTGAACGGATATTGAAAGCTTTTGCACGATCCGCGATTTGCGTTTCACCGTGCTGGCCTTCATACGGAGTTGAAATACCGAAACCGTTGTTCTGAACTGTCATCAACACCGGAAGCTCTTGGCCTTTACGAGAAGCCCAAATCAAAGAAGTCGCGAAATCACCTTCCGCGGTTCCAGCGTCACCACCAGTGACGATGCTAATCGCTTTGTGCCCGGCACGCTTTTGCGCGTGCGCCGTACCACAAGCCAACGGATACTGAACTTCGATCGGAGAAGTCACAGGCGCCACGTTCCACTTAGGAAAGCAATAGTGACCTGCGAAGTTACGGCCACCTGTTGATGGGTCCGTCACACGGTTCATCATCAAGCGAGTCGCATCGATCATCGGCATGCCGAGAGCCACCATGGTTGGTGTACAACGGTAATGCAAATGGAACCAGTCATAGGCCAGACCTTGACCTTTGCGAGCAAGCAGACCGAGTGGAACACCGAAAGCCTCCTCACCCGGCCCCCCAATCCAGAAGTAACCCTCACCAGCTTTGTAAATCTTAATCACGCGCTCTTCGAGCACGCGAGATTTCACCATCAAATTGTGCATTTTCAGCAAAAGTTCTTCAGACAATCCACCAAAATCAGATTTTGATTTTTTAGGCGCTGCCTTCTTGGCCTTAGTGGCCGCCTTCACCAATACTGGCTTAGTCGGCGCTTTAGCCTTGGCACTGGATTTCGTGGTCTTTTTAGACATTTCTATGAGCCTCCAAAAGTAGAAATATCTAAGCGATAACGAAGGCTTTTGTCGCGCAGAAACCCCATTGACGCGTATAGCAATGAAGATCTTCCCAAAATGCACAAGATCAGAGGGACCTCACGGGGGCAAAGTTTGCGGGAAAGCGGGACCCTATGCTCCCAAAACTCTGTCTTTAAAAAAACGAAACCCACATCCGGTAAAAGATGTGGGTCATCGTAAGAGGGTCGCTTCCAGGGCTTTTTATAAACTCTTGTAAAACAACGAGATTAATTCGCCGCCTGCTTACCCGTCGGCTGAGCCACTTCTGACTCCATCAAGTCCATCAAAACATTGGTGGCCTCATTGACATCCGGACGTTTCAAGTACTCTTTGTTCTTCTGATCTTTATTGCCGTAACGGGCCACCTTTTCTTTTTCTTTTTTATTCTTGGTTTCACTCTTATCTTTCAGAACTTCGCTGACTTTAATCAACTTGCCGCGGGCCTTTGCCTTCTTCAACTCGTCCTCGATCTTCTTGAAGTCATCGCTCTTTTCAACCCGAGCAACCGACTTATCACGCAAAGACTTGATCCACTCAGGCTTGATCATGGACCAGGCGCCCGAGCCTTCTTTGACATAAGCTTCAGGTGACAAGAAAGGAGCGATCTTTTGCGGAGGCAAAGAGTAGTCCAGGAACTTTTCACCGATATCATCGGTGCTGTAAGGGCCCGGCAATACAACGTCGGCTTCAACACCACGGTGCTGAGTCGAGTTGCCGCCCGGTACAAAGAACATGCCGACAGTCACCTTCAAAGCACCTAGGTTTTTGGGCATCGGCAAGACTGACTGAACAGACCCTTTACCGAACGTATGGTCACCGCCTACGATCACCGCACGCTTGTAATCTTGCAGGGTACCGGCAACGATCTCGGAAGCGGAAGCACTGATACGGCTTGTAAGAAGAACCAACGGCCCCGCCCAGTCCACTGCGGGATCCGTATCACTCAAAGTCTGTTCGCCACGGCTTGCATCACGAGAGGATTGTTTTACAACGTTACCCGTCTTGAAGAAGAGGCCGGCGATTTTCACCGCATCCTCCAAACTGCCGCCACCGTTATTAGAAAGATCGAGCACCAACCCGTCTACTTTCTTTTCGTTGGCTTCTTTAATGATCTTTTTCAAGTCTGCTGCTGAAGAACGTCCGCCGCGGCGAGAGTCCGCATAAAATGATGGGAAGTTGATGATACCGATCTTCTTCTTTTTCCCGTTGACCTCTTTGTCCTGGTAAATGATCGAAGCGGCTTCATCCTCCAAGTTTACTTTTTCACGGGTCAAAGAAACATCGAGACGCTGTTTGCTTTCACCTTTTTTGCGGAGGATCGTCAAACGAACTTTGGTGCCTTTAGCGCCACGGATCTTCTTAACAACGTCTTTCAAATCCATGTCAATCACGTTTTCCATCGCGCCTTTGTCTTGACCGACAGCGATGATTTTATCTTGTGGCTCGATCAAACCAGATTTCGCGGCCGCGCCGCCGGGAACCAACTGCTCGACAACAGTGAACCCGTCTTGGGAAGAAAGAGTGGCGCCGATGCCTTCCAATGACAAACGCATTTGAATTTCAAAATCTTCCAAGCTGTCGCGGGAGAAAAAGCTTGAATGTGGGTCCAAAGCTCTTGCGAAACTATCCAAGTAGTCTGAGTACAGGTCCGTTTCTTTTGTGTCCCGCAAGCGCTTCACGGCGCGATCATAAGTCTTGATCACGTTTTTCTTCGCCTCATCCATCTTCATATCAGTCGCTTGATAGTTCGCGATCTGGAAGTGGATGTACTTTTTCAAGAAGTCATTGGCTTCATCAGAATTTTTAGGAAAAGACTTTTTATCGGGATCAAAAGTGAATTCAGTTTTTGGATCAAATTTGTAATCTTTGCCCAAGAATGTTTTTGCAAAAGCGGCGCGATCTTCCGCACGCTTCACCAACAACTTCTGCGTTTCAGCTAAGAAGGAACAATCTTTGTTTTTTGTCTTCTCAAACAAATTCGACATCCAGCCTTTGATTTGATCAACGTCTGTTGAAAGCAAATAGATTTTCGAAGGATCAATGCGCTTAATATATTGCTCGATAGTGTGATTTGCCAATTCACTATCACGATTTGAATAGCGGATGTGGTTTGCAAGGAACCCACCTTCGATGGCGCTCAAATACTGGCACTCGAGATCATCTTTACCTTGTGCGTGTGAGTTTGAAGTGAAGAACAAAAAAGATCCCGCTAGAACAAGCGAGGCAATTCCTTTGAATAAGCCCATGTATATCCTTCCTATGGTCTACCTGTAAGGTCGATCCATCTAGAATAACAAATATCTAAGCGAGATCATTCAAATTATCGGCTAAACAAAGAAAATATGGTCGGCTATGCGTTAGGACCTATGTCTATCAATATCAAACAAATTGAGCTGATTTACACCGCTAGCCTCACCTACTTTGGGCTCAGATCCATGACGAGTGATCTCGTGCTTGACGAAATTGCCATCATGGGTGGCAATCAAAAAGAAAGACATTTCAGGATAATCCGCCTTTAAGCGAATCATCTCTTCTGCGATCAATTGGATGTTCTTTGGATCATCGTCGGACATTCCAAAGCGGTGATGTGGACTGTGACCATAAACTTCCAACGCTCTTTCCACACTGGCCCGGATCGCTTTTTGTTTTAACTGTGCCGCGTTCATCGTGAGATCGGTATCACCCAGTACATGACGAGTCGGCTTATGGTTCACGGGAAACAAACTCAAATAGTTTGGCTCATATGGAAGGAACTGACGATCCACGAAAAGCTGAATCCCCGCCTTCAAAGTTTCAGGATGATGACCACGAGCAGTGATCACGGAAATTGGACGGCGGTTGAAGGTGGCGTGATAGAAGCACTGCCAAGAAGGACCTTTCCACTGAACATCCGGAAAGCCTAAAGCCTCCGCCAAATCCTGCACGAAAATCTGCTTTTTACCCTCAAGCTTTTCAAGCTCGCCGATGTTGATGTCACGAAAATTACGGTATGTGCCGGTCTCATCGTCAAAGCGAACTTCATAGTCCCGGAAAGGACCTGGCTCACCAATGATGGAATGGATTTTTGCGTATTCACCACTGCCGACACGCAGCTCTTCTCCGGTCGTTTTGTTGAACAAAATCAGGGGAGTCGAAAGGAACGCAATGTTATCGTCGAAGTCGAAGAAATAGAAACTACGCCCACCCAAATGATGATTTCTGTCTTTTTCGTGGAGCCGCTGGATCCCCAGTTCCAACTGCCCCTTGTGGGAGTTCGTCATAACAAAACCTCAAGGGCCTTAGAACACGATCCCGAGAGCCACCGAAGCGCCAAAACCGCTAGCATTGGCTTTTTCCATTTCATCGATATCACTCTGAACCAGTGCGCCGTAACTACGTTTAATAGATGCCTTTTGTACCATGACTCGGTATCCCACATCTAGGGTGAGTGAAAAAAACTCCTGGTAAATAGAGCGAAAAGCGACCCCTGGCAGGGCATACATGGAGTTGCCTTGATCGTAAATAGTATCGGCTCCGTTGTGGGTGTAGGTCGTACGTCCGCCATTTGCATAGTAGAGGTTTCCGCCGACCAAGACTTGGCCGTGGCAAGAAAAGGCAAAGAAACAGGTGGTTTTAGGCCAGTTATAGAAGAAATAGTTGGCCCCGCCGGTAAAGAACCAGCCCAGGGCGTCCACCCCTGTTCCGGCATTCCACTCCCAGAAGTCATTGACCGCATTTCGATAGGTTACAGCCCTCGTCCCCGTCGATGAGGAGAACCCGGTAAAGGTAAAATCAACCCCCTGCCAAGCCTTCACTTGGTGGTATTTTTTGGCCTCATTTTCAGGGTCGACCCACGCATGAGCCAGGGAGGCCACAAAATAAGAAAATACCAACAGGGCTGCAAATACTCTTTTCATTTCAGAGTTCCTTATTTCTTAGCTTTTTTACGAGTCACTACTTTCGCAACTTGAAACTGTTGAGCTTTTTCAGACTTGCCGACGGTTTTTTTGGCCGCCCTTGGTCCCGCTCCTTCTTTTGCAGCAGCAGCTTTTTTCGGAGCAGCGGCTTTCTTTGCCTTGCCTTTAGGCTTTTTCGAAGTCGTACCGGCCTTATCGTTGATAAGCTCAATCGCCTGCTCAAGCGTCACAGTCTCTACCGTTGCCCCTTCGGGCAAAGACACGTTGGTCTTTCCTGATTTGATGTACGGACCATAGGGGCCGTTGTAGATCTGAATCGCTTGCTCGGTGCCGGGGTGCATGCCCAAGTCCTTGAGCGGAGCCGCTTTACCACGGCCTTTTTTCGGCGTGCTCAACATCTCGAGAGCTCTTTCCAAAGTGATTGTGAAAATGCTTTCCCCTTTTGGAATAGAGCGATAGTCGCCATCACAAACAACGAACGGGCCGAAGCGGCCGAGACCGGCTTTGATCTCTTTACCGGTACCCGGATGGGTGCCGAGGGTTTTCGGTAAGCTGAGCAATTCCAAAGCAATCGGCAAAGTCACATCTTCCGGTTGCACGCCCGGAGGAAGCGACGCCCGTTTAGGTTTATCCGTATCACCCACATCACCCAATTGGACGTAAGGCCCATAGCGGCCATTGAGAACGTAGATCGGCTGGTCGGTTGCCGGATCTTTACCAAGGGCATCTGCCCCATTGATCTTTTGATCGATGAGTTTTTCCGCGATCTCCGGAGTGATGTCCGCCGGAGATTCACTCTCTGGCAACGAAGCGCTGACATCCTGGCCATCACGCTGGGTTGTGAGATAAGCTCCGTACCGACCGACGTGGAAAGCATATTTTTCCATGCCTTCGAGCTTGATCGTACGCGCATCTTCAGGATCAATTTTGCCCGCTTGCTCTTCGACTTGTTCTTTCAAGCCTTTTGGTCCGAAATAAATCGATTTCAAATATTTTTCGAGCTCCAAATCACCATCAGCGATTCCATCAAGAGATCTTTCCATTTCAGAGGTAAAACCAAGATCCACATACTGAGGAAGATAACGACTGAGGAGTTTTGAAACCACCATCGCCGTGAATGTCGGAATCAAAGCCGTGCCCAGCTTGCGAACATAACCGCGGTCAATGATGGTGCCGATAACCGACGCGTATGTTGACGGGCGGCCGATCCCCTCTTTTTCCATCGTTTGTACCAGGCTGGCCTCCGTGAAACGCGCTGGTGGTTTTGTTTCGTGAGAGGTCGGGTCCGCTTTCGCGCATTTTACGCCGTCTTTGACTTTCAAAGCCGGTAAACGCACTTCGCGTTCTGCCAAGTCAGCTTCAGGATCATCGCTGCCTTCCACATAGGCGCGGAGGAAGCCCGGGAATTCAATTGTCATGCCCGATGCACCGAAGAGCGCTTCTCCGACTTGAATTTTCGCAATGACTTGTTTCTGGCGAGCATCAACCATTTGACTGGCGATCGTGCGCTTCCAGATCATATCGTAAAGTTTAAACTGCGTACCTATCAGACCCGTTTCGTCCGGATCTACAAAGCTCACACCCGCCGGGCGGATCGCTTCATGGGCCTCTTGCGCGCCTTTGACTTTTTTCGCAGCATAGAAGCGTGGGGCCCCCGGGAGATACTCTCTACCGTATTTACCTTGAATACAATTGCGGGACGCTGTGATCGCCTCCGACGACAAGAATGTCGAGTCCGTTCTCATGTAAGTGATAAAGCCCTGTTCATAAAGCTTCTGCGCCACTTGCATCGTTTCACGTGAGCTCAAGCCCATTTTTCTATTGGCTTCTTGTTGCAAAGTCGAAGTGATGAATGGGGCTGCCGGGCGACGAGTGGTTGGTTTTTCTTCAACGTCCGAAACAACCCATGAGCCTGATTTACTTGCCGTCGCAAGATCTTTGGCCCGTTTTTCATCGAGCACCAAAACATCTTTACCCGCAACCAGTTTACCCGTTGTACCGTCGAAATCTTTACCCGTCGCCACGCGCTGAGCGTTGACGTTTTGCAAACGGGCTTCGAATTCAACACCGTCTTTTTGCAAGCTCGCCAGAATGCCCCAGTAGCTCGAACTTTTGAAACGGATGCGCTCATGCTCGCGCTCCACGATCAAACGAACCGCCACCGACTGAACGCGGCCAGCGGACAAACCATAAGCCACTTTTTTCCAAAGAAGTGGAGAAATCGTATAACCCACCAAACGATCCAGAACACGGCGGGCCTCTTGGGCCTTGACGAGATTAAAGTCGATTTCGCGCGTGTCACTCAGTGATTTTTGGATCGCATCTTTCGTGATCTCATGAAACACCATTCGCTTGGTTGGTACTTTGGGTTTCAAAACTTCCAGCAAGTGCCAGCTGATACTCTCCCCTTCGCGGTCTTCGTCCGTCGCAAGGTAAAGCTCTGCGGCTTCTTCGAGTTTGTCTTTAAGATTCTTAACAACTTTGGTTTTGTCTTTCGGAACGCAGTAAAGTGGCTCAAAATTTTTATCGACGTTCACGCCGAGCTGAGCCCATTTTTCTTTTTTAACTTTTTCAGGGATGTCTTTTGCGGATTGCGGCAAATCGCGGATGTGGCCCATGCAAGACTCAACCACATAATCCTTCCCGAGGAATTTACGAATGGTTTTGGCCTTGGTCGGCGACTCTACGACTACTAATTTAATACCATCTGCTGATTTCTTCGCCATTTTTTACACCTTCATCATGTGCAGGCACTACTAATATATAGACAAACCATGAAGCCGATTTTCCAACTGCGCAAGTATAAATTTTGACTTTGCGCTTCCTAATGAGACCACTTAACATGTTAGGAAGGAACTCGACCCATGCCGAAAATAAAATTTCTTCTAACTGACATCGACGACACTCTGACCGACGAAGGTCTTTTGGGACCCGAAGCCTATGAGTCCTTGTGGAGTTTGCATCGAGCGGGCGTGCATGTGATTCCAATTACTGGACGTCCTGCCGGGTGGTGCGAAATGATCGCAAGACAATGGCCCGTGAGTGGCGTTGTCGGAGAGAACGGTGGGTTTTATTTTCGCTATCACAACAAGAAAATGTTCCGTCACTTTTTCTTCGACGAGAAAACCCAAAAAGCCCATCGCGATAAACTCAACAAGTTAGAGACGGAAATTCTCTCGAAGGTTCCAGGTTGCGCCTTGGCCAGTGATCAGTTCTGCCGTTTGATGGATCTTGCGATTGATTTCTGCGAAGATGTTCCCGCGCTTCCGAAACCGGAGGTGCAAAAGATCGTGGACATCTTCCATCAGCACGGGGCTCAAGCCAAAGTTTCTTCGATTCACGTCAATGGTTGGTTCGGCACTTACGACAAACTCACGATGACTTTGACGATGTTGCAAAAAGAATTCGACGTGGGCGCGGAAGAAGCGAAAAAAGTTTGTGCTTTCAGTGGCGACTCTCCAAATGACGAACCGATGTTCGCTTACTTCCCACATTCCTATGCAGTGGCCAACATTCAGAACTTTATCAACGACATCAAGCACAAGCCCACGCACATCACGAAATCACGTGGCGGCGTGGGCTTTGCTGAAATTGCAAAAAAGATTTTAGCTGGTTAGGCCCAAAGGATTTACACCAAACTCTCTTCAATTTCTTGCCGCGTCCATTCTCCTGGGCGTCGGACCGACTTTACCTCGCCCGCGGAAATTTCCACGATCTGATCACAATCAGCGACCGTGCCAAGGCGATGGGCAATAATCAACATCGTCACTCCGCTAAACGCACTCCTGATGACCTTCTGCAACAACGCGTCTGTCTGCACATCGACGCTTGCTGTGGCCTCATCCATCACAATCACGCGCGCTTTGGTCAGCAAAGCCCTTGCTAAACACAACAATTGGCGCTGTCCCTGACTTAAATTGAGACCACTCTCAGTCACCGGCGAATTCAATCCTTGCGGAAGGCTCGCCACATATTCCCACATGGAAGCGAGTTTCAAGGCCTCCGTCACGTCTTTGTCAGAATACTCATTAAAGCGATCCAAGTTGTTCCGTATGGTTCCAAGGAATAATGTGGGATCTTGTGGAATGATTGCAAGATTGCGGCGTAGTTTTTCTAACGGGATTGTCCCAATATCCACACCATCAATGGCAATTGTCCCCTGTTCCGCTTCAATAAAACGGAACAGGGATTGGAAAAACGTGCTCTTACCTGAGCCGGTCCTGCCAATGATCCCCACACGACTGCCCGACGCAACATCAAACGTGATGCCCTTGAGCACCAACGGCAAGTGTTCCGCATAACGAACTTGCAGATTTTCAACTTTGATTTCGCCAAATTCCGGCCAAGTCGGGCGCAAAGTTTCAGCCGATTTTCTGACAGTCTCTTTTTCCGCCGGAAGATTCGCAAAGAACTTCAAACGCTCAATTGAAGTCATGCGCGATTCGATGTCGGCAAAAACCCTCACGCCCCAGTTCAAATATCCCCAGAACGAAAGTGAATACAACGTCACAAGCCCCGCCGTACCCGCACTCATCACGCCGGAATAGGCGGAAAACGCAATCCCCACGGTTGTCGCCATCGCAATCATGCCCCCCACCAGTGGAATGCGCGAAGAGAACCAGCGATTCAGCATATAGTGCGAGTAGAACATCCTCTGACTGTGCGCGAGCTTATCGTAGAAGTTCTTCATAAACCAATCTTGCTTGTTGGAACTGCGAATGACGACAAGCCCTTGCAAGCTCTCTTTAAAGTGCGCATATCGGGGCGAGCGCGCCACACTGTCAAGACGTTTTGCTTCGCGTGCTGGCCGGCGATAGTCCCTTTGTAAGAGGTAATACAACGCCATCACCGGACCAATCACGAAAATCATCATTGGCATTAAACCCAAGATCAGCACGAGCGACACAACCACCTGCATCGCACAGTTAACCGCGGCGCTAAACATCCATTGCAGATAGACATCGACAGATTCAATATCACGCGAGAATCTCTGCAGAATACGTCCTACCGGAGTTGAATCAAAGAATCGAACCGGCGCATGCAATACGCTGTGGAGCATCTTGTTGTGAGTATTCTGGCCGGCCCGAATACCACGTGCGAGCCAAAAGAGCTGGTCGAGCAAGGTCAACACAAGCAAAGCCAAACCGATCAAGCCATAAACTCCCACGGCCGTCAGCGCCAGCCATTCGGTCTGGTGGGATGAATAGTAAGACAACCAGGACTTCTGAATGAGCGGCAAGAAGTTCACCGCGCAGGTTGCAACAAACAGAGCCAGCAAAATCAGCGGACGCTTGTACTTACCATCACCACCCAAAGACAAAATATAATCCCAGTAAACAGAACCCTTCACAGCACCCTTTTCACGGTCCTCATCTTCAGTCACGCGAGCTTCAGATTCGTCGTCCACTTTCGAAGCCGCCACTTCCGCGCTGGCCTCCGCTGTTACAACGGCAATGTCACCCTCACCATGGGATTTTCCATGCTCTGCATAGAAAGTTACAAAAGACGGACAGCTCTTCTTGACGTGCTCAAGTGTCCCATGGCCTTTAACCTCGCCGTCCTCCATAAAAATGATTTGATCAAACCGCGCCAGGAATTCCAAACGATGAGTCACCACAACGCGTGTGACGTCTTTCCAAGTGCCAAAGATCAAGCGCTCACACAAAAGCTTCTCAGTGTCGGCATCCACCGCAGACAAAGGATCATCCAGCAACGCCACCTGAGGTTTGCTCAAGAAAGCACGACCCAAGGCTACACGTTGTTTCTGACCACCGGAAAGATTCACGCCTTTTTCGCCGATCTCTGTGCGCAGGCCGCCCTTCCATTGGCGCAAGTCCTGGCTAAGACAACTGCTATGCAATGCCCGGCGGAGTTCTTCTTTCGTGACGTTTTCACCGAACTGAAGGTTCTCCAGCAGTGTCGTATTTACGATATAAGCTTCTTGCGGCACATAAGCGACACGTGGACTCACGCTCTCCGGCAAGCCGGTGAACTTAAATCCTCCCGATGCCAGTTGCATTTCGCCCAAGAGCGTATTGAGAATCGAGCTCTTGCCCGAGCCGACGGGACCTACGATGGCAACAGAGCTGCCTGCGGGAATATTCAAGTTTAAATGTTTTAATACCGCGCGCTCCGTCCCCGGGTACACCAAAGTCAGGTCGCGCATTTCAATACCAACAGGTCTGCCCGCCGTATCAATTTGTTTTTGCCAGTTCGGAACCTCTTCTTGTTTTAAAAAATTCAAAAGACGAGCGGCGCCGACTTTCGCCGCCGTCGCACGGGAAATCAAACGCGATAACTCGCCGAAGGGTCCTTCGAGCAATCCGAACAACGAGATACAAGTAAAGATCAACGCCGCATCCAAAGTCTGGCCACGCAGCACGTGCGCCGCTAAAGCGACAAAGAGCACGAATGTTGAAACCCCCAAGTAACCAAGACTTGCGATCACTTCAGCGCGCGCCAAGCGGCGACGGCTTTGCAGTTCTTTCTCGCGAATCTCCGTGACCTCTTTAGAGACGCTCTTTTCCCAAGCAAAATACTTCACGACGCGAATCGAGTTTAGAGCCTGGGTAATTAAAGTCACGCGGTGATCGCGATGAGCCATCATCTCTTCATCGAGTTTTGTAAAGCGTTTCGCTATATAGTTCGTCAATGGTGCCAGCGTGAAGAGCACAATCAAGGCCGCGAGTGCCGACCAGCCAATATAATAGAAAAGCATCACGATCACGGCCGTCATCATTAGTATAGACATGATAAAGTCCGCGAAAATGATCGGCCAATCTGCAACTGCGTCGCTATCACTACTCATGTAATTTACGATATCGCCGAGCTGATTCTTCTGACGGGCATTCTGACTCAGCTTCAAACTGTGGGTAAAAATCTTCTCGCTCAGAACATTGGTTAAAACCTGATAGCTGCGAAGAGTATTGTGAAAGAAATGCTGCAAGCAAAAACCCGAGACAAAACCGCAGAAGCCCAGCAAAAGACCCACGATGATCGCCTCAACCAAATTCTCTTGTGTCACGCCCTTTGAAATCAAACTGACAAAGTGATGCACCAACACAGGCGTCGACAACGAGAAAACCGCGTTAAGCCCATACCAAGCGTATCCAGGGATCACAAAACGTCTTTGGACTTTAATCAAAGACATCAGATGAGACCATGGAGAATCCCAGCGAATCTCGTTCACAGGCACTGGAATTGAGCGTGGGTTCACCAAATCCGGCAGCGGCAGCATATCGTTTTCTTCGATATGCTGGAGTTTGGCCTTTTTGATCAACGGCACGGCTTGGGTAAAAAATAACTTCCTAAAGAAATCCATAAAATCCATTCTGGACACGCAGCGGCCATCAGCAACTGCGAATAAAAATTAAATTGTAAAAGAAGCAAAAGGTCTGTTCGTCGCTAGTTGGAACTAATGAGGCCTTTAGAACTGAGAGAGAAGAGAGTCCGCCATGGCGTCAATGCGAATTTGCAGTTTCATTTGCAGTCTGACTTGCACTAGAATCATGGTGCCCCCTCTCCAAAGATTTTTCCACGTTATCCGGTAAATGCCTTATTGTCTAGCGGGGAAATACTTTTTCCCCCAGGCCCAGCCCCACACGAGGCGGAATTCCAGATTGCCGTGTTTCAAGCAAAACTCTTTAAGTTTAAAAATGAAAATAGAACTGACTTAAGGTCGTCTTCGCTTCTAAGAACTCAAATCATTTAAATTGAAGATCTTTGAACTGAGAATGCTAATACGCGTATAGAACCGCAAGAGGCCTTTCCCCCTGATATTGGCACAGGGTCTGAACAGCCAACAATACTCGGCGAAAAACAAAAAACCCTCTGGTTCTCAGAGGGTTTTTTCTACTACTTACGGATTTTCGCTTTGTACATTCTCTTTTTAGTAGCAAGTCTCTTTGCTTTATGACGTGCACTTTTATTTTTCTTTTTAGCTGCCATTTTGCCCCCTATTTTTTGTCGTTAATTTTCATTAATGCTGCAAATGGATTATTGAATGGGTTCCCGGCAGGTTTGCCACCACGTGGATCGCGATCACCACCACGGTCTTGGCGAGGTTGATCGCGGCGAGGGCCGCCCCCATGCTGAGGTCTGCCACCACCAGGGCCGTCACGACGAGCGCCCCCTTGAGCGGGCTTCGCGTCGCGAGGTGCTCTTTGTTCTGGAGTGTCTTCCATCCTCATTGTCAAAGAGACCTGATTCTTCTCTTTATCAACCTTCAGGACTTTTACACTCACCTGATCCCCAGGATTCACCACTTTACGAGGGTCATCCACGAACTTATTTGACAAGGCGCTGATGTGAACCAAGCCATCTTGGTGAACACCGATATCAACGAAAGCACCGAAGTTCGTGACATTCGTCACAATACCCGGGCAAATCATACCCTCTTTAAGGTCTTTCACCTCAAAGATATCATCGCGGAACTGGAACGCTCTGAACGGATCGCGTGGGTCGCGACCCGGTTTTTCAAGCTCTTTCACGATATCATCAAACGTAAAGTCACCAATCAACGTCGCCCACTTCGTTCTCAGCGCTAACAATTTCTTGGCGCCTTCGCCGACAACGTCAGGGATCGCAACGCCCAACTCGTGAACCATGTCACGAACCGCAGTATAACGCTCAGGATGGATGCCGGTATTATCAAGAACAATTTTACCGCCATGGATTCTCAAGAACCCCGCGGCTTGTTCATAAACTTTTGCCGAAAACTTAGGAACCTTCAAAAGTTCCGAACGATCCGTGAACAAACCTTTCGTCTTTCTATGCTCCACGATGTTATTCGCGAGCGCCGGGCCGATTCCAGACACAAAAGACAACAAAGCGGTCGAGGCTGTATTCAAATCGACGCCCACGTTATTCACACAAGATTCAACGACAGCTTCCAAAGATTTTTTCAATGACGACTGATTCACATCGTGCTGATACTGGCCGACACCGATCGACTTTGGATCAATTTTTACCAGTTCCGCCAAAGGATCCTGCAAACGGCGAGCGATCGAAATCGCGCCCTTCACGGTCACGTCCAAATCAGGAAACTCTTGGCGAGCGACATCAGACGCGGAGTAAACAGATGCGCCAGACTCATTCACCATGACAACGGGAATCGCAGATTTCAAATCTTTCAGAATTTTTCTCAAGAAGACTTCCGTCTCGCGCCCGGCAGTTCCGTTACCGACCGCAATCGCTTCGATTTGGATTTGCTTCAAAACTTCTTTGAAAAGAACTTTCGCTTTTTCTTCAGCATTGTCACCAAGAGTGTAAAGCACGGTGTGAGAAATGAAATGCCCGCCCTTATCAATCAAAGCCACCTTACAGCCCGTGCGCAAACCAGGATCCACACCCAAGATGCACTTTGGACCATACGGAGAAGCCAACAATAACTTACGAACGTTCTCAGCGAAAACTTTGATCGCATCTTCGTCGCCTTTTTCCTTCAACAAGCGGTGAATTTCGTTCACCACGGAAGGAACAACATAAACGTTCATCGCCAAACGCGCGCACTGAGACAAGAAGTCGCCAATCGCATCGTCTGGATTTTTGGTCGCATAAGAAACGAAGGTCTTAAGAAGCGCTTCCTCATCACCCTTTACATCGACCGAAAGCTCTTCTTCCTGCCAACCGCGTCTCATCGCCATATAACGGTGGGAGCTCTTAGACTCGAGCAAGCTCTTCACGGGCTCTTCGAACTCTTTGTACATTTCGAACTTAGAGTGTGGCTTGAAACCCTTCGCGGCTTTCGCGATCACGCGACCTTTTTCCATGTAGTTCGCACTGACAATCTTACGAAGATCAGCATCATTGGCAATCTTATCGACGATGATGTCTTGAGCACCTTTAAGCGCTTCTTCATAAGTAACAATCTTGGCGGTCGGGTTGAGGAAGTTCTTTGCCCTCATCTCCATCGTCTCAGTGTCCTTCAATAAACCGTGACCCATGTCCCAAATCCAACTGGCCAGTGGTTCAAGCCCCGCCTCACGTGCGATCGTTGCTTTGGTTTTTTTCTTTTTCTTGAAGGGCTTGTAAATCTCTTCGAGTTCTCCAAGATCCCAAGAAAGATCAATACGCTTCTTAACTTCAGCAGTCAGATTGTTCTGCTCGCCAATTTCTTTAATCAAGAAAGCTTTACGCTTCACGATTTCATTGTAAGTTTCATGCCCTTCGATCACCGCGCGAATCTGAACCTCATCGAGGTTGCCGGTTTTTTCTTTACGATAACGAGCGATGAAGGGAACGGTTGCGCCTTCGCCAGCCAGTTCAATCACTGCAGCTGCGGATTTCGCGTTAACCGTAGGAACAATACGAGATAAGTAACTCTGAAGAGCTTGATCCATAATACCTCTATTTTGATGAACGAATGAGAGAGATCAAATGATTTATTTGTGACGGTACATGATAAGGCCATGAGTCGGATCATACGGGGAAACACCCACGGTCACACGGTCGCCGACCACAACGCGAATGTTGAATCGGCGCATTTTTCCACACAACTTTGCAGCAATTTCTACATTGTTGTCCAATTGAACCTTATAGATGCCCCCAGCGAGAGCGTCGATAACCTTACCATCTAACTGAGCTAAATCTTCTTTTGCCATGCTTCTCAATATTTAGGTGAGATTTGGGGGCTAAGCAATAAAATTTTCATAGCTACGACTTATAGTTACTGATGAGCATCTTAACCCCCTGCTCAAACAGCACCTCCAAGCGATCATTTTCGTTCGACAATACATATCCCCAACCCAAAATTTTGTGCTGGATAGGTCTATTGGCTTCGAATTGAGCAGACATGTTATAAACCTGAGGTTTTTCAGACTTATATTTCTGATAGAGATCACCCCAACGGATTTGGCCTTCAGCCACCGCGAGCTTTTCAGCTTTAGATTTTTTGGTTTCTTTAGGAGCCTTTTCAGCTTTCGGCGCTTTTGCAGCCTTTGCCGGCTTTTCCTCTTCAACAGGCGCAGCTTTTACCGGAGGCACCGTTTTTACCGGCGCAACCGCCTTCGGAGCGGCCGGTTTCGGAGCCTTTTCGACTTTCTCAGCCTTCCCCGCTTTTTCTACCTTCACAGGAGGTTTCACCGCAGAAGGTTTTGCCTTCGCAGGAGCCGGAGCAGGCTTCGCAGCCGCTTTAGCCGGAGCTTTCGCTATTGATTTTGCCGCAGCTTTCGCCGCAGGTGCTTTAGCCTTTGCTTTTGCGGCAGGCTTTGCAGTTTCTTTTTTGGCAGCTTTCTTTGCCATCGAAAATGTCCTCCACTTATCTCAAGAAGATCTACGAATGGTCAAAATACCTTAACATAAGCACACTTATACTACTTCCCCGTCCCTTGACATCAAAAAAATAATAGGATTCTCTTGTGCAAGGCATCACCAAAGAGGTGTTTATGATTAGTGCAGCAAAAATTCATGAAATTCCAGGTGGGGTTCTCACCTACGTTCAGGGTCCTCTCGGAGCAAAGGTCCTTAAGATCCTTCCGCCAGAACAGTCGAACGCTGAGTGTTTGGCCTTCGTCAGCACACAAGATCAACTGGAACTCGCATTAAAGCAGAATGCCTCCATTATCATCGCCCACAAAAATCTTAAAATACCCGAGAAAGCCCATGCGTGCTTCTTTACGACGCCCAATATCCAATTGGGAATGGCGACGGTCGGACCTTTGTTTGACAAAAAGATCCAGCGCTTCCAGCAAGAGGAACACATCCATCCGCGGGCCTGTGTGAGTCCAACAGCAAAACTTGGTAAAAACGTCATCGTCGGGCCTTGCGCCGTTGTCGGCCCGGAGGTCCACATTGGCGACAACAGCATCATCGGTGCCAATGCCGTGATCGAATCCCACGCCCGTGTGGGTCACAACACCATCATCCATCCGTTGGCATTTATCGGCGCATACTGTGAAATCGGCTCTTTTTGCGAAATTCATCCGCAGGCGGCCATTGGCGCCGATGGCTTCGGCTTTGTCCCGCTCAAGGACTCACATCCGGTGAAAATTCCACAGATTGGTATTGTCGTGATCGAAGATCATGTTGAAATCGGCGCAAGCACGACAATTGACCGCGCAGCCCTCACCGAGACTCGCATTCGCGGCGGGACCAAAATGGATAAGCAGTGCCACATAGCCCACAATTGTGACATCGGCAGCAATAGCATGACCGCGGCCGGCTTTATGATGGCGGGCTCCAGCAAAACTGGCAGGAACTTTATCGCCGGAGGCAGTGCCGTCGTCTCTGACCATATCATTATCGGAGACAATGTGATGATCGCAGGCCTCTCGGGCGTCACAAATGATGTTACCGAGGCAGGTCAATACGGTGGCTATCCTTTACAACCTCTCAAAGATTCACTAAAAACTTTGGCAAGCTCGGTTCAACTCCCAAACATGCGGAAGCAATTGAGCCGGATTATCAAACACCTGAATTTCGAAGAATAAAATTCTTCAAGAGGAGTCAACCATGACCTACGAGTTCTACAAAATTCTTCATCTGTGCGGCCTCATGCTTTTGTTTTTCGGTTTGAGTTCCGCTTTGACCTTGAAAATGGCTGGCGCGCAATTCACCGGCAGCGTCAAAAAAATGGCTTTTATCACTCACGGCGTGGGCTTGTTGATCATGCTTGTTGGTGGCTTCGGTTTGCTTGCCCGTTTAGGCTTCAAGGGCAATATGCCGAATTGGGCCATTGCAAAAATTTGCATCTGGGTTCTTTTAGGCGGAGCGATTGCCGTGGCTAAAAGAAAAGGCCAGATGGGCTGGCCTTTGATGATTCTTTTTGTTGCCTTGGGTACAACCGCTACGTGGCTAGCTGTTACAAAACCGTTCTAGTCAGCCGGAATATACTTCAGATTAAAGCGTGCCAGTTCCGACTGGCGCTCCGTATTGATATCATAGCGAACCGCATATCCTAAAGCTCTTGGGAACAAAGCAAAGATAAAATCATCCGCGATTTCCACTTGGGCTTCATCCGCGACATTGAACTTCTGTGTTGTCAGCACTTGGTTAAAGTCATATCTCACAAAACGGCGATCTTTCTTTGCGGCATCGAGATCGTTGAAAAACCAATAATCCAAGGTCTGTGTCGTATCTACGAAAGACCACGTTTTCTTCGTTAGATCCAGATTTGTGCTTAACAGATAGTTTACTTCCAATTTGTCTGTATTTATATAAAACGTCATTATTTTAATCTGCGAACTCTCGGCATAGGCAACCTTCACTTGGTTCCCACTCTTCATAACAACATGCGGATCGTTGAATTTCGACATCTTCGAAACCGTATCAACTATGCTGTAGCTGGAAACAAGTGTTTGAGAGGTCAAATCCAGCAAGGAAATCTTTTCCGTGGAACGAATCATTACCTGACTGGGTGTTTTAGGGAGGGGCGCAAGCCACGTAATATTCGACAAACCGGTTACCGTCGGTGTTGTATGGCCTGGTGCCATCTTCCAATCTTTGGCATCCATACTTGCTTCCGGATCCGCAACAACCACAGAGCCATCGCTCAAGGCCAGAATTAACTGACCACCTGAATTCAAATCACCGGCCGCGATCGTATTGCCGTTCGCGATCTTCGCTCCGCCCACCCACTTCTTAACGACATCTCCATTGCTATCAACCTTCAACATGCCGACAGAGGCTAAGTCATCGTACACAATTACAAGGCCTTTGCTTGGCAAGAATGCCGCCGAGATGGGCTTACCTAAAAGTTTAATGGGATTGTGATTGACCTGATCATAACGGTTGAAAACACTGATGCCTTTTTCTGACAAATCAACAATGTAGTTCCCCGCATTACCATACAAAACGTAGTGCGGAATTTCAGGATTACGTACACCAAATGAACGAACGTGCTTCATCGCGGTCAAGTCAAACTGATGAATGCGGCGAACCTGCTTATCAAACAACACCAAATTCTGAGCTTGCCCCTCATCCGGCGTAGTCAATGCCGCAACGTCTTTTGTAAGATTACCGATAAAGTTTTCCCGGTCGTCGGCACCGGAACCGAATTGAACACCGCAGCCCACGAGGACCGAACAATAAATAAATCCAAAGAGAGCGAATAATTTTTTAGAATCCATAGGTCACTCCTAGAGCAAAAGCCGTTCCATTATCTTTATATTTCAAATCCACTTGATTATCCAAATTGTAGCTGTAATTCAGAGTTGAGTAACTAACGCCCGCATAGGCCCATAGGCCCGCATCGAACGGAATGAAATAGTTACAACCTACTGTCAATCCCATAGACGACATCTTCGCTGTTCCTCCAAGCCCCTGCTCATCATACTGGTACTGACCATTCAGCAGGTCTGCAGTCGCACTGAGGACCAAATGTGACTGCCCAGCCCCCGTCAACGGGTTCGCAAATGGGAAGAAACGGTAACTCGCACCCAGACTAAGCATATTGCGATTTTCTTTGGCTTTGATCGTCGACATAATTGTCTTATCACCACTAAGCAAAGACAATCCTCCAACTACGCCAAACGCAGGAGTCAACTGATAGCGAACGCCGAATTGAGCTCCCGCCAGCCTGTTCACATCAAACGAAGTCGTAGAGTCGTTCGGAGTGGACATCGAAGCATAACCAACGCTGAGATAAGTTTTCTTATAACTCTTCGAACGGGCCTCGGCAGCTCTGTATTCGCTGAAAATACTATAGTCGCTCGCCTGCATAACAACTGCCGCAGCCATCGCATTGATAAAGTTTCTTCCACCATCGGCGCCCTTAAACGGCCCGAGTTCGCCTTCATCACTCAAAGTTTTTCCTTGATAGGTCGTCAAGTGGAAAAGCTCATGGCTTACCAAGAAGAGCCTTTCGTTTTGATCCATTTCAAGAAAACGTTTCTGGTTTAGGGTCATTGTCATACGTTTTGGATCGGTCACAGCATCGGCGCCACGCAAGCGGCCTTCCTCTTGAACCTCGATGTGATCATGAGTCCAAGAAACACTAAGCGCGCCTTTCTCACCGAGCACCCGTGATAAATCACCGGCCTTCATTGATACAAAACGTGCACAGAAACGAACCTGGTCACTCGTCAATTTCTTGAGAACATCACACAGGGGGCGACCTTCGAATTGCGAAGAACACGTGCAAAGACTGCTGCTGGCATTGTCTTTATTGTCTTCGACAATGGACAGGCTTTTTTGCGCCTGCCCCATCGTGATTTCCATCTCGATATCACCGGCATTTCCGCCGTTTCCGACAAATGTTGACGCCATCGCATTCTGGGCTAAAATCAATCCGAGGATGAATACAAGCAATCTCATTCTACTTTTCCCCCTGTTGGGCTCAAATTCACAATCAATTGGTACAAGCGGTCTCCCGTTTCCTGGTTTAAAGCGGCAAAGTTCTGCAGCTTCTCTGAGAACTCCTGGATTATCTCCAGAAGTTCGTTATAGCTTTTTTCGTTCAGGGGCATGATCAACGTATTCGCCATGCGCTCTGTCGGCGGGAACATTTCCAACGCCGTTTTTGCCACACCCAAAGCACCTTTGTGAAATTGGCGAATTTGACGGCTGGGAACCTTCGGATCGGCCACCGCCAAATTCGCTTCCACGACAATTTTACCTTCCAGCGTGCGGCGCAAGTGTCCTTCGCGCAGCAAAAATTCCACCGACTTTTCCAGGCGCCTTGGGTGTGCATAAGATGCTAAATAACGATAGACGAGTTGGGGATTTTCCTGCACCTTCGGAAGCTGAAAGCAATCCTTCACGTACACATTAATCCAGTCAGTCAGAATATGAGTCCCAACTTCTTTGCGACGATTCTGCGTTTGAAACTCCGCTTTCGTCGGGACCGGCTCAGCCCCCTCGCCGTCTTCAAGACGAGTCAACCAGTTCTTAAAATAGATTCTTTCCTGGGCATTGAGCTGCAACAACTTTGCAAGCTCCTCCACGCGGTCGATCGTGATCTTTCTTTTGCGCGCAATAATCAGCGACACCAAAGACGGAGACACACGACGAAGGCTCGCCGTTGCTGCATGTACTGAGAAGCCTTTTTCAGCCTTCTTACGATACTCGATCATTTGTTTTACAAAGCTCACAGGATCTGTGGCTTCGCTGATGACCGGTCTTACTACAGGTGCTTTTGCGTTTTCTATTTCCATAACTTGAATAAAAATTTATTATAATAATCTTTTAATTTCCATAGTTTATGAATTTATTTTATTTACTTTGTAAAAATATTTAAAAGACCAATAAAAACCCCTATTTGGCTTTTACAACGTAACAAAGCACCACAGACTTAGGGTTGGAGTTTTAAATACGGCGCGGATTTACAGTCTATTAGCGCACGCCAAGGAGGTCATTCACGGTATCTGACTTTAAAGTCTTCACTCGTGCCGGCGAAGATCACGATGTCTTTCCACTTCTTGTGAATCAGAAGACGGCGCTTGCTCAGCCCTTCTTTGCGTAAACCAATGGCCTTCGCAACGCGAATGGAAGCTTTATTGTGCGACTCAATACCCGCCTCAAGGCGATGTAACTTAAGATCCCTCAGCGCAATCTGGATAGCAATACGGCAGGCCTCTGAAGCGTAGCCTTGCCCCCAGTAATTGTTAAAGATGCGATAACCTAAATAAGCATTCTGAAAAATATAGCGCGAAACATCCATAATGCCGATAAGCCCGACAAAGACCCCGTCATCTTTACGAAACACACCGTAATCGTAGTGCTTATCTCTTTCACGAAGGTCCGAAAGCTTTCTAAGATGTCTCTTGTATTTCGCAAGAGTCAATTCGCTGTCTTTCCAAGGCCCTTCATCCCACTCATTTTGAGCGGGATGAAGCATGGAATAAGCCTGGCGCCAATTCTCATAGTCATGAAGTTCTAACGGTCGAACGACCAATCTCTTCGCCTGGCGCATACGCAACTAGAACATTGAATACTTCAACCAACGGCATTCAATATTACCGTTGAAGACGAAGTGCTTACGGGTCGATTTCAATTTCAAGTCACCGATCAAGTCTTTGTTACCTGAAAGAATCCAACAGTCCCAGCCTTTGAAACGATGTTTAAGAGTGAAACCGAGGTCACGATAAACGTCACGAAGGTTGTCCTCATCACCAATACGCGTACCGTATGGAGGGTTCACAACAGCCAAACCTTTTTCCGCTGGCGGTGCCACCGTTGCCACCGGTTCGCGCTTAAACTCGATCACGTGATCTACACCCGCGCTGCGAGCGTTGTCTTTGGCGACAACGATCATACGACGGTCGATATCGTATCCATAGAATCTGAAGTCAGCGTCTTCTTTTTCTTGATCCATCGCCTCTTGAACAAGCTTTTCCCAAGCCTCTTTGTCGTAGTTCAACCAACGCTGAAAGCCAAAGCGTTTACGGTGCACGCCCGGAGCAATATTGAGCGCCATCATCGCGCCTTCAATCAACAAAGTGCCAGAACCCGCCATAAAATCAACCAGCGGACTCTTGCGATCCCACTCCGTGAGCGCCAACAAACCCGCCGCCAGGTTTTCCTTCAACGGGGCTTCACCGACTTCTTTACGATAGCCACGCATAAAGAGACTATCGCCCGAAAGATCAATGGCTACCATGAATTGATTTTTCATCGCGCGAACGTGAATGCGCAGATCTGGATTTTCATTGTCAACGTCCGGGCGAACGCCAAACTTATCACGGAACTGATCTACAACGGCATCTTTGATTTTCATCGCAACGAAGCGCTGATCGCGCATCATAGACTCTTTGATCGTAGCATCAATGCAAATCGTCTGATTGGGTTTAATATATTTCGTAAAATCGTGCTTCAAAATATTATGATAAAGTTCATCGGGCTGATAAGCCACGAATTCCAGAACCGGCTTCAAGATACGACTCGCTATGCGAGAATGAAGATTGGCTTTGTAAGCACCTTCCCAACTGCTTTCAAAGAAGACGCCGCCGGCGGTTCTTTCGAGGACTTTCAGATCTAATTCTTGTAGTTCTTTTTCGAGGGCCTCAACGAGGCCTTTGGGTGTGGATGCAAAAAACTCTGGCATAGGAACGCTCCTGTCTAAGAAACGCCCCTCATCCAAAAAGATTACGTTTCTCTGTATTGTGGGCCGCCGCCTCCCTCGGGCGCCGTCCATTCGATGTTTTCGAACGGACACTTGATATCACAAGTCTTACAGTGAATACAATTCGTATAATTTACCTGAAGATCAAACTGACCCTGATGATTCTGGGAGGGCAACATCTCGTAAACACTCGCTGGGCAGAAATGATTACATGGTGATTTATACTGGGGCTCGCAAACTGTGCGGCAGACGTCAGTGTCCTTCACCAAAAGATGGTTCGGAGAATCTTCGTCGTGCATGGTTCCGGTTAAATAAACACTGGAAAGCTTGTCATAAAAAAGAGCGCCATCTGGCTTTGGAAGCTTGTTTTCAGGCGCATTCAAGCCATCTGGACCCCAGATTTCCACCACTTTGTGTGTCGTCTTAGAGTCTTTATGGGCTTTCATGTTATCAAACAAACCGCGGCCACCGGTGATCTCTTGCAATGCAATCAACGGCAAAGACTCAAAGAAACCTTTGCTCAAAGTTTGGTGGAAGTTACGTACGCGGTAAAGCTCAGATTTTACAAAGCTGCTATGAATTTTCTCTTCATAAGCCTTCGTTGTCGCTGCAGAGAAATCACCTTTTACGATGCCTTCAACAGCCGCTTCAGCAGCAAGCATCCCTGATTTCATCCCCAAGTGAATACCTTTTAGCTTCTGAACGTCGACCATGCTCGCAGAATCGCCCGCTACCATCCAGCCATTACCAGCCAATTTCGGCATCGAGTACCAACCACCCGCAGGAAGAGTCTTTCCCCCGTATGCAACAACCTTACCGCCTTTTAGCATCTTCTGAATGAACGGATGAGTTTTTAATTTCTGCAATTCCCGGTGCGGATCGAGCAATGGATCCTGAGTGTCCAAGTATGCGACCAAGCCGAGCACGATTTTGTCGCCTGGGATCGTGTAGATAAAAGTGCCACCGATAGATTTATGCAGCGGGAAGCCCATTGTGTGAATGACTTGACCAGGCTCCACCGTGCCCGCAGGCATCTGAATGATTTCCTTGACGCCCTCCTCGAAGACCTCTTCATTTTTGCCGTCACGAAGGTTGAGTTTATTAGAAACTTTTTGGAACAAAGAACCGCGCGTGCCTTCAGCAAAAATCACGCACTTTGTGTTCAGAATAAGACCGGGTTCAAAATTGCCTTTCGGATGGCCGTGCCTATCGCGGCCTTTATCCCCCGTGCGAATACCGACGATTTTATCACCATCATAAAGGGCTTCGACTGCGGCAAAGCCCGGAAAGATGTTGATGCCTTTCGCTTCACACTTTCCCGCCAACCAACGGTTCAACTTCGACAATGAAATGATGTGGTGACCGATATTATGGAAAGGGGGCGGCGTGACCGGAAGCTTTATCGCGCTCTCTGCGCCCAAGTAGTAAACCGCATCCTTCGTCACTTCCGCGTCCAACGGGCAGCCTTGCTCTTTAAAATCCGGCATCAACTCCGATAAAGCCATTGTATTAAGAACAGCACCTGAGAAGCTGTGCGCACCGATCTCCGCGCCTTTTTCCAGAACAACAATCATTTGCTCAGGAATCGGAGATCCTTGCTTTTTCCCTGAAGCGATTCCTTCGTTATGTTTTTCAATTTGATTTTGCAAATGCAAGGCACAGGAAAGGCCCGCAGCTCCGCCACCTACGATCAGGACATCGACGTCCATTGTTTCACGGGTGACCCCTTCAGGGAGTTGGTCGTTGATCGCCATATTTCATCTCCAAAAAACGTACAGGGACTAGTCGTCGGCTGAATTCTCAGTGCCCTCAATTTGAGGTGCCATCTTACGAATTGGAGCTGGCAATTGCGGTTGGACCGCAAGATCCCCCTCATCGCGGCCACCGATATAGGCACGGCGGCGGGCTTTCTGGGCGATTTCAGCCTCTTTGGACTCATCATAAATAGAACCAGCTATCACTTCTTCAGCATGCGCCACAGAAGAAAGCACAATTCCAGCTGCGATGAAAATTCCAGCGAGTGCCGCTCCAAACTTAGTCGACTGAGTCATCTCGGTCCTCCGTAACAAGTCGCTATTTCCATAATTAAAACAAAGGCCTCCGGCCTCATGTCTGCTATGGGCTGATTTGAAAACATAATGAGAAAAAAGTCACTAGGAAGTATGCTCTATTTTACTGAAATCCGCCGGTGCTGAGCCATGGGGATCTGCGTTCGGACGGCCTCAATCTTGGCCTTGGAAAGCGAACAGACAGAAGTCTGTTTCTTCACCCCATCAAGATGCGTCGCCACTGCCCCCCAGGGCTCAACAACCAAAGAGTGGCCGTAGGTTTCTCGATGACCGCCCGCACGAACGCTCTCATGGCACCCGACCTGAGCGGCCGCCACGATATAACACTGACTCTCAATAGCTCTTGCTCGCAAAAGGACTTCCCAATGGGCCTCCCCGGTCTTGGCCAAAAAAGCCGCGGGAACCAGAATCACGTCCACTTGTTGCCGGGCATATTGGGAATACAACTCCGCAAAACGAAGGTCATAACAAATCGACTGCGCTATCTTCCAGCCGTCGACAATAAACACACTCGTGGTTTCACCATGACGAAAGACATCGGACTCGCGAATCGCCTGCTGCCCCGCCAACTGAATATCAAACAAGTGAATTTTCTGGTAGGTCGTCTCGATCTTCCCCTCGTCAGAAATGAGCACCGAAGAGTTGTACAAAAAATCCCCCATCTGCAATGGCACCGAACCGATGTGCAGATACGCTTTTCTCCGGCGAGCCATCACGGCGAGGTCTTGAAAAACGTGATCTTTAAGAGTGAATGGTGGAATCGCTTCGCCTTCCTTGATTCGGAGATAAAGCGCGTTTTCTGGAAAGCAGAAGAGTCTCACCCCCGAGCGCTCGGGCACCTCACCGATCAAAGCTTCGATCTGGCGCAAGTTCGCCTGCACGTCATCGACGGAAGTCATTTGGCAAACAGCTACTTTGAGTTCTTGTAACATACGCTCCCCCATTATCACGCGGATATGATTTAAGTTTAGGGAGTTTTACCCGCAATGGGTATGGGATTTTCCAGGAATTATTCTGAAAGATTTGAAATAACGGCCTCTTTAACATCACGGCATTTCCAAACACTCCCTTCGAGTGTCTTACGGATTCCGTCAATAATGCTATCGCAGCCATTCGGATCCCGCACGGACGAGCCGACAACTTGATCAACACCTTGCTTGGTATAAATAGCACGGCAGCCAGTAGAAGTTTTGTCAGCTCTCAGAGTGCGGACAGATTTTTCGTTTTTGCAAAGGATCGTCAGAGCCGAAGCGGCAGAAACCGCTGTGCTCAGACAAAAGAAAAGCATAAAGGCCCTGAACCCAGGGCCTTTATGCGAGAATGCGAAAGAAAGAAACTTTGCTTGTTTCAACACTATCTAGAGTTAAGCAGTTTTAGATTTCGCTGCTTTTTTAGAAGTTTTCTTCTCTTTAGATGGAGCATCCAAAAGCTTTACATTCGAATAATCAATGAAGCCTTCTTTTTTCAACAACCCATCTTTTTTATCGAAGTGAGTTTGAACCTTAACGCCTTGAACTTGAATCTTCATGGCCTTTACGTTTACCGACAATACAGTGCCTTTTTTGCCTTTATCTTGGCCAGCGATCACTTGTACTGTTGCACCTTTTTTAATTTTCAATTTAATCACGGTCTGCTCCCTTTATTACTTCTTGTTAGAGCCGATTTTCTTTTTGATTCTGAGCTTAACAGCCAATGCGCGCTTCGAGAGAACTGTATCCTGTTGGTTCAAGATAAAGTTGTCGAAACCGCCCATATGCTCCATGTCACGGATGGCACTAGTCGCAATTTGCAATCTCACCATTGCATTCAAAGAACGACTAAATATGCGTTTCTTTTGAACATTTGGTTGAGCTGTAGATTTAGTTTTAATGTTGGAGTGGCTCACCAAGTTCTTAACTACAGGGCCTTTTCCAGTAAGTTCGCATCTGCTCATTGTGTATACTCCTCTAAACTCTCTGCTTAATATCGCCAAAATGGCGCCTAGAAAGCAATCCGGTCAAAACAAGAATCAACCGTATATGAAAAAAGACACTTGTTGGCAACTGATTTTTGTCGTATATACAGTCCCTCACTAACGAAGAGGACCAAATAATGAAAAAAGCTACAAGAAGCAAGTACAGACAGGAATTCTCCGGCGACCATCTTTTCGACTATAAAGATCCGTCTTCTTTAACTCGTTTTGTTAGCGATGGTGGCAAAATCACGCCTTCTCGTATCTCTAAATTAAGCGTAGCCCAACAAAAACAAGTTGCTGCTGCTGTTAAAAAAGCTCGTAGCCTTGGTTTGTTGCCAAACGGTATGCCTGCATACGACGTTTTCAACAGAGCTGAAGCGATCTCTCCAGTTCCTTTCGAAATCTAATAAGACTTCACAGACTTCGTTAGAAGCAAAAAGCCAAGGCAAAAACCTTGGCTTTTTGTATTTCTTACATCTCGTCCACTAGCTACTTACGGCGAATGTAGTTCCACAGAGTCAAAGCCATCATCACCACAAAACTGTGGTTCGCGTATTGATGCAGAGTCGCCCCAGGAACTCCTATAAAGGACAATTCGTTAAAGGGCACATCCCAGTTCAGCAGACGCAGCCCTAATATAGGAAGAGCGAAAAAAACCCAAAACTGCAAGAGGCCCACAAAAAAACTTACGCGTGTGAGTTTGGATTTTTTATACTCTAGGATCGCCAAAATTAGCGGCAATAGAACAAACAATGCTCCCGCCTGGACCGACGCAAGCCTCACATCACTGTTCAATTTGAAAATAAAAACGACGGCAATAATAACGGTGGCTTGTCCGGAAAGATAAGCCAGGAATCTTTTTGGTCTCATATTTAAGAACAGTATTCCAAAGAAATGGACAAAACAAGCAGCCCAACAGCACCAGAATGAATCCATTGGCACATACGCCGCTGAAACTTTGGGCACAATCTTGCAACACCCCCTTCGCAACCATCAATCGGAGGGGTTATGTGTCAGATACAATTAAATCTTAAGAGAGAGCTCAAAAATTTCGGCCTGAATCCTGCGGAGTGGAATCTTCGCAAGCTGGCTAAAAAGAAGTTCAAAATCACTCACGTCGCAGACAATAGTTTCTTTTTTGTCGGAGATACGAAAACAATTGGCCTTTCGCAGGAATGGAAGACCGTCCAATTGATTTCCATTTAACGATAGTTTTCGCAGCGAACCGAGAACACGCTGCGGGCCCAAATATCTTTCTCGGCCATTGTCGTGATCGCCTTTGGAGCCTCAACACCGACACTTTCACTGCCCGGCTTGTTCTGAGGGGACTCGCCGGGGAGTTCTTTAAAAATACCCGCGCGAATGCCATTCCAAGTTTCTTCGCCATAGCTTTGGACGTACACATCGCGAATCATGCAGAATAAATTCAGTTCTGAATCCGACAGCCAGCCAAAGCGAGCCATCCCCGGCTCTGGGGGGCGGCTGCCCCAAGCCATCTTTGTCATTAGCATCACGCCGTCGCGAAGGCTCTTATTAATCTCGGAAATACCCAATAAGTCCGTTCTACATTCACTGGAAAAGTTGCGGATCTCACGGGTCGTTTTCCGAAGAATGCTGAAGTATTCAAAACAAGAGCCGGCGCTATTCCCTTGCTGGCAAGACTCTTGGGCTCTAATTATCGCTGGAGGTATCTTGCGCTTCTTAGAGTCCTGAGATGGAAAAACCTGTCCCTTTAAAAACTCGCGAAGGTTGCCAGCTTGTATGTCACAAACCGTATTTGGGGGGTCGTTTACCATAAAAAAGACCAAAGCGGCAGTGATCACGAGGGCCGCAAGGACAGGCTTCGGTAGAGATTTAAAAAACTTTTCCATGACTCCAAGCTTAGACCCTTCTCGGCCCAGCATCAAATATCATATTGCGTTATAGTCTGGGTGAAATTGACAAATTGGCCCAAAACTAACTATTCTCGCACCTCTGTCGGGGAGTAGCGCAGTCTGGTAGCGCATCTGGTTTGGGACCAGAGGGTCGCAGGTTCGAATCCTGTCTCCCCGACCAATTTTTTTGTTCAGTTTTCCTGAACCCACTGTTCCCCCGGATCCGTGGAATCTCCGCAGCAATCCTCTCCGATCCGTTAAATTTTATTTTTTGAATTTTCCGATGCCGTGA
>JBDHWW010000010.1:0-80574 GCA_039810425.1 Pseudobdellovibrionaceae bacterium | reverse complement strand
TCTTTGTTAAGCAGTGGAAATCATTCCACGAAAGGCGGGCTCCCTCAACTTTCAACTAGATTTGAAATTTCTCCAAATATCATCTGGACTGAAGTAAATTATTGCTTCTTTATAAGGATTTCTTAATAGGTTGCTAGTTGGATAATTCGCTCTAAGCCTTAATATCAGTGACTTACCTGTCCAGGATGCTATTTCGTAAGGTCCTGAAGAAATAAGCTTTCTGTCATCTTTCCATTGGCCATTCTTGGAATCAAATTGGGAGGGATGAGCAATAGCATAAAGGCCAAAACTTATTTTTGTTAATAGGTCAGGTATTGGCTTGGAAAATTGCAAATACACATAGGTATCATCATAGCTAATTCCTTTAGCTAATTTGTCTACCGAATCAACTTTTTCAAAACCTACCAAAAACTCTAAAAGACCCGAATTTGAACCACTGTTCTTCATTACGTAGGCGGCTCTATTAAGGTTCGTGGCAATAATTTTTGGTGTAATTGCATCACCATTTGCGAAGACTAAATTGGCTCTAATATGAAACTTCCATAAATCCATTTTAGGACTTGAAGACCAAGAATCAGCAATTGCACCGCCAATTGCTCCGAGTTTATACTCAGAAACTAAAGAGGCATAAGCTGATCGAAAGCAAATGTGATGTGCTAAGGCATCATACTTTAAGGGATCGGTAGAGGATGGCGTTCGTAAAGACCATACTTTTAAAGTAGACTCATTATGATTTGAATTCATAGTATTAATTAAAATAAAAAAAAAGGCGCCTGCCAATACTAATAGTACGTATTTAGACAAACGCCTTACTTTTAGATTATTCATGATAGAAAAATATTAATTACTTTGATTTGGTTGCCCAGTTACCAGTGCTATTAACTTTTTGCTCGTTGGAAGTTTTTATTGCTTCTTTTATGGTCCAGTTACCGCTTCCAGTACGAGTTTCTTTGACAGCCCAATTTCCATTACCTTCAATTTTTGCGTCTTTTGGTACTTTCGGAGTTTTATCTACACCAAGAATGTTGAGTTCTACTTTTTCAGCAAAAGCGTTGAGTCCAATGATAGATAGTAGGATAATAACTACGGATTTCATAAGTGACCTCTTGAGTTATAAGAAGAGAAAAGTAAAACTACTGATGATTTATATATTATGGACGGAGCAAACTAAAGACGTGTTATGAGATTAGTAAAGTTTACACAGATTGAGGTCCTATTTTTTTCTGGTGTTTTGTTTACAGGCTTATTTGTCTTGGGATTTATCCGTTTAAATCTTACACAAGCTTCCCATCAAGCCGTCGAGCAATTCTCCCAACAGAATCGTTTTGAGCTAGCTGCTGCAGACACTATGCAATTGGCAACGAAGCTAAATGCATTGATGGCCTCAGATGGCGTGCAATGTATTTTTGGCAGCTATGATAATCGTATTTTTGTAGATGCTAAGAAGGGTTTCTGTGGCGGCGGCATCCTGACTGAAAAAGTGAAAATTCAGGGGATACCCGTAACGAATCTCGAGATTTTTATAACCTATGTTATGCCAAGGGCGCTTATTTATTCCGCACTCGTGCTTTTGCTGGCTCAAATTCTTTCTATACTTTTCTTTTTCAGATTATATCACGATAGAATTACGATATCGAATCATGCAAAGGAAAAGCTAGTCGAATTAGCTAATCAAGTTGCGCATGATATAAGATCGCCTTTGTCGGCAATGAATATTGCTATTTCAAAAATGAGTGGTCTTGACCCCGATAGTCGTGAAATTCTATCTTCAGTTAGCGAAAGAATCAGTCAAATTGCAAATGATCTTCTTGCAAGATCGAAAGCTAATGACGTCAGCGTTTTACAAGTGTTACATGAAGAACCGGGGAAAACAAATGTTCATGGCGTTGTACTTGCCTCTCTTGTGAGTCAGTTGCTCTCAGAAAAGAGGTTAGAGCATGAGCATAATGAAAAAGTCGATATAGTAATTGATTTTGATCCGGACTCAAAGATACAAGTTCATGGCGTTGCGTCTGATATTCAAAGAATCGTATCAAACTTAATTAATAACTCTGTAGATGCTTCGAAGGCGGAAGAAACAAATGTCATTACGATTTCTATGAGAAGTTACAACGATAGAACTGAGCTGACGATTGGTGATACCGGTAAAGGGATACCTGAAGATGCTCTTGACAAGTTAGGTCGCCGCGGTTTTTCATTTGGTAAAGAAGATGGAAATGGACTGGGTATTTACGACGCAAAATCGAAAATAGAATCTTGGACTGGGCATCTTAATATTCTCTCTAAAGTAGATCGTGGAACACTCGTCACTTTAGTTTTTAGGAATTTTATTGAATAGACGGGCCTTCCCAGTCCGTTCTTAAACCGATCCTCCTCGGGTTTAACGCCCCTTCGTCGGCCGGTCGTACACGTTGGAGCCTTGAGAAGTATTACCTAATCAGTTTCAGAAAATGATCAACAAGCTCTATTAACAACATAACTAGCCTTAGAGCCCGTTGAGTAATCCATAAAAATAACGAATCTTCTTATAGTGTTTTGAAGATTTCGGCATCGGAACCTCCTAGATTACGAGGAGTTTCGGTTCCAATAAAAGCGAGACTGGGAAGGCCCATCTCGCTTTTTGCATTTCTGAGGCCAGGGTAGGGAGGCCTTCGGAGTTTATCAGGTCCGATGTAGACGATTATCGGACGATTGAGTCCGACTATATCCGAAGCAAAGCGAGAGAGGGAAAGCCCGATCTCGCTTTTTGCATTATTGGGGCCGATCTTATTTGTCACTAGATTGGATTAGGCTTCCGAAGATCAGGGGGAGTTAGACGTTGAGGCCCGTCCCTATTATAAACTCTCGGAGCTACTCAATAGTCACGCGGACTATTGAAAACTTATTGCCAAGATCTTTAAGAATCAAAACCGGTTTTTTTGAGCCGAGAGTTTTATCTCGTGCCACATACTGAATACGTTTGTCTTCCAATATTCTTTGATTTTTTGGATCTGTGAGGCGGGCTTTCACTTCTGAGTATTTACCAGTAGTCAGTGTCTTAATAAAAGCCTCTTCCGCTTTGAGCTGAGGCACGTTGTTACGCAGATCAGGTTGATCTGTCGTCGGAGTATAGCCGGAACGTCCGCTACCACTTATATTTGTGCCAGAACTTGTTCCACCAGCAACAGTTTCAGTGGATAATGACGAGCGAGCGAATCCCTCTTTAATATTTATGGCAGCAGCCTTCACAGTCAGACCATTGCCAAGTTCACCTTTTTCCGATGCCATGACCGAAGTTGGAAGAGAGGAAATGTCATACACAGCCGAAGTCGAGGTAGCGGAATTTGAAGAAGCCGATGCAATACTTCTTGTTGTAGTCGCTGCGACTTTTACAGTAGGCATAGCAACGGAAGCCTCGGATGTGGAAGAGCTAGAGCCACTAGCAAGCGATCCTAGTGCGAATGCTGTTGGAACAGCTGCTTCATAAGCCGCCTTCATAATGGGATCAAAAGATTTAAATGTAGCTTTAGATGCTTTTGCGAGGGATTCGTACTGAGCGGAGTTTTCCATCGAGAAATTCGAGTCAAGTGTTTTAGATCCTTCGTTAATGGCAGCAGCAATTGTGGTTTGTGAAACTTCTTTTAGTTGGCTAGGAACATTTATTTCTACGCCATCTTTTCTATTTTGATTATTAATATTTGTAGTTAAAGGCGACGACGGTGTGGTCAGTGGAATATATGTATCCATTTTTGTAGCGATCTGAGCAGTGTCATCACTTAGACATTTGTTTACAATATTGGTGGCGTCACTTTCGCTATATACCGATGAAGAGTGCATCATCTCGTGGAAGAAATCTGCTTTGTAGTTCCGATTTTTACTGACCGGAGTAGTTTGAAAAAAGTTAATCACGTTATTGGAACTACTAAAGCTGGCAAGCGGCTTAGTTTCATTACTTTGCTTACAAGTGATTTTAAAACCACTTTGGAAAATACTTTCTGCGAGAGAAAGTTTATAAAGACTGCTAAGTAGTTTTGTTTTTTCACTCTCGTCTAAACATTTAATTAGAGGGTTAGACTCTGGCTTTCCAATATCCAGAGAGCATGCAGAGATAACTTGCTTTTCCATTTTTGAATATTCATCACCTAGAATTGATTTACAACTTGGATCGATTACTTTTTTTATCGCTTCAGAAACGGAGTGATTTTTTAATTCATTGCTCCAGGATAAAGCATCATTTAAAGTTTTATTGCTAAAAACACTATTGTTGTCACAGTGATTTTTGATGGGATCTTCTATAAGTGGACTCGAGAGGAAGTCATCAGAGAAGTATATTTTTTCTGGGATTGCATAGCTGCTGAGATGCCTGAATACTTTATTTTCATATTTTAAAAATGTGATAACCGTGATGAAACCAACATTTTCAGATAATTTGATATAGATTTGTCTTTCATTATTTTCTTTTGAAAAAAAAATAGACCTATTTCCTTGCTTTAAAAAAAAGGTGTCCACTTGCTTGTTGCCATTTTTTGACAAGTAGAAACCTGATATTTCATAAGACGAGAAAATTACTCTATCTGCAACACCATTTTGGTTGAAGTCATCCTTGATTAATAGATGTTCAATATTATTACCGAATGCGATAGTACAAAGGAAAAATGAAAAATGAGCTATGGTCTTTATAAAGTTCATAACTCATTAATTTTACTATTATTGAAATTATTTTGAGAGTCTTGTTTGAATAGACCTAGATTTAGGTCTATTCACAACTATTTGCCTGAGCCGCGTCAACGATTTTATCTCCATCAGTTTTTGTGCCTAGCATTTTACCAGAAGAAAAGTTCACGGCGGAATTTGTATCATCTGCAACTGTGGTTTCATTCATACCAAAACCCATTTCGCCACTGATCATGCCGATTGCATGCAATTTGCCTTTGCTGTCTTTTACTATGATGGGACTGCCTGACTGGCCAGGGGACGTCTGGCACGTATGCTGCAAATAACCAGTTTCAGCATTAATACCAAGTATTTTGCAATTAATATCGCCATACATTTTAGAAAGGTCGGCACCATTCTGAGTTCTACTTCCAGGAAATCCTGCAGTAATCACGGAAAGATCTTTAAGGTGCTTATAGTCCGCCTGAGAATAAGTTAAAAAGCCTACTTTTTTGCCAATAGGTTTAGAGAGTTTGATGACTGCCCAGTCAGTGTTAGTATCAGATTTTTTTGGTTTGTATTCTTTAGATTTTAGTGCTTCTTTGTGATCGATGATACCTTGTGCTACTACAGTTCCATCAACTAAAAATTCAGTAAATTGCTTTTCACCGCTCGGATCTTGGCCAACTGAAAACTTAACTTTAGAGCCAACACTGCTTTTACGGCGGTCCATTGCCACTACGTGAGCATTTGTAAGTACATGGCATGGGCTAATCAGAAAACCAGTTCCATATCCAGAAGAGTTTGGTTTTGTAACTACACCAATTGCATTGGTTTCAGCATAAGATGGATTTGTGCGGTCTACTACCACGCGATTGTCAGCCGCTGCTTGGCTTTGGATTTCTTCCGCCGCAGAAGAGAGCTCTCGAAAAGTATTTTTCAAGCAACCACGCTCTTTACCGGCGAAAGCTGTTGAAGTTGCGATCATCATCAAAGTTGAAAGAATCATTGTTTTCATGGTGGAGGCCCCTCTTGTATATTGGTTATTCCAAGATCTGAGCCAGGATGAGTTCCAATATACTGATTTTTATGGGCATTTTCTAAAAATGAGACACCCAAAAATGGCTCTCGGTGCCCCTTTTTGGAAGCATTGGATGATTGAAGGCAAGGATCGAGCGTCTCGCTTTGGGATACGCGAAATGCCATCTGGTGCTGAAGAGTCTCGAATATTAAAGGGGAAGTATCCTGGACTTGATAGGATCGAAGTCATAGCTAAAGAGGACAAATTGGTATCTCTTTCTATCGCACAAGCTCGGCAACCTTGATGATCAAGGGCCACCTTAGGACGACCAAGTGCGCTTTGTAAGCTAACGCAATAGTTACTCGGCTTTGGTATTTATACCCGATCAGTTTCAGTAATCGATAGATAACTTCTAAAACTAGAAGGACTAAAAAGGTTCGCATATTCTCCTTTACCTTCGTCGTGGAGTTTGTAAGGTGCATTGGCTCGTGTAGATGGGCGAGATAAAATAAGCCATTACGACGGGACCACATTTGATTTTTTTAAATCGAAAATCGATTTCGATAACTTATCTACTTTTGATTGTGCTCATGATTACGATGAGCAGCTGGAATCTATTTAATTATTACAAAGATGTGCGTGGCAAATCGGCCGAAAATATGGAGTTCCAACAGCGCATGATTGATGCGAGCTTGGGTCACCTACAAAAACTCTTCGAGCAAGGTCAAGAAGAGGCCGCTCTGACTCTGATTGATGCAAACTACTCCAGCAACTTTTTTGACTTCTTCGTGGTGTTGAAAAAAGGTCAACCTCTGACCGAGTCCTCGAACATTGGTACGTTTGACATAAATTCAATTCCCGCAAATGCACGCAACTACGAAATCAAAACTGCAACGAATACTTTTTACTTGTACCGTGAAAAGGCCGGAGCCTACGACTATGTCCTCGGATATTTTCCTGCAGACACATCGAAACTTTCGATGGCTGAAATCTGGCGAATCCTCTCGCACAACATCCAAGATACGGCGATTCTATTTTTTGCCATTACGGGTTTAGTGCTGCGAGAGTACTTCCGCCAAATTCGCATGATAAAACAGGGGCGGCGTGAAGATTTCGAAAAAATGAATCCTCTGACATCTGAAGGAAAGCTGCTTAAAGATCTCTTCCTGCATGCCTCCAACTTAACTCGCCAAAAGATCGAACTCGAAGTTCCCGATGGTGTCGAGATCGAGCTGGGGAGAGGGACAAAAGATCGTACTACATTCCATGGTGCGATTATTCGTATTGACCTGAATCAGTACTCAAAACTTTGCCAGGAGCTTGGGCAAGTCAAAGTGGACTCGATGTTGTCGCCTATTTTTTCAGAGTTTCGCGAAGTGGCACAACGTTATGGTTTTTACGAAGTTGCTGATGAAGGAGACGAGCGGGTGTTTTATTTGCGCTCTGAAGACCCCGCCGAATCCGTGCGACTTGGTATTTCGGTGATTCGGGGGATGTTTGAGATTGGCAAAGAACATGCGAAATCTCTCAAAACAGAATATGGTGTCGACTTCAAATTTAAGGCAGCATATTCGTATGATGATCTCCTTTTCATAAAGGAGGATGGTAAGTACAAACTTAAAGGCAATGCTCATATTATTTCGAAACGTTGCATTGGAACATTTAAAGAGCGAAACCTTAAAGAGTATATAGTTGCACTTCCTCAGAAAGATTTCGAGGGAAGTGATTTCTTGTGCGCCACTTTCGAAGTGGAAGAGTTCGATTTGCAAGGGCTGGGGCTAAAGAAGATTGTCTTTATTGCGGATTTAAAAAAGACATCTTTCGATGCTGATAAAGTGAAATACTTCTTATCTAATGAAGAAATTTCGATTCAGCTAGAGGCTTTAAATAGCAATTGGAGTGAAAATCATTTCTGGGTCTTTTATAAAGCACTTAAGGATGTAAAGCTTATTAATAAATCTAAAACTCATAGTCAAAGCACCTTGGAATTACTCAAAAAAGCGACAAGTCGGACAGAGTCCCCGGAAATCGTGGCCTCATTAATTATGCTCATTTTAAAACTGACTCCAACAACCGAAGATATTGCCAATGTCGAAATAGCCCTTCGCGATTACTTAAAGTTTGAAAACGCCCGCGTTCGAGCCAATACTTTAGAGGCTCTTGGCGAACTGAAGGAATCCCAAGAAGACGCCCGCAAAATGCTTTCAGCAAACGACAATCGAACGCGCGCAAACGCCTTACTGATTCTTGGGAAAGCAGAAATGAACTCAGAAGTAGAAAAGAATTTACGGAGGTTTTTGCGTTCAGAAAGCGAAAACGAAATCCTGAGCGGTTTGTATGTCGTGGATAAGCTTTTTAGTTACTACTCGCGAAAAGATTTAACTTTTTTTCGAACCACATCCTTTTTTAAAGACTTGTACCTGGAAGTCAGAAAACTACAACAATGTCCATCAACGAAAGTCCAAAACAGGGCCGCTTTGATTCATGAGATTCATGGCGATTTGCTAAACAATGCATAGGCGGTGCTCTTATGATCCAAGTTCCCGGTCCATCGGATGAAACTAGTTCTTCTTATTCCACTCAAAGTTTTTTACCAACTGATTGCAACTGGTGAGAGTCTTCTGGAAGTTCGTTTGATTATCCAAGCAGGTCAGGATCGCCACTTGCTGACCCCGTTGCAGAATCACTTGGCGGATTTGTTTGCTCTTACTTCGTTGAACCATGTCGACGACAAGGCCCGGACTGCCAGAAACCGCGAAAGATTTTGCGCCCAAAACTTCAAAGCCGTAGCTCGGATAATCGCGCATCCATTTCTTTGCGTAGCTTTCTAAGGTGCCCTGCTTCGATAAAGTGTCAGTGCGAACAGAGAGCGATGCCGTCGATTCGACCGAACCCTTCGGAGTGAAACGCACCGCCTCGAACATCGAATCCTTATTTTGCGGAGTTGGTAACCAGTCCGTGCCCAAAGTGCGCAGATTAAAACCCTGACTCTGGAAGTAAAGACCTTGCTGTGGGTTGGTTAATACAGAAGTGCTGGTCGCAGGATGAGGTGCTGCCACCGCTACTTTCGCCATCAAAAAGATAAGACCGATGATTGGGTATTTCACTTTTTCAGTGTATCTTGCGGTGCTTGCTCATTGCAAGGGCCAAGATCTACCGGCAAATCCCAACGATAAACCTGGCTCTTGTCAGCCCCCGCCACGCGAAAAAGCATAAGATTTGGATTTTTCACTGAAAACTGCATCTCGGAAAAGTTGAGTTTGTTTTTTAAAAGGGTCTGGGTGCAGAGCCTGGCTTCCTCGTACAGATCAATCTGACTGTACTCAGCCCCCTCGGGGGTCCAGCTGTACACCAGTTCGTTTTTCTTGTTCAACACCACACTGTGAATAACGCCCTTCAGGTTACGAACCACCGCACGGTTCTTGCCCCACACCGTGCTCGTCACAATATTTTGAGTCTTATCAATGAGATCCTCTTCCACCCAGTACAAAGTCTTGCTATCCGGAGCCAGCGAGGCGCTTCGTTGCGGACGAGCTTTGTCGAACTGAAAAATAATCACCTTATCTGTATCCAGGTCTAGCCAATATAGTCCGGGAGTTTCCTTGCGCGTCGATGTGAAGAGCATTTGTTTCTTCGCCGGCACATAGAGCATTTCACCATCAAACCCCGGAGAGTTTGTCAGGCGGCCAATGTCGTTACCGTAGGGATCACTGTGATAGATCTCCGATTTTGGATACCGAGGATCTGTATCCACGGCAAATGGCTGCTCTTTGATTTCATCGGTCGTCGATGAATACAAGATTTGATCCTTTTCCAAAGGAAATACCTCGAGCACTTCGCCGTCCTGAAAAGTCACGCGCCGATCACGTTGCATTGTCAGATCGTATTCATGAACCTGAGTGTTTTTGTGATCCTTGCGATTTTTACTGATATAATAAATTTTTTCGCCATCCGGAGAAAACACCGCCGAACGATTAAAACCTTGTGACAACACCACGCTGGCATCTTTACCCTGCAGGTAATCAACTTCCGTCGGAAGTTCTGGCTTTTTGGTTTTGGATTGGCAGGCGAGAAGGGCCATGCACAATCCAGTCAAAAAGAAAAATCTCACAAGGTCTCCACTTTTTTTAAAACTTTCGTTAATAAGCTCGAAGGATTCACTTGTTTCAGATTTCGGAGTTCCACCCACTGAGTTGTTTTTGTAGACTTCGGGGTGTGCGTATCTTTTTTAATCTGAATGTAAATATCATGATGAGTGATAAAGTGTTTAACATCAAAGATTTCCGGTTTTTTTTCTTGAGTCAGGACTTTTCCCGGGAAAATCCACTGGCCTTTTAAGAAAGGCGCATAATTGTTTTGGACCAAAGCCACCTGAAGTGAGGATTTACTTTTCCGGATATGGACTTCGGGCTGCCATACCCATACTTCACTTTCTTTTCTTGGTTTTTTCAGAGGTAATTTTTCAATCAGATTTTTTTCGCGAGCGACGCAGTCAGAACTCCATGGGCACAACAGACAGCTAACTTTTTGTGGGGTGCACACCGTCGCACCCAACTCCATCAATGCTTGATTGACCTCTGCCGGCGAACCGGCTTCAGCCAAGACGTCCGATATTTTCTGCAACTCATTGCGGGCGGCGGAATTCCACCACTCGAGTTTCTTGCCATACTTGCGCGATAATACGCGAATCACGTTGCCATCAAGAACACCAACGGCTTCATCATAGGCAATACTTGCAACTGCGCGGGACGTATACGGGCCGAACCCTGGCAGTTCAAGAAGGCCCGCTGCAGTTTTTGGAAAGCCATTTTTGACGATAGCTTTGGCCGCTTTATGAAGATTGCGCGCACGTGAGTAATAGCCGAGGCCGGCCCACGCCTCAAGCACGTCAGATTCAGGAGATTGGGCCAACACTCCAACGGCGGGGAAGCGCTTTAAAAACTTCTCATAATAAGGAATCACTGCAACAACCGTGGTTTGTTGCAGCATCACTTCGGAGATCCAAATACGATAAGCATCCTTGCTGCGACGCCAAGGTAAATCGCGTTTGTTTTCCTGGTACCAGCGTAGAAGTTTTTTGTGGTCCGTCATAGTCGTCATAAGGCGAGATCCTAGAGTATAAAGCCATTGTTTCCAAATGCTTTTTGTCAGATAATCAGTGCCTAGCCGTAGTGCTAAAAGGGGAGTTTCAGCATGGAATATAAACCGCTCAGTGGTCGTGAATTTCCGCGTTTTTCAGGCATTAAAACATTTTTCAGATTGCCCCATGTGCCTGTCGACGCAGACTATGAAGTGGGTATTTTCGGTATTCCTTACGATGGCGGCGTTTCTTATCGCCCGGGCCCACGTTTTGCGCCGACGGAGGTGCGTGAGATGTCGAGTCTTGGTCGTGGCTTTCATATGAGCCGGGAACTTAACTGGATTGAAAAATTAAAAGTCGCTGATATCGGTGATTGCTCGACGGTTCCTATTGATCAAGGTCAGACCTACGCAAATATCGAGAAGTTCGTCGGCCATGTTCTTTCGAAGAATAAGAAGTTCATCGCATGTGGCGGAGATCATTCAACGACCCTTCCGGTCTTAAGGGCTCTGCGCAAGCACTACGGCAAGCCTCTTCAGTTTATTCACTTCGATGCGCATTTAGATACCTATCCCGCGGCATGGGGCTGTGAATACCATCACGGCGCTTTCGCCCGTCACGCGGTGGAAGAAGGGCTGGTCGATTCGCGTAAGATGATTCAGATCGGAATTCGCGGTCCTCTTGCCGGGGGCGATGATTTGAACTTCGTTCGCGACAACGGCATCCGTGTTTTTACGATGGACGATATCCGTGAGCTACCAATGAGTGAGTTCGTGAAGCAGCTTCCGGTGTGTGATGACACTCCCACTTATATCAGCTTCGATGTGGATTGTTTGGATCCCGCTTACGCCCCAGGAACGGGGACTCCGGTCCCAGGTGGAATGACGAGCTACGAGGCTCAGCGCATCTTGCGTGCTTTGAGGATTCCAAATCTTGTTGGCGGGGACGTGGTCGAGATTTCTCCGCCGTTTGATCACTGCGGAATGACGTCCCTGATCGGTGTTGACGTGATGTTTGAATTTCTCTGTATGATGGCAGGGAATAAAAAGTAACCGGGCCAAAGTCTTTGGCCCTTCCGGGGGCCTCTGCAATGGCATCTCGATGAGAACTCCAATGACCGTTTCCGGTCCGGTGAGACAGAGTTCGTTTGCTTTTTTAGAATGATTTCTTAAGAACGCAAGTCGCGGAGATCGCGGAGCCCTGGCCTAAAGGTTTTTTAGTCAAACGGCACTCTTCAGTCTGTTGTTTGCAGACCGCTTTTACATACAATTGGCTTTGAGCATCTTCAGAAATAACGTTGTTGCCATCGCACCAAGAAAGGTAATAAACCGGAGCTTCTACAGTGTCATCTCCGAGCGTCAATGCCATTGCGGGAGCGGAAACCATTACTGCTAACATAAGGAGGGATTTCATCTTTATAGTCCTTTTTGATGAGTCGTTATTAACCGGGTTGAAATTTGAAAACATAATCTATCACTGCCGGGACAGCTCCACAATAGTCTTGAAAATTTTGGAAGTCTTTGGGTGTTTAAGCCTTTGACAGGGGACTTTTTACGGCGGCCTTTGACGGGGTAGAGGGTTGTTAGGTCGTATTAAATCACTCTCCAGCGTCGTTCCGATTGGTCTATGGATTGCTTTCATAGATAATCGACTTTTAATATTTTTTGTTCGGAGGCTTTATGAAAAACATGGTTGTTTCCCTGGCTATGTTGCTCGGTACATCGTCTGCATTCGCTCTTACACAGGATGTGAAAGTTTGCAGTGTAGGCCGTGAAGGGCAAGTTTACACGACGGAGTTTCGTGTAGATGGCTCACAAGCGACAATGATCGTCGACGGAGAGGAACTACCTTATACGGTAGTCTCAGCGAGAGGTGCGGACTTGAAGCGCGCATCTATCATTGCCGGAGAAAAAGTGGTCCAAGCTACGCAGTATGTAATCCGCTCGCCTCAAGGAACGACGACACTTCAGATCGCTAAAGGATTCTCAGGTGTCGATTATATGTTGTTCCCTCAGAACGGCATCTTAGGCGCCAGCTCTGATAACTGCCGCTAGGATCCATTTAAGTTTAAAAAATAAAAAGGCTTGGATTTCTCCAGGCCTTTTTTATTTTTTATCGACATTTATCCATTAGACTTCGATTGTTCCATCCGGCGGGCGAAGACCTTTTTTCTTGATCTTCTCGACGAGGGTCGTGCGATTGAGCTTGAGCAACATCGCGGCCTGGTTGCGGTTCCAGCCAGTCTTTTCAAGAGCCCTGAGGATTAGAGCATTTTCGTAAGTATCAACCGCCGTATTGAAATCCAAACCGGCCTCTGGAATATCGACGACACCCACTTCCTGAGCAATCGCTTTGCCCGCTTTGTATTTGAGCGGGAGGTCGACGACTTCTAATTGGCCTTGGCCTTTGAGAATCGTCATACGTTCCATGAGGTTTTCCAACTCGCGGATATTGCCCGGCCATGGATAGTGAACAAGGCAATCGAGGGCTTCTTCAGAAAAGCCGCTCAGGCCGCGCCCCTTGGTCTTGCTAAAAGTATCCATAAAGTGCTTCAGCAGCAACGGAATGTCACTCTTGCGTTCACGGAGGGCCGGGATGTTAATAGGAATCACGTTGAGGCGGTAGTACAAGTCTTCACGGAACTTTCCGGTCTCAACGGCTTCCTCGAGATTCACATTCGTTGCCGCAATCACGCGGACATTGACTTGAACAGTTTTCGTGCTGCCCACGGGTTCAAAGCTTTTTTCTTGAAGGGCGCGGAGGAGCTTCACTTGCAAAGTCGGATCCATATCGCCGATCTCATCGAGGAAGATTGTTCCCTCATCCGCCATTTCAAAACGGCCGACCCGATTGGCAATGGCACCGGTGAAAGCACCTTTGACATGGCCAAAGAGTTCGCTCTCCAGAAGTTCCCCAGGAATTGCGCCACAGTTAATAGGAATAAAAGGCCCGGTCGCACGTGGAGAGTTGTAATGAATCGCGCGAGCGATCAATTCTTTACCGGTGCCTGTTTCACCGTGCACAAGCACGGTGGAATCAGAATCTGCCACGCGCTCAACCAAGCGAAGAACGTCTTGAATTTGCTCACTTGTGCCGATGATTTGGTCGAATTTGTATTTGCGATTGAGCTCACTGCGTAGCTGTTGGTTTTCTTGTTGCAAGTGTTTGTGTGCCAACGCCCTGTCCACGAGGCTGATGAGCTCATCCAAATTGAAAGGCTTCGTGACAAAATGAAAGGCCCCTTTTTGAGTCGCGCGAACGGCGGCCTCAATCGTCGCGTGACCTGTGAGGATCACAACTTCGATCGCAGGATACAGGGATTTCAAGAACGACATGAACTCGATGCCGTCACCGTCGGGAAGATTCAAATCGACGATCGCGAGATCAATCGCCGTGTCACCTTGGCAGAGCAGTTTTGCCTCTTCAATGCGGTTTGCGGTGATGACATTAAGTCCTTTTCTGTCTAACACCCTAAAGAGAGCAGTACGTAAGCTTGATTCATCATCCAGAATAAGCACGCGATGAGTGCGCATGAACCTTCCTTCCTTGGTGGGTTCTCGTTACATTCTTAGAGTAGATGATTTCTGACAGGACTGTCAAAAAATCCGCATGGGCGCCGCGTTTCAGGACCTTAAAACTGGACGAGGGAAGGAAATTTTTGCCAAAGTCTCGAAGTTAGTCGAGGAAGAAATTTCCAACTTACCGCCATGGTCCTCGACGATTTGCGAGGCCACCGGAATGCCAAGGCCGGCACTCTCTTTTTCATACTTAATCCCGTTATTTTTAACCGAAATAACATACTTGTCTGTCGTCAGTTGCAAACTCAAATCCAACTGTCCTTTAAAGTCCGCAGGCGATTTTTTCGCGCGGGAATGGATAGAATCGACCGCCATTTGTAAAATATTTTTGATCGCTTGTGAGAGCAAATTTAAGTGTCCGCGCGCGCCGCAAGGTTGGTCTGGCAAATTCAAAGTCACTTCGATAGCTTGGGACTTGATTTGCAGCTCCATGATTTTGTAAGCGCGCTTGATCACATCGCGGAGATCCAAATCGGTAATCTCATCGACATTAGGATTTCGGGTGAAGCCGAGAAGGTTCTGAATAATATCCTTGCAACGAAGAGCACCCGCTTCCATTTCGACGATGTCCGGATACATCGGATGATCTTTTGGCAGATCCATTTTTATCAGCTGTGTGAAGGACAGAATTCCGCCGAGAGGGTTGTTAAGTTCGTGCGCAATGCTGCTGCCGATCGTGCCAAGCTCCGCGAGCTTAGCGGTTTCAAGCAATTGCTTTTCCATTGACAGACGTTGAGTGATGTCGTGATAGATGTTGACAAAAACCGGCGGCTTTTGTGGTTCCAGCGAAAGACTTTGGCTGTACACCTCATAGGACTTCGTGGCTTTGCCGTTGTCATGGTCCAAGCGAAAGGTCTTGCCACGCTGGCAGTGCTCGCAAGGCTGGGCTCTCCCATAGAGAACTTCGTAGCACTTCTTCGCGATCACGCTGCCGGAAGCGCGCTGTTTGGTGATCGTGGAGTTCGCTTGAATGATATCATAATTGCTATCAATGATGGCCACAGGATCTGAAACGGCGTTAAAGGTGGTCTCCCATTGTTTTTTGATCTCTTCGGACTCTTCAAGCTTTTGAATGCGTCCTAACGCCAAAGAAACGGCCTCGGCCACGCGATTGAGAAAATCCACCTCGTCACGCAAGAACGGACGATCTGGAGCACGCATAAAGAAAATGCTGCCGATACGGTCATGCTGGCGGAACAGCGGTACGCGTTGCTGGGTAAAACTCAGCTTGGTTTCGACTTGCTCTGAAAACAAATTATCCTGGGGCGCAAAGAAGATCCGGATCCAAGAAGTCTGAACCGTTGAAGCCATTGCTTCATTCAAAAACTTTTCAATTTCAACAAGCGAGCCTGCTTTATGGACGGCCATCAGCGCATTTTTAAGGCCCTCAATGCGGACATTTGTTTGATAAAGTTTGCGGCGGGCTTCCGTCAGAAACTTCGTGCGCTTTTCAACGCGCTCTTCAAGTTCCGCCTGCAGGCGAACCAGCTTTTCTTTTTGCTCGCGAATAAGCTTTTCGAGGTTCTTATCCTGCTTCTGGCGATTGACTTCCTCAAGTGCGCTAAAGAAATGCGCCTCAATATCAATTTCTTGAAAAGAAGAAATCACGCGAAAGAGCGGATAGAGCTCGTGAATATCGGCGAGTTGTTCAGGTCCGAAGTCTTTGGGTACCACCGCGATCCATTGGGCTGCCGGGTTGTGTTCTAGAACTTGGTGATAGAATTGGCCGAACTTCTTTTCGAGGATCGAAGTGATGGACAATGCCACCACGTCACAGAGCGCGTCCCGGCTCCACAAGAGAGCCTGTGAAAGATCGGGCAGAATTTGGGCTCCGAGATCGACAAGGCGTTCTTCCCACGGCCCAATCAGCAAAAAACTGGTTTTCATTGCGCGCATGAAAGAATTTTATGCCATTTCATCCGCGCCGTCCAACAAAGACCCGCTGGATGAACGTCTAGCGCTATTATCTGAAAAGCTTAGGGGCGATGGAACGTAAATAAGCGCGGACGGTTGCGTGCGGTGCCTTTTCACGATCGAGATTCTTGAGCTCACCGCCGGCAACAATCAAGTCGCGCGTCGAGTGCGCGGTCACGCGCTCATAAACATGGCTCTTCGATCCTTCCTCACGAAGAGGTCATTGAAGTTTTCGCCTTTGTTGACGGATTCGGGGACCTCTTCAAAAGGAACCGAGGGGTCATCCACGCCGACTTCATCGGCAAAGAGCACCTTCACTCCCTGAGAGCGAAGTTCGCTGCGAATCGTTTCAAGAAGGTCGTCGTTGAAGTGGGGGCTGGCAAGGGGATTCTGGCTTGGGACTATGAAGAAGATACCAAACCGTCAAAGCATTGGACGGCCTTACAGACCGCAGGCGCGCCTAAATTCGCTGTGCTTGTAGATGGTAAAGTCCGGGTAATCTTCGCGTTGAGTGGGCTGTTCGCCAACGTGTTCACCGTGGCAGAAATAGCAGGTTTTCGCTCCGCAGAGCTTGGCGTGGCGGATCTCTTGCGACAAGCGGTTGCCGATACTGAGCAGTTCTTCGGGTTGAATATTTTCATTCTTCAGAATGTCGAGAAAAGCGTCTTTTTTTTCTTCCTTTTTAAAGTTGTTCACAAGATAGATTTTCTTGAAGAAACGCTCAATTCCGGCCGCCTTGATTTTGCGCTCTTGAGCGGCGGGTTCGCCAGAGGTGACCAAAAACAACGCGTACCTTTGCGAAAGCTGACGTAGATTATCCTCGGCACCGTCCATCAGCGGCAAACGCTCGGGAACTTCTGGATTATAGAAAGCCTTCAAAGCCGCTTGCAGGGCTATATTCGGGGTGGTGCTGCCATATTTATCAATAAATCCTTGGAAGATTTCCTGATGCGTGAGCTCGGCGGCTTTGCTCGCCCGCCATGCTAAACAAGTATCAATATCGCCTTGCACGCCGTTCTTTATCATGGCCTCGCAGGCTTGGCGTGCCGCGAACGGGACGAGCAGTTGGCTGGTGTCTACCAGGGTGTCGTCCAAATCAAAAGCGATGCACTTGATCGAGGTCATGAAGCCTTACACTGAAAATCAGATGTCATGAGTTTGGTGAGGCCGGGCTCGAAATGCGGCCACACGTGATCCAGATGAATTCTCTCTTTTTCTTCGATGCAGATCACGGGAATTTTACGATTCAGCCAGCCATATTGGCCCAGGCTACCCGGGGTGGGATAACCGATGTCTTCGCGGACTTCGTAGCCGCCTTCTCCCGCAATAATCGTTGATGCTTCCTTACCTGGTGCCCCCGTGTAAACAACGCAAGGCTCCCACGAATGGAAATGAACAATCAGTTTTGGCTTTTCACTATCGATCAGCTGGACGAGCGCCTGGACCTCGGGCTCGCTGCCGGCTTTGGGGCCCGGATAGTAACGGGGACCTTTGGCGTTGGGACTCCAGTCCGAAGAGGGAAAGTTGCGGTTGAGGTCCACACCATTGTCATTAGTGCGCATGTTGCGAAGGAAACCATCGACATTAATGCAGGGAACCAGCAGCCACGAGTGAAGAATCCGCTCGGGTGAGCTCTCTTCTGTTTGCTGCAACCACTTCAGGAATTCCTGAGCCAGCCGCACACCTTCGGGCTCATCACCGTGAACACCACCGATAAAGAGAATCGGGGCCGGGTTTTCCAGTGTGGCTTTTCCATCACGGTTGTGTGTTTTTTTATACAATTCTATCGGAGTGCCGCGGGAGCTTCGAGCCCAAGAAGTTTGGTGAAAAATTTTTGCTTGCATAGGATAATTAAGCCTGATTTTTAGAAGGTTGAAAAGGACAGAAAATCCATGGCAAAGAATGACAAAAAAGAAGCTGTAGAACCCAATAAGTTGGCGATGATTATTTTAGCGGCGGGCAAGGGCACGCGCATGAAGTCCCCCCTTCCAAAGGTCCTTCATCCAGTGGCGGGTCGTCCCATGATCGAAAAGGTTATCCAGGCTGCAAAAAAGGCTGGCGCAACGGATTTGCGTGTGGTCGTGGGCCATGGGCAAAATCTCGTGCGTTCTGTTGTTGAACCAATGGGTGTGAACTGTTTACTTCAAGAAAATCAATTGGGCACGGCGGATGCTGTGAAGTCCGCGAAGGTTGATGACATCGAAGGCGACGTTGTCATCATGAACGGCGACCATCCTTTGATCGAGGCCGAGGACATCATGAATTTCGTTAAGATGTTTCGTGATGAAAGCTGCGACTTAGCGGTGGTGACTTCCATTGTGAAAAAGCCAGGCTCGTTTGGCCGCATTATTCGCCATAGGGGTGATTTGAAAGCTATCGTCGAAGCTAAAGATGCCTCTGCCGATACTTTGAAGATCCGTGAGATCAACACGGGAATCTACATTGCAAAGGCAAAGGTCCTGGCTGAGTATTTGCCACAGATTAAAAACCACAACGCGAAACAAGAGTACTACATCACGGATTTGATTTCTTTGTGCATCGAAGACGGCTGCAAGGTGATGGCCATTAAGGCGTCGCCGAAAGTCGCGGTCGGGGTGAACGACCAAATCGAATTGGCGCATGCAACGAACTTGCTTTTTCAGAGAAAAGCAAAGCGCCTGATGGAAGAAGGCGTTTTAATGATGGATCCTAAGGCCACATACATTGAAGAGTCTGTCAGTGTTGGTGCAGGCTCTGTGATTTATCCAAACGTGGTCTTGCGTGGCGCGACTCGCATCGGGTCGTTCAGCGTGATTGAGCCGAATGTGTTCATGTCGGATTCTGACGTCGGCGATAGCGTGCAAGTGCGCGCGGGCAGCTATCTCGAACAAGCGGTGGTCCATAGCCGTGCTTCCGTGGGGCCCTACGCACGTCTGCGCCCTGAAACAACCATCGGTGAAGAAGCGCATGTGGGCAACTTCGTGGAAATGAAGAAAGTAAAATTCGGCAAGAGGTCCAAAGCGGGGCACCTGACGTATTTGGGCGACGCGGAAGTCGGGGAAGACGTGAATATCGGTTGTGGCACGATCACTTGCAACTATGCCGCCGATAAGAAGAAATACAAAACGAAAATCGGCAACCGGGTCTTCGTCGGCAGTGATACTCAGTTTGTGGCGCCCATCGAAATTGGTGACGATGTGGTGATAGGTTCTGGTTCCACCATCACGAAGAGTGTACCGGCAAACGCTTTGGCCGTGGCTCGTGGCAAACAGATCATTAAAGAAAATTACACTCCGAAAGCGCCGGGCGCTCAGGCGCATCAACCAAATAAAGAACAAGAGCGGGGATAAGCTATGTGTGGAATCGTTGGATACCTGGGACCGCAAAACCCAAAAGATGTTATTATTTCGGGCCTTAAAAAATTAGAATACCGTGGTTATGACTCCGCTGGCTTGGCGATCCTGGATGAAGGTAAAACCAAACGTGTGCGGGCGTCTGGTAAATTGAAAGTTCTCGAAGACAAGCTGATGGTGGAGAAATTCGATGGTCACATCGGCATTGGTCACACTCGCTGGGCCACTCATGGCGCGCCGACAGAGCGTAATGCTCATCCCCACCAAGTCGGTGGCATCAGTCTTGTTCACAATGGCATTATTGAAAACTATGTTGAGATCCGCGAAGAGCTTTTAGCAAGCGGCGCGCAGATCACCTCAGATACGGACTCTGAACTCGTGGCGCATTTGATTGCGCGTGAAATTGAGCAAACCCGGGATCTTTTTAAAGCGGTTCTAAGAATTCTTGGAAAAATCCGCGGTGCTTTCTCGATTGTGGCCTTATGGGAGAAGAACCCAAACCAACTTGTTGCCTTCAAGGATGGCCCGCCACTCGTTGTCGGTCTTGGCACCAAAGAAAACTTCGTTGCGAGCGATGTTCAAGCACTCCTGCAGTACACTCGTAAGTTCATGTACCTTGATGATCGCGAAATCGCGGTCATTGACGGCACGGAAGCGAAGATCTTCTCGGCGAAGGGAGAACCCATTCAAAAAAAGGTCGTGGAGCTCAACTGGGATCCGCAAATGGTGGAGAAGCAAGGTTTCTCTCACTTCATGTTGAAAGAAATATACGAGCAACCACGTGCCGTGGCAACGGCGATGGAGCCGCATCTTAATCCCGAGAACTTCACGATCAAATTAAAAAATGTCGGCTTTGGGACCGCGGTGAACAGGCTCGACGAACTCGACAGTCCGCAAGACTGGGTCAATACCCAAGATGTTCTTAGAAGTGTTGAGCGTATTTTCATTATCGCCTGTGGGACCAGCAGCTATGCCGGCAACGTCGGGAAGTACTTGATCGAAAACATAGCGCAAGTGCCGGTCGAGATCGATATCGCGAGCGAATTCCGTTATCGCAATCCGGTGATTCCACCGAAGTCTTTGGTGATGACGATTTCTCAAAGCGGCGAAACAGCCGACACCTTGGCTGCGATCCGTCTTGCCAAAGAAAAGGGCGCGACGACTTTGAGTATCTGCAATGTACGCAGTTCAACCATCGACCGTGAGGCCCACGGACACTTGTATATGAACTCTGGCCCCGAGATTGGTGTTGCCAGCACGAAGGCCTTTACCAGCACGCTCGCGGTTTTAAACTGCTTCGCGGTGGCGTTGGGCCGCATTCGTAACGTGATCAATGGCCAACAAGAAAAAGAATTCGTGCAAGCCCTCTTGGGGGCTCCGAGCCAAATGGAAGTTGTATTGTCTTACGATAAGTACTTCGATGAGGCGGCTCATAAGCTTCGCTCGTTCCGTGGTTTCTTGTACCTCGGCCGCGGCGTGAGCTTCCCGATCGCGATGGAAGGGGCTTTGAAACTCAAAGAACTTGCTTACATGCACGCTGAAGGCTATGCGGCCGGAGAAATGAAGCATGGTCCTTTGGCGTTGATCGATGAAGATATGGCGATCGTGATGCTCGCACCTAGTGATGAACTCTATGAAAAATCTATCAGCAATTTGGAAGAGGCCCGCGCTCGCGGCGGTAAAATTATTGCGATTGGAACTGGTGACAATGAGAAGTTGAGGGCGATTAGTCAGTATTATTTGTCTTTGCCGAAGGCTCATTGGACGATCAATCCGCTCTTGGAAGCAATTCCCTTGCAGTTGATGGCGTTTCACCTGGCAAACAGCTTAGGTTACGACGTCGACCAACCTCGCAATCTCGCGAAGTCGGTCACCGTCGAATAAGGTGTAAGGCAGAGGATTACTTCTTAAGGCTGTAAGTCGCAGAGTAGGTCTTTGTCATTACAGAGCCCGTCTTTTCGTCTTTGATGGTCTTTTGAATGCGGATCGTGATGTCGGAAGAGTCTGAGTTTTTGAAAAGCAAAACTTTTCGGCCTTCAGCCTCTTTCTCAATGAGATTCGTTAAGTTGCCGTCTTTAGCTTTCAACACTGTCAAAGCCGTGCTCTGATTTTTATTCTTCAACTCCACTTTATCGAAACGAAGAACTTTGATCGCGCCGTCCGCCGTGCTGATTTCGTATGGAACCACCAGCTCACCGATCATTGTTTGTGAGGAGTCGTCCGCCAAATTGATCGTGTGGCAGTTCACCATGACGGCTTGGCCTTGAGTGGTGTCTTTAAAGTCTTTCGGCAATTCAAATGCAGAACCCGCCAAAACTATTTGGTTTAAAGTCTTGGAATCTTTATCTGTGCGCTCAGCAAAAAGGTCCGTGGATTTAAGCACGTACGAGCTTTTTTCTTTCGTGATAACGTCTTTGAGTTGAATTTCTTCTTCTTTATTGTCTTTATTTACTTCCATAGCGAGTTTGTTTTCGCAAGAATCAGCGAGAGTTTGCTCAAGATCACCTTTGTAGGCGTCTTTAGTCGCGGGTTTCTTGTCTTCTACGGTGATTTTCCCATCAGGAGTCGTAGTCATCGTTTTTCCGTCAGGCGATGTCACGATGGTCTTGCCATCAGCTGTCGCAGTGACTTTAGTGCCATCGGGTTTGGTGGTCACGGTAGAGCCATCCTTTTCTTTGACAGGAGTGGCGCCATCAACTGTATTGCCTGGGTTTGTGCCACCTTTTCCGCCAGGAGCCGAGGGAGGGCACAGAGATGTACAGGGTGCTTGCCCTGCTTTTTCCCGAGCTGCCTTTTCTTGGGCGGTCTTTTCTTGAGCCGCTTTTGCTTCGGCAGCATTTTTCGCAAAGTTATTGTCGCGCTTCGCACAAGCGACCATCGCGAGCATCAACAAAGGGGCCATATAGTAGTAGCGCATTTTGAACGAGTTCATATCCTCTTCTCCTTTTTTGGGCCTTTTCCGCTTTTCAACCGTCGACGAGTTCGACAGAGAACTGCTGGTGATCGGATTCCAAGTCCACCTTATAGAACTTGGAATCTCAGGCCATGTATAGGAAGAGGATATTTCAAGAGATATGCCGGACCTGCGTCTCAGAGCGAGACACAAGGTAAGTGACGAAGAAGACTGGATTCAGGGATTAAATCTGGGTTGCAACCATCAAATTATAGAAGCCCGTGACGCGCTCAACGAATTCCACGGTTTCAGTACCACGCGCACAACCATATTCGAGCTCACTTTCATAAGAGCGATCTTCCAAGAGAGGAAGAACTTCGCGCAGGTGACGCCAAGAGTTCGGGTTCATGCCTTTGCGCTCAGCCAACTTCTGGGCATCGCGCACGTGAGCATAGCCGATATTGTAAGCCGCGAGCGCCAAATACAAACGATCTTTGAAGTTCAGGTAGTTCGGCGTTTTGTTCAGCAAATAGCGCAAATACTTTGCACCCCCATGAATGCTCTGAAGTGGATCCGTACGATCTTCAACACCCAAATGATCTGCGGTATCTTGTGTCAGTTGCATGAGTCCTTTAACGCCCGTGTAACTAACAGCCTCGTTATTCCACTGGGATTCCTGGTAAGCGACGGCTGCAATGAGTTGCCATGGCAGTTTGTGCTCGCGGGCCGCGTTGCGGAACTCTGTTTCGAAATCCGGCAGCGTGCGACGGCTGCGTTTCATAAAGTGAAGTACATCGTGACGGTCCAACTCGGACAGGTACAATTTATAGCGATCGTGCACGCGCATGATTTCATCGTCGCGGCTCGCCTTTTGAAACCAAGCCTGCAGCAACCGATTCAGATCTTCTTGGCCGGGCCGGATCAGCCAACTGAGCGAGTACTCTTCCGTGAGAGAGGTCACCTTCTCGATGTTGCGGTGGTAGCGGGTAAAGAACTCGCCTTCGAGGTTTTCAGCAATCACGCAGTCCAAAGTTTTCGCAGACATTCGTTCAAACAAGATCTTAGGCGAAGAAGAGGTCATCATTTCGATGTGGGTCTCAGGAGCTAGTTGAGTCAAACGATCCGTCAGGCCGTCGATATTGTCTTTTGAAAGAATGCCGATGTTCTTGTTGCGCAGGTCGGAGATATTCGCAACCTGGGACTTCGTTTGGCAGAATAAGCCAAGGAAGGTCTCTTCGTAGCTCGGTCCGACCAAAAAGCCAGAGTTGTTGTTTGGTGTGGCCAGACGACCGGCCGCAATATCGCCCATGCCGCCGATGAGGGCCTGCTTCATTTCAATTTCGTTGGCAACCGCGATGAAACGGATCTTCAGACCATAATGGTGTGCGAAGTTTTCCAGCAGATCGTGATCGATGCCAAACTTGTGGCCCGTACGATCGGTGGAGTAAGTGAGCGGGTTTTTTAGGGTCAGAACCTTGATTTCAGATTGGCTATTCACCTGATTTAAGCTCGCCGTTTCATCCCAATAAATGGCATCGCAGCCATTCATTGCCAATGTCGCGAAACCGAGAATACTAGCAAATATCAGACGCTTGAACTTCATCATGCAGGGTCGGTCTAATCGCTGGGGGCCTCATACGCAAGCATTAGAAGGTGAATTCTTGTGCATTTACGGTCAAAAGCGGACAAATTCACTGTTTCTTCTTCGGATTCCTGAAAAAAATATAGAGAGAACAGGTGGTTAGGGGTCGACATAGAGCAACATTTTAGCAAGAGCGCTCAACACCGACCTTGGTAAGGTCTGAATTGACAATGGATAATCACGGATAGTTAATATTATTCATGGATAATGAATACCTGGACTTTGACGAAGCCGTTAATTTTCTAAAGACAACTCCCAGCACGCTTTATAAGTGGCTGCAGTCGGGAAAGGTGCCGGCTCATAAGCTCGGCCGTCAGTGGAGGTTTTTGCGGGATGAACTAGACCTGCATGTCTCTGGGAAGGCACCAAAGATTCAGCTCCAGAAAGAAATTTTGCAACTAACAGAGTTCTTAGGAAAGAGAGCTCATTTACGTTCCAAGGAGGGACCCACCATGAATCTACAAAACGAATTGCCAGAAAAACTGATCTGGGATGCCTTTGACCACGGCTGCAGCGAAATTCATTTTTCTCCAAGTCTTGGCAAGTACGAGATCACCTATCGCAACGCCAAGAGCGGCTATGAAAAGATCACCAAAATCGAAGAGGGTGTTTTCCGCTTGATGGACGATTTCTGGATGGATCATTCCACACCTATTAAGAACGGGCATTCGCGCCGCATTTATCTTCACCGCAGCGAAGAAGATGTGCTGCAGATTCGTTATCAAAAAGTAGAAACCGTGTCCGGGCCTTGTCTAACATTGTCGTTGCTGCAACCGAAGCTTGCGTACTTTGACTTTGAGCAGATTGGTTTGGAGCCCGAGCAGAAGACCATGTTAAAGAAGTGGTCCGATGCACAGAAGGGCCTCATCATCGTGGGAGGACCCACAGGTTCTGGAAAAACGACGACGGTCTATGCGTTGATGAACGAAATGAAGAAGCAAAACCGTGTGATCTTCACTTTGGAAAACGCAACGTCACTGGTGATCGATGGCATTAACCAAGTGGAATACTCTTCACGCGATAAAGAAGATTTTGACCGCAACTTCGAGGCGATCTCTATGGCGGGTCCGAGTGTGATTTGCCTGGGGCTTGGTTTGACTTACGGACTTGAGAAAGAAATTTACTCCGCTGCTTACCATGCGGCCTCGACAGGCACACTCGTGATTCTGCAAATGAACGCGGATTCTGCGAAAGAAGCAGTTGAAGTTTTTGAAAAAGAAGTCGGGCATTCTGCGAAGAAGATTTTAGTCGGCGCAAGCTGGCAGAAGCTTGTGAGCCTGGGGGGAAAGATCAAGGCTCAGTACGATTTTATGGAACGAATCTAAGCGCGGTCTTTCAGGAACTGGTTCCAGCCGCCTTTAAGGTAAAAGGTGTTAATAAATCCCGCGGCCTCGAGGGCTTTGGCGAGCGATTCCGCGCGTGCGCCATTTTGATCTAACACAATCACAGCGGATTCTTTCGGCTGTTCATTCATTGCGGAAAGGATCTGCTCGTCGCTGGCGTTGGCTAAGTCGCCTTTAGGTAATTGTAAAAGCTTTTGTTCCAAGTGCATTTTAAAAACGTGTGGATAAACGGGATTGGTATCGATGCCGAGATTCACAAATACAAATCCCACACGTCCCCGGACGAGATTGTCAAACTGGAAAAAACCAATCGATTGAGCCATTACGTCGCTGCCTTTTTGCCTGAATCAGGCAGGTGTTTTGAAATCAATAGGACCGTCACGAGGCCCGCCAGTGCCATGAATCCTGAAATGATAAACGGTGAAGAGATTGAAATCTTCTCATAGATGAGGCCGCCGAGAGCCGGGCCCAAGATACGCCCCAAAGAGGCCAAGCTCTGTGCCACCCCCATGGTAACGCCTTGTTCAGCGGCGCCAGCGAGCAAGCTGATACTTCCCAACGCGGAAGGATTTGTGAAGCTTGTGCCGATGGCTAAGAAAGTCATGGTCACGCCCATCCACGGAATGGTTGGCGCAAAGGCGATTCCGGTAAGGCCGATGGCGAAACTGGTCAGGCCGATGCGCAGAGTTTTGCGCTCTCCCAGAACCGGAATCAAGCGGCGTACGAGGAAGCCCTGGCAGAACACGGTGATCACGCCGATATAGGCAAAGCCGAAGCTGACTTGCTTGAGTTCCCAGCCGAACTTTTCACCCATGAATAAAATCAATGTTGCTTCCATGCCTGACATCGCCAGAGATGAAAGGAAGTAGACTGACAACATTGCGCCCATGGTTTTTTGTCCGAGGTAATGGGCGAGCAATTGAAAGCGCTTCTTGTTGTGGATATTTTTGTTTTTCTCAGTCAGCGACTCTTTGAGGAACTTCAAGCCAAAAAGAAAATTTCCGAGACAGAGTGCGCCGACCCACAAAGCGCAGAAGCTCATCTGGAATTGGTGAACATTTGTTTGCAATTCGTAAGCTTCCACAATGTGCTGGCCCCAAATGGCTAAACCACCGCCGAGTGCCGGACCGACCACAAAGCCCAGACCAAACGCGGCGCCAATCAAAGCCATGCCCTTAGAGCGCTCATTCGGTGGCGTGATGTCGGAAATATAGGCAGAGGCCGTGGAAATACTCGCTCCGAAAAAGCCAGCAAGAATGCGGGCCACGAAGAGCCACTCTAAATTTCGTGCCCAAGCAAATACGACGTAAGAGAAGGCCTCCCCCGCGAGACAGAAAAGTAAAATTGGACGTCGGCCCAAACGGTCGCTGAGCTTTCCCCAGAAGGGCGCAAAGATAAACTGCATAAACGAGTAAACCGACATGAGAAGGCCAGTCTGCAGCGCGGTCGCGCCAAATTCACGACTAAGGATGGGGATGATTGGAATTAATATTCCAAAGCCGACGAGGTAGATGAAAACGGTGAAAAATATGATACCGAGTAGGGATTTATTGGGGGGCGTGGACAAGTGCTTTACCTCGTTTCTATTCCTGTTAATATGGGAGAGTTATGAAAATTGCAATGATGTTATGTCTGCTAGTACTCACCGCGGAAACCTCCTGGGCGGCCTTTGACGATTACCAACGTTTTCGCAAGGGAATGTACGAGTTTGAGGCCGAGACACAGTATTTCAAAACGGACGCAAATTACACGGATGGGGGCGGCTCTTACCAAAAGCTGCTTTACGGGCAATCTTTCGAGATTTTCAATTTTTACCTGAAATCCAGCTACGATTTCAGTAAAAATAGCTCTTTCTACGGTAGCCTGGATTTAGCCAATGCGACAAGTAACGGCCTGACGACCGCTCGTTCGAATTCGTCGGTGACCGGGGCGTACTTAGGCTATGCCTATCGGCCGTACAATGAGGCCTTTGATCTCGTTACCGACTTCAATGTCCTCATTCCTTTCCAAAAAACTGACCAGAATACCGACACCGCGATTAACTCCGAGGGCGTGATTGAGGCGACGGGTTTACTGCGCGCGCAAAAGGACTTTACGACTTTTTCAGCTCTGGGTTACGCCGGAGTGACCTATCGTCAGGCGCGGTCCTCTTTGGTCCCGTGGGGCATAGGTGTTGAAGCCAATTATGCTAAGTGGGCTTGGGGAGGAAAAGTTTTTGGTTATCAAAGCGTGACCGACGATCCGGATACCAAAAATAAAATCCAAAGAACCATCGTTACGGATCGTGTGAATGCTTCCAGTTTGTATTTCTATTCTGTGAATCCGTCCGTCGTCGATTCTGAAGCGTGGGTGCGGTTTAAGTTCGATAACGCATGGGCACTGACGGTGGGTGGTGGTACGACAATCACCGGTTCAAACACAGCGGCGGGATTTCATGCGGGCGCGACGATCAAGTACTCTTGGGATAGCGAGCCAAGTTACTACATGAAGCCGGGTGTTTCCACGCAAGAAGATGGCCTGAGTTCCGAAAGAAAAGTTCCGAAGTTTAAAGAGGAGACTGATGACGGCGTGAACCAGAAACTCTTCCAGAAAAAGGGCATCACTCCGGGGGCACCCGCTCCTCGCCCGGGCGGAGATATGACTCCCGCGGCTGATAATGTCGCGATGAAAAAGGCCGGCCCACAACCGACGCCAGCGCAGATCGAAGCCGGCGATGGCGGAGAGGTTCAGTTGAAACTGAAAAGAAAACGTAAGAAAAAACCGACGAGTTAATGACTTTTCAAAATTGCCAGGAATGAACACAACTTTTCCAGTATTGATGTCGAAATAAAAGGATTAGGAGAGCCCACGGCGCGTATGTGTTGCTAGGGCGAAGGAAGTCTATTTGGTGAGTTGGAGGGATTGGGTTCTGTCCAAAAGTTCAACAGGGAAAATTTATTTGTCTAAACCTTTATAGTCCTCACCTTAATATAAGATCACAACCGGCCTAAACCGTATTTATTATTCTTACTATGACGGCTGCGAAACTGAAGGGTCTTCCGAGGCTTGCAGTGCTAGATATACCTTCAGCTAGCGAGATTGCTTCAATGCCAGCTTGGCGGAGATTTCCTCGACGGAGAGCCCGGTGATTTCAACGGACTTGTTGCGGCCGGTTTCGCCCTTTAGAATTTCAATTTGGCGTTTGGGAATTTCGAGAATGTCTGACAGAAACTCAACGAGTTCCGCGTTGGCTTTGCCGTCGACGGGAGGAGCTGTGACCTTAACTTTAAGGGCCCCATTGTGGGGCCCTATGATTTCGTTTTTTGAAGCTTTCGGCTGAATGAAGAGGGTGAGTCTCACGCCTCTGTCAGACTTTGTGATCATTAGCGAGCGGAAAGCGGGGAAATCTCGGTCGATTTATCGCCCGTTGGTGCCATGTTCATATTTGGCAGCTGCATTTGCGGCATGTACTTCTCGCCTTGATCCAAGAGAGTCAAGTGCGCTTGGACAAGGGCCTTCAAGTTGGCTTCGAATTGCATACGGGCACGCTTCAGCTCAGTGATTTCTTGATACATTTTCTTCAACGAATCACGAGAGTCGCGCATGATGATCTCGGCTTTTTGATTGGCATCCGCAATGATCAGTTTCGCCTCGCGCTCAGAATCCTGGCGCAGACGCTCTGTCATTTGTGTTGCTGTTGCGATCGTGTTTTTCAAAACCTGGTCGCGCTCTTTGTACTCCAAAAGGCTGAGTTCTTTTTCGCGAAGAGTTTCTTTCAAAGAATTGCGTTCTTGAATCAAAGCTTCCATTTGTGCAGCGACTTGCGCCATGAAATCGTTCACTTCATCGGCATCAATACCCATCATTTTTTTGTTGAAAGATTTATGAACGATATCGATAGGAGTAATTTTCATCCTGAGTTCCCCCAAAAATTAGTAATCGAAAGTATACCAAACGGTATTGAAATCTCCTTTTTAGGATAAAGCCTGTTACTTAATTTCGCGAGAGATTTCTTTACTTCGCATCGCCGCTTTTTCGAAGCTGATACGCAAAGCACGTTCAATTTCGAGCTCTCTCATGGACTGAAGTCCAGCTGCCGTCACACCTTTTTTAGAAGTGACGCGGGCTTGCAGCTCTTCAAAAGGAACATCTTTGGATTGAGCGGCGAGCATGGACGCTCCCATAAAGGTCTCAAGTGTCATACGTTTAGCCGTTTCTTCATCAAACCCGTGCTCAACGATCCAATCCTGCCAGTACATCATCATCTCCAGAACAAACCCTGTTCCTGACGAGCAAGACACCATGAGGGCTTCGAATTGGTCTTCATCTTCAACTTTGAGGGTATAACCGAGCGGCGAGCACATATCTTCCATCATGGCTTCGAGTGCATTGTCGGATTCATTGAGAAGATAACCGATCACGCCACGGCCGATAATGGACGGGGTATTCGGCATCATGCGCACCAAGCGCGCATTTGGGAGATATTTTTCAAGAGTTTCCATCTTGATGCCGGCCGCGAGGCTGATGACGATCTGATCGTCATTGAATGAACTCGCGATCGGTTCAATCGCCGTGAGTAAGTCCTGTGGCTTTACGGCCAAAATGACGATGTCAGAGTTTTCAACGAGAGACTCGTTATTATCGATAACTTGGATCTTGTATTGGTCCGCAAGCTTTTGCAATTTTCCAGGCGTGCGGTTCGAAGCCAGAACTTGATCCGCGGTGGCGACACCGCTTTCGAGCATACCCTTCATGATCGCTTGGGCCATGTTGCCGGCTCCGAGGAAGCCGATCTTCTGGCGCTTTAAGAGTTGATTCATTGTTGGTCCTTTAGTTCTTCCTTGGCCTCTCTCCGAAGAGTATCGTCCCCAGTCTAACAATGGTAGCTCCTTCCTCTATAGCCACATGATAGTCGTGGCTAGTTCCCATGGATAGCTCGTGCAGTTGATGTCTGCCCGCGCCATTCTGTTGCAATTGTATTTGTAGGTCCCTTAGCTCCCGAAAATAAGGCCGAACGTCCTCGGGATCATCTGTTAGAGGAGGCATGGTCATTAATCCGGTTATTTCCAACCCGGGAAAAGAAGAGACTTCTGACCATTGAACCATCAGGGCTTCGCGGCTGTAGCCGCCTTTGGTGACTTCTTGTGCGAGGTTGACCTGGAGAAGAATTTTCTGAGTCGTTTTGATTTTTTCAGCGTGGCTCGAAATCGCGCGGGCCAGTTCAAACGAATCTACGGAATGAATGAGCGCGAAGTTTCCGACCACTTGTTTTACTTTGTTTTTTTGCAAACTGCCGATGAAGTGCCACTCGATATCGAGATCTTTCAGGGTGTCTTGCTTAAGAAGAGCCTCCTGCACGTAGTTTTCGGCAAACATTGTGTGCCCGGCAGAATACAAACGGCGCATTTTTTCCACGGTCTGTAATTTGGACACCGCGAGAATTTTTAAACTCTCACGTGTGCGGTGAAGTTTTTTCAGAAGGTCATTGCATTCTTGTTGGACGGCTTCGAGGCTCATTTTTCCACTCTTTCGACGGACCACTTCATTTTCACCAACATATTTTCGAAAGCTTTGACGGGAAGTCCGACGACATTGTCATAATCGCCGACAAACTCTTTCACAAACTTGCGTCCCAGACCTTGAATTGCGTACGCACCGGCTTTATCCATGGGTTCACCAGACTGGATGTAGGTCCAGATTTCATCATCATGCAAATCACGAAACATCACTCGGGAAGTCTCAATATGAGACACCTGTTGGCCGCCCAGACTTTCGACAAGGACCAAAGCTGTTTTCACTTCGTGGGTTTTTCCAGACAAAAGTTTTAAAAAATCGTACGCTTCGTCCTGATTGCGAGGTTTTCCGAGGACCTGATTGTGGTAAACTACCATTGTGTCCGCTGCCAGCAGCAGGAAGTTCTTATGGGACGCAGATTTTATCTCGGAAAATGCCGCCATAGCCTTACGTCCAGCTATGTCTAAAATCTGCTCATCAATATTCAGGTTTTTATCAGGTGTTTCCGATACTTTAACTGGGTGTACGTCAAAGACAAAACCTGCGGTTTGGAGAAGTTGTCGGCGGCGTGGAGACTCAGATGCCAAAATTAATTGGTACATAACATAACTTGAACACAAAGAGAGATAAATGGGAAGCGCAGATTTAATGCTCATTGCAGGCTTCGTGTTGGGAGGACTCAGTATCTACCTCTTTATTTCTGCTTTGTTTTCAAGCAATCAAGACACGCAGCAACTCTCTTGGGCAAATAACAGTGAACCTAGCACTTCGAAATCGCCGATTATAAATTTCTCTCGGCCACTTGTTCACCAATTCACACTGCAACATGCGCTCCGAATAAAGAGTGCGAGTTATCGTAAGCGCGTCCGCAAATATATTCTGACCTCCGGCTTATCATCGGAGTTGAACGAAGATGAGTTCATCGGTTTGCAAATCCTTTGGGGGCTCATGTTCCCGGTGTTCTTGGCTGTGATGAACTTTGCATTGGCACTGGATTTGCCAATGCCTCTTTTGATCGCGATGGGTTTAGGGGGATTCGTGTTCCCGCAGATGCATGCATCTGCGGAAAAGAAGCGTCGTGAGGTTTCAGTTCGCGGTGATTTACCGTTCTTCATCGACCTCCTCGCGTTGTCTGTGGAAGCAGGTCTTGATTTTTTTGCGGCGATCCAAAAGATCGTCGACAAGGCCAAAGGCACAGACAGTGTCCTGGCGGATGAGTTGGCAACAGTGCTTAAAGACGTGAAGATCGGCGCCTCAAAAACCCAAGCCTTGAAGGACATGTCAGAGCGTTTGGATATTTCTGAGATCACAAGCTTCGTTGCGGTGTTGATTGACGCCGAGGCCAGTGGCGCGAGCATTTCGCGTGTTTTGAAAGATCAATCAGTTCAAATGCGCCTAGAACGTTTTGTGAGAGCCGAGAAAGCCGGTGCAAAGGCTTCTCAAGCGATTCTGATTCCGTTGATGTTATTTATTTTGCCGGCGGTATTTATCATGGTTTTTGGGCCGGTTGCCGTGAGCTTCATTCACGGTGGCGGGAAGTAGAGGATGGCCGTGTTAGTAAGTAAGACGCGTAACCTACAACTTATAGCGGATTTGGACGTCGCTGCGACCGAATGGGCTCGCGGCAAGGGACTTCTTGGCCGTAAGTCGTTGGGCACAGAGCAAGCTCTGTGGATTCGGCGTTGCAACTCCATCCACACCTATTTTATGAAATTTACGATTGATTGTGTGTTCTTGGACAAACAGAAACGTGTGAAAGCGATTTACCCGTCGGTAAAACCTTTCCGCATTATATGGCCGGTGTGGGGCGCTAGCTCAGTGATTGAGTTTCCGGCGGGACGCGTTCAAGAACTTGGCATTCAAGTGGGAGAAGAGCTTCATGTGGGCGATTAGGGTCTTAACAGGCCCGCTTGCGGGTCAAATATATGACTTAAAGTTAGGTCGAAATCTCGTCGGCCGCGCTCCGCATTGCGATGTGAGGATCTCCAGCAATGGCGTTTCGAAAGAGCACACTGAAATTCATGTCTATAAAGACAAGATCATTGTCACGGACTTGAAATCGAGCAATGGAACCTACATCAATGGTGTCCGGGCGCAGAACGGTCTCATCCGTTTGGGTGACAAGGTCAGCGTGCACGACGTGATCTTTGATATTATTCCCGCGCCGGATATTCGCCCGGGTTCACAAGCAGGCGCAACAGCACATGCCGCCGGAAACCCACAAGGGATGCCGGTTCCAGTAAATGGCGGCAATGCGGCTCCGAGCTATTATCCCCAAGGTTATCAACAGCCTTATACGCAGCAAGCACCGCAAATGATGGGCGTTCTCCCCGAAGGAATGCCGGAACCCGCCGAAATGCCAGGCGTGGAGCCACCTCAGGGTTTTGCTCAGAATCTTTTATTCCAAGCGCAAGACTATATGGAACGTGTGGCCCTTCCGGGCATCTATAAGCTGCCGCAATTGGTGGAGTTTAAATACGTGCTCGGCGGTTTCGTCGGCGCATTTATCTTTGCAGTGACATTGCTATCGATGATTCCGATGGTGCAGATTACCAGATCCAGCATCTTGGCCGAAAGTAAGCGCCGGGCTCAGTCCATTGCCAGAAACGTGGCGATGGCGAATCAGCAAATACTTTTGCAAGGCAATATTTCAGCTTTGAGCACCCATTCCGCTGAAACAGAAGACGGCGTGAAGCAAGTGATGATTGTGCAGCAGTCGGACGGGATGATTCTTGCGCCGGCAAGCCGCGCAGGTGTGACACCGGATATTCCGTTTGTCCATGTGGCTCGTCGTGAAATGAAGACTCAGGTGGAGCAAGTCGACAGTCAAACGATTGGCGCGAGTTTCCCAATCGGGCAGTACGATCCAAATACCGGCGAACCCTCGGTGAAAGCTCATGCGATTGTTCTATATGACATCGGAAGCCTGGCGTTCGACGATGGTCATGTGTTGAGTTTGTTCTTCCAAACTCTGATCTTAGCTTGTTTGGTGGGCGTCTTACTCTTCTTCTTTATGTATAAACTGATTGAGTTTCCGATCGTGAGCCTCAACAGGCAGCTCGACATCGCCATGCGCGAGAAGAAGGATGCCGCTGACGTGGAATTCCAGTTCCCGGTACTGCAAAACCTGATTGCGAACATTAACAGCCTTTTGACTCGCTACTTGCATGGTGGCGACGAGGCCGGGGGCCAAGTCAATCTGGTTAGCCGTGATTCCGAAGCGGAAAACCTGGTTCAGTTGATGGGTTATCCAACAGTCGCAGTGACGGGTGAAGGCCGTATTGTCTCTGTGAACGCGAACTTTGAACAGCTAGCGCATGCCTCGTCTTCGCAGTTGGTAAATCAGATGGTTGCGGCAATTCCAGACTTGGCTTTGCAACAAAATATGCAGCACTTGATAGAGAAATCGCGTCTGGCGCCAGGTTCTATCCAAAGCGACCAGCTCGAATTTAGTGGTCATAACTGCCAGATTCATTGTCACGCAATGGGTGTCGAGAACGGTGCGATTTCGTACTTCGTCATCTGTATCACGCCAGTGGAAGGGGGAGAGTAATGTCAACAGCTCCTCAGTTAGAGACTGGCTTTCAGCTTGAAATCCAAATCCAGCGCGGTCCGCTGGCAGGGCAAAGCTTTAGCTTTAACAAGGTGATTGTTGAAATTGGCCGTGGCAGCGACAATGATTTGATTCTTTCAAATGATATTCGCGCAAGCCGTAAGCATGCAGAAATTCATTGGGATGGGCATCAGCTTCGCATCGTGAACATCAGCTCGAAAAGCTTCTTGGCTGTCAATGGCAGCCAAGTTGAAAGTGCGGTGCTTGAGCCGGGTGCTATTGTTCACATTGGCGAGACCGAGTTTCGCATTGATTTTCAATTGCCGACTGCGGAAATGCCAGAGGGTATGGATTTGAATGAGCCGGCGACTCCAAATGATCTGGATGAGCCTAAAACCAAAGTACACTTTGAGCCTGAAGCTGTCGTCGTAGAAATGCCGATCCTTCAGGCGAACCGGCCGTACCCGGTTCCGCAATCTCCGATGTCGCCAATGCCTCCCTCCGGAATCATGGCGGGAGCCGCCGGTGGACATCCAAACTATGGTACGAACTTGCCCGGGCCGATGGGAATTCCAAGTCCACGTCCGAGTGGCAGTGGCCGTCACCGCAAAATTGCCGGCGGGGACAATTCTGGTCGCATTCGTTTCTACGTGATCGTGGTTGTGATTGGCATTTTCTTCTATTGGATGATGACTTCAACTCGGTCCCCGAAGAAGGAACTAACATTCCGTTCAACGGAGCAAATTGAAAAAGATATTGAAACCTCGAAAGGGGATCTTAAAGAATTCGAAGCACGCCGTGAAAAGTTGGATAATGTCCAATATCGCCGTGCTCAAGAGAACTACATCCGTGGTTTTCGTGATTACAAACAAGGTAACTACGGCCGCGCACGTGAATCTTTTCAAGTCGTCTTGAATCTGGATCCTGATAACGAGCTGGCAAAGCGCTACTATCAGCTCGCGAAACTGAAGTTCGATGAGACAGTAAAAGCCCATATGTTGCAGGGAAATCGTTACCGTGAAAAGAAAAACTGGCGCATGTGTGCAGCGGCTTATTTTAATGTTATGACTATGGTTGCGAACAACCAAGATCCGATTTTTAAAGAAGCCAAACAATACTATAATGAGTGCATTTTAGCGCAAGCGGGGAGATACTAATGGCCCGTTTGCGAGTCCGTTTCCGGGGTAAAGTCACGCAAGACGTCCAGCTAGCTCCTGAACGTACATACCTTGCCGGCCGCAAGGATGATTGCGATATCGTTCTGATCAGTGAAAAAGGCATTTCCCGCGAGCACTTTAAGATCTACTTTGCTGATGATAAGTGGAATCTCGAAGTCCTTTCCCGGTTTGGCGATGTCCTTGTTGATGGGGAAAAGATCCAACACTCAACGCTGGAAGGATCCAGACTATTTTACTTAGGTCCCTATGAATTTGAATACTCTGAAGTCTCATCGGAACTCGTGGCCGTGGCTTCTCCAGGGTTGCCTGAATCGATAGCCGGGTCGGCGTATGCGGAAGTCGATGTGCAAGAGAAGACTTTCATTGGTTCGAATAACACGGTTCCTTACATCAAAGTCGTGAATTCCGAGGGTGACGTCAAAGAGCTCTTTAAGCTTGAAGGCGGCGACACGTGGATTGCAGGCCGTGATTCTTCGTGTGATATCGTGATTCGTGACCAACGCGTGAGCCGCCGTCAATTTGAAGTGCGTCGCCATGGCAGCTTTTTCCAGATTATGGATTTGGGCAGCGTGAATGGAACTCTGGTGAATGGAACTCCTGTTCCTTCGACGGATCCGATTCTGATTAAAAGCGGCGATGCAATCAGCGTTTTAGATAATCATTTGTATTTTGAATTGCACGATCCTGATTTCAAAGCGCGTATGGAGCTTGTGAAAGCCCAGACGCCAAACCCGCTTGTGGCGATCCACCACGAAACAGTTCCGACGTACGCTCAGCATGGCCAGCATATGCCGATGCCGATGGGTGAAATGTCACCAGCGCATCTTGGCTATGGTTATCCGGCGGCGGGGCCTGGTGGGCATCCGGCGTCTGGAAATAAGAAATTTGATTTTGAAAAGCACCGTATTAAGCTTATCGGCGGCGCGGTCTTACTATTGGGTGTTGCTTACTTTTTCAGTGACCAGGACGCGCAGCCGCCTCCAAGTCAACAACAGCAAGGTGCGATGAAGCCGAGTGAGGCTTTCAATAAGCTGTCTCCGGAGCAACAGATTTTAGTGAAGCAGACCTACATGCTTGCAAAAAACCTTTATATGCAAGGTAAGTACGAGCTTGCAAAAGCCGAAGTCACAAAAATCTATGAGCTGGTTCCTGACTACGAAGATACAAAGGACATCGAGCGCCTCGCGAATGAAGCTCTCGTCATTCAAGAGCAGAAACGGCAGCAAGAGCAGCTTGAACAGAAAATGGCAGAGAACCGCGAAAAGATTGAAACGAAAACGGTGGAATGCCAGGGTAAGATTACACCTGAATTTACAATGGCTCAGTTGGATGAGTGTTTAGCTCCTGTCATTGAGTTTGATCCGGCCAACGCGAAATTCACGGAGCTTCGGCGGCAGGTGGAAGAATTTGCGACGAGAAAGCAACTGCGTGATGCGCAGAAAGCGGAATACAGTGCCCAAGTCGCCAAACTTCGCGGACTTTTTGGCCGTGCAGAAAGCAGCCACAAAGGAAATCAGTTCTTGCGCGCCATCAAAGAGTATCAGGCAGTGACAACATCAAGCCTGCCGGATCCTGGTGAGTTGAAGCCGCAGGCCCGACGTCAGATTGCAGCGATTCAGCAAACGCTCAAACAAAAAATCGACCAGCTGACAAACGAAGCGGAGAATTTCTATAAAGATCAAAAGTTGAAAGACGCTATATTGACCCTCAGAAAAGCCGTGGATGTTGATCCGGGGAATAATGATACAAAGGATAAAATCCAACGTTATGTTCTTGAGTTGAAAAAGCAGATGATGGTTTTGTATCAAGAAGGCGTGCTTGAAGAGAGTTACGGCAACGTTGAGGGTAGTGAAACTCGTCCTGGGGCCAAAGACAAGTGGAAGAAGATCATGGACCTTGATATTCCAGACGGCGAATACTACGGCAAGGCAAAAATTAAGCTTAAGAAGTACGGAGCTCTGTGATGAGGATTGCCGAGCGTTCGTACTCCACCAAGAATTTCCGCCCCCGCCCAGAAATCTATGTTGAGCCGGACGGCTCTTTCATCGTTGTGACGACGTCGTGGGGCAGTTCTGAGCATGCCGCTCGTTTGAATGAAGATGTCTCGAAATACATCCAGGCGGCAAAAGCGGACGTGGAGGTGACTTCTCCGTTCGAGTTCTTAACCTCTCTGACGAATCAAGCAAACTACTTGCGTATTGCGACTCTCATTGCCAATGAGACTTTCTATCGGAGTGAAAACAAGGTCGCCTACCAAGCGGGTCTTGAAACGCTGCTTTTGCTGCGCACCGGCTCGCAGATGGCTTACGCCCAAGTGGGTTCGCCGCATCTTTTGATTCAAAAATCTGACAAAGTGATGGCGCCGATTTCCGTGAACTTCGATTCCAGTTTCGAGATGAGCGGCGAAGACGGGATGTTGATGCCGCCATTGCCGCAAACACTTGTCGGTACGGATACCAATCTCAATATCCGTGTAGGTGATTTTCATATTAGAGACAGTGATCGTCTAATTCTGTACGCTGGCGGCGTTTGGCCGGAGTCTATTTGGAGCTCCAGTTATTCAGCGGATTTGCAGCAGATGACCCAAAAACTCGTTCAAAAGAATCCCGATGCGCCATTCTGGCTCGGTATTGTCGAGCTCAGCGACTAATCTTCGTCTTGCCAAGTATTGCTGTTTTGCAGGGCCTTCATAAGACTGGCGCGTTGCTTTTGAAACTCCGGCAAGCTCAGAACCAAATCCACACGTTCAGGTGCTAACTGAGTCTTCATGGATATATCCCAAATCAGAGATGTTGCAAGGTTGCCTTGCTTGATATTCTGGTCGACGAGATAGTTCAAATAGGCTCGTTCAAAGCGGCGCTTCTGGGTATCGCGAGAAAGGCCGCGAATATCAGCACGATGCCAGTCAATGAAGTCCAAGAACAACGAATCATCGCATTTTTTGAGATCCGCAGAATCTAGGTGCGGTATTTCCAAGAGGCGTAAGCATGTATCCTGGGCCATATTGAAGGGGGAACTGCCACCGCCCCCGCCGTTGCGTTCCGCAACGTACTGCCAGAAAGGCTGCGCCGCTTTTTGTCCCAGCGCTTTAAGGCTGTTCCAATCTTTTAGTTCAAACGCCAAAAATCCGGCCCAGCGAAGCGTGTCGGCATCCGGTATTTTCCCATTGGCATGCACTTTCAAATCGCGGAGCAATGTCGGCTTTTGATCTTCCCTCAGCCAGCGATAGAATCCCGGAGTGTATTTTTTAAAAGTATCTTTGTCGAGGCCCAGCCAAGGTTCGCCCTCAACGGCATCAAGCGCGGCTAAAATTTGATTGCGCTCTTCCGTGGACATCTCGGCGCTGCGAAGCGGATTGGTTTCAAGACGGTCGGTGAGAGTATTAAAGAATTGCGGCTCTCTATCATAGATCAATAGCGTATGGCCGCTTAAGACCGCAGAGCGGCGATTGCTAAAGCCGCGCCACTGAGCCCAATCCGATTCCATCAAGATCAGCCGATTTTCGGGCCACTCCATCTGATTTTTTTGTACAAGCTGCTTGAGCGAGTAGACCGGAAAGACGCCGACAGGCTTATTCGGATTGTTGGCTTCACCAATAAGCTCAAACAAACTTTGGCCAAGATCCACGAGGCTGACATTGCGGTCAATCTTCCATTGCAAAGCTTCGTCACGGACTTTTTGCGCCGGCTTTACAAACAGGGCCACCTGTGTATTTTCACTGTGCAGGTTCAGCGGTGTTAATTCTCCGGGACGGTCGTCACTCGTGTGGCCATTAAGCCCCACCACCACCAAGGTCGTCGAATTCCAGCGGTGCATAGCCTTCAGGTCACTGAAAAGTTGATAGAGATTGCTATCGAGTTCATCAAGCTGGCTTTCGTGCGAAAGATTTCGAGCCTCGCCGAACTCATTCACGGTGACGGTGTTAGTAAAGATCAAGTCCGGTGCATAGATCATCGCGAAGAACGAACTGTGGCCGATATCCTGGCGCACCCACTGCATCAAGGACTTCGTGGAAGAGGGGAATGGACGATAAAGTGTCTGCCGAGTGGGAATGATGTTGTCATCGAAGAGCTCAAATCCCTGGTTCAATCCAGACTTTCTCCACACGGGGGGGCCCCCGGAGAAAAAAGCGGTTCTATAGTTCTTTGACAAAGCGTATTCAGCAACTGTGGTGAATTGTGGATCCAAGCCCGGAGAGCCGTTATTGCGGACGCGGTGTTGAAATGGATAGACCCCGGTTAAGATACTCGCGAGAGTCGGCACGGATAAGACCGAGGGGCTAAACGCATGGGTGAAGCGTACTGATTCTTTACAAAGAATTTCAAAGCCGGATCTATTGGCATTTGTCATATCTTCGTTGCACAGAATATCTAATACGCTAAGGTCATCGACTGCGATCACTAAAATCGAAGGGTTTGAAGAAGGCTGGCACGCAGTCTGGACTAGACTTGCCGCCAGTAACAATAAAGTTGCGATGATAGAGGATGCCTTGACCGGTCTCATTGGATCTAGTGATAATGATTTAATTATTGAAGAGAGTCAAAGAAAGGACCATCCATGCCAGTACTTAGCGAGAAAATTTTTGCCGTCGCGCATTTGGCGGACCAAGTTGTTTTATGGATCTTGGTTATCTTGAGCGTCCTCAGCATCGGCATGATTTTAGAGCGGTTTTTCGCCCTCCGTAAAGTTGGCAACCAGTCGGCTCAGATCCGTGCCCGCATCCGTATGGCGTTGCAAAGTAATAGCGTAGAAGACGTTGAAACGATTGCGAAAGACATCGAAAGCCTCGAAGGTCGTGCTGCCAGCTACGCGCTTAAGCATATGAAGGACAGTGGAAGCAAAGGTTTGGAAGAAGTCTTCAATACGTTTTCATTGACAGAGCGCCCAGAGCTCGAAAGATTTTTGAGTTTCCTTGCAACGGTCGGTTCGAATGCTCCTTACATCGGCCTTTTGGGAACGGTTTTGGGGATTATGAAAGCCTTCAACGATTTAGCGCAGGCTCCAGAAGCGGGTCAGCAGACGGTGATGGCGGGGATTTCTTTGGCTCTTGTTGCAACGGCAGCGGGTCTTTTCGTGGCGATCCCAGCGGTTATTTCTTACAACTACTATAGCAAGAAAGTTCGCGGTGTGATGCAGGGCCTTGAGAGCGTGAAAGAGCTCTGCCTCGCTTACGCGAAGAAAAAAGGCGTGTAGCCATGGGTATGAAGTATGATGTAGAAAACAATGAATCCATCGCGGACATCAATGTTGTCCCCCTCGTGGATATCATTCTCGTGGTTTTGATCATCTTCATGGTGACGGCCCCGATGTTCATCAAACCAACGATCAATGTGAACTTGCCAAAAGCGGCCAGCGGCGATCAGACGGCCCCAAGTAAACTCAACATTGCCCTCACTGCGGATGGCCGTATAAACCTCAACGGCGTTTTCGTGGATGAAGCCGCAGTAAAGCAAAAAGCGATGGACGAAGTGGCAAGGAATGCTGACATCCAAGCGATCATCTCTGCGGATAAAGACGTCCCCCACGGAAAAGTGGTGGGTCTCCTCGACATCGTCAAAACAGCCGGCGTAAAAAAGTTCGCAATTTCCATCGACAAGAAGTAGGGGGTACGCCGTACCTTTTTCGGATGCGATCAGTCAAACGACGGTACGTGAAGACCTGAGATCTTTCCTGTCATTTTATCTTGGCAAACTTTAAATTCTTTTTTCATCAGACCATGCCGAATTGTTTCTTTTGTTTCATCATCCATTTTTTGGTTGAGCCACTTGAGCGTCGGGGTGGGATTTTCTACTAAGATACGATCTCCCCGAATGGGAATGATGGATTTACTTAATCCTAAAAGTCCGGCAAGAGTACTATACTTATATTCATGGACGTACTGGCAGATTCCAGCTCTCACTGGATTTTGATAAAGGTACTTATAGGCATTGAAGTAGTATGCCTCCTCTTTCAAAAGGCACCTGTGATAAGGTCCACCAAAAATCTGATTTTTTCTTTTGGAGAGGCGACAAGTCTCTTTGCTAACCTCTCGCAAAAAGTAATTCATCGCCCTGTCCAGATTTGCGTCGGGGGTCTGCAGAATCATATGGAAGTGATTGCTCATAAGAACAAAGCTATGAATTTCTAAATTGTAGGCCTTTTCGACGAAATAGAGATAGTCACTAAAAAGGTCCCACATTGTCGACATTGAGAGGTCATACCATTCTTGGTTACGTGATCGGGCGGTAACAAGATAGGGAATATTAGAATGGGGTAAAAACTTAGCTCTAGGCATAGAGGCCGACGAAGCAATGTCTCTGCCATGCCCAGCTGCATGTTATGTGGGTTTTATCTGCATCGCATCCGAAAAAGGTACGGCGTACCTCCAGATTTCGGACTAGGGAATGAGGCAGCGCGCGCGTCCTAGGAACTCAAATAATGCAGTGATTTCCTGGGGAGTTAGTTTTTCGCATGCTTTTAAGACATTCATTCCTGATTGCAGGTTCTCAAAGAATGCCGCCTCCCCCGCAGAGATCTCACGTACATAAACCTGATTATCCATTTTGTAGAGCGCAAGATTTTGCGGTTCTTGCCAGCCCTCAGGCAACGGGCCTTCTTCTTTTAGCGCTTTCCAGATATCAAACAGGCGATAACCGGATTTCAAAACCGCAAAGTTCGGTGCGAGCTTCACATCTTCAGCACGCTCGCTCAAAGCACTCATAAGTTCTTCACCGGCAAGGCCAACATCGCCTGTGCCGTGAAAGATTTCTTTATGGAGCCAACCCAGATGTGCGAGGTCCGGCAAGAAAGGAAAGGCCGTAGTTGCCGGATGTGAAAGCATAAAATCGATAAACTTCACGGAGTAGTCAGACAAATTATAAGACTGGGAAGGGTTGTTAGTGATAAAATCTTCGCAGGTTTCAAAAAATGAATCATCGCCGAGCACGCGCCAGACGGACTCGTAGGTTTCACCTAAAGTCTCAGTGAGGCGGGCTATATAGCCGCGTTGGTAAACCGCGAAGCCACCGGCGACACTCAATGATCCCGCCGCCTTAAAACCCTCGGTAGGAGCACTTTCTGCGCCAATCACGGCCTTATAAAAGGAGCGGTTTTTCATAGGCTCCTTTCGGTGCGTGTGCGAGCTTCCAGCGAGCTTCCGCCTTCAGCAATTCATTTTCAAGGCGGTTAAAGTTCGGAATGTCATCATCCCACTCTATCAACACAGGGATGTTAGTGAGCTCGCGAGCTTTAAATTCAAACAAAGTCCAAACGTCGTCATGCACGGCTTTGGAGTGTGTATCAAACAAGTAGTCGCCCATGTCAGTGAAGCCGGCCAAATGAATCTGGCCGATCAATTCCGCAGGCACTGATTTTAAATACAATTTCGGGTCAAAACCAAAATTCGAAGCATTGACGTAGACATTGTTAATGTCGAGAAGAATCTTACATCCGGTACTGCGCACGGCTTTCACGAGAAAATCCCATTCCGTGTAGTCGGCTTCAGAAGACTGAATATACGCTGAAACATTTTCGATTAAAATCTGACGGCCCAAAAAGTCTTGGGCATGATCAATATTGCGGATCAAACCACGGAGGCTTTCTTCGGTGTATTCCACCGGCAAAAGATCATGGGAGTAGTGCGAGCCAAACTTGCTCCAGCACATGTGATCCGAAACGATCATCGGATCAATTTCATGCACGAGAGTTTTTAAGCGACAAAGATGCTCGTAGCCCAACCCTTCAGGTGAGCCTAAAGACATTGAAACTCCGTGCAGTGCTACAGGGAAGTCTTCGCGGATTTTATGGAGAATTTCGCGGGGGCGGCCGAAGGAATCCATGTAGTTTTCAGAAATAGCTTCGAACCACTGAACAGAACCCGCCCCCTGGGAAAGCAAATGCGGATAGTGGGTGGGCCGCAAGCCCACACCACCAAAAAATTCATCAGAAATTACATGTACGTTCCGGCTTTCCATTTGCCTTTCTTCGCGACACAGTCTTTCTCTGACATTTTCATCCAGCCTTGGCCTTTGCAAGCATTTTTACCAGAGCACTCGTGGGCTGAACCACCGCATTCGCCTTTACCTTTGCAAGAGTTTATGCCGGTGCATTCACCCATTGCTACGGCTTTTGTATCTGCGGGAGCTGCTTTTTTTGCTGCATCTGCGGCTGAAGCAGCGCTTGCTGCCATAAGCCCAACTGCCGCTGCGCCAAGAATCATCATCTTATTCATAAAGTTCCTCCTTGATAGAATAAGTTACATTTATTTTTTCGCGGCAACCGGGTTTGCTTCGCCTTCGATGGAGATGCTCACCTCGTCGCCCACGGTCACGCCGCCTTTATCGAGAGCTTTATTCCAAGTCATCCCGAAATCCTTGCGATCGATTTTTGTCGTCGCGGCAAAAGCCAGCTTGTTGTTACCCCAAGCATCCATGATAGAGCCACGATAGTCCAGATCCAATATCACAGTTTTTGATTTATCGCGAATTTTCAGAGTGCCGATCGCTTTGACCGGTTTGTCGCCGGAGTATTCGATCTTATCGCTCTTGAAAGTCATCTTTGGATACTTCTCTACATGGAAGAAATCGTTCGAGCGCAAATGCTTGTCGCGATCAGGCTCGTTCGTGTCGATGGAGGCCGTATCGATTTCAACATTGATGCGGTTCAGATGGTTCTTCGCGGGGTCGAAATCAAAGGTGCCGGAGAATTTTTTGAAGCCTCCTTTAACGTTCGAAATCATTAAGTGCTTGATCGAAAAGCCAACGTCGGTGTGGGAAGCATCAAGCGTGTAGGGCGTGGCCGTCGCCGTCGCTCCCATCAAAAATGTAAGAATAAATGCTTTCATGTGGAATCCTCCTTGCCGATTCAAGACGTAGGTTTTGTATTTCCTAGGCTAGAGACTTGCTTTGGCAGAAGTCAAATGAAGAATCTTCAGAGGGAAGAGTCTCAAAATGACACGCCTTAAGTCCCGTCAAAAATCCGCCGAATATTCCAGTATGAGTATCAAGAACACGGAATGGAAATTCTTAGCAACGACAGCTTTTTTGGTAGCGACGATCGCGGTGCCGACGCTTGCGTCTTTGATGACTCCGGAAGAACACACTCCGCAAACGACGATGGCGCTTCGCCCTATGGAATTGAAGTCGCGTCAGCCCGCGAGTTTACCTTCGTTGGCGGGCCACGCTCCTAAAAAATCTGTTGTCATTCAAGACGTGAAACAAGAGCTCAATAATCTGTTGAGCAACAATCTGATCAGCTTCGATTTCTCGTGTGGGAAAGCGAAATCAATGGACTTCAAGGTTGAGGGTGGTTACCTGCAGTTAAGGGGGAGAGATTGCAATAAAGGGGCGCAGTCTCCGAAGCTCAGCATCACCAATAAATCGAATGGTTTTACCGCGTCGGTTTTCATGCTGAATGCGAAAGAATACCAAACCGATTTGATTCAGCTCGACGAGGGCGAAAATCAGATCTCCATTCAATATCAAACACCGTCGGGACAGATTGAGGAGCACCTTCTCAGAGTTAGAGCGGGCACGATCTAAACTGACGAAAACTCGCAATAATTTCCTTCCCAAATACAATCTTAACGCGCAATATACAAAACAGTGATTTAAGGTTTGATCAGAGGGCATGGCTTCCTTTATGGTGGCTGCCGATGACAGAATACGTATTGGATAATTTGAATCAATTGGAACTAAAGAAACGGTCTGACATTCATTGGGCGCGTAAAATTTGGCACATGGCGGGTGTATTCGGCATGTTTGCTATCTATGTTCTCGCGCCCGAAATCGTTTCATATTCTATTTTGGCCATCGCGACGCTTTTGTTCCTACCCATCGACTTCCTTCGTCATAGGTATCCAGCCCTCAATGACTGGATGGTTCATGCCTTTAAGCCGATCATGCGTACTCACGAAATCCACAGAATCGCCGGTACCACTTACTTGCTGAGTGGCGTGTGCTTAATTGTGGCTTTGTTTCCGCGTCCGGTCGTGGCTTTAACTTTATTGTTCCTGGCGTTCGCGGACCCTATCGCTTCTTTTGTCGGGATCAAGTATGGTAAAGACAAAGTTTTCGGGCACAAATCCATTCAGGGTTTCATGGCGGCCTTTGGTGTCTGCGCGCTTTTGACGGCGATTTTCTTGAGTTACTTTAACATCATGATTGATCGCGTGATCGTCGTGAGCCTCTTAGCCGGCCTCATAGGGGCTTTGGCGGAGTTGGTACCTATCGGCAAAATGGATGATAATTTCACGTTGCCGGTATTGAGCGGCGTCGGCCTTTATATTTTATTTTATCTATTCGGCCTCTTTGCGGCTTAAAGCAAAATCAAAGGAAGATTTCTATGGCAAACTATCCAACAACTCCTGCTGAACCGAATGAACCCGCCGGCAAGAAGCTGGCGATCTACATTTACGTCCTTCCGAACTTGATGACGACAGGGAACTTGTTCTTTGGTTTCTTTGCGATCATACAGGCCTTGAAATCAAACTTCCTCTATGGCGCTTACGCCATCGTTGCGGCGGCGGTGTTTGACTTGCTTGATGGCCGTTTGGCGCGTCTGACTCGTTCCACTTCAAAATTCGGTGCAGAGTACGATTCACTCTGTGATTTGGTCAGCTTCGGTGTGGCTCCGGCAATTATGCTTTACCAATGGGCTTTGAATCCTTTTGGCCGTCTTGGCTGGATCGCGTGCTTCTTGTTCGCAACTTGCGGTGCGCTTCGCTTGGCACGTTTCAATGTTCAAGCCGGTATCGTAGAGAAAAACTACTTTCAAGGTTTGCCAATTCCAATGGCGGCGGGGATCGTGGCATCTTCTATTCTTGCGGTACAGGATCTCGAGATGGAGGCCAGCGGCAATATCGGTCTTCTCGTGATGACCATCCTCCTCGCGCTGGTGATGGTGAGCAATTTCCGCTATCGCAGCTTCAAAGATTTGGATTTGAAAGAACGTCTTCCGTTCCGTTATTTGCTTTTGGGTGTCGGCGTGATTGTGGTCGTGGCTCTTCGTCCGGAGGTTATGCTTTTTGTTCTCTTTTTTGGCTATGCGGTCCTCGGTGCCGTTTTCGGTGTCTTTAAGCTTGGGAAAAATGCCCGTAGAATCCGTCCGAGCGTGTATGCTCCAGCGCAAACCAACGAAGATGATCTGGTTGAAGAAGACGAAGAAATAGAAAATGAGAACGATGAGAAAAAGTCTTAAGGTCGGTGTTGTTGGTGCTACCGGAATGGTAGGCCAAACGTTCATGAATATTCTCGAAGAGCGGAAGTTCCCGATGGCGGAGCTCCGCCCATTTGCCAGTGATACTTCCGCCGGTAAGAAGATTCACGTTCAAGGTCAGGATTGGACCCTTCAGATTTTAAAACCAGGCTGCTTTGATGGCTTGGATCTGGTGTTCTTTTCTTCAGGCGATGACATCAGTAAAGAGTGGGCCCCACAGGCGGTCAAAGCCGGCGCCTTTGCCATCGATAACTCTGCGGCCTTCCGGATGGATTCGTCGGTTCATTTGATCGTACCAGAGGTGAATGGCCATCTCGTCAATTCAAAATCTCCGCCGCAAGTAATTGCGAATCCAAACTGCTCCACCATTCAATTGGTGGTTGCGATGAAACCACTCGCAGATAAGTTTGGTCTAGAAGAAGTCCGCGTGAGTTCTTATCAAGCAGTCAGTGGCGCGGGTATCGCTGGTTATGATGAGTTGCTTAATCAAACAGAAGACTATAAGAATCCTACGCCAAAGAATGCTGTGTTCCCGCATCCAATTTTGTTCAACTGTATTCCGCAAATCGGTTCTTTCAACGATGAAGGCTTCTGCTCGGAGGAAGTGAAGATCATGAAAGAAACCCGCAAAATTCTGGGTTTGCCAGAGCTGAAAGTGTCGGCGTTCACAGTGCGTGTTCCGGCCTTGAATGCGCATAGTGAGTCGGTGTGGGTGACCCTCAAACAGAAGACAGATCGAGCGAGTCTTGTGGAAACAATGACGAACTTTCAAGGTCTCGTGATTCAAGATGAGACACAGAAATCTGTGTACCCCACTCCACGCAATGTGTCAGGGCAGGACCCTGTTTACGTTGGGCGCATCCATAGAGACCCTGAGAACCCCTATACGTGGCTCATGTGGGTGGTGTCGGACAACATCCGTAAAGGAGCCGCTCTCAACGGTCTTCAAATTGCGGAGCATATTTTTGACATCAAGCCCCAAGCGTGATCTCATGAGTCTGTGGAAGTATCACGGACGATTATTTCAAAAATTATTCTAATCTCAGGCCTTATCGGGGCAAACCTTGCTTCGGCGCAAGCCGCCACGCCAACGCCAACCCCAACAACATCAGGGATGCAACTTTCCGGCGGTGCGGCTCCCACGGGCCTTTCCTATTTCACGCCGACGGGTACGAATAGCACGGGTTCTACCACGATACCGGTTATTTACGGTGGTTATGCAGGGGACTCAGGTGGATGTGCTCCGAACCAGAGAAATGGTAGCGCCACTTGTAACTCCTGTGATGGCAGCTTTGTTGGAACAAATCAGAAGTGGTGCAATCAAACCTCGATCCATCCGGACTTGGTTTTAAGAATCACTTTGGTTTCATCGACAACAGCCATCTTCCAAGGGACTCCACGCATTCTTTATCGTCTGTCCGGAAGTGGCTCGACAGCCTCCTTTTATACACCTGACAATGCGACAGCTCCAACATTGGCTGCGGGCCAACCGTTTACCATCGAAATCAAATGGAGCAGTCTTTGCAAAAATATTGGTGGTGGCGGAAATGGAAACTGCGCAACCGGTTTTTCCGGTGTCACTCTGAGTGCGGGGATCGACAATAACAACGATGGTGATCTCGAAGAAAAAATAGATTTTACTTTGGTTTTACGCTCGATTGTGAATGAAGCTGCTACCAGCGCGACGGTCACAAATTGCCCAGCAGGAACAACCCCGACAGATAACACTCAGGGGATCTGTGACTATAATATGACTGCGGGTGATGAAAAGGTTTATATTCTTGACTATGCAGCTTCCAGTTATGACCTCGTGACCGCCGATTCCAATGTTAAGTACAACCGCGTGGTGATATTTTATCAAACCGGCGTGGCTGACGCGAAAGCGATTCCTAACAATGCGGAGAATGTTGTTTTAAATTTGCAAAATAATTCGCCGAAGCCGCCGAGCATCTCGGACCCACGTATTCGTGGTTTGCAAAATGAAGTCAACTATTGCTTCTCTTTGGCGAGTATGGACATCACGGGCAACATCATGTATTTCGCAGATCAAACGGTTTTGGGAACGACCTCGAAAGTCTGCGCGACTCCCTCTCAGGTGGTGGGACTTCTGGATGATAAGCACTGCTTTATCGCGACAGCGACTTACGGCAGTTGGATGGCTCCGGAAGTTCAAACTTTCCGTGAGTTCCGTAATAAGTACCTGCTGACGAATTCAGTAGGACGGTCTTTTGTGAAATTCTACTACAAATTCGGTCCGGAAGCGGCGGAATGGATAGCCCATAGCGAAGCTTTAAAAACGGCGAGTGTTATTGGGCTTTGGCCCATGCTTCTGTTTATAAAAATCAGCCTTTGGATCGGGATTGTTCCAGCAATTCTCTTGGCCCTTTTTGGCATGGCACTAGCGGCAAAATTCACTCTGTGGACTCTTCGCAATAGAAGCTCTTTGAGGGGGAATGCGTGAAGATTTTTGTGAAAGCGTTTATGGTTGCTGCTGTGGCAACCTTCAGCGTGCATGCTTTTGCCGCCACTCAAGAAGCTCCCCCACGCGAACCACCTTATACAGATAGTAATGAATTTGATTCTGTACTGGGCGAAGACCCGGCCGCAACCAACCCGGCCATTCCGGTGAGCCCGGCACCGACAAACTCGCAGTCCCCGGCAGCTTCACAATCCACTTTGGATGACTGGTCGGCGACAAACCCGCCTGTTCAGCCGAGGGCCTCTAAAAAGCCACAGCCAACGAAAGTCGCGAACGGTGGTTACACCTCGTCGGCAGCGGAGGAGGTGGACAAAACTCCGAAAAAAGGTGTGAAGCTGATTCATCACCCGGATGCGAAAAAAGGCCTGATCCGTATCGAGCAAGATGGAACCTACGTTTACAGAGTTAAAACCACCCCAAAAAATCAGACGGGGGTTGTGCGCTTTGGGATGATGGATCCACCGAAGATCATTTCGGCCGACGGCTATACAGATTTCCAAAGTATGTATGGTGGCGGCTCGATTGCGACTTTGATGTTTGATTATGAGTGGCAGCCATTCACCGGTTTCGGTAAGCTCGGCGTACAGACCGGTTTTGATTTTGCAATGGCGAATGGCAATGGTCACTTCTTAAAGAACGGCCAGCCAGCACAAGAGAAGTACACGTTTGTGATTTTACCTCTGAATCTTGGCCTTATTTACCGCTTGGAGTATTTCAAACGCCAGTGGATCGCCCCTTATATTTCAGGCGGTGCGAGCTATATCGCCGTCGCGGAAATGCGTGACGACGATAAGAACCATTTCAGCGGCACTCCTGCAGTTTATGGTGCTGGCGGCTTAATGTTTAATCTGACGGCGATGGATCGGAGCATGGCTTTCAACCTTGATAGCGAGTACGGCGTTGGTAATCTATGGATTGTGGCCGAATACCGTTTTCAGCAGGCCTTTTCTGAGGACCTTAATTTTTCCGGCGGAATCATGAGCGTTGGAATCAGCGCTGACTTCTAGATCCAGTTCTGCTATAAGATCGCGCATGCAGAGAATCCGATTCCTCGTATCCTATGACGGCACTGACTTTTGCGGGTGGCAAAAACAAAACCACATGGCGAACAAAAGCGTCCAACAGACCCTCGAGGAGGCTCTGTGCAAGGTCTTCCAAGAAAAAATTACTCTGTCAGCGAGTGGTCGAACCGATGCCGGGGTTCACGCCATCGGCCAGGTCTGTCATTTCGATACAGCGCGTCCATTAAGCCGTCTGGAGAATTGGGACATGGCTTGGGCTCTTCGTCCGCATCTACCTCGGTCGATTTCAGTCAAGAAAGCGTGGCTGGCACCCCAGGATTTTCACGCAACTCTGTCGGCAAAGCGTAAAACCTATCGGTATCTTGTATATAATAAGCCACGCGCCGGGGCGATCATGCATCGTTATGCGGACTGGGCAAGGCTGCCAATTCAGCTTGAGCACCTTCAGGCAAGCTCCCAGTTTCTTATGGGAAAACAAGACTTTAAGAGCTTCCAGTCGGTTGGCACAGAACTTAAAAGCACCATCCGTGAGATCTACCAGGCGGACTGGGAGTGGCGTAAACCGGGTCTTTTGCAGTTTACGATCACGGGTAATGGCTTTATGAAGCAGATGGTTCGCAACATTGTGGGAACCCAGATGATGCTTGAAAAAAAGAGACTCCAGCCGGAGTCCATGAAGGACATTATTGCGGCCCTGGATCGCAAACAGGCCGGGCCGACGGCGGTGGCCGAGGGTCTTTACTTAATGCGTGTTTATTATCCTCGAGATCTTGACATTAGGTGCCGCGAAATTTAAAACATCCCTTCTTGCAGTTTTGGGGCAAAGAATGTATCTACTGTGCCTCGCAAACGTTTTGCTTAGTTATTAAGAAGATATAGTTATTTTTGGAGTCATCATGAAGACTTGGAATGCAAAAGCCGATGAAGTTGAAAGAAAATGGCATGTTATCGATGCTACTGGTTTGAAAGTGGGTCGTTTGGCTACTCATGTAGCAACTCTCCTTCGTGGAAAAAACAAGCCAATCTTCACTCCTAACGTAGACACAGGTGATTTCGTTGTTGTTATCAACACGGATAAAGCTGAACTCACTGGTAACAAGGCGATAGCAAAAAAATATTTCAGACACTCTCGTTTCTTTGGTTCTTTAAAAGAGAAGACAGCTGCTCAAATGCAAGCTGAAGATTCTACTTTCATCATCCACGAAGCGGTTCGCGGCATGCTTCCTACAAACAAGCTTTCTCGCGGTGTGATCGGTAAATTGAAACTCTACACTGGCGGTGAGCATCCACATGCTGCTCAAAAACCGGCAGTATACACTGTTCCAACAGGCAAGAACTAAGAAGGGTATAGTCAATGGCAGCAGCAGAAAAATTCTACTACGCTACTGGAAGAAGAAAAACGAGCTCAGCACGTGTTTTCTTGAAGCCTGGTAAAGGCACCATCACAATCAACGGTAAGAAGGCAAACGACTACCTTAAGAGAATGCAATCTCGTATGGTTATCTTGCAACCGATCGATGCTGTTGGACAAACTGATAAGTTCGATGTTCGTGTAACAGTTGCTGGCGGCGGTGAAAACGGTCAAGCGGGTGCTGTTCGTCACGGCATCACTCGCGCGCTTGTTGCTTTCAACCCAGAGTTCAAAACCGTGTTGAAAAAAGCGGGCTTTGTTACTCGCGACCCTCGCATGGTTGAGCGTAAGAAGTACGGTAAAGCGGGCGCTCGTCGTCGTTATCAATACTCAAAACGCTAATCGTTTTATTTATATATATAAACTCAAAAGAGGATCTGGAAACAGATCCTCTTTTTTTGCCCGGACCGAAAACGAAAAGGTACCAGGTCGCTTTTCGGAATTGACGTTTGAAATTTGGTGGTACTTTGCACTTCTGTCCGCATCCTGCAATCGGAGCGACTGCCCGAACTCTGTAAAGCTCAGCCCTCGCGGCCGACCGTTCAACGTAACTTAGGAACAAAACAAAGACGCGAGTGTTTGCACGCCACACACTTCAGAAAAACGCACAAAAAAACCCGCAGAAGGAGACCTCCTGCGGGTTTTTCGGTTTCGATATTTAAGTGCGAACTATAATTTCGCGCACTCCAGCGGGTAGACGTTGCCCCTGGCTGAAAGCAAGCCTGACCATTTGCCGTTGTCGAGACCTAATGCCAAGACACCTGCATCGCGGATCACACCGTCATCGCCTTGCTGGAATTGGTCACCCAATACCAACGTTGTTACTTGGCCGGCATCTACCTGCTTCTGGAAGCTGCCTTTTTCCATCTGCATGAATAAGTTTGAAACCGATTTATCGTTCACGTCGACTGTCACGAAATCAACGGTCTCATTGTCTGAGACAGCAATGTCTACTGTGACAGCCGGAGTATTTGCAGGAACAGTGCATTTGAAAGCAGGAACTTGTCCTGCGTGAGCAGAGAAACCCGCAAGCAATACGAGACCAAAAATAGCCTTTTTCATTTTGAGACCCCTTAAGTGGTTGTCAGTTGTTCTTGTGGTGCTCACGCTATTTCACTTCACATAACCCAGCAATGGAGAAACCTTGAATTTCTGGTTACGGCTCGGTCACGGAATTTTTCGGTGTTTCAGATTGAGAATTGCTAATAAGACCTTTGGACAGCGTCAAGTTTCTAAGCGCTCTAGCCGAATATATTAAGACGGGAGTCGGTATCGGGATTGCATTCTAAAGCACGGAAAGAAGCAATTTTGTCGGGGGATTCATGAAAAGGTACGTATTTGCAGGTTTAGCATTTTGCCTCGTCGTAGGCTTTCAAAACTGCAGCCGCAATCAGCTCTCTGATAATGTAAATAACGATGCTTTAAATAACCCAGCGGAAGTAACTCCAGCGGAGAAGGTTGATGTGTCTCAAACTAGGGCGCTCGAAATTCCTGAGAGTGCTTATCTTGAAGCCCAGCTTCAGGCTGATATCACTCAGGCCAAACCGACCTCGATATTCGCCAGCCATCATCTTGAGATTGATATTAAAACCGGCGTGGTGCACGTTGTGGATCAAAACAACGAAGTTGTTGTGGGCGTTCAATACTGCCTGTCCTCTTCAGACATGAGCGAAATACGCAGTATTCTCGCTTCGTCTAAAGTATGTGAAGACAAGGCTGTGGTTGATGAAAACCTCAACTGTACTGCCTCTTATAAATTCCCTTACGCAAAACTTCACTTTGCTGATTCAGAACTCGCGTTGGGCGAGGCTATGAGCGGTTGCCACAAGGGCCCGGATCTCTGTGGTGAATCAAAAGATATGCTTCAAGGGTTCTTGGCCCATATTCAAAATAATTTGGCTGGGAAGAAATGCCAATTCCAGGTTGTTTCTAAGTAATTCCTAACGAGATTGTGCCGGCTAGTGATGTTTGGCCATCTCGAAAAAAGCCCTCTTAAGGGCTTTTTTTAAACGTGATCATTTAATAATTTAGTGCAAGCCAACCATTTGCTGAACTTTTTTGAAAGCATCAGCGATCTTCGTGCGATCCGGAGCCGCGCCTTGGGCGAAGTCTGGACGGCCTCCGCCCTTACCACCCATCACAGCAGCAACCTCTTTCAACAAGTTTCCCGCGGAGTATTCTGTCGAGATGTCCTTGCTAACAGAAACTATCACTGGATGTGAGCCTTCGCCTTGGCCAACCACAACCACGATCCCCTTTTGGATCTTGTTCTTCAAATGGTCCGTCACTTCGGCCAAAACCTGACGGTCATCCAACGCAACATCAGCAAGAACGAGCTTCGCAGCACCCGTTTTCGTCGTGAAGTTCTGAGCCTTACTTGCCAGGTCGTCCACGTTGATTTGGCCACCTTGGAGCTTCTTGATTCCTCTTTCGAGGTTCTTGATTTCGGACTTCTTGTTTTCAATCCAAGGAGCTATCGATGTATCGACATTTGCGTTTGCCGAAAAGTGCGACCATGCGGATTCCAGGCCGGCAGCAACACGCGCCTGTTGATTCTGCTGGATTCCGTACAGAGCGTATTGGAGCGCAAGATCACCAGTGATGGCTTCGATACGGCGGACACCTGCACTGACTCCGCCCTCAGAAATCACTTTGAACAGGCGGATCTGAGACGTGTTTTTTACGTGGGTACCACCGCAAAGCTCGCATGAGAAATCCCCCACAGTAAGAACGCGGACGTTTTCACCGTACTTTTCACCGAACAAAGCCATTGCGCCTTTAGCGATCGCCGCTTTGTGGCTCATGTTATCCACCTGAACGTCGATAGATTTGCCGATCTCATCATTCACGAGGCCTTCGATTTGCGTAATTTCATCCGTAGTGAGGGCTTTGTTGTGAGTAAAGTCGAAACGTGTGCGAGTCGGATCGACCAAAGACCCTGCTTGAGTCACATGAGGGCCCAAAACCTTGCGGAGGGCTGCATGCATCAAGTGAGTCGCAGAGTGATTCGACATCGTATTGCGACGAACACTTTCAGCCACTTGGACGAGCATCGTATCGCCAACCTTGATTTCACCCGAAGCTATTTCGACGTGGTGAATATGAATATCCGCAGACTTCGTCGTGTTGTGAACATCAACCGTAGCGGAACTGTTTTTCATTGTGCCCTGATCGCCAACTTGGCCGCCGCCTTCGGCGTAGAACGGGGTTTTGTTCAGGACGAGCAAGCCAGATTGGCCGGCATTCAAGCTCGTGACGGTTTTTGTACCGTCAGAAAGAGCCACGATATTGCATTGGCCCGCCATAGACTCATAGCCAGTGAATTGAGTAGGGCCGCTCTTAGTCGCAGCATCTTGGGCAAACTTGATCATATGGGCTTCGTCAGCCTGCATGCTCTTGCCCTTCCATGAAGCACGAGCTTTTGTCCGAGCGGTCTCCATTTCTTTCTCGAAAGCCATTTCGTCAGCTGTCACGCCTTTTTCCACGGCGATCAACGCTGTCAAATCAGCGGGGAAGCCATAGGTATCATAGAGTTTGAAAATGATGTCGCCGGAAAGGGACTTTTGGCCTTTAGCCAGAACCTTCGCGATTTCATCGTTCAAAATATGCGAACCTTGGTCTAAGGTCGCCATGAAACGAGTTTCTTCGTCCTTTACGGTCGTAAAAATAACCTGCTTGCGGTTTTTAAGCTCTGGATACACATCGCCCATATGGTCAATCAAGGACTCAACCATCGCCGGCAAGAACGAGTGCTTGTCGTTGAGTTTGTGACCGTAGCGAATTGCACGCCTCATGATACGGCGAAGAACGTAGCCACGTCCTTCATTCGAAGGCAACGCGCCGTCTGCAATCAAAAAACCGGTTGAGCGGCAGTGATCCGCCAAAACGCGGATCGCAGACGTGCGCTCGCGAATTTCAGGGTTTTTTGCAAGCATGTCCACATCAGTGATGTATTCCAAGCCTCCGATCTTACAGGCACGCTCAATCATCGGGGCGAAAAGGTCCGTGTCGTAGTTATTGAACTTACCTTGCATCGCCGCCGTCATGCGCTCAAGACCTCCGCCCGTATCCACTGACGGCTTCGGGAGTGGAGTCATCGTGCCTGGAGGGTTTTCGAAGTATTGCATGAAAACCAAGTTCCAGATTTCAACGAAGCGATCCTCGCCTGCAGCGATGCCTTTATATGGATCTGATTCTTTGCCGGCTTTCGGGCCGTGATCATAGAAAATTTCGGTGCAAGGGCCGCAGGGGCCGGTGTCGCCCATTTTCCAGAAGTTATCCTTGTCAAAGCGGAAGATGCGATCACGGGAAACGCCTTCTTGGTTATGCCAGATATCGGCCGCTTCATCGTCAGACAAGTGAACAGTCACGTAGAGTTTTTCTTTTGGAATTCTAAGCTCTTTAGTCAGGAATTCCCAAGCAAAGTGAATTGCATCTTTTTTGAAGTAATCGCCGAAAGAGAAGTTCCCCATCATTTCAAAGAAAGTATGATGGCGGGCCGTGAAACCGACGTTTTCCAAGTCATTGTGTTTACCTCCGGCACGCACGCATTTTTGAGCGGTGACGGCGCGAGTGTAATCGCGTTTTTCCAGCCCCAAGAAGGTGTTCTTGAACTGGTTCATACCGGCATTGGCGAAAAGCAGAGTCGGGTCGTTTTCAGGGACTAACGAAGAAGAGGGAACCGCAGCGTGGCCGTTCTTTTTGAAGTAGTTAATAAACGCACTTCTGATTTCAGAGCTCTTCATAAATCACCTTTCGTACAGTATCTGGATCAAATCCCCGTGCCGCTAAAAAGCGGGCGACCCGGCCCTGTTCTTTACGCTTATCTGCGTAAGATAAAGCTTCAAAGCCGGAAAATTTATTCTTCACAAGAGTGAGGGCCTTTTCAAGTTCCAAATCACGATCTGTCGTGACTGAGGGAAGGCCCTTTTCTTTGAGTTTGTTATTGATGTAGGCAATGCCTTTGTTTTTACGGTGAAGAATGCCTGCCATTTTACCGGCAAGGACCTCTTCGTTACCGAGCCACTTGTTGTCTCGGGCAAACTGAATCGCATTCTCGATCGCCTCCGCGATCGCTTGGCGATTTTCCTCCGTGTCTTCAGTAAATTCGCGACCGTCTTTTTGGGCTACACGCTGACGGTACATGAGGTTGCGGCGGAAGGACTCTTTGAGCTTCTTACGCAATTCCAGTTCGGAATGGTCACGCGTCGCTACGAGGTCCATGACCTTGCGTTTAGCATAGCTCTTATGACTGTAAGGGGTTGACGACGCCGATTGCGACATCCCAAGGTTCTAGCACTTTTTCGAGAGTGGAGATAGGGGCGACTTCCGAATGCGCCGCATCCGAAAAAGGTACGGCGTACCTTCTACCATTCGTATTTTAGGAACATTTGCGTTTTGTTGTCGGCGGTGCGGTGTTCGACACCGAGTTTGGTGTTATGGCTGAGGGTTTGTGAAAGGTCGACGCGGGTGTTGCCTGGATCGGCGGTAAAATTCATGCAGGTGTTCTCGCCGATTTCGTATTTCAAAGAATTGACTCGCATGAAGCGGAGATTCTGTCTGGTTTTGTAGGAGTCCGAAGATGCTTGGGCCGGCTGAGAAGAGTTGGTACCGGCGCTTTGCCCTGGTGCCGGAACTTCGTTCGCGGGGTCGTCTTTACGAGTGATTTCCTGAACCCAAGAGTTCAGTTTATCATTCATCGCTCTTTCTAGTTTTTTATCGTAGCCATTCAATAAAATCGAACCTTGGCGCTGCATCCAATCATTGCGGACGGACTCGAAATCGCTACCACCCTGTGGCGTGGCGAGAGTTTCCGGAACTCTATCTTGTGCTTGAAAGGCATTCATTTCATTGATGATTTTAAGAGAGCTCGCCGAGTCCCAATCGCCTGAGTTGACGCTCGAGAAATTCTGGTAGCTGATGAACAGCATAAAGATTGTAGCAAGTATAAATACTCGTGGTATGAGTCTCATGATCAAAGTATAACATAAGGGGTTGTTTGCTCAGAGGTTTCCCCTCGGGAATCTCAATTTAAGACACCATTTGTGGAAGTAGATTGTTGAACGAGATAAAAATGCTTGAAAACTCTCAAGGGCTTAGAAAATTCCTCAAAAACTTAGCGACATTTTTCGGCGTCGGCTTCTTCCCGAAGGGGCCGGGGACGGCTGGAACGGCGGCGACCATTCCGTTGATTTTGCTGCTTTCGTGGGCAGGACCGCTTGTTTACATGGCATTTGTGATCATCCTTTTACCGCTCGCAGTCATTTCCGCTCAGGTTTACGAAGACGATAAAGGCGGTCACGATCACAAAGAAATCGTGATCGACGAAGTGCTTGGCTTTATGATTGCGATGACATGGCTTCCCATGACATGGAAAGCAATGCTAGCGGGCTTTTTATTATTTCGAGTGCTGGACATCTTCAAACCTTTTCCCATAGGATATTTAGATAAGAAAATTCCGGGGGGACTCGGGGTTGTGCTTGATGATGTCGCAGCGGGAATTATCGCGAGTATAATTTTGCAATATCTCTATCAGCACACCGATTGGTTGGGTGCTCAGGTCATGGTGTTCACTTCATGAATGATTATCAAACCGGCATTCTCCTGCAGGAACTTCTGAGGGTCCTTCGCTCACGCACTCTGAAAATCGGATTTGCTGAGAGTTGTACCGGTGGACTTCTTTCCGCAACTCTGACGGCTTTGCCAGGTGTTTCGGATGTCTTTATGGGGTCCATAGTGAGTTACTCTTACGAAGCCAAAATGGATTTGTTGGAGGTCTCAGCCAGCACTTTAAAGGATGAAGGTGCTGTGAGCGAATCCATCGCTCGCCAAATGGCGCAAGGAGCGCGCAAGCAGTTAAAAGTAGACGTTGCGGTTGCAATTACCGGAATAGCCGGTCCGGCGGGTGGAACCCCGGACAAGCCAGTGGGCACTGTATGCTTTGCGGTCAGTGGCCCTGGAGTTGCTAAGGGAAAAACCAATGAGGTTTCAGTGCGTAAGCACTTCTCCGGCGATCGCGAGGAAGTTCAACAATCTTCTGTCCTCTTTGCGCTGGAATTTGTGATTGCAAGTTTGAAAAGCTAACTAAAGTTCTAACAACGGTTCACTCCCGGGGATGGGGGTGAGAAAGAAGGAAAACATGGCAGCCCCTACAAAAGAAAAAGAATCTGGCGATCAAAAAGCTCACGGCGAGAAAGTGAAAGCCCTCGAATTGGCGGTTTCAACGATTGAAAAGCAATTCGGTAAAGGTTCTATCATGCGTCTTGGAGAAAACGACAGTCTTGTAAAGGACGTCGAAGCGATCAGCACGGGTGCATTGAGTTTGGATATCGCTTTGGGAATTGGCGGTTTGCCAAAAGGTCGTATCGTGGAAATTTACGGTCCAGAATCTTCTGGTAAAACCACAATCGCATTGTCGACAATCGCTCAAGCCCAGAAAAAGGGCGGAGTTGTAGCATTCGTCGATGCGGAACATGCTTTGGATGTAAACTACGCTCGTAAATTGGGTGTAAACACAGAAGATCTTTTGATCTCTCAACCAGACACTGGTGAGCAGGCGCTCGAGATCACTGAAACTTTGGTTCGCTCCGGCGCGATCGACGTTCTCGTTGTCGACTCCGTAGCCGCCTTGGTTCCACGGGCTGAGATCGAAGGTGAAATGGGCGACAGCCACATGGGTCTTCAAGCTCGTTTGATGTCGCAAGCTCTTCGTAAGTTGACGGGTGTGATCGCTCGTTCAAACACATTGGTTATCTTTATCAACCAAATCCGTATGAAAATCGGTGTGATGTTCGGTAACCCAGAGACCACAACGGGTGGTAACGCATTGAAGTTCTACGCTTCTGTTCGTTTGGATGTACGCCGTGTGGGCGCGATCAAAAACGGTGAGGACGTCACTGGAAACCGTACTGCGGTGAAAGTTGTGAAGAATAAAATGGCTCCTCCGTTCACAAAAGTTGAATTCGACTTGATGTACGGTGAAGGGATCTCTGAGGCAGGCGACTTGCTTGATTTGGCAACAACCGCAAACTTCATTGAGAAGTCTGGCGCATGGTACTCACACAACGGTGAGCGCATGGGGCAAGGCCGCGATCAAGCAAAACAATTCTTGAAAGATCACCCGGAGTTGATGAAAGAGCTTCGCACGAAGATCTTGGCCTCACACGGTATCGGCAAACTTTTGATGGCGGCTCCCGAAGCGGGCGCGGAAGGCTCTGAAGCCGAAGCACACGCTGAAGAAGCAGCCCTTACTGCGAAATCTGCAAAAAAAACAGACAAAGCTGAGAAGAACGAAAAAGCTGACAAAAAGTCCAAGCACTAGGCACTGAATAGAATCGTGAATCCGGAGCCGCGGTAGAAATACCGCGGCTTTTTTATTGTCTCAACAGCGTTCGATTTCTCAACTCAGGTCTTAATTAGGTCTAGATTGCCTGTGATGGAAAACAGTCTGGAATAATTTGTTTTGGTGAGTTCAGTAGCTTTGTTAGCCTTATCCATAAGGGTTTAGGGAAAGGACACTGGATATGAAGGGTTTCGTTTTGGCATTTTCACTTCTTGTCTCTGCTTTGCAGGCCAACGCGGTCGGTCCGAAATCTGCCGATGGCATCGAAGGCAAGTGGCTTGGCTTCTGTTCCCCACAAGCGACCTCAAATACGGGAAAAATCTGTAACTATACTTTCCAAAAAGGGACGGGTGCTTATCAGTGCGATACCTTCAAGGATCTTCGTTGCACGAAGAAGGATAAAAGTGTTTCGTCGGCTTTCCGCTACACGGTTCAAAGTAGTAATGAGCAAAATCTAAAATTGAATATCGAGTACAATGACCGTGAAGACATTCGTCAGGAAAAGGTCCGTGCTTATGTCACGGGCAATGTTTTACGCCTGCAAATGTATGAAATCTTCCGTTTGCCTGATGCCAAAGAAGAAGACTTGGAAGCTCAAGGTGTCATTCCGTTCTTCGAGTTTACAAAAGGAAAGTAATTTTAGGGTGTCTGTGCTGAATTGTTGGACCAATAACAGAGATTCCTGCTAGGATGACCCTACTTTGGGGGCCTCCTATGGGCTGGGAATTTATTCAGGCGCATTCATCACAAGCTAAAGAGATCAACGAACTCGTCAACTCTGCCTACCGCGGTGAAGGCTCTAAGCGCGGCTGGACCACCGAAGCCGACCTTCTCGGTGGCCAAAGAACCGATACTAACGCCATCCAAGAACTCATCGATCGCGAAAACTCCGTGGTCTTGATTGCTGAAAATGAAAACAGCGGCAATATCGAGGGCTGCGTGCATCTCGAAAAACAAGATGTAAAATGCTATCTCGGCATGCTGACGGTAAAGCCGACCCTGCAAGGGAAGGGTTTGGGCGGCATGTTGCTCGAAGAGGCCGAAGCCTTTGCGCAGTTCTGGGATTGCAGCGATCTTTACATGACTGTGATCGCTCAGCGTAAAGAACTCGTCACCTGGTACGAAAAGCGTGGCTACCGCAATACCGGCGAAACGAAGCCATTCCCCTATGGAGATGAGCGGTTCGGGGTGCCAAAGGTCGAAGATCTGCACTTTGTGGTTTTGGAAAAGAAGATCATGGAATAACAATCGTATGTGTAACGCAAAATTTTTCTTTTTCATCTTTGTAACGTCAACATTTTCATTATACGTGAGTGCGGCTTCGAGTCCACAGCAAGAATTCATGCGGCGGTTTCAAACGTCTCGGGTGCAATTCCCTGAAGAGGGTTCACCTTATGCGGACAAGACCGCGGGGCAGTATCCATTTCTTTTGCGAGTGCTGTTGCAAGATGTTCTTTCCTGGTCGCCGAGCGGAGAAGGACGGTCCGTTTCCGCGAAGTGCTCTCCTGACCTTTGGGGTTTTCGCCTGCAGGATCCTCGCATTCGTATTTCTGTTCAACTGCAGGGAGCGCTCATCCAGAAATATCTAAAAGATTGCGCCGGAGATATTGAAACCGGTATGAGCAGCGTGTCTACGAGCCTTACAAAGATGATGACGATGAGCTATCAGCCGCAAGAACATCCGTTCTTGCATCGAGTGGTGTTTAGCTTGCCAGGTAATATCAAGCTCAAAGGTCTGCTGGGGCTGAAGGGTGATTTGAAGAAGCGCCCATTGATTGTTTTACGTTTAGGGATTTTTGCCAATGTCGAAGAGTTCATGCCCGAGCGGGCCTGGATGATGATGTTGTTTGAGCAGTCGCCGTTCAATGTTTTGATGGTGGAGAATATGTCGGGGACGGACTTTGTTGCCGATAACACGCGATTTTCTTTCGGCGGGTACGATGAGGGTATTCAGAATATTTTGCTGGCTCAGATTCTGAAAGATCCGGACGAACCGCTGAGCCATGTGGTGGACAGCCTGCATCTTTTTGGCGTCAGTCTCGGTGGGCATGGTGTGTTGTATGCCTCGATGCTTAATGAGCTGAATTCACCAAAAGGACAACCACTGTATAACAGCTTCTTTGGGATGTGCCCGGTGGTGAACCTTGAAAAAAACATGAACGTGGTGACGACGAGCAAGCCGTTTGCCTATCTCGTGGATCTGTGGAGTCGAAAGCGCCTCGCAGGGATTGTGAGAAACTTGCCGACCCTTGAAGAATTTGATTCTTTTAGTTTCTTAAAGAAAACGGTTTCTGAAGTTGTCCGCACTTATCATGGGGGCTTGTCGTATGTGTCCTCAGTGAAGTTGCCTCCGGGCCTTGAAGACGGTTCGAACTTTTGGCAGCTTAATGACTTTTGGAAATACTATAAAAATATTCAGTCGCCGGTGATGATTTTTGCAACTCATACCGATTTGCTTGTGCCATTTGCCGTGAACTCACAGCTTTTGCAAAATAAAAGCATGAACGTGGAAAGTTCCAACATCAGTGTTGTTGATTTCAACTATGGAATCCATTGTACCTTGCCGATTCCCTATGACTGGAAGGCGATCAGCACCGTTCTACAATCCTATTTCATGTCGCACTCGCCGGGATTCAAAGTCAAAGAGCAGTCTTTGGACATGGAGCTTGGCGATGACGGCAATCGCGAATTCTTTAAAGGCCCGGTGAAGGTGAGTTTTAAGGCTCAAAAGCCGGAGCCGAAAGAGGCCTTCGTCAGAATTGCGGTGGAGTTTGAAAATGAAAAAGGCAAGGTCGACAGTATGAAGCTGAATCTGCCTTTATCGCAATTTGATTTTCGTTTCTTTAATCCGGAACTCAGTGTTTCTGAGCAGGCAATGATTGAACGCTGGGTGAATCAAAACCTGAGTCTGAAAGTCATTGATCAAAATGGGCAGCCGACTCTCAGAGCCACGTGGGCGGTGGCTCTTTAATCTGAATTAAGCTTTGAGAGCTTTTTCGATATCATCTGCGATGTCTTTAGGCTCAACGTTCGGAGCGTAACGCCTTACAACATTGCCGTCTTTGCCCACAAGGAACTTGGTAAAATTCCACTTGATAATCTCAGTGCCCAGAATGCCGGGTGCGGATTCTTTCAGCCAGTCATAGACCGGAGCGGTATCTGAACCATTCACATTGACTTTTGCCATCACCGGAAAGCTCACGTCATAAGTGAGCTTGCAAAAATTTTGGATCTCTTCATTGTTGCCGGGCTCTTGGGCGCCGAACTGGTTACAAGGAAACCCCAGGATCGTGAAGCCCTGGTTTTGGTATTTTTCAAAAAGTTGTTCAAGGCCGGTGTACTGTGGAGTGAACCCGCACTTACTGGCAACGTTCACGACCAAGACGACTTGTCCTTTGTATTTGTCGAGAGGCGTATCTTGGTTCCCGGCGTTTTTAACCGTGAATGAGTAGAGATTTTTATCAAACATAAAGGGCTCCTTGTTAGAGGGACTTTCTCATTCTGAGACAGGCCGACGAAAATGGCAAAAACTCTTCTGCGGTCGCTACAATATTTGTTCCATTATGGGATTGCGCTTTAAATTCTCCTCTGAAGGGCCGATACTAAACCTAGGGGAATACATGACAAAATATGCATTTTTCACTCTTCAATTGCTTCTATTTTGTTTTTTGGCTTTTGATTTCTCCTCTGAAGCTGTTGCTAGCGAGACTGAGACCTGTCTCAGCCAGTGCAAGGGCGGGAATACAGCCTGTATTAACGCTTGCCGCGGCTTTACGGCACCAGCAGTCAGTGGGCGTAGCCAGGCAACTTCTGCCAACCAGAAACAGAGACCAGCCTCAGATCAATCTTGTAATATCACTTGTAAGGCTCCCCAAGAACCTCAACGCGTTGGTGGGGAGTGTGGATGTTACACTCCCTCCGACGATGAATCGCTGACCAGAAGTATGTATAATAATAACCCTGGAACGGGCGCCTCTGATTCTAGTTTGAACAATGCAGTGAACTCATGCAAAGCGGTGCGTGACGCGGCTTTCGTGGGTTGTGACCAAGACCAGGATAGCGGCATGCAAGGTGCGCAGTCAGATCTGCTCAGTTTTGCATCTCAAGCGGGCGCTATGGGCATGGGGGCTTGTACGAAGCTCGCTCCGATCTTAGCAGGCGCCAATGCCGCGACGGTTTACTTCAACAAAAACTGCGGTGATACGCGAAGTGATTGTATGAAAACATGCAAGGCTTCGGCGGACAACTTAAGGCAAATGGCGGGACCAGGTATTGACTCTGGGTACTTGGCGCAACAGCAGGGTGTCGTTGATGGCTATTACGACGAGTGTAAAAAGCTCGATGCAAAGGTAGCACAATCACAACAAGCGATTCAAGGCATGGTTCAAGCGATTCCTGGAGTGGCAAGTTGTGCCACCGGGGGAAACACAGATTTCAGTTCTTATTGCACGGCGAACCCGACGGCGTTGGGTTGTGCAACCGTGGCGACAGATTGTTCTAATCCGCAAATGGCAGCGAGCAATCAGATTTGCATTTGTAAAAACAATCCGAACGCGGCCGGCTGCGGCCCTCAAGTAAAAGTTTCTGACATGGGACCTGCTGGGGGTGCCGAGATGTCAAGTCTTACAGGCAATGGGGGGCCGGGCTCTTCGATCTCAGACTCTCCGTTCTCAACTTTAGGTTGGGATGGTAATGGTATGGCGCCGTCTTCAGGTAAAGCCGACGAAATCGGTGGTAAGATGGGTAGGGGTGCGAACCTCGGCGATAGTGGCGGCGGCGCTCCCGGCGGCGGTGATGGCAGGGGCGGCGGCGCTTCTCAAGCGGCACAAGTCAACGCAGGCTTCCGTGGCGGCGGCGGCGGCTGGGGCAATGGTGGCAATGGCGGCCGTGGCGACGGTGATGGTCGTCCTTACGATCCGAGAAATCCGCAAGCGGCCGCCGGTGGGCCGGATTTAAAGCAGTTCTTGCCGGGTGGAAAGCTGGATCCAAAACTAGTGAATCGCGGTCTTGCCGGAATTACTGGCCCCGACGGTATTACCGGCCCGCATTCTGATATTTGGAAGAAAATCCAAAATCGCTATTGGCTTAAAAATTCTGAACTTATGCCTTAAATAAGAGTGTGTAATGCTTGGAGTGTGGTCTTGCGGGTGGCTGAATCCACGAGCACGGTCACGCTCATCGCCTGAATCATCATTTTGTGTGCCTGAACTTTGGCGCCATCTAAAGTCCTCATCACTAGCTGGGGAATTTCTGGAGCGGTTGAGCCCGTGCAAGTCAGGGTCACCGAAGAAAAGTCCGTGGGATTCAAAATAAAATCTTGGTGTTGATGAAGAGCGCCCTTGATTGCCGACATGATTTCCTGCGGGCCGGTCATGAGTAAGACCGTCTTGCCATCTCTTCTTTCGAGATCCAGCAACTGAGGGAACGTGATCTGTTTCCCTTCGAAGTATTTCTTCAAAGAATCCAAAGCATGGTTTGAAGAATGAGGAGAAGTGATTTGTAAGACCGTTTCATGGGAGTTCAATGAAAGAGCTTTGCAGGATTCAAACATATTCAGTCCCTCCTCAACCAGGGTACCGTCAGAAGTTTTCGTGGCCGCAGGGCCGATATAGAGCCTGACTTTGCGGATCTTTGCGAGTTCCACCGAGCGATAGTGCAGAACCTTGGCGCCCCAGAAAGTCATTTCCATCAGTTGATCGTAATTTAATTGCTGAAGCGGGCGGGCTTCTTTCACCACGTTCGGGTCTGCGGTATAAACCGCCGGCACGTCTTTTAAAATCTCGCAGCGAGTGGCCGAGAATGCCGCTGACATCGCAACGGCTGAAGTATCAGAGCCACCACGGCCGAGAGTTGTAATTTCTTTTGTGACTGGTGAGACCCCTTGGAAACCAGCGAGAATTACAACTTTGCCTTGATCCAAAGCTTCTTGAACGCGAAAAGCTTTTACATCAACGATGAAAGCGTTCACATGAGAATCATTAGTCAGAATCCCGGCTTGGCTTCCAGTAAAGCTGATCGCCCTGCAACCAAGATCGTTCAACGCCATACTCATTAAGGCCATACTGATACGTTCACCGACGGTGAGGAGCATATCCATTTCCCGCTGATGAGGATTCGTAGAAACCTGGCTGGCAAGATCAATCAAAGAGTTGGTTGTTTTACCCATCGCGCTGACGACGACCACTAAACGAGTGCCGGACTTTGCCTGCTCGGCAATTCTTTGGGCGACGGCTTTGATTTTGACAGGATCGGCAAGAGTCGCGCCACCATATTTTTGGACGATGATTTTTGGTGGTTGAGAGGTCGCCATGTTGAGGGTTTACTCCGCAGTTTTGCCAGTAGAATTTTGACCGGTGAAACTTGAAACCATACGGCCGGCACCTTTTGGCACGCGGATATAGTATCTACCGATCTGACGAGGAATGTAACCCAAAAGGATCTCAGCGTTCAAATCTTTTAGTGATTTTCGCGTGACCCCAAGATGGTCGGCGACGCCGTCGAGATCCGTGCCACCAGGAACCGAAACAACTTCGTAATCCAACGGATCCAACTTTTCGATGTCGCGGAAGCCGTAAAGATTCGGCGCCTTCGCAATAAGCATCGCCGCCAAAATCTTCGGGACATACTCCTGGGTTTCATCGGGCAGGGCACCTTTTTGAACCAGAATCCAATAGTCCTTAGTTTGGTACTTCTTAATTTGCCGGCGAAGACCGGCTTCGCCCATGTTATAGCTTGCCGCGACGAGGTACCAAGAGCCGAATTCCTCACGCAGGTCTTTCAGGTAGCGAATCGCCGCAAGAGTGCTTTTTTTCAAGTCACGACGTTCATCGAGCCACCAGTTGTTTTGCAAGCCATAACGATTCCCGGTCGGTGCGATAAACTGCCATGGACCCACAGCATCCGCATGACTGACGGCTGCCGACGAGAAACCACTTTCAATCATCACCATGAACGCCAAATCCGTCGGAAGGTTCGCGCGCTGCAATTCGGCTTGAATAAAAGGCATATATTTCGAAGAACGGGCCAGCCACTCACGAAACCATTTTTGCCCGCGGGACTGATAGTAATGAACCCATCTGCTGACCTTCTTGTTGTAGGTCACGGGCAGATCAAAGATCAGAGTATTGTTGTTGGCAGCACGGTTGTTCTTTTGCGTAAGGGTTTGCAGTTTCTCTTTCAGGCTTGGGGTTTTAAGATTGGATGTATTCAGCACGGGCTTTTCCGTCGCAGTTTTTTGAACCGCGGAAGTCGCCAGGGGAATACATGTGATTAGGGCCGCCAGAAAGCGTTTCATAATTTTTATTATGAGTTTACTTACGAACCAGCGTCGAGCCTTAGAGTGAAAACTAGGCTTCGCTGATTTTGACGGTTTCAACAACAGCGACAATATTCCGTCACCTCGACAGAGGTCGGGGAAAAGACTGCCCTCGGCTCAGATCTAAATAACTTGAGTCCAAATTCGCTTTACAAGATGAAACCAGACGTTCGTTCAGAGGGGTCTGAGTGGCACACGGCTTGCTCGCTTGAATGCTCGGAGGGGCTTGAATGAGTACAAAAGGTGTCTATACAGCGCTCAGCGGAGCTCTCGCACAAAGTTTGAAACTTGATACGATTGCCAACAACTTGGCAAACGTTAACACTCCCGCGTTTAAGCGTGACCAGCAATTATTTAATGAATACCTCACTGCCAACGAAAAGCCGCCTGAAGTCATCCAAGTTCCGCGTGTGCCCGCCTCTATCGAAAGTTTTTATGACATGCAAGGCGGTGATAAGAGTTACGTCGACACGAAAGGAACCTTCACTGATTTCTCGCAAGGGGGCTTGAAACCCACCGGCAATACTTTGGACGTGGCGATTGATGGCAAAGGCTTTTTTGAAGTGGCAACTCCAAATGGAGTTAAGCTCACACGCGCCGGAAACTTTACAATGGATGGCAACGGACAGCTTGTTACGAAGGATGGCTTTCCGGTTCTAAGAAATGGCGAACCAGGAGCCGACCCGGCATCGCGCACAATCCGCTTTGACACTGGCGCTGGCGCCGTCACGATCAACGATAGCGGCGACATTTTCCAAGGCACCGAAAACATGGGCCGCTTGTCTTTGGTGGAAGTGAAAAATCCGGAGTCTTTGCAGAAAACCGGAAACTCGCTCTATGGGTTTAAGCAGAACATGGCGCCTGAAATGACCAACGTGGTGGCGCCAAGTTTGAAACAGGGCTTTGTTGAAACGAGCAACGTCAATATCGTTCAAGAAATGACGGACATGATTCAAACAAATCGCGTTTTTGAGAGCACTCAAAAAGCAATCGGTGCATATGACAGCATGTCGGAAAAATTAGTTAATGTCGTCGGCAAGACTTCGCTCTAAAGGATTGAGGTAGGAAATGTTGAAAAGTCTTAATACCGCAGCAACAGGCATGGCAGCACAACAGACTAATATGGATGTGATCGCCAATAATATCGCGAACGTCTCGACCGCAGGATTCAAAAAATCTCGCGCGGAGTTTGAAGACCTCGTTTACCAAACTCAAAAAGAGCTGGGAACAGAGACGGGGATGAATTCGTATTCTCCAAACGGCGTGCAAACCGGCTTGGGCGTGCGGACCGCCGCTGTTCAAAAAGACTTCGCGATGGGAAATGCCCTTGTGACGAAGAATCCCCTCGATATTCAAATCGAAGGCTCGGGATTTTTCCAAGTTTTGACGCCGGATGGGCAAGTGGGTTTTACCCGTGATGGGGCCTTTAAAAAAGATCCTAACGGCAAGATTGTCGATAAAAACGGGAATGCGCTTCAGCCGGAAATTACAATTCCGCCGAATGTCGCGGGCCTTGAAGTTTCTCCGAGTGGTGAGGTCCGCGTGATCCAAGGTTTGAATGATGCGCCACAAGTTATTGGTCAGATCGACGTTGTGAACTTCATCAACCCGGCGGGCCTCAAAGCGATGGGTAAGAACGTTTTTACGCAAACTCCTTCCAGTGGCCAGCCGCAAGCGACTCGTCCCGGATTGAACGGCACAGGCTATCTCTCACAAGGTCAGCTTGAGTCCAGTAACGTGAACATCGTTGATGAGATGGTAAACATGATCACGGCGCAGCGTGCTTATGAGACTAATAGCAAAGTGATTCAGGCGTCGGATCAAATGCTTCAATCCATCAATAATATGAGGTGATTGAGATGACCTTAGTGAAAACTCTTTTCGTGGGAATCACAATGATGGCGAGCCTTGCGTGGGCCCGCCCTGAAGTGATTTTTCCGAACGAAGCGGAGGTTTCAAATACAACGGTGATTTCAGTTTTTCAAGTTGCCGAGTTGAAAGAACTCAGCGGTGTTGCATTTAATGAAATCGCCAAAATGCCTTTGGTCGACAAAATTGAAACGCAAGACAGTCTGACGCTGTCTGGTGAAGACGTTTCCAAAAAACTTCGTGCGCTCGTTAGAAACAGCGAGGTGCTTAAAAAACTGAATCCGGCTTTTAAAATTCCCGCCGAAATCCGCATTAAGATCCGTCAAGAGGGTTTTTCGAAAATAGATCTTGAAAAGACACTTCGTAACATCTTGGCGGCTCGCTGCGGTGTATGTACATTTCAAATCCGGTTCAACAGTTTGCCGAAGTTGCCGAGCAAAGGCTGGAACATTGATTGGGATCAGGAAATTAGGTACGGCTCGTTTATGATTCCGGTGCTGGAAGAAGGCCGGTTTATCAATAAGTGGATTACGGGCGTGGCTCGCGTGCAAAAACAAGTTCCGGTCGCAAGAAAGCTCATCCGCTTTGGCGAGCGCTTGCAGGCAGAAGATCTTGAGATGCTGGAGACGGATATAACATTTGTGAAAGAAGAAACTCCCGCGATGGACCAAATCGTTGGTTTGATTGCGAATCGGAGCTTAACTCCGCGTTTGCCGATCGTGTTGTCGGATCTCAAACGTGAGCCGGCGGCTCGTCGCGGTCAAGTGGTCAAAGCTTTGGTGGGAGATCAGAACTTCGAAGTTTCCATTAATGCCTCGGCGGAGGAAAGCGGTTTTGTTGGCGACGTGATCAAAATCAAAAACTCGGAAACACAGAAAATAATGTCGGCAACGGTGATTGAAAAGGGTGTGGTGAAAGTGCAATGAGTCGTTGGTTTCTAAGCTTCACAATGATGACCGCCGTATTGGTGCTTTCTGGCTGCGCGACAATGAATGAGTTCTGGACCCGCGTCACCGGTAAGACTGAAGAAGCCGTCGTAACCCCGGATGCAGATGGTGGTTCTGTCCGGTATTCTGAAAATCCTCAGATGAGTGTGCCTTCAAATCGTCAATACAAGCGCATGACTCGCTCTCGTATGGAAGAAGAGGCGGATTTGGGTGCGCAGGCGGGCTCTATGTGGGTGATGGAGGGGCAAGGCGCTTACCTGTTTGCCCAGAATAAATCCCGTCGTGAAGGTGATGTACTGAATGTGAAGCTGGATGGCCCTTCGCTCAAGCAGGTTGAAACGAAAGTCAACGTGATCAAGAAACTCTTAAAGCAGCTTGAAGAGCAAGAGCTTGCAAATCAAGGTGGCGGCTTGGCGGCAAACAGTGAGAGCGATGCCAACCGAGCCCCGGCGGCGGTCAAGTCTGATGAAAAAAAGGATGATGCCAAAGAAGAATTGGCAAATATCCAGCAGATCGGCACGAAAATCGTCGAAAAGCTGGCGGACGGAAACTATCGTGTGCGTGGTGCTCAGCCATTCATGATAGGAAAACGCGAATACAAAGTGATTGCTGCGGGCCTTGTTCGTCCCGAGGATTTCAATGACGAAGGGATCAGTTCGACGAAGCTGATTGATCCGCAGTTTGACGTCGTTAGCATCAGAAGGAAGCCAACCAATGAATAAAATTCTTCTAGCACTTCTTGTGACACTCATCGGTTACACGGCGTCAGCGGCGCGCCTGAAAGACATCGCCAGCATCCGCGGTGTACGTGAAAATCAGCTGATTGGTTATGGCATTGTCGTTGGGCTCAAGGGCACGGGCGATGGTAAGTCTGAGTTTACTTCGAAGTCGATGTTGCGCATGCTCGATAAGCTCGGCATGAAACTTGATGCCCAGGATTTCCAAGGTAAGAACGTCGCGGCGGTTATCGTGACAGCGACATTGCCGCCGTTTGGTAAAGCGGGAAATCCTATGGATATCACCGTCAGCGCTATTGGCGAGTCTCAAAGTTTGCAGGGCGGGACTCTTTTGCAAACCCCAATGCGCGCGGCAAATGATCAGGTCTTCGCGGTGGCGCAAGGAAGCATCATTCTTGGCGGCGACGGCAAAGATGTCCACACCACGTCAGGCAGAATCCCGAATGGTGCAATCATCGAACGTGATGTGACCGGTGATTTTGCCTCTCGTAAAATGTTCAGAATGACTTTGCATAATCCGGATTTCACGACGGCCGCGCGAACGATTCTGACCATCAATAAAGAGCTTGGCGGCGTCTACGCGACAGCAAAAGACTCCGGCACGGTGGATATTATTACGCCGGCGGCGTATGAAAATCGCGGCGTAGAACTGCTTGCAACAATTGAAGCTATTGAAATCAATCCGGATAGCATCGCAAAAGTGGTTATCAATGAAAAAACCGGCACGATCGTGATTGGCGATAAAGTGAAGATTTCCAAAGTCGCTATTTCGCATGGAAGTCTTGCCGTGAAAGTCGGCGATGGAAAAAAAACATCTGACGACAAAGTGGCGGTTTTAGACACGGGCGTGAGTGTTGGGGAGTTGGTCCAGGCTTTGAATAAGCTCGGCGTCTCTCCAAAGGACCTGATTACAATACTTCAGTCCATCAAGGCAGCTGGAGCTTTGCACGGGGAACTCGACGTTTTATGAAAAATATGTTTCGAAATGAAACAGAGAATATTAAAATGGAGTTATTAGTTTCAGAGACATGGATGTTTTTGAAACGCGGGGAGGGTGAGGAAGAGATCGCGAACCATGGATGGTCAAGAGTCGAAAGTTTCTCGCAGGAAACGGTAGCAATAGGTCAGCGAACGTCAAGGAATGGCGAACACGAGCCGAAGCTTGGGTCCTTCGCAAGAAGGACTACTCAGAGTCAAGTGCAGGATGCACGAGATTCTCGAACTCTAACTCCCCTTTTTTTCTCTTCACGTGAGGCTGGGCACGCGCTATGAAAATCCCGAGCAACAATCTGAATCCACGGCCGGCAACAAAAACTACGGAAGAAAAACTCCGTGAAGTTTCTGAAATGTACGAGAAGCACTTTCTTGGGGAAATGACTAAGGCGATGCGGTCGACGGTCCATGAAGGCGGATTCATCCAGAGCAATCAGGCGGAAAAGATTTTTCGCGAGCAACTCGATCAAGAATATGTCGATAAATGGGGCCAGCAAGGCGGGATCGGTCTTGCGGATTTGATCTACAGACAAATGGTGGATAGATATGGCGTGCAGATGGGGATTAAGAACCCGGTGCAGAAGCCCCAAGGCCCGTTGCCCCTGACGCAAAAGGATGAATTCACAGCAAAGCCATTTCAGCAAAACAAGAAATCGGAAAACCTTTCATTCCGTTTTGATAGAAACGCGCAGGCGGTGGCGGAAAACAAAAAACCTCTGGAAGTTTCAAACCCCTGGCAGGGTGTTCTGCTGGATAAGAAGACCTTATTAACCGGCGAGAACCTCTTAGAGGTCGAACATGACAATGGTCTAAAGAGCCGACTGGTTTTTAAGGGGAGTGTGAATGCCATAAAGCTCGGAGAGAAAATCCAAGCTGGCGAGACTGTTGGGCTTTTAAGCCCTGAAGCAAAAACTTTCTTTTGGCATACCCAGACTGGACCTCAAGACCCGGCGGCGGTCTCAGAATGAGTTAGTAGATAGTGTCCCATTGTGGTACTATCAAAAGATGAGTAGGAGACTCTTATGAAAATTACGCACAATAAAGTTGGCCAGAATCTGAACTTGGTTGATGGTGCAAAAACAGAGCGCGCGAAAAACAGCGCGACTTCTGCGACGGCAACTCCTGCAAATGCAAAAGCCAACGCGTCCTCGGAACTTGGCAAAAACGATTCTTCGGCAAAAGTTGATGTTTCTCAAAAGGCGCAAGAAGCAAAGCGCATTAAAGAACTGGCGATGGCCGCACCGGATGTCGATGAGGCAAAAGTTGCGAAGTTCCGTCAATTGATTGATGACGGAAAATACAAAGTTGACGCAAAGGCGGTCGCAGACCGTTTGGTTGACGAACACTTATCAATGGAAGATATGAAAAACTAGCGGTAGCCGCCGAGAGGGCGTAAGGCGAGAAGCCTGAAGCTGAACTAGTTAGCTCAATCAAGGAAGACAGGGGCTTATGGAATCAACAATCACGGAACCAACCAAAGACAGAAGCTTTCAAAGACTGGTTGCCAATCTTGAAGAGATGACCAAGCTTTACCGCCAGCTTTTGGATCTTGTCAGAAAAGAAAAACAGTTGCTCATTGATGCGGAAATGGAAAAGCTGCAAGAGAACAATGAGATCAAAGAAAACCTATTGTACAAAATCAAATCCATCGATGGGTTGCGTATGCGCTATGCCGCGGAACTCGCAAGCCTCGTGCATGCGGATCACGAGAATCCGCGACTTTTAGATATCGCAAAAAACCTCGGCGGAGCGGAGGGCGATCGTCTGCGTGTGATTCACTCCGCATTGGATCTTTTGATCAAACGTCTTTCTGAACTCAACAAAGAGAACGAAGGCGTTGCTCAATCCGCTTTGAAAAATTTGAACGGCGCTTTAGGCAACATCAAAGACACCTTGAGCGGCAAGAAAACCTATGGAGCCAAAGGTCAAGTCCAACGCGGTCCTGAGCAGGCAGGTCATTTTGTAAGTAAAGAAGGTTAGCCGGTGTACGGGCCTAACAGGATGTTGAGCCCCAACAAAGAAGGACAGGATGTCTAAAATTTCTGCAATGATGGACGTGGGTAAGCGCTCTCTGATGAACAGTCAGACAGCTTTGCAAACCGTCGGCCATAACATCGCGAATAAGTCCACTGAAGGCTTTTCCCGCCAACGTGTGGAGCTCATGACAAATGAACCTTCGGGCGAAGGAAATCTTCGTATCGGGATGGGCGCCCGAGCCGGTGTCGTCACTCGGGTCAATAATCCTTGGCTTGAAAAGCAGATCCAGCGTGAAAGCACGAATATGGGCTATGCGGACTCGCGCGCCGATGCTTTGTCCCGGGTAGAGCAAGTATATAACGAACAAACGAATAAGGGCCTGAATCAGTATATGACGGGCTTCTTCAACTCGTTCCGGGAGTTGAGTAATAACCCTGAGTCCCTGGCATCAAGAACGATGGTTCGCGAGGCGGGCGAATCCATGACCAAAGAGTTCGGTCGTGTGACGACCCAGCTCAAGGATGTTCAAGATGATATCGACGGTCAATTGCTGACAGTCACTCAAGAAGTGAATCAGATGGCCAAAGAGATCGCGCAACTCAATGAAAAAATTCAAGTGGTGGAAGTCCAAGGGATGCCGGCCAACGACGAACGGGACCGCCGTGATCTGTTGCTCAAGAAAATGGGCGACAAGATTGATATTTCTTGGGCGGAAGGCACTGATGGGCACGTTTCCGTGACGGCGGGGCGGACAGCGATTTTGGTTTCGGGCACAACGGCAAATGAATTGAAGGCCGCAAGAACCGATGACCGTGACCGTGTCGAGATATTCTTCCAATCCACCGCCAATGGCACGCCGGTGAATATTACCAATCAAATCCGCGGTGGCCGTATGGGCGGCGCCTTGGAAGTTCGTGACGAAGTGATTGAGCAGTTCTTGGGGAGCATCGATAGCATGGCTTACCAAATGGCGACCGAAGTAAATAAAGCCCATGTAGAGGGTTTTGACCGTTACGGTAAGGCGGGTGTGTTGTTCTTCGAACAGCCTGATAATGTCAAGGGCGCCGCTGAAACCTTATCGGTGAATCGCACGATCTTTAACGACGTTGGCCGTATTGCTGCTGGTGCCGAGGCCAACGCGCCAGGGGACAATACCGTCGCGAATATTATTTCGAATCTGCAAAACCGTCAGATGATGGATAATGGCTCCGCAACTTTTGACGATTACTACAACACCCAAGTTGGTCAGATCGGTACGGTTACTCAACGGGCAGTGCGGTCGCAGGAGTCTCAGAAGAACGTTTTGAGTCAATTGCAGAACATCCGTGAAAGCATCAGTGGGGTGAGTCTGGATGAAGAGACCACTAAAATGATTGAATTCCAAAAAGCATATGAAGCGTCTGCGCGCGTGATTAAAACCGCGGATGAAATGTTTGATACCGTCTTGAATTTGAAACGATTGTAATAGCTGGGGTAGTGGGCCGTGAGAATAGCTGACAAGATGTCATACAATCAAGTGAATCAGAATCTGACGAAAAATCGTTCAGAGATGAATGAATTGCAGAATCAGGCGGCCACTCAGAAGCGTATCAACAAGCCTTCGGACGATCCATTGTCTTCGGCCCGTGTTTTGGCGGCCCGAACCGAAGAGCGTGGAAACCAGCAGTACATTAAAAACATCAATAACGTGAAATCGTTCTTGGAGTTCTCGGATCAGTCTTTGAGTGAGCTCAGCGAGATCTTGATGCGTGCAAAAGAACTTGCGATCAGCCAGGCCAATGATGCCAGCGGCAATGAACAGTCTCGCGAAGTGACGGCGTCAGAGGTTGAGCAGATCTACAATCAGTCGATCCAAATTGGCAACCGCAAGCTCGGTGAAAGATACATCTTCGGCGGCTCCAAAACTCAGACCGCTCCGTTCAATCAGTCCGGCGAGTACTTCGGTAACGACGGCGACATGAAGATCGGGATCCACAAGGACTCTTTCGTGGCGATGAATATGCCTGGCGACAAGGTCTTTTTGGGTAAAGGCCTCAGCGGTGACGGCATTATTCGTTCCCGCTATGAAACTCCGAAAACAGCGGAAGATGTCCAGGAGTTCAAGCAACAAGAGATCGAGCGTAAAGAGAAAAACCAAGAGTTCGAGGAAAACTACGTTCAGACCCGTGCGCCGGCCAGCGCTTACCGTGCCCAGCGTATCGGGGCTCCGGCCAGGGATCCTGTGACCAATGGAGCCGGGGTGAACTTGTTCGAAACCCTGAAGGGGTTGGAGATTTCGTTACGCACCAATGACAAAGCGGGGATTCAGGAGAGTCTGGACACTTTGGACCAGGCCATTTCCCAGGTCGTGCTCGCCCGTTCTGAGGTCGGGGCCCGAGTCATGGCCGTGAATAGCACGTCAGAATCCCTGCAAAAGGCGATCGTGGATAACAAATCGACGGCCTCCCAACTGGAAGACGTGGAATTATTCGATGTTGTATCCAACATTAACAAGACCGATAGCGCTCTGCGCGCAACTCTTGAAACTTCCGGTAAGGTTATTCAGCCAAGCCTTCTTGACTTTCTAAAATAGAAATTATACCTACAGTTCCGCTTAAACCGTACCGATAACTCTTTTGTGCATAGTTATCTGTGCGGCTAGGGCAAGAAGTCCCTGCTAGGAATAAAGGAGTAATCCTATGTTGGTTCTCACAAGGAAGTTGGGTGAAAGCATCGCGATTGATGATCACATCAAGATTCGCGTTGTACAAATCAAGGGCAAACAGGTCCGTCTCGGGATCGAAGCGCCTAAAGATACCAAAATCCATCGCGAAGAAGTTTATATGGCGATTCAAGAGCAGAATCAGCAATCGGCGACTGTTTCCTCTGATAAAACTCGCTCTGTGGCGAAACTGTTAAAACCTTAAAACTCCTCTGAGCCGCTCGGTGCGTGCATGTCCAGCGGGGCGTTTTTAGAAGCGCTCTGTCATGGGGCAAATTTTTCAATTGAGTAATTCCAGATTTAGGTCCAGATTTATAGCTAAGTTAACCCTTTTCTAAGGCATGCGTGTCACTAAGAAAGGGTCTACTTGTCTCAATTGCAGGGGGGCTGCGTGATCATTAATACTTCCAGATTTGGCCGGGTCGAATTGCAAAACAACGACGTTTTGACTTTTCCAGAGGGCCTTTTGGGATTTGCGGATCTTCGCCAGTTTGTTCTCCTTGATGATCCAAGCGACGAAATCTTTGCCTGGCTTCAAAGCTGTGAATCGCCGCACATTGCGTTTCCAGTGTTGGAACCGGAGCTTTTTACTGAGACGTATAAAGTCACTCTCACGAAGAGCGATCTTGAGGCCTTGAAGCTTCAGACTCAAGAAAAGGCCCGTTACTTCTCGATCGTGACGATTCCAGATGATCCAACTCAAATGACTGCCAACTTGAAGGCTCCGATTGTGGTGAACGTGACTGAAAAGGCCGCTCGTCAGTGCGTGCTGCAAGATAACAATTTAGCGATCCGCGAGCCGATCTTCGCAAAGCTTCAACAGCGCGTGGTTCAGAACCCATCGGTCTCCATCAAAAATCAGTCTGCGGGGATGGATGTTGCCATCAAGCTGGGCGGCAAGTCTCCAGATCAGTCTCTTTGAGACCTGAGCCTTATAGGCAGGACATTTAACAAATTTAGCAGTGACCTGTTTGAACTCAGGTGATTTAATCGTAGATAGCTTGAGAATTTTGTTCGATTAAATACATAGAGGCACTCGAATTTCATGAACAAAAAGAAGTCCACATCGACGATTGAGCCGCGTAAAGAGCCCAAGCAAGAGCGCTCTCGGCAGACCTACCAAGTGATACTACAAGGCGCGTCAAAAATTATCCGTAGGTTTGGCGTACAGAAGTTCAGTACCAATAAGGTGGCTGAAGAGTCCGGTGTGAGCATTGGCTCCCTTTACCAGTACTTTCCATCCAAAGAGGCCGTGATAGCGGCTTTAATCGATCAGACCTTTGAGTATGAGCATGGCCGTTTGAAAGAGCGCCTTGCGGGGATATCACCAAAATTGGGAGCCCGTGAGGTTATTACTCAGTTGTTCTCTCATTATTATAAAGTGAGCACGGAGGATTTGTTGTTTCGCAAGGTGATGATCGGAGCTGTGTCGATTGTTGATAAGAACAGCGAGGCTTTGAGGTTTCACCGAACCATGGCGGAACTTATTTTGGGTTTTATGAACGAGCACTACGGTGTGACCAAAACGGGTAAGGACTACGAGACCACATTGTTCATCGTGCAGTACATGCTCCGGGCGACGGCGTTGTCTTCGGTCGACGAGAATATTGATCAAATTGACCTTGATCAGCTTGTCGGAGAGCTCACCGAGACTTTGATGAATTTCATAAAAGTTCCTGCTGAATACCGCGGCCGTATGTCCTAAGATAGGGGGCATGTCTCAAGATGCCTGGAATCCCACACAATACGAAAAATTTAAAGAGGAAAGATCTCAGCCTTTCTTTGATCTCATGAACCTCCTCGAAACCCCACGCTCGCGCATCAAGGTCATCGATCTTGGTTGTGGCACCGGAGAACTCACGGCCGAGTTGCATCATTTCGTTCGCGCTGATCAAACGACGGGGCTTGATTCTTCTGAGCAGATGCTCTTAAAGGCGCAGGTCTTTGCTGAGAATAACCTAAACTTCGTGAAGGGGGACATTCAAACATGGTCGCCTTCAGAAGACTATGACGTGATCTTTTCCAACGCGGCTTTGTAGTGGTGCGAGGATCATCATGCTTTGTTTGCGCGTTTGACGAAAGCTTTGCACGCGGGCGGGCAACTGGCGGTGCAGATGCCGATGAATCACGATTATCCAACCCACACACTCGCGGTCACGATGAGCATGGAGCAAAAGTGGCGCGATCTGCTGGCGAATCCTTACGACAAAACGGCGACGATGCTGAGCCCGGACGAATACGCGCGCATGATGTACAAGCTGGGTTTTGCGCGGCAAAAAATTTTCGTGAACGTGTATGGCCATGTGCTGGAGTCCCGCGAAGGCGTGATCGAGTGGGTGAAGGGCTCGATGCTCACCCATTTCCAAAAGCAGCTGTCGGAAGCCGACTTTGCGGCCTTCGTGACGGAGTACAAGCAACGCTTGTTCGCGATTCTCCCGGACGAGAAACCCTTTTTCTATCCGTTTAAGCGGATTTTCATTTGGGGCCGGTTGTAAAAACTTAGAGCCAAAAAAGATACTCGCCAGCTGCGAGTTGATAAGAGAAGTAGGTAAAAACAAGTGCTCATAGGAATATATTAAGGTATCTCGAGAAAGTCGGGGGCGTTTTTAGACTTTCCCGCCTTTTGGTTTAGTGCTTGGATCAATACTCGAACCAATCAATGTTAATGCAGCGGACGACTTCGCTTTCTGAAGGGCCGCCGATGGCGTGAAGCTGTTCGATGATTCCCGGAAGCATCAGGCGGATTTTTTCAGCGGCTTCTTTAGAAAGAGCCATGGGTTGGGTGAAGAATAAATCTTCGTCGCGACGAAGTTCCATCGACTGGAAGCCCTTCATACGCCAATTCTGGTGATGTTTCACCACAAACGGCGAGTCCTTGCCGATATGAGTCCGATAAGCGCCATAAGAGAGCTTGCCATCTTTTATCACGCAGAGATTTTTTTCCAATAGAAAATTGATCACAGTGTTCACAGTGCCGAGCGGGATATTGAGACGCTGACTGATGGTTTGAGCATCTGTCATCTCTGGAATGGCGCTAAGCAGGCGCACCCCTGAATACATCCAGCTTGAATAGAACTGCATTTTCTCTTCGTCTGAAAGTTGGCGGTCTTTCTGCAGGCGGTTCGCCAGCTGAGCACCTGCTTGTTGTTCGCGCTCTAGCTTTTTCTCGAGAATTTTTTTAAGTTTGAAGCCACCAGCGCGTTGATGCTCTACGAGCAGCAGAAAGTATTCGGCTTCTTTTTCATTAAGTCCTACGTACTCAGTAATTTCCGCAGCGGTTTCCAAACTGAAGTGCTTGTCACCCTTGAGCACCTGACTGAGCAATGTCGTTGAAACCCGCAGGTAGTCCGCCATCCGTTTTAGCTGGCCTCGCCCGCCCTTTGGATGGTCCTTCAGCCAATGGCCTAAAAACTCTTTATAATCCCTGAATTCAAATACTTTCATGTAAATATAATAACTTAGGTTATTTAAATTTACTAAATGGTTATCAAAATGGGCCTACTTTTACTTAACAAATCTATAAATCAGGCCCTTAACTCCCTATAACTAAGATCACACCAAGACGACAGTCTTTAACAAAAAGGAGTTAGATATGAAAAAGGTATTAGCAACAGTATTAACAGTAATGGTTTCTCAAATCGCATTCGCGGGCGACATGTTCTGCGGCGCTAACGTTGAATCCGCACCAGGTTCAATGGTTTATAACAAACCCGTTTTCTGGGAAAAAGCCGACACTGCGAAAAAGGTGGTTCGTTATCTTTTGAAGGACGGCACGCTTCTACGCGCTGAAGACCTCACACCTGGAACGCTCGATCTGATTGCAAACGGTACGAAGGTCCTGGGTTATAGCTTCGAGGAGAAATTTCAAATTTAGTTGAAAGTTGAGGGCACCAGCCTTTCGTGGAATGATTTCCACTGGTTAACAAAAGA
>JBDHWW010000009.1:0-83445 GCA_039810425.1 Pseudobdellovibrionaceae bacterium | reverse complement strand
TTGGCAGCGACTCAATGACATCGCAGAGGACTACGTCCTGTTCAAAGGTGGTTCAACTTGTGGGTAATAGTAAGCGCTTGCGGCGCGGGAGGTTCATCTCTGTGCTGACAGCGGGTCTGTAAGATTACACAAAGGCCCGTAAGTTTTCCACGGTCGGGCTTTTGACATTTGCAAAGCTCGATCGCGCACAAGGCTCCCTGCGGCCGGTGCTTTCTGGCTCGTCATGAAAATGTCATACGATTTTCTAATTAAATCAGTACCTTAAGATGTAAATGGCGTTGTGCTTCCAAGAGCACCTCCTTGATCGCCTGTTCCTACATTATTTTCCCGATTTATTTTTAAACTGTCCGGTGCGCGCTTTCGCAAAGAATTTCTACTATTTTCTTTACTAATTCCATAGGTTTGTGTTTTTTTGCTTTAGCGTCGGGGGGTGATATCCTGATGCGAAGGCGCTTAGTTTTTGTTCTACTAGAGCCCATGATTAAGCGTTTGATTAAAAAGCAATGAGCACAAGAGGATCGATGGCTTTCAAGCATCCAATTATTATTCAAGGTGGTATGGGAATCGCGGTTTCGAACTGGAAATTGGCGAGGACCGTATCTAAAACGGGTCAGCTCGGTATTGTCTCAGGAACCGCAATCAACTCCGTGATTGTCCGCCGTCTGCAAGATGGCGATATTGATGGAACTGTTCGACGTGCGCTTGCCGCATTTCCCTTACCAAGTGTCGCTCAAAAAATCCTCGAGACGTACTTCATCGAGGGCGGTCGCGCCCCAGACAAAGCTTACAAGCGTGCACCGATGTTCTCGGTGGATTCACCAAAAGCGCTTTTACAACTGACCGTTGCGTCGAGCTTCGTCGAAGTATGGCTCGCAAAGGAGGGTCACAGCGGAGTGGTCGGTATTAACTTGCTTGAGAAAATTCACTTACCGAACTTGGCTTGCTTGTATGGGGCCATGCTTGCGGACGTGGACTATGTCATCATGGGCGCCGGGATTCCTCGTGAAATTCCGGGGGCGCTCGATGCCTTCGCTAACAACGAAAAAGCCGGTTTGAAAATCCCAGTGGAGGGCGGCGATGACGTCGTTTCTTGGTTTGATCCAAAAGAAGTGATGGAAGGCCTGGAGTTCCAAGCTCTGAAGCGCCCATTCTTTTTCCCGATCGTTTCTTCGGCGGTGTTGGCAGCGAGCTTGAAAAAGAAGTCCACAGGTCGTGTAGACGGTTTCATCGTCGAAGGACCTCTCGCAGGGGGACACAATGCTCCCCCGCGCGGACCGATGAAACTCAATGAACGTGGCGAGCCTATTTATGGTGAGCGCGACGTGGTCTCCCTTGCTGACATGGTGGCGCTGGAACTGCCGTTTTGGATGGCAGGGGATTATGCGACTCCTGCGAAAATGAAAGCGGTTCGTGATCAGGGGGCGCACGGGATTCAAGTGGGCACTCTGTTTGCGTTCTCGGATGAGTCCGGGGTAGATACAAAATTACGCTTAGAAGCGATCCACACGGTGATGAGTGAAACTCCTCCTCCGGGTGGTTGGATCTTTACTGATCCGCGTTCCTCTCCGACGGGCTTCCCGTTCAAAGCCGCGCGAATCCCTGGAAGTATCTCTGAGCCTGCGACTTACGAAGCCCGTAAACGCATTTGCGATCTTGGTTATTTAAGACATCTCTATAAAAAAGAAGATGGAACCGTTGGCCAACGTTGTCCTGCGGAGCCTGTTGCGGACTACGTGAAAAAAGGTGGTCTGGTTGAGGACACTGTGGGCCGTAAGTGCTTGTGTAATGCTTTGATGGCCGATGTCGGCATGGCGCAAATCCAAGCGGGCGGCGCTAAAGAAGTCCACTTGCTGACAGCGGGTGATGACTTGAACAACGTTTCACGCATGATGAAACGTGGTCGCATGTCTTATAGTGCGACGGAGGTCATCGAGTATCTTCTCAGCGAAGAGCTGCCCAGGCTAAAGGACGCTGAAACCACATTATAGTTCAATTTAAACTTCAGACAGATCATCACGAACCTGCGGCGAGGCCCCCTTTTTGGTAGGCACTCGTACCATAGGCCTGCTCTTCGAAGGTCCTTAACTAAGCTAAATGTCTATATTTTTACTCGTCAACTTGAGTTAAAACTCGAAACCCTTTAACTTTTTAGGTAGATGGGTCTCAGGCGCGACATTTTACTTTTTAGCTTAACTCTTATTGTTGCATGCTCTCCGGGGAGCTCGTCGAACTCTCCGTCGCCCAGTTCCAATGATGATCAGAGAAAAACTGGAACGGGCGAGGCTGCTCATGGAACGATTAATGGTCAGGTTTGGAATTTTCGTAGCGGGCGCGCATACCTTAAAAAATCTCAGCCGAATTTTATGATCGTCCAGCTCTGGAATGATCCGGTTTCTAAGCCCTGCCAAGAGAGGACCGGTTCTATTCTGCAAATACGTCTAACTGCTCCAAATGAGGTGGGCGGCTGGACGATCACCCCTGAAGATCCATTCAACGCCAATCTTTCGATCTTTTTCGCGGACCTCGATTTTGAATTGCAGCCTCGCGATAACATGCGCGCGGATCACGGCGAGATCACGTTCCTTTCGATTGATAAGGACCAAGTCAGCGGGGTGGTGAACGGCTTTTTTCAGCACCCGAGGGTGGGTGGCACCCGGGTCAAAGGCGACTTTACCGTCCCCGTTTGCCCGTAACCTGACTTTATTTCACAGACAATTTTGGGGGTTTAAAGGCCCATTATTGTTCCATAATTCAGCTTAAATCCTCTATATTTGACATGGAGCGTCTCAAACTGGGGCATAGTCCTTGAAAGGTAGTCGCCTGGATGCTGTACGTGCTTGCGGAGGCCTTTCATGCTTAAGAGCTCACTTCTATGTTTGCCATTTTTAATGTGCTTCGCGTTGTCTTTGGATGCCCGCGCGATCACGCCCCACGAGCCTATGAGGACAGCGGCCCAGGGCGCACCGACAGTCGAAACTGTAAAAACCAAGAGCTTCAGGGAATGGAAGAGTGAAAAAGTCCAAGATGCCCTCGGCAAGGTCACTGTTACCAAAACCAAAATTCAGATCGCAAAAACTAAAGACCCTAATTTAAACCGCCGCAAGAGCGCTCTCGAGGCCACGTCCGGCATCAATAGCGAAACTCTTGAAGAACAATTAGAACAAGATCAAGCAACCCTTGAAATGGCTAAGGACCTTTCCGTGACAGACTACTTTGTCGGGTATTTGACAAAGGTGGATGACAAGAAAGCCGCCTTCAATGAAGTTGCCGGTAAATTGACGGCCGAAGAGGTGGCCGAACTCATGGCGGCTTATGCGAACAGCGTTTTTGGAACACACTCCTCAGATCTGGCTCCTAGTGCCAGTGTCCTGTCTGCCGATCGCGTAAAATAAGGTCTCAAAACGACTTATCTTACGCGCCACACAATAGACAAAATTACCCCATATGCCTTGACATAATTACAAGGCACTTCATATTACCTCCGATATCAATTGGCTAAATATTTCGGAGGTAATTTACATGGCTAAAGAGATTGGCGTTCGCCCTCTTCATGATCGTATTTTGGTTCGTCGTATGGCTGAAGAAGAAAAAACCGCTGGCGGTCTTTTCATCCCAGACACTGCTAAAGAAAAACCCCAAAAAGGTGAAATCGTTGCAACCGGCAAAGGCCGCGTTACTGAAGACGGAAAGATTCTTCCGCTGGAAGTGAAAGCCGGCGATAAAGTTTTGTTCAGCAAGTACGCTGGCACTGAGTTGAAACTCGAGGGTCAAGAGTACTTGATGATGAAGGAAGAAGATATCCTCGGTATTTTCCACTAGTCGTTCCTAATATCCCGCTTATTTCTAAAAGTTTTATTTAAGGAGAATTTAAAATGAGTAAAGAATTACGTTTCTCAGAAGATGCCCGCGCGCACATCTTGAAAGGTGTGAACACACTTGCTAACGCGGTAAAAGTAACTCTCGGACCTAAAGGTCGTAACGTTGTTATCGAAAAATCTTTCGGCTCCCCGTTGATCACTAAAGACGGTGTGACTGTTGCTAAAGAAATCGAATTGGAAAACAAGTTCGAAAACATGGGCGCGCAAATGGTTAAAGAAGTTGCTTCTAAAACCAATGACGAAGCCGGTGACGGTACCACAACGGCAACTGTTTTGGCTCAAGCGATCTATCGCGAAGGCGCTAAAATTGTGACTGCTGGCCACAACCCGATGTCCGTAAAACGCGGCATTGATAAAGCTGTCGGTTTGATCGTTGACGAGTTGAAGTCCATGGCGAAACCAGTTAAGGGCTCTAATGAAGTCGCTCAAGTGGGTTCAATCTCTGCAAACAACGATAAAGAAATCGGTACAATGTTGGCAGATGCGATGGATAAGGTCGGCAAAGAAGGCGTTATCACGATCGAAGAATCCAAAACGGCTAAAACCGAAGTGACAGTTGTAGAAGGTATGCAATTCGACCGCGGTTACCTTTCTCCTTACTTCGTAACGAACGCGGAAAGAATGGAAGCAGTTCTCGAGAACGCTTTGGTTCTTGTATACGATAAAAAAATCACTTCTATGAAAGACATGATCGGTATTTTGGAAGGCGTTGCTAAGCAAGGTCGCCAATTGTTGATCATCGCTGAAGATGTTGAAGGCGAAGCATTGGCAACGTTGGTTGTTAATAAATTGCGTGGCACTCTTCAAGTTTGCGCTGTGAAAGCTCCCGGTTTCGGTGACCGCCGTAAAGCGATGCTTGAAGATATCGCGATTTTGACGGGTGCGAAGCTTATCTCTGAAGAGATGGGTGCGAAACTCGAACAAGCGACTGCTGCTGACTTGGGTTCTGCAAAACGTATCGTAGTTGATAAAGACAACACAACGATCATTGATGGCGCTGGTAAGAAAAACGACATCACTGCGCGTGTAAATCAAGTTAAGTCTCAAATCGAAGAAACAACTTCTGATTACGACAAAGAAAAATTGAAAGAGCGTTTGGCTAAGTTGGCTGGCGGCGTAGCTGTTATCCACGTTGGTGCGCCTTCAGAAGTTGAAATGAAAGAGAAAAAACACCGTGTAGAAGATGCTTTGAACGCAACTCGCGCTGCGGTTGAAGAAGGTATCGTTGCTGGCGGTGGTACTGCTCTCCTGAGAGCGGCAACTAAAATCGACAAAACTAAATTCTCTGAAGAAGAGCAATTCGGTGCGATGATCATCAAGCGTGCTTGCGAAGAGCCTATTCGTCAAATCGCGGCAAATGCGGGTCTTGATGGCGCGATCGTTTTGGATCGTATCCTTCAAAATAAATCGGCTGCTTGGGGCTTCAACGCATACTCTGACGAATACACTGACTTGATCAAAGACGGTGTTATCGATCCAGTTAAAGTTGTTCGTTGCGCTCTTGTAAATGCAGCTTCTGTGGCATCTTTGATGCTGACTACTGAAACAATGATTGCTGAAGCTCCTAAAAAAGACGCTCCAGCAATGCCTGGTGCTCCTGGTATGGGCGGCATGGGTGGCATGGGCGACATGATGTAGAAGGTACGCCGTACCTTTTTCGGATGCGCTGCAAAAGCCTCGGGTTTATCCCGGGGCTTTTTTTAAAAGAGATATTCAATGCCGCCCATAATGCTGGTCATTTTCTGAGTCGCATTGTTTGAGGTGCGCGAGCCGGCTCCCGTGCCTGAAAAGTCCGTTGAGTAATATTCGAAATTGATTTCGCCGCGGATTTTGAATCGGCTTTTCAAGTGATAGACGCCGAAGAAGCCGAATTGGTTAATGGAGCTTTTTGAAGAATCACCCGAAGCGGTCGATTCACTCATGCCTGGGCTTATGAACATGTTGAACTGAGCCCCCAGATCCATTGGCACCTCTGTGGTCAATGGGAATTGACCGAGCAAGCCAAATACCAGGCCGCCGTAGCTCATGTTGGTAAATGCCAACGGAGTGCTTTGATCTGAGTGGGAATTGTAAGTTGCATAGCCGGCACTCAGTTGAATTTTAGGACCGAAGAAGTCTTCGCTCATCAGAAAGTTGTAAGCACCCATCACACCATAAGACGATAAAGACATGTTCAGGTGGCCAGGCGTTGAGCCGGAGAGCGGATTTGAAACACTGAAGACTGATTGACGGATGTTATACAAGATGTTCCATTCGCTGCTAATCCAGAGCTCACCCTTGACGGCGATTTCCGGAGCCATCGAGGTTGAAGCGTCAATCGAGCCCGAAGAAAGATTGGTCGAAGTACTGTAGTTGCCAAGCCCGGCTAAAATGGCGATGCGGCCGTACTGGGGAGCCTCTTGTGGCAACCATTCGCGGGGGTTGTCCCCATAGCTGACATCGCGGTCTTTACGATTTTCCAAACCAGGGATGACTTGGCCATTTTGCACAACAGGTTCAGCATACTGAATGAATTCTTGCGGCAGAAGTTTCGCTGTGGGCTGGACCGTTCCCGGCTCCTTTTCATAAGTCACGTGGGCGAAACTCAAGTACTCATCTGTTTTGTAAACTTTGATTTTACCAAGGATCTCTTTTTCGGTGCTGATCATGAATTTTAATTTCGGGTGACGGTTTACTTTGAGAATCTGGATTACCGAAATCTCATCGTTATTTTTTAAACCGTTTTTATAGCCGAGGTTGATTGTTACTTCTTGGCCACGGCGGCTCAGGATCATCCCGCGGTATGGCAGGCGGGCCTTAATTTTTTCGTACATGCGCTGAACTTGCTTTTCAAGATCCGCAATTTCAAAACCTGGATAGTCCGAAAGCTCCTCCTGCAAAAGGGGCAGGCCCGAAGATCCTACGAAGAAATACATTTTTCCGTTGAGACCCTTGGGACCTTTTGTTAGGCGAAGGGAAAACAATCCTTGCGCTTTTGCGGAGGTCAGAAAACCTTTGACCGCACTTGGATTTTCATCAAGATCCAGCGGAGAGGCTGTTGTATCTGGAAGAGTCTCATAGGACCAAGACCGATCGTTGCTAAGGAGCTCTTGGAACTTCCTGTATAGTGGAATTGCGTAGATGCCTTTGATATTGTCTGTAAATGGGACTGCTGTGACAGTCTTGATCGTTAAGTCTTGGTCGGCTGCGCTTACAAAAGCAGAGTTCGACTGGGCTCTAGTCTGTAGTGAAAAGAGAACGACGAATGGAAGCAGGACGCCAAGATATTTTTTCATGTCTTAATTCTGCCTGTAGTCGAAAAACTCGTCAATTTCACATCAAGTAAATGATCTTTGAATCCGAAAAATCTGGTATGAAGTTCGTATCTCTCATGTCCATTTTTACTGCGGCTTTTGTGCTTCCAGCATTTTCTTATGCTCAGTTGGACTCTTCCTATGAGCTATTGCTCGGAAACTCCACGTCGCCGCTCTTGGCGCCGAGGAAGCAGACTCCAGTCGCACAGAAGCTGCCCCCTAAAAAACGTAAACCCTCGAATGAAGATCAGACCAATGTCCAGCCTGCGGGTGTGGACAAGGTCACTCCGGCCGAGGCAAAAAAGACTGAAATTCCACAAGGTCGTCCGATGCCGGTGAAAATGCAACCTGCGGAGGAAGAGCCAACAATCACACAACAGGCGCAAAGTATTTTTTCTGCTGATCCAGAGCGCGCTTTGGATTTTTATCAATCCCAATTCGATGTCTCAGATTCACGACGCAATAAAATTGAAATCAGCTTTGCACCAAGCTATGTCACCAACGATTCCTCTTCGAATTATTCTTATCGGTATTATCGCTCAGTGTTTACGGGGATGAACTTGGGCGCGAATGTCTGGCTGACTCCCGCCGTCGGTCTTGGCGGGAATTTTATGTTCTCGCTCGGTGCGGATACCAGCGGAGATGCGGTGTCTGGGACGCGTTCGCCGGCCCGCTATGAGTTCTTGGATACCGGTCTAAAGTTCCGTCAGTTCTTTGGGTTTTCTCAAATTTCGAAGTCTTTGGAATTTAATGTGTTGTACAGCGACTATAAATTCAATGTGGACTCTGACAATACCTACCGCACGAAATTGAAGACGACAGGGCTAGGTGTGAAAATGACCCTAAGACTGCCCTCAAGCAATGACGTTGCATGGTTGATCGGTGGCAGCTTTTATCCACGCCTTCAGCACACGGAGCAAAAAGCAGGCGCGGATATCGGTTCCGGTAACAGTACTGAAAACGTGCGCATGGGAGTGCAACTAGGCTCTGAAATCAGGCTTTCACGAGAATCCCAGATTTTTTATGAAGCTGCGGTGACTTCTGAGAAGAACTTGTTTGATGGGGCAGCTAAGGCGGTCGATCCTGCGACGGGTCTGATTCCAAAGAACGTCAGTGTCACAAACACATTCTATATGTTCTCGTTAGGCTACCGCTGGGGGAACTAGTGGACCCCTCGCTAGGTCGAGTCCAGGCGAAAGCGCTTAGACAATTCACTTAGAAATTTTGATAATAAACCTATGTCCTTTCGCTATATCGTGATTGATGATGCCGCGTTCGTTGGTGAGCTTGTTAAGAATATTCTTAAAGGTGCGGGCGCTATTTGCGTCGGGCAAGCGTTGAATGGTGAAGAAGGATTTCGTCTTTTTGAAAAGACGCTGCCTGATTTAGTCATTCTCGACATGGTGATGCCGAAAGAAAACGGCATCGAGCTTGCGCGCAAAATTCGCGAGCTCTCTCATGAAACGATTCTCATCGCCTGCTCTACACTCGATGATCGTAACATTATCGACAATGCGAAGGATGTCGGTTGCAATGACTATGTCGTGAAGCCGTTCAGCAAAGAAGGGCTTCTGCAAGTTGTCGGGAAATATTTTAAGAATACGCCGGAGAAAACAAAATGAGTGAATTGATGTTTGTCCTTAAGAGCTTCACTATTACGGTGGTCTTGGTTGTGGCCATGCAAGTAAAGGTGGGAAATTATTCTTTGGAATCTTACACGCAATGGTGGCTGCAAAAATCTTCGGTTTCAATCTATATTCAAAGTGTCGCTGCGGGCGGGGCTTTAGCACTCAAGAATCTTGTCACTGGGGTTAAAGGCAGCGTGACGGGAACGATCGATAGTTATCGTCAAGGATCCAAGGCTCAACAAGCGGGCCACTAAAAAGGTAAAAACACTGGCTTTCGAGGGAAAGAACCAGTGCCCGTACCTTATCTTTAAACCCGGAAATTACTTACGGGCTCTATGAGACCTAACTTTAGAAATCGTTTCGCTCTTTGCTGAAGAAGAACTCTTGCTCACCGTCGGTTGTCTTGGATTTGTCTCGGCATTGCGATCTAGATGAAGGTTCTTTCTGCAGGAAGGCTCAGATTTAGGCTCAGCTGCAGACGCAGATGCAGCTGCTGTGGCAATAGAAGCCAATACCATAAAGGACATCATTAATTTAGAGATACGCATATTCTCCTCCTTAGTCAGAGAGTCAATTGGTAAACCATTACAAGGAATATCTATAGCGAAGGACGTGCCAGAGTCAGGATAATTTGCGAAAGAGAAAAGCCTAAGAATTTAATTAACTTAGGAGAGGTGGCCCCCTCCTAAGGTGTCTTCATATTAGACATGCGCGAAACGAAAAAGGGCTTGGTGTCTCACTATGAGACAAGGGTGTTACTGAGAACCGCCGTTAGATTTGTTGCCAGAGCCAGGTGTTACCGAGCCTGCGGACTTAGAGTCGTCGCAAGAGCCTTTATTGCCCTCTACACACTTCGTCGCTGGAGCTATACGGCCGTTAGTTGCGGTGTTTTGAGCGCCAATCGTGTTTTTAAAACAGGTGCCGTCTGGACATTTATTCCCGGCATTGGGAACGCCGTTTTCATTGTGGTCTGCTCCGCCCTCTTCAGAGGCCGATTTCGCAGGATCGGGACTTGTCGCACTTGTGGTGTGGCTTGGATCCAAGGGAACATTGATATCTGCCATCGCGACACCAGAAAAGATCAGAACAGTTGCGAAAAAGCTCGTAATTGCAAGAATGAGGTTTCTCATATTATTCGATCCTTCCTTAGAATACTTCTGAAGTTGCCGGTGCAACGACGTCTAAGAGATTGTTGAAGGTGCTAGCCACCTGCATGGCTACACTAGGGCCCTCTTTACTTTCGACCTTGTTGATCTCACCACTCGGTTTGTAAGTCACTTTAATAGTGCCAAGACCCGGGCGAGTAACTATAGATGGCTTACCAAAGCGGTCTTCGTACTCGATTTTAACGACCTTCTTGGCTTGGTCCGTGATTGTAGAAATACGACCTTTGTTGTCGTAGGTCATATTGATCTTTTGACCATCGCTATTCTGAGCGTAAACCAAGTTCCCCTTGTTGTCGTATTTGAACTGGGAGCTCTTAGAAGTCGTTTTTACACCTTTGTCATTATAGAAAGTGCTGGTGACTTGGCTGACCTTCTTGATAGTCGCATCGTACTCAAAGCTCATACGAACATTTGGACTGGCTTTCACTTTCACCTGGCCATCTGCATAGTACTCGTAAGAAATTTTCTCAGCATTGCGGCGGATTGAAATCGGTTTTCCAAAGACCTCATGGTAGCTGATATCTGTCGTGTTGCCGTTCGTCGACGAAAGCACACGTTGCAAGTAATATTGCCCGTCGGCGCGTTGTTTGTGCCAGAACTCGTACTTGTTGTCAGCAACAGTCTCTTTGCCGCAGACTTTTTTAACGATCGACCAGTAGTGATTCTTTGAATCTTTGCTGTCGACATCGTAGACATAAGATTCAACGCACTTTTCACGATCTGTGAAGCTTATGACCCAGTCATTCTTTCTATCATATTTCAAAGCGATAGAGGTCTTATCCGGATAGCTCGCTTTTGTTAAGTTATGCAGATCATCGTACTCATAAGTATATGTCTTAAGCCAAGCATTCTTTACGAGCGCTAAATCATCAAGATTCGCGAAACGATATTCCGACATCAAACCATTTGGACCCGAGATTGATTTGACTTTCTTATTTGGGAAATATTTGAACGTCAACCGACGGCTATTGTTGTCCGTCACAGTCTGAAGAGAGCCTTTTTCATACTCAAACTTCAAGAAGTTGCCGTTCTTATCGTACATGTGAGTGAGTTTTCCTTGAAGATTGAAGCGCTGTGAGCCGCCGTCAATCAAGGTGCGAGTGTAGAAAGTTTTGTTAAACACGACGTTTTCAACCTCGCGACCGTTGGCGAAGAACTTTGTACCCTCTTTAATGGCGATATTGATGCCGTACTGTTGAGCGTACTCAGCGCGCGCGTTATCATCTTCCGATAACTGCGTTTGCAGGTTCTTGTAGAAAGACTCTGTTTTCCCTACTTTCTTGTCGGCTTTCATCTTTGCGATAATGGTAGAGATTGTGTTCTCAACATCTTTCTTCGTGACCTCACGGGGTGAAAACGTCACTTCAAGACCACCTCCGCACTCTTTGATTTTAAGATTGCCTTCAGCCGTAATCTCCATGGAAGTCTCGAAGTCAGAACACCACCCGAAACCAAAGATACCGTTAAAGAGCGATCGGCTGTTGTAGGTGCGCGAGACCTTGAGATCATAGCCGCTGCCAGGAGCATCCATATCGACCCAAGTATTTGAGTAGTTGGCGTTTTTCATGTCTACGAGAGCATGAGCTTGAAAAGCCGCGGATAGCAGCAACACTGAGAGCGTCCTTTTCATCATTTGAACCTCATCCTTGAAGAACAATAAGAAATTTACACTTTAATTGTAACAATCTTTTTGATCATGATGCCACCGATAATTTGCAGGCCTAGCATGGCAAAGAGAAGGACTAGACCAAGGGTCGTACTGAACATCGGTTTGATGTAGTTCGGATCAATCACCAAGAAAACCGCGGCCAATATGAACGGGATAGATGTGACGATAATCCCTTGCATAAGACCTTGGGCGGTGAGTGCTTGAATTTTTTTCTCTACTTTTTGCCTTTCACGGACTGTCGTCACGATCGTTTCAAAAGTTTCAGCGAGGTTACCGCCGGTTTCTTTCAAAATATTGATCGCGGTCACAAACATCTGCACGTCAGGTCGAGGAATTCGCTCGCCCAAGTCCAGGAGAGCTTCTTCGAAACTTTGGCCGAATTGATGTTGAGTGATGACTTGGCGGAATTCTTGGCTGATGGGATTTCCCATAATTTCGATGACACGCTCCATACTTTGCATCGCATTGGATCCGCTTTTAATACCATTGGCCATGATGGTAAGACCATCCACCATTTGATCCACAAACACCGTGCAACGGCGCTCATACAAGTACCTCACCACCAGCAATGGAACAGACCAGCCAGCAATTGTGACTGTCGCACCGAAAAGCGTGCCGAGGAACACGCTTGGCCAGAAGAGAATAAAAAACAAAGCACCCATGCCAAAACTGATTAGAAGAATCGCCCATGTTACTTGGCGCTCATCCACTTCCACGGACATGAGTTTGAGGATCTTCATGACTTCTTCGCGCTGACCAAGGCTGCGTTTATAGAGGAAGTTGATGGCTTTATCAGCAAAGGTAAAAACAATCAGAGCGACACAGACAGCCACAGCAGGAATTACGAACCAAGGACTTAATAAAAATGATGGCATCCGAGTCCTCCTTCCTAGCTAGTTTTCTTAATTGGGTTCAGTGGGCCCATTGGCTTAGGTCCTTGAACGGGTTTTTGCTCAGGCGTGCCCGCCGGGCGAGGGTCGTTAGAGAAGATCTCGCGTGGAATCACCACACCCTTGTCACTGAGCTTTTGGATAAAGCTTGGCACCACACCCGTTGACTGGAAAATTCCCTGGATGCGGCGGTTCTTATCATAACCAGTTTCTTTAAAGCGGAAGATTTCCGCCAAAGTCACAATGTCACCTTGAAGGCCGGAGACCTCCGTGATGCTGAGTACTTTACGGCTACCGTCTGACATACGAGAAATCTGTACGATCAAGTTGACGGCGCCAGCCACTTGCTCGCGGATCGCGCGGATTGGTAAATCCATACCTGACATCAAGCACAGAGTTTCCAGACGGGCGATACATTCACGTGGGCTATTCGCGTGCGTCGTCGTCATTGAACCATCGTGACCGGTGTTCATCGCTTGCAACATATCCAAAGCGGCACCGTCACGGCACTCACCGACGATGATGCGGTCAGGACGCATACGCAGAGCGTTCTTAATAAGATCACGGATCGTAATGGCATTCGAGCCCTCCATTGAAGCCGGACGTGTTTCAAGACGCACAACGTGTTCCTGTTGAAGTTGCAGCTCGGCCGCGTCCTCGACAGTAATAACACGCTCATTCGAGGGAATGAACGACGACAACATATTCAGCAGAGATGTTTTACCGGAACCAGTACCGCCGCTAATTACCACATTCAGACCGTTTTCCACGCAAATGCGGAGGAAGTCGATCATCGGCTTGGTGATACTGCCGTACTCAGCGTATTTCTCTGGAGAAATACCACCTTTTTTAAATTTACGAATAGTCAATGCTGGGCCATCAATTGCCAAAGGCTCAATCACGGCATTCACACGGCTGCCATCTTTCAAACGGGCATCCACGTATGGGCTCGACTCGTTGATCTGACGACCCAGTGGAGTTACGATACGCTCAATAATGCGGCGAAGGTGATCATTCGAGGTGAAAGTCACGGGGCTCAATTGAACCTTACCGGCCTTCTCGAGGAAGATCTTCTTATGACCATTCACCATGATCTCTGTCACGTTTGGATCGGCAAGCAGGTCTTCGAGGGGACCCAGACCGAGAGCTTCTTCCAAAACCTCTTTGATGATGCGTGAACGTTCATCACGGGGTTGATCCGGAGCTTCACGGTCAGTAATCAGAGTAATTTCACGACGGGTTTTTTCGCGCACTTCTTTTTCTTTGTTCTCGTCGCCTTTGGTGTCGAGAAGGAGTTTTTTTAGATCCACGGTGCGGATCAACTCGGAATGAATACGGAGTTTAAGCTGTGTTCGTGGGTCGTAGCCTGAATTTGCACCACCCTGAGAAGGAGCATTCGATGAAGCGGATTCTGAGGGGGCTGGTGCCGCAGGTTTTGGACGAGCGAGTGTTTTGAGCTTCTGGATGACACCGCCGCTGAGTTTACGAACGACCTCGTAGTAAGCGCTTGTGATCGGCGCCTTTGGCTGACCGATAACGAAGGGCTGATACTTCTGCAATGATGCCATGGCGGTGATTTCATCCTGAGGAATGATACCCAAAGGAGCCAACTGCAACTGGCCGGCGATTGCCTGCGGGGAAAGGCCGGTGGGTGACGCTTTATTAATAATCAGCTGGAACATATCTTTCGGGAAAGTATTCGAAAGAAGTTCGTTGATCAAACGCAATGTCTGAGTCACAACGAGGACCTCAGGAGTCGTCACAATCATAATCGCGGTGGCTTCCTGGAGAATGGCCATTTGCAGCGGCCCAAGGTCATTACCAATATCAACGATGATAAACTTAAACTGACGGCTAAAGAATTCGAGCTGCTTCAGCGCCAGATCAGGACTGATATTCAGAGTTTCTTCTGGCCCCCGAACCGCGCCGAGATACGCTAAGCCACTTGGATGCATGGTCAGCAACGTATTCATGTTCTGTGCATTCACAGAACTTGTCATCGAAGCGAGTTCTTTCAGAGTTTTGTTGGGCTTAATACCCATTATAACGTTTTGATCGCCGACGCTTTTGCTATCGCCGTCGATCAAAAGAACCTGAGTGCGGAGCTCGGACATCAAAGCAATAGAAAAGTTGGCGGCGAAAATACTTTTTCCGACGCCCCCTTTACCTCCGACCACAGCAATGAGATTACAATTCGGGTTTAATGCCAAGAGTCCTCCGAAATACTTATCGGAATTAGCGGGACCTTTAATAAGACCAGGAAGCGACTAGGTCCGACCCTAGTCAGGACTCTAGGCTTTGGTCTGAGTATTATTAGTCTCTAAGACGGAACTTCTTTTTGATTTGCTCGGCGCCGGCGCTCGCAGACGTTTTGACAACCGGGGTTACGAAAACGACGAATTGGCTTTGATTGCGCTGGAAGCTCTTAGACGCGTACAAACTCACAATCGGATTCTTTACGTCGCTTGGCATACGATTGTAACCAGTCGAAGAAGCATTGCGGATCAAACCGCCGATCGCGGCACTCTGCCGGTCACGGATAACCACAGTTGATAGGATCGAGTTTGAACTTGTAATTGGGGCGCCGTTTTGGCCGGAGCCTAACAAGTTGCTCAACGCGAAGTCCATGTCCATGTGCACGCTGCCGGATTTTTCACCTAAGATCACCGGTGTGATCGAAGATTTGATACCGACTTCAGCAAAGGCCGTCCCCGGTTGACCATCTTTACCGATGATCGAGTAAGGCATATTTGTTAATTGCTTAATCTCGCCTTTTTTACCGTCTTGGATGATCAAGCTTGTACTTTCCAAGATGCGGGCATGACCGTGCTCTTTCGCCCAAGTTAATTTGGGCAAAAGATTCGATACGACACCCGTCAAAGAACTCACAACACCCCCGGCAGCAGAAGAGCCGGTTTGAAATTGTAGTTGTGAACCATCATCCAATTGCGGAGTGAACTGGAACTTGAAAGCTTTCGAATAGTCTTTGTTGAGTTCCACGTAATGAACAACCAACTGGATCATTTTTGAAGGAGGCGGTGGCGCTTGCTCTTTCACAGAAATCAAGTTGATTACGCCATCGTTTGCCGGTTTACGCTTTTTAATAACGCCTTTTTCTTCGGCGGCTTCAACGATGATGTCGGGAACGTAAGTTTTGGCAATAATTTCAGCACGGCCGCGCTCGTCATCAGAGTTTGCGTAACCTTGCAAGATGAACTTGTCATTTACCGCGCGAACTTCGATTTCTGGATTGTTGATATCACGGGAAATGAATTCAGCGATTTTCTTTTGCGCGAGTGGGCTCAGCGTTACCAACGACGAAGCCTGGTCACCGAACTGTTGGATCACGTTGTAGATACGGCTGAGGTCGCGTGGCAAAAGAATCTGGCCGTCGACAACAACTTTGTTATTTACAACTTTGATGGTGATGCCTTCGATATCACCAAGAAGAGCGCGGATTTCTTTGACGACTTTATCGAGCTTTGATTTCTTCACGTCGATCCGGAACTCGGCTACGATTTTACCGGTTTTCTTATCGTGAATCGTCATTGTCGCAAAGCCTTCGGCTTTCGGTGTCAAACGAATCACGTTGAGTTCTTTGGAGTGGGCGGCTGTCACGATACGACGGAAGTCGCCTTTGAATTCGACGTTCTCAGGCAAAGGCGGAAGTTTCTCATCCTGCTCAATACCCAGGGTCAAATTGACGAAAGTGCGGGAACGGAATTTTGTTTCCTCGGATTGTCCATCATCATCCGTATCAACGGCGAAGGCAAATTGAAACGATAGAACGAGGACGAGTCCTAACAAGTACTTCAGCTTCATAAATATCCCCCTCATCTCCCCAATGGATCTACAGAGTCTTGAATCCATTGCGTCTTTGTGTCGGCGGCGCCACACGTGGCGCAGGTGCAGGCGGCATCACGACAGGTGGAGCAACCGGAGTCGCGGGTGCATCCATGTTCACGACCGGTTTTCCTAACACGCTTTCCGCACTAGAGCTTGGCAAGCGTGGTGGAATCGTACGATCGTTTGGATTTCTCAAGGTCAGGTAAATATTCCCTGGAGCAGTTGATAAAATATAAACCAGATCTTGGGCCTCTTTTTGATTCGCCTCTACCGTAATTGTACTATATTTTGTGTCACTTGTGAGAGCAATTTGACTCAAATTCTTACCGCTTGAATCCAACTCGAATACACGAGGGATGTTGTTCATTACGTTTACACCAGTGGCTAAAACTACGACATCTTGCATGAGCGTCTGAACTTCTCTTCTCTGATTTACGCCCTTACCAGTGTCGACGGCGGCAAGAATGTCGATGCGATCTCCGGGGCGTACTAATTTTGAGACACCGCGAACTTCATCAACTGGGATTGCAATAGCACGCTTGCTAGGCGCGACTTGTAAAGAGATCCCAGTGTCTGGGCCCGGCGTGAGCAAGCTGTTCTTGAGAACGACCTGGCCCTTTTTAATCGGGATCGCCGCAACGTTCCCAACAACTTCGTCTGGATTTGAGACAGCATCTGGATCTACGAACTCGCTGGGCCTTTCAATCGTCGTGAGCATTGTATCGTAAACCGTACCCATCTCGACGATGTCTTCCTTCGCAACGACGACTGTTTTCAGGGAACCATACTTTTTATTGTATTCGGAGCGCTTCTCTTGAGACCAGCTATAGAGAAGGAAAGCGGCGAAAACACCGGCGGCTATAGAGAGCCATAGATTTCTTGTTTCATTCGAGCCCATAAAGTCCCCTTACTTTTTCCCACACTTAGTATTCAAACAGATGCCGTATTGGGGTCGCACCCAAACCGGCGCCACCCCACCTCCGGCAGTGTAGCGCTTGCCATCGACAGCGTCATAGATTCTAGAGTTGTGCAAATCTGAGTTCCCGGTCGTATCGGTTTTAGACATAAAATCAATCGGACGTAGAGTTGCGACGAACAACTGATCGCCTTTTTTGTTTTCACTGACAGTCGCATGAATACGCAAGCCCGTATCTTTGTAACTGATGATGTCAGTACTCACGTTTTCACGGAAATAGGTCAGATTTGAACGATGACGGAAAGTCTCAAACGCGTAGTTGCGTGCGGACATCGAATTCAAGATACCCGTGTGAATGACGCCAAAAAAACCGATCGAGAAGTTAAATAAAAGGAGAATGATGATCATAATTGGAATTAACTCCATGATCGCCATACCTCTCTGATGTTTTAGACTTTGTTGTCGGCGGGGCTTAGTGGCTAGCATCCGTTGTCCTCCATCGGAATATAGTCCGATCGGCTGGCAGAGCCGGCGATGCGATCAAAGCGCTTATCCAGCTGCAAGATCGCTCTATAGCGGTCGTTCTTAAACTGATCGCGGCACTCCTTCGAAGTGGGTTCACGAATCATCATGCCGGTCAGGAAGGCCTTAAAGCCATTGCCACTTGGATCCGTCGGACCCAAAAGAGGAACTTTCAGATCGAGTAGTTTTGCTTCGAAGCTCAAACGGATACCCACTTGGGGAATACCGCGGGTGCTATCAGGTGGCTTCGGATAGCGATCCGTGAAGTCCTTGCCACTTGCGCCACCACCACGGATATCGAGGTTGCCGATTTCAAACCAGCCATTGTTGAAAAGAGGAGCCAGGACTTTGTTTTTCTGCAATGAAGTGAATTTATCTTTTGCCGCTTTCTCTTGATCGTCTTGGGTTTTGTGACCAGCAGCGTGAGCCCGCGATACCGAGAAGGCGATGTACTGGCCGACCTCGACCATGGAAAGAGTAAAGCTAAGAGAGAAGAAGACGGCGCAAAGGCAGCAGGCGATGACGATTGAGAACAGGAAATCAGCTGAAAGGAAGCCTTTCGAGTTGTGAAGTGCGTTTGCTGGATTTCCATTTCCAATGCCCAAATTCATAAGTCACCTATTTTGGGTCCAAGCTCAAACCCCGTTCGGCTTGGTTTGGATGTTTTTTTGCCGCTTCCTCTGCGGGTTTCCAAACACCGCTTTCAATCATGCCGGCGGTTTTTTCCCATGGACCGGAAACGAGGGTCGCCAGGGCCTTGTTTTCTTTCAAAAAGCGCAGGCCAAAAAGCAAAAGGCTGATGGACACGGTCATCAGTAACACGGCTTCGATAACGAATTGTCCGTGCGCATTTTTCAGGAGGTTTTTTCCAGAGTTCATTTTCATACTCAAGACCCCTGAAAGTTATTGTTCGGTTTCCCACTTGTTTCTGTCTTCACCGTTTGGCTTGAAACCATCGCCCGTAATGAGTTGTTTCTCTACGCGCATGCCAAGAACCGGGCCCGATTTTTTAAAAGCCTCCTGAGGAGCTCCTGAAAAAAATTTAAGCCCGATGAAAAACACCGCGATCATAAGAAGAATGTACTCGATGGTCACATGAACCTACTAAGTCTACTGATTGACTTCGCTAATTTTACCTTTAAGGGTTTCGATCTGCCCTTCCATAGCTGTTTTAATTTGATTTTTGAACATCACAACCAGGGCAACGACCACAACGAGAAGTAAGATATACTCAGTTGCGCCTTGGCCACGTTGATTTTTGAACAACTTTTTAGAGAAAGATTTGAACTTCATAGTGTTCCCCCTATGCTATGACTATCGGCTTATTTCGAGATTATCTTAAGAGGGTCTTGCCTTATAAGAAGAAATGTTAGATTGTCTCAACTCGATACAGTTTTGTGATGAACCCTCTAGCCTTTTGTCGACACGACCTATTGACGGGAAAAATTTGCCCATTTAGAGTATGTGGAAACGAATGTCTCAAGGAGAAGGAAAAGAAATGTCAAAGCAGCTTGTCGTGCTCTACGTAGTTTGTGTCGTTGCCTTATTTTTAGTGAACGTCGCTGTTAGCTAGTCTTCCAACGCACCTTAGTTCTTAAGGTGATAGATGTCCGGATAGTTACGCCCCAGCTCTTCGGAATCCATACCATATCCCACAACATAACGATCATCGATGGTTTTACCAATGTAATCGGCTTTAATAGGAAGTTCGCGGCGTGCGGGCTTATCCAAGAGGGTGACGATTTTGAGTGATGCCGGCGCTGAAGCGAACAAACGGTTTCTAAGGAAGCTCAGAGTGCGGCCTGTATCGATGATTTCTTCCACGATGATCACGTGTTTACCGGCAATATTCACTGAGATGTCTTTTACGATTTTGATGGCGCCGCCTTTTTCAACGGCTTTGACGTAGACGAAGTCCACCTGCTGGGGCAAATCCACTTGCCTCATTAAATCAGCTGTCAAATGAACAGATCCGCGAAGCGGGCAAATGAAAACGATCTCTTTGCCTTCGTAATCATACTCGATCTGTTGTGCCAGGCCCTCAACAAGCTCAGCGATTTCTTCGCGGGTGATAAAAGGAACCATTTCGTTTTTAATTTGTCCCATAGTCTTTTGCCTCTACAGTTCGATGGACGTTATGCCAGCTGCTTGTGCCATTTTCAAATATTTCAATGCTTCAGGATGTTGCGGATCCCGCATCAAAATATTCTCCCATTGCTCGGTGGCCTCAGCAATATTGTTCGAGTTGTAATAGATAACTCCGAGCTTTAGGCGGGCTGGAATAAAGTGTGGGTACTCGCGAATCAACGCGCGAAGATCCTTAATGGCGCGCTCAGTTTGTCCCAATTGGACATAGACCTCTGAGATACGCATTGTGATTTCAGCTTTACGGGTCGAAAGCCTCTGTGCTTTGAGGAGCTGTTCGAGGGCTTCGTTGTAACGTTTGTATTGGAAGTACAAATCCGCGAGTTCTTCGTGTTTCGAAGAAAGTTTTTCCTCGATAAAGGGATCATTCTTGCCACTTTTCTTTTCGAGCTGGTTCTGGGCATCGGTGAAGACTTCTTTGCCCTCTTCGTATTTGCCTAAGTCATTCAAGATGATCGAAAGACCGACGCTGGCGTCGGTGTAAGTTGGATCGATTTCAAGGGCGCGCTTGAAAGTCTTAATCGCTTTGCTGAACTGGCCTTTATCGTAATAGATCGTTGCCAGCATTTGGTAAACTTCTGGATTACGGGTGTTTTGCAAAAGCATTTGCTGCAAAATCGGCTCCGCCATTTTGTAGTTGCCGTCGATAAAGTACTCGCGGGCCTCGGCCAGCATGTCATCATTCAAAGATTTCATAGCTTAATTTCCTTTGCCGCACTTTTTGTCTCAGACGAATTCGGGAACTTGGCCAATAATTCGTTCAAGTACTTTTTCGCTTTGAAAGAATCACCGATCTTGTTGGCACTGACTGCGGCGCCGTAAAGCGCTTTTTCATCAAAGCCGAGTTTCGGGTATTTCGCAGCCAGACCTTCATAGCGAGGCAAAGCACTGTCGTACATTTCGCGTTTGAAATAGAAAGCTGCGATGTACTCCTCTTTCCCGGCAAGCATTTTCAACGTTTCTAACTTTTTGTCGGCCGCCTCGTTGATGTACTGGGAGTTTGGAAAGCGTTTCATCAAGTCATCAAAGCTTGCGAGAACTTCGTGAGCCACTGTCAAATCCCGATCCAAGCTTGTTGGTAACTGATTGTAGTAGCTCATACCGATGCGATACATGACGTAATCAATCTGCGGGTGCTTTGGGTGAAGCTCGCGGAAGGCTTGATAGCTCACTTGTGCTTCTGGATAAGATTCTTGCTTGAAATAGACATCCGCGATGGATAATTCCGCTTTTGTCGCAAAGTTGCTGTAAGGGAATTTGTTCTTTACCTCGGTGTAGCGACGAATGGCTTCTTCATAGCGTTCGTCTTTATCGAACTCTTCCGCGATGCCGTAAGCACCTTCGGGAGTGTCACTATTTTTATCCATGGTTGAGCAGGCCAGAAGGCCGGAAAAAACCATAAAGCTTGCGATCAGGCTGTTTAACAAAAATGGAATAAATCTGCGTGTTTGCATCATAAGGCCCTGAGTTTAATAAGGGCCCCCAGTCGAGTCAAAAGGCATTTTTGCCGGAAGTGCTCATCAGGCTGTCTTTTTTCACCCAACCGGTGAGTCCGCCCGGGTAGCTGACCTGAATCCAATCATTTGCGGCATTTCTGACAATCACCTCAAAACCGGCGTAGAGGTCAAAAAGCCCGGTTTGGCCCTCACCAGGGGCTGTTTGAGCACTGACTTTGTCGGCAATGATGGTGGCGCGCGGGACCGTGAGATCGTAAATTTTCAAAAGTGTGAAGGAAAGTGAAAGAATAAGAATTAATCCCAACAATAAACCGATGGCCGGCGTGTTAGGAGGAGCCTGTTCTTCTTCAAAAGCTTTGCGACGGCGTCCCAAAAAACGGAGCCAAATGAAACCGCAGCTAAACAGCGAGAGTACCGTCAAAATGTGAAAGCCGCTCAGCGATGAGGAATTCAGAACTGACGAGCGAAGGCGCTCATAAGTTTCTATTTGGTGGGGGATTTCTTTGACCTCTAGCTGGGATAAGACAAATTTCAGAGCCGCTTCCGCAACTGTTTGGGACGGGTCGACGTAAAGGGCGCGTCGGAACATGGCAACCGACAAGCCCTTCTTTTGCAATTGGAAGTAGCTAAGACCCAAATCCGTTAACACGGTGGCGCTATCCGGATGAAGGTCCAGAGCTTTTTCGAAATTCAGAGTCGCGTCTTCGAACTTCTTCTCTTGATAACTCTTTGTGCCGCGACCGAAGTATTCTTCAAAGCTCAGCTCAGGTGCGGACGCTGCAGGAACTTCGGGGCTTTTGTCTTGAGGTGCAGCGTTAGTTGTCCCCGCCTCACGCTCGACGGCTGTGGGCTGCGTCGTTGCTGGTTCTTCAGCGTAGACTGATGGTATGAAAGCCAGGAATATAAATAGAACTTTTAATAACAAAGACATGATTGGGAAATTGTACTAAACTGCGAAAATCAGTCAATTACCAATGGAAGGTTAAAAATGAATTCTCTTGTTGGGCGTAAAATCGCGGAATCTCCAAAAGTTGAAAGTCTCATTAAAGATCTCGTTCAAGAAGTAACGAATATTAATGAGCAAATCAAAGGACCACAAGCCCCTCAGCCGGAGTTTGTCGACGCGGGAAAGAAGTGGTTCGATAAAGTTGGTCAATTCCGTGGTCGGCCTTTGCACTATCCTTATGTCGGGACGGGTGCGGGACGTGGTCCTTTCGTGGAACTTGAAGATGGAAGTGTCAAACTCGATTTGATTAACGGTATCGGTATTCACTTAATGGGTCACGGAAACCCGCGCGTGATGAAGGCCGCTGTTCGTGGCGCGATTTCTGACATTATTACTCAAGGTAACTTGCAGCCGAATCGTGAGTATGAAATCTTCAGTGAGAAAATCGTACAACTGGCGGGCAAGAACAGCCGTTTGAAATATGCGTGGCTTTCAACTTGTGGAACGATGGCGAATGAAAGTGCGCTTAAAATGGCACGTCAAAAAAATTCTCCGGCCCGCTTGGTAATGAGTTTCAAAAATGCCTTTGCCGGCCGTTCAACGATGATGGCCGAAGTGACGGACAATCCCGCTTATAAACAAGGCCTGCCAGACTATAACGAAGTTCTGCGCATTCCTTTTTACGACAAGAACGATCCACAAAGCGGTGCCAAGGCCCTTGCAACAATGAAAGAGCACGTTGCAAAGCACGGAAAAAATATCTGCGCGTTTGCGTTTGAGCCCATGCTCGGCGAGGGCGGTTATCAAGCGGCACCTCGTGAGTTCTTTGTGCCAATGCTCGAGTTTTGCAGAGAACAAGGTATCGCTGTTTGGGCGGACGAGGTGCAAACTTTCACCCGCACAGGGGAACTATTCGCTTTCGAAACCCTGGGTATCGGCCAATACATTGACATCTGCACTTTGGCGAAAACCGCCCAAGTCGGCTGCACTCTTTACACAGAAGAATACAATCCAAAACCTGGTTTGATCGCCGGTACATTCTCAGGCTCGTCAACCTCGTTGAGTGTTGGTATTGAAATCCTTGATATGCTTCAAGAAGGATACCTCGGTAAAAACGGGCGTATCATGCAAATCCACAACCGCTTCATTTCAAAATTGAACGAGTTGAATGCAACGACTTGCAAAGGCAAGGTCCAAGACGCCGGCGGCATGGGTTTAATGATCGCCTTCACGCCCTTTGACGGCAAGAAGGAACAAGTCGATGCACTCACGAAGAAGTTCTACGCGAATGGTTTGATCGGCTTTACTTGCGGTAAAGATCCGGTGCGCGTTCGTTTCTTGGTTCCGGCGGTTATTCAGGACACGGAAATTGACCTTGCGATCAAGATCATTGAAAAATCGATTCTTGAAGGCATTTAGTTGGGAAGCTTGATTGGATTTTATTGAGACCTGCAGGAAACTCATCTCGATCGACAGCACGCCCGCTCACGGCAATAAAGAAGCTGCTGAGTTCGTGGCGGAGCTTTGTCGTGTGAAAGGTCTCCAGGTCGAATTACAGACAGACTTTGTGGGCGATACGGAACACGCCAATGTGATCGCCCGCCCCGTAGTTGAGCGTCCGCCGCTGGAATTCCTGCTGCAAACTCATTTAGACACCGTGGACCCAGGACCGTTCGCGCTCTGGACCCACACGGAGTGTAATCCGTTTGATGCCACGATCATGGATGGAAACATTTATGGTTTGGGCGCAGCCGATGTGAAGCTTGATTTCTTGTGCAAGCTCGAAGCACTGGCGTCATTCGGTGTGAATCGTCTATGGAAGCTGCCGCCAGTTTTAGTTGGCACGTACGGTGAAGAACTCGGCATGCAGGGAGCCCTTCGGTTAATTCGTAAAAATAAAATTGCCGCGAAGATGGCGCTCATCGGTGAGCCGAGCGATTTGAAATTGATTAATGCCGCAAAAGGCTTCGCCTCGGTGGAAGTGCGTATTCCGTTTGAGAGCGAAGAGGTTGATTATCGCAAAGAACACAATCTCAAAGAAAGTACGTCCACGCAGAGCAAACTCTTTATCGGCAAAGCCGCGCACTCATCAACTCCACATCTTGGCGAAAGTGCGATTTCTAAAATGCTTCAGTATCTGCAGCAGTTGCCGGATTCCGTGACCTTGATGGAGATTGACGGCGGAGTGAACTACAACTCCGTTCCAAGCCATGCGTTGCTGGAGATCGACATTGTTTCGAATACAACAAAATCAATCGTAACTAAGCTTGTGAATATCTTCGAGGCTATAAAATCCCTGGAAAAAGAATTTTTAAAACATGTGGATAAGGATTTTTACCCTTCAGAGCCGACGCTGAACATTGGTTTGATCCGCACCTATCAAGATCATGTCTTGCTTGCCGGTTCGTGCCGCGTGCCTCCGGTGATCACGAATGAGATCTATGAAGGCTGGATGGATAAGTTGCGGCAAGTGTGCGAAACCAACGGTTCGCAATTTCGGGTCACGGATTATAAGAAACCTTACCGCACGAATGAAACTTCGATGCTGGTGAAGGGCTGCCGCGATGAACTTCGCAGTATGGGATTGGCCGAGAGCCTGACGACCCAGCCGTCAACCAACGAGGCGAGCATTTTCTCCAGAACGGGGATTGAGTGTTTGTGCTTTGGCCCGGGCAAGCGCGAGGGGAATGTTCACACACCCTCGGAACATGTCGCTGTTGAGGATCTGAAAAAAGCCGTGGAATTTTATAAACGTGTGATTGAAAGGTTTTGCTTATGAGTTTTGTTATTAGAGCCGTTCAACACGATGACCTGAGCCAACTCGTTGATTTGGCAAAGCAGTTTTCTCTGCTGAATTTGCCGGGCAATCGAAAAGTCCTCAGTCAAAAGATTGATCGCAGCGAACAGTCTTTTGCCGGAAAACTTCCGAAGGATCAGGCGGAGTATTTGTTTGTTTTAGAGGACGTTGAAGAGAAACTGATTGTCGGAAGCTCGCTTGTTATCGCCAAACACGGTACCGACGAGGTCCCACATTGTTTCTTTAAAATTTTGAAAAGAGATATGTTTAGCCAGGATTTGGGAATCGGATTTATCCATCAAGTTTTGCGCTTCCAGCTGGATTTTGATGGTCCGACAGAAATAGGCGGTTTGCTAGTTGATAAAACCTATCGCCGCCGCCCTGAGAAGCTCGGTAAACAAATCAGTCTCGCGCGCTTTCTATATATGGGCCTCCACCCAGAAAAATTTGAAGACCGTGTGCTTTGTGAACTGACCCCGCCCCTCACGGAAGAAGGCCGCAGTGAATTCTGGGAAGCTTTAGGCCGCCGCTTTACGGGCCTTCCCTATCAAGAGGCCGATCTCCTGAGCCAAAGCCATAAGGAATTCATCGAAAGCCTGTTCCCTAAAGATGATATTTATTTAGCGCTGCTCGACGGTAAAGCCCGTCTGGTTTTGGGCCGTGTCGGTGAAGCAACCAAGCCAGCGCAACATTTGCTTGAGAGCATTGGCTTTGAATATTTAGACGAGGTTGACCCCTTCGACGGAGGACCTCATTATGGTTCTAACACAAAAGATATTTTGCCGGTGAAGCTGGGCCGTCGTGTGAAGTTGCAGGAATTTAAAGATGCGGTTTTCAAAGAGCAGGGGATGTTAGGAACCGGCGGAGAGGTTTTCCGCGCGGCATTGGTATCTTATGATTTACGGGGTGACGAAGTGGCGATTCCGACAAAGGTTCGCGAAGCTCTCGGCGCCGAAATTGGCGATGCAGTGTTTATTTCACCGTGGAACTACTCCAAGAGAAAGGAACAAACATAATGGAAATCTATCCAATTAAATATCAAGGGGACTTTATCGCGGGTCGCTTTGTTCCTGTGGAAAAAGGTGACGGCGAATTCAAAGACGTCAGTCCGGGTGACTTGAACGACCAAATCATGACAGTAAAGTTCAGGTACGATCATATCGATGAAGCTTGTTTGGCGGCTAAGAAGGCCTTTATTCCGTGGACTCGTTTATCTTTAGATGACAGAAAGAGTTATCTTCTGAGGTTAAAAGACATCTTCGACAAGCACACAGAACAAATGGCGCAGATTATTGCCCGTGATACCGGAAAGGCATTGTGGGACGCCATGACTGAGGCTAAAAATCTCGGAAACAAAATCGACATCACCATCAGCAACTCGCTCAAACTTATTAACGAAACGCACATTCCCAATGCTCTTCCTGGTGTTGAGGGCGTGGTTCGTCACAAAGGCCGGGGTGTGATGGCGGTGCTGGGTCCGTTCAACTTTCCAGCGCACTTGCCAAACGGCCATATTATTCCCGCTTTGATTTCGGGAAACACCGTGGTGTTCAAGCCTTCCGAGCAAACTCCTGCGGTAGGCCAGTACATGGCTGAGTTAATCGAGAAAGCCGGCCTTCCACCGGGTGTTTTCAATTTGGTTCAAGGGGATGGTGAATCCGGCCGTCGTTTGGCGGCAAATGAAAACGTGGATGGAGTTCTTTTCACGGGCTCTTATGAGGTTGGTTTAAAAATCAAGCAAGAGACCATGACGCACTATTGGAAAATCTTGGCCCTTGAAATGGGCGGCAAGAATGCGACAGTTGTTTGGGACGATGCGGATTTGGATAAAGCGATCTACGAAACTTTAATCGGGGCTTACCTGACGACAGGTCAACGGTGCTCAGGCACAAGCCGCGTGATCTTGCACCCCAAGATCGCGGACGAATTTACTGAAAAGTTCTATCAAGCTGCAAAGAAGCTCACGATCGGTCACTGGAGTGAAAACCCTTTCATGGGTTCTTTGATCAATGCGGCTGCGGTTGAGAAATACATCCGCTTTCAAGAGATCGCAAACCGTGAGGGCTGCGAATCGATGATGCGTGGCAAGTCTTTGGATCTGAAGCAAAAAGGTTTCTATGTGACTCCAAGCATCCACTTGGTGAGCAAGTTTGACCCAAACTCAGTCTATCAAAAGAGTGAAATCTTCGGTCCGAACGTGGCAATCTACAAGAGCGGTGACTTCGATGAGACACTGAATATGGTGAATTCAACGGGTTATGGCTTGGTGATGGCTTTGTTCTCGAAGAATAAGTCGTTGTATGAAGAGTCCTTGCTGAAAGCCCGCGTGGGTCTTTTGAACTGGAACCGCACCACGAACGGCGCGAGCTCCCGCTTGCCATTTGGTGGCATGGGCAAATCTGGCAACGACAGACCGTCAGCAGATTTCGCAATTCAATACTGCACAGTTCCGGTGGCGAGCCTTGAAGACCCGACGCCGTTTGATAAGACCAAAATGCTTCCGGGAATCAGTCTATGAAGAAAGTGACATTGATTGCTCTGATTGCGGTTATGAGTTTGATCGTTGCCGGCGGCACCGCTGCCGGCTACCTTGCTTATGAGTTTTTAAATACCGCACCAAGTTCTGACGGCACCGAAGTGATTTATGAAGTGAAGCCAGGCCAGAGTTTCAATGCCATTGCCAAAGAGCTTGAGGCTCAGGGTTTGATTAAGAACGCGTTTGGATTTTCTATGTACGCGCGGTTTACCAATCAACGTCATCAAGTAAAGCGTGGTGAATACAGCTTCCGCAAGGGAATGATGCCGAGAGAAGTGCTCGGTATTATTACTTCGGGTAAAAGTATCGCAAAGCCGTTTACGGTGGCTGAAGGATTAAATATTTATGAGATCAGTGACATTTACGAAGCCCAAGGCTTTGGTAAGAAAGCCGATTTTCTAGCTCTTGTTAAAGATAAGGCGTTTGCGCAGCAGTTGCTCGGAGAACCCGTCGATAGCCTTGAAGGCTACCTTTTTCCCGAAACTTACATGATCACAAAGTTTGAGAATACTCGTGATTTGATTTCATCCATGGTGAAGAGATTTCTGGCGGTTTACGCTGAGGTTGGAGGGGGTCACATGCCAGGGTGGAGTCGCAATCAAGTCGTGACGCTTGCAAGTATCATTGAAAAAGAGACGGGTGCCAAAGAAGACCGTCCATTGATTTCCTCGGTGTTTCACAATCGCTTAAGCAAGCGTATGAAATTGCAAACGGATCCGACGATTCTTTACGGAATAGCGGATGTGACGGGAATTATGCCTAATAACATCCGTAAAGAGGACATCCTAAAGCCTACGCGCTATAACACTTATGTCATCGGAGCCCTTCCACCAGGACCAATATCTAATCCCGGCCGAGAGTCTCTTTTGGCCACATTAAACCCAGCTATGTCGAAGTATCTTTACTTCGTTAGCCGCAATGATGGAACGACGGTTTTTTCTGAAGACCTCGGAAACCACAGCAAAGCCGTTCAAAAATACCAAGTAAATCCGAAGGCTCGCGAAGGAAAATCTTGGCGCGATTTGACCAAGCCCGCAGCGAATAAATAGTAAATAAGAGACGCGGCTGTATCTTTTTTAGATTTGCATAAAAATAATCAAAATTTATTTACAAAACTGGTCGATGTTGAGTGCTTTTGAACGGAGCACTCCTGTTATCAAATTCTGAACAATTCCGTCCGTTTGCCTTTAGAAAGTGAGATTTTCTCTCGAAATATTGAGAAAGAAGTCTTAACACGATGGAGGCGCAAATTGAAAACTTGGTTTAAGGGCATTAGGGGCCGTCTTTTGATAGCGGCCTGTCTGCCAGTGCTGGCATTGGTAATTGTAATAGGCATTTCTATGCATGCGAGTAACAAGCTGGGTGGCTTGTTGGAAGACTCGTATACGCGGATGATTCCGAATATGGATTCGTTCATAGATATTATGAGTGCGCGGTCGGCTCTCGGATACTATTTCTGGGCGGCCTACTCAAACGCTTCCGCGAATCCTGACCTTTCAAAAGAATTCATTAATAAGGCCAAGGTCTCTTCGAAGGAACTCCGAGAAGGCATCGCTAAATACGAAGCGGCTCCGTTCGACCCCGCCGAAGAAAAGATGTATAGTGAGATCAAAGGTAGCAATCAGCGCTTCTACGATTTAACGGAACAAATCATTGCGGCCTTTGATAAGGGTGATGCCGAATCACTCAAGCTGAACTACGACCAAATGGCGACTGGTGAATGGCACGCTCTTGCCGAAAAAATGAAGAAGACATTTGATCCTATTTCGACCCTTTACACGGACGAGGGAAAAGAAGGTATGAAGACCGAGGCCGAGGTGCGCGCATTCAGCAAAAATCTTCTTTTCTTTACCGGTCTTCTCGCGATCTTTTCGATCTTTAGCATTCTGATGTGGATTGCTTACCGAGTTTCTAATTCGGTGGGTGATGTAGCGACTAAATTGTCGGATTCTACGGGCCAAGTGACTCAGGCAATCGAGCAGTTGTCCGCGGCCGGCCATGCACTTTCAGAGTCTTCAACGGAGTCCGCAGCCTCGTTAGAAGAAACAGTGGCTTCTCTTGAAGAGATGACGTCAATGGTACAAATGAACTCAGACCATGCCCGTGAAGCTGCGGCTTTGGCGCAGACCTCACGTGACTCTGCTGAAAAAGGCGAAAAGGAGATTCAGACTTTGGTGGAGTCTATGCAGGGTATTTCTCAGGCTTCTAAAAAAACGAAGAAATCATCCACGTTATTGATGATATCGCATTCCAAACGAACTTGTTGGCGTTAAACGCTGCGGTTGAGGCCGCCCGTGCCGGCGAGCAAGGCAAAGGATTTGCGGTTGTTGCGGATGCTGTTCGTACCTTGGCGCAGAAAAGCGCGGAAGCGGCGAAAGACATCACCGGCCTTATTAAAGACTCTGTTTTCAAAATCGAGCAAGGCACTGATATCGCGGATAAGTCCGGAGTGGTCATGCAAGATATCGTTTCTTCAGTGAAGAAGGTGTCCGATCTCGCGAATGAAATCGCGTCTGCCTCGTCTGAACAGACAAGCGGTATCCAGCAGATCAGCAAGGCAATGAACCAATTGGATCAAGGAGCGCAAAGCAACGCGGCCTCTTCTGAGGAGATCGCATCCACTTCTGAAGAGATTTCTTCTCAAGCGGTTCAAATGCAGCAATTGACCGAGACATTAAGCACCGTTGTGCTCGGTGCCAGTGGCGATGCGGGGGTTGTAGAAAAGGCAGCTCCTAAGAAAAAGCATGCCGCCGCTCCGGTCGCTCAAACGGAAAAAAAGCCGGTGGTCGCAAAAGCGAAGAATGTCGTAAAGTTCACTCCAAAAAAAGAAGCGTTGAAGAGCAAAACGACCGCTCAAGAGGCGATTCCTTTTGATGAAGATGAATCACCAAAAGTTCCTGCGGCGAATGGCCGTGGTGATGTGGGAGACGTTTCCGGTTTTTAACACAGGTTTAAAGTTTTCAAAAAGTTGCACAAACTTTGTTGGCGAACCTTTTATGGAGAGGGTTCGCCAATTTTGTTTTTAGCTAACTCCTCAAAATCACTCCCATTTCCCCTTCGAATTAATTTTCTTAAAAATCCAACCAAGTAATCTTAATAAAATTAAGATTAATATTGATTTAATTAAGTTATGATGGAATATTAATTAAAGAAATGAAGCTGCGGGTTAAGAAAATCAATCCCTGAAGGCACCGAGATGAATAAAGTTAAAGATTGGAAAGAGCTAACGACGCTCACACAGAATAAGAGCCTCATCGTTGAAAGAGTGAGACTCACAGAGAACGACATTGCGATCGAAGGACCTTTCGAGTTGCCGGCGTTGGCAAAGTTAACGATCGAAGATCAAGTGTTCGTGATGGCTTTTGTTGGAACTCACGGTTCCATCAAAGAGATGGAGAAAGTTTTCGGCGTGAGCTACCCAACGATCAAAGGACGCCTGAACAAAATCTCTGAGCAGTTGCAGTTAGTGGATATTAATCCCACTCCTTCTAAAGCTGACATCTTGGAAAAATTAAACCGCGGAGAAATCACAGCACAACAAGCGGCAGAAATGTTGAGGAATGTATGATTCCATTGCATGGATCTTCGGTGTCGGAAAGACTCCTGTATCATTGATGGGCTGGCTCTATGAACTTTGGTGCGCCACAAGTGGAACGGTCACCGAAGTGGATTCAAAGAAAGATCGTGTTTTTATTCGAATTTTTTAACTCTTCACGGAGAATGATATGTCTAACGAAAAAAAACAAATTTTAGAAATGCTGTCCCAAGGAAAAATCAGTGTACAAGAAGCTGAATCGCTTTTGTCTGCGATCGGTGAGGTCTCGGGTTTGAGCGGCGGAACAGCAGGTCCAGTAAAAGAAATCAAATTCCTGCGTATTAGCGTCGATTCCAAAGAAGAAGGCGGAGATAAAGTAAACATTAAGATTCCGATCAAGTTTATCAAGGCGGGTTTGAAGCTGACGGCTTTTTTGCCTGATAAGGCCTACGCAAAAGTAAATTATGCTCTTGAAGAAAACGGCTTTCCGTTGGATTTGAAAGCCATGAAAGACGCGGACTTCTCTGAGCTAATTCAGGCCTTGTCAGACATGGATATTCACGTCCAAGATAAACAAGGGGAGACCGTTCGTATTTTCTGCGAATAAAGGTTCCCCCTTATGAGGGGCCTATGAAAGTCTGGTTATTGGTTTTAAGTACACTGCTCGTCCAATGCTCAACTTTAACCAATAACCCAGTTGGTGGCCCGCAGACTCGTGTGACTGCTTCAAACAAAATGGTGCTGGACAAAAGCGGGTATCTCTATGACCCCCAGGACAAATCCTGCGATGGCTATCCACGAGTGATGGTCGAAACCATGCCGGGCACGTGCTTGGGGCTAGTTCTTCCGCGCGATCATGCTCTCGATGCGGCTACGCAAAAAGGCTTCGTTAAGCCGCGCACAATTATTCAAATTCCAACGACCAATCAATTCTTAGTTGTTGATATGGGCGGATGGAATCCAAAAAATGGCCGTCTATTTTTGCTAAAGCCTGGAAAAACCGGCAACTACGAACTTCAGCTTTTAAAATTTGCATTGGACAATCCGCACGGTCTTGCGATGGGACCCGATGATTTTTATTACATCGGCGAAAAAACGCAAATCTCGAAGTTTCATTTTGTGAACGGACAAATTGCCGACTGGCAAATTGTCGTTGGAAGTATTCCGCGCAAAGAGGGCTATATGCATCCTCTTTCTCAATTTACTTTTGATCCGCGTAACGGAGATCTTTATATCAACTCGGGCTCGCCGAGCGATCACTGTATCGTGCAAGGAACGGGTGCTTATAAGTCTTGTCCCGAGGAAGCAGCTCAAGGAAATGGAGCTATTTACCGCATTCCGGGGGAGCAGTTAAAACATCTTCCCGTCGGCGGCATCCACTATTTCGAAGTGGCGGCGTCCGGTCTTAGAAACTCCATGGCGATGGCGATCTCTCCGCAAGGATTCTTAATCCAAGGCGAAAACAGCCGGGACTTTCCAGAGCTTGAAGAACCCTATGAAGAGATAAATTTGATAGAACTTGATAATAAGCGTGGCCGTCACTATGGTTGGCCTTATTGCTATGACTTTCATGCAACTTCTCCAGAGTGGTTGTTTCCGGAAAACAAATCGCTTCCGATACATAAGCAGTTTAAAAAACCGATTGATTGCACCGGGGTCGATCCCCAAGAGCCGGGCGACTACCAAGCGCCATTGGCGCTAATGCCGCCACATGTGGCGCCTCTTCATATGGCTTACTACCGCGGAAATCTCTTTAAAGATCTCTTCGGCGGAAAGTTGCTGGTCACTTGGCATGGATATCAACCAACCGGTCATCGTCTTGTGGCTTATCCTGTGGATAACCGCGGAGCGCCTATCACAAAGTCGGCAGATAAAACTGCGGTCTATAGGTCCAATCAGCAAGGATCTTGCCCGACGGCGAAGCTCTTTGCCCCTCATGGGGGAATGGATCGCCAGGCTCCGTATGAAGAGGTCATTTCTAAGTGGAATGAAGTAAAGAATGTTCGTCCTAAAGGAGCACCGGTTGCGTTTACCGAAGCGGAAGACGGTTCCTTGTGGATTGTCGAAGACCGCGAGAATCGCACCATCCTCCGCTTGGCGAGAACCCAAACTGCGAACTATCAAGAGCCTTGTGATAAAGACGCGGCGACGGCCATCGATTCAAATATCGAGTTGCTTGCGTGGCGTTCAATGGTCAAAGCAAGACCTGCTTTGGATCAAGGATACAAGCAAGTTCAAACGGCACTGGTGCAAAAATATTGCGTTGGCTGTCACGGAAATCTCGAGGCGGATGACATTGCAAAAGACAGATTCAGTAATTTAGATTTCCTTGTGAAGAATGAATGGATTCAGCCAAAGAATCTCGAGCGCAGCAAACTGTACGGCGCCATCGCGAGAGTTGAAGGCTATACTCCGATGCCTCCGGTGGACAAACCTCAGTTCTATGGCACCCCTGAGGGGGAAAGGCTTAATGAAGTCGTCTCTCAGTGGATTCAAGCAATGCCGACAGACGTGGAAAGCACCTACGCACGATTCACAATGACTGATAAGCGTAATGTGCGTGCGGAGCCGGGAACATCGGCGAAAGTTTGTGGTCAGTTGCTGGCCGGTGACATTATATACATCGATCCGCGCTCCACAACGGTTGTGACCGTGAATAATATTAAATGGAGTCGAGTGTACTTGGTGCCATCGCATAGCCGTCTCTTTAAGAATACATGTCCTTTGCCTGAAGACGGTGTGTATTTCGTATCGAGGTAAAACTAGAGCTCAGGAACCAAGGGGGCATTCAAGCGATCAAAGCCATGTGTTGCTGGGTTATATTTATAGATATTCAGTCGTGCGATCATCTGCTCATCAAACGCTGGAGCGATAATCTCAAGAGTGCCGTCATTGTCGACATCCGCAAGACCCAAATTGGTCGCATTTCCCTTTAACTGAAAGTACGCATCACGTTTTTCCGGCAAAACAATTCTCGCCATGAGCAGGCTTTCTTCAGGCTTTTCGACATTGTAGACTTCGAGCACAAGCGTGTCGCGCATTTGAATTTTCAGAACCGTGACATAAAGACCATGGCCAGTCAGATCTCCAGAAACTTTCGCTAAGATCAGGCGTTGCTCTGGAAGAAAGAAATCCCGTACTCCCTGGCGCCAGTTCGGAGTAATTGCCACGGCTGTGACAAGCAGGGCCAAAAGCAACAGACAACCTATAAGGAGACTTTCAGCAGGGAGCGAAGATTTTTTAGATTCCATAGGTGAAGTCTGCCACAAGTTTGTTAGAATGAACACGATGAATAAAGAAGATTTCTACAATTTATTAAAAGCCCGCCGCTCGATTCGTAAGTTCAAAAAAGATCCGGTTCCGAAAGAGCTCCTGGATCGCCTTCTCGCCGCGGCGATGGAAGCGCCTTCCGGGAAGAATCGCCAAAACTGGCGCTTCTTCATCGTTCAAGGAGCAAAGCGCGACGAGTACATGCAGTACTCCCAGAAGTCGTGGCTTGGTATCAAAGATGTTTTGCAAAAACGTTTGAAGCCTTCGCTCTATGATTTCACTGAAAGATTCTTCTTTACCCTCGGTGAGGCGCCGGTTTTGATTTTTGCATACTCCCACAATGACAATGAAGAACGCTATCACACGAGTATTGGCAGTGTATATATGGCTGTGGAAAACTTGAACCTCGCGTGCTTTGTTGAAGGTCTTGGCTGCTGCACGATGGGGGCGCCGCTCGAAATTAAAGAAGAAGTGGATAAGTTCCTCGGTGTCGATCAGTTGCCTGAGTATCAAAAGGGCGAACTCGAACTTCTTTGCGGGATCGTTGTTGGCTATCCCGATCACCAACCTCCCAAAGCGCCACGCCAGCTTGAAGGCCGAGTCACTTGGCTGGAGTAAATTATGCGCTTGGGCCTACGCTCCCAGCGTGTCTGTGGGTTCCCTTTGCTTTCTGGATTATTTGACGATGATAAAGAATAGAAAAACTGAGAGTTTCTTACGTTCATTTAGCATTCAGTCCATAAAAAGGTTAAAAATCGGAACAGAATGTCCCGATTTTTAAAGTCGGGACGAGATGTCCCGATACCCCTCTAGACTTTTAAAAGCACCTGTCCTATTTCTCTTTCTGTTCCCGACGCGGGAAAATTAAAAACGACAACCACCGATAGAAATCGGTAAGGAGAAATAAAATGAAAAAAATGATCTTGGCAATTGCGATGGTTTTGGGTGCATCTTCAGCTCACGCCTTCACGGCTCCTGCTTGGGCCTGCTCTTTGAACTTCAGCGGCGCCGCTAAGGGCCTTAAAGTTTTTGTTGGCCAGTACAAGTTCTCTGGCAAAGGCAACCTTCTTTGCGCGACTCCAACCGGCCAAGTTGCTGACTACCCGGTAACAGTAACTATGGAAGCAGCGCCATTGTCTCCACAAGTTTCTTTCGGTTATATGAAACTTTTTGGTCAGGCAGTTGAGTTTTCTTTGCTGAACATGCAACCTGAAGACGTCTTGGGCACTTACTATGTAGCTCAAGGTCAAGCGGCGGTTGCTGGTGGCGTTGGCGTGATCGCAGCTACTAAAGTGGGCTTGCCACAATTGGCAATCCAAGTTTCTTTGCAATTCGCACGCGGTCTTGGCGTTAACTTGGGCCTCAACAGAATGCATATCGAACTTGCTCAGTAATCTACGAGTCCGCTTCTTAAGTTAAAGAATGAATGGCAACAAAGACCGGAGTGGTTTCAAGCGTCCCTCCGGTCTTTGCTTTTTAATTTGCTTAAAACCACTATATCGAATTTGAGCCATTAAACAAACTCATCCCACAGTAAAAAGTTCAAATAAAATAATAACTTAACAGAATTCCCCTATGCCAACGGCGGCCTTTTTGCTATACCCTGTGCCTTCGCATGCATCCAATTGAAGCCTTAAAGCAGAATCCTTTTGTGCTAGCACCGATGGCGGGTATCACCGACCACGCTTTCCGCACGTTCATGAAAAAACGTGGGGCAAGTGTCGTTGTCACCGAACTGGTGAGCGCGACAGGTATTGAATACAAAAGCGAACGAACTCTTAAACTAATGAGCTTCGATACTGTTCAACGACCGATCGGCATTCAGCTCTTCGGCGAAGATCCTGAGACAATTGCAAAAGGTGCCCAAGTTGCCGAAGAGATGGGCGCGGATTTCGTTGACCTTAACTTTGGTTGCCCTGTGCCGAAAGTTGTTAAAAAGGGTGCGGGTTCTGGAATGCTTCGTGATTTGCCTCTATTGGAGAAAGTTCTTCGGTCGACAGTGAATGCTGTTAAAATTCCAGTGACAATCAAAATCAGAACCGGCTGGGATGCGAACTCCTTGAACGCTCACGATGTCTGCAATATCGCCTACAATGAAGGCATTACTTGGGTTGCGATTCACGGCCGTACACGCGCGCAATCTTATTCGGGTTGGGCAGACTGGGACTACATCGCAGAGGTAAAATCAAAAGCAAAGCTGCCGATCTTAGGCAACGGCGACATTCTCACTCCTAAGCAAGCGGTTCAACGTGTGAAAGAATCGGGCTGCGATGGCGTATTGATTGGTCGCGGTTGCTTAAAAAATCCACACATTTTTATGGATGCCTTGAGCCTTTGGAGAGGCGAAGAGATGTCTCAAGAGTTCTCGCGAGACTATCTGGGCCTCTTCCTAGACCTGCGAGAGGCTATTGTGGCGCAATGTGATGAGCATATCACCGGAATTCAGCTGCGAAAGTTTGCAGCTTGGTTCTCGACAGGGTATCCTGGCGCTTCCCAATTTCGAAAAAATTTATTCCAAACAAAATCCCATGACGAACTCATGGATCTAGCGACGGAATTTTTTAAAAGCATTGGTACAATTGAACAAGAAGATACGAGCCATGAGGAATTTCTTATGGGCGGACACGGATAAAAGGAAAACAGATGATTCAGGATCCAAAGAAAATTAGAAATATCGCCATTATTGCGCACGTCGATCACGGTAAAACGACGCTTGTGGACCACTTGATTAAGCAAGCCGGTACTTTCCGTGATAACGAACACGTTGAGGAACGCTTGATGGATTCTATGGATCTTGAAAAAGAACGTGGTATCACGATCGCGGCGAAGAATGCTTCTTTTGTCTACAAAGATATCAAAGTGAACATCGTCGATACGCCGGGGCATAGTGACTTCGGCGGTGAAGTAGAACGCATCCTCAACATGGTTGATGGTTGTATTCTTCTTTGCGATGCCTCTGAAGGCCCGCTGCCGCAAACGCGTTTTGTATTGAAAAAGGCTCTTGAGCAAAATCTTAAAGTGATCGTTTGTATCAATAAGATCGACCGTTCCGATGCGCGTATTCAAGAAGTTCACAATGAACTTTTCGATTTGTTCATCGACCTTGATGCAACTGAAGAACAATGCGATTTCCACACAGTTTACGCGATCGCGCGTGAAGGCATGGCGACGCTAGACCCTAAAGTGAATACGGGTTCATTGGAAGTTCTTTACGATGCAATCGTAAACCTGGTCCCACCACCAAAGATCGAAGAAAATCATCCACTCCAAGTGATGGTGTCCAATATCTCTTACAATGACTACGTTGGGCGTTTGGCGATTGGCCGTATGCGCGCTGGCAGCATCAAGGTGGGCGACGAAGTTCTTTGCGTTCAAGCGAATGTCGAAAAGAAGGTGAAAGTATCCGCCCTGTTCCAATACAAAGTGAACTCACAAGTGCCAGCACAAGAAATCGGTGCCGGTGACATCGCGGTTATTGCGGGTATGGAAGACTTCACGATCGGTGATACCATCACGTCGGCGGTCGATCCGCGTCCACTTCCGCGTATTCGCGTTGAAGAGCCAACCGTCGGTATGGTGTTCTCGGTGAACAACGGACCGTTCGCGGGTATGGAAGGTAAGAGCGTTACTTCCCGCAAGATCCTTGAGCGTCTCGAAAGAGAACTTTTGTACAACGTTGCGATTCGCGTAGAAAAAACTGACAACACCGATGCCTTCAAAGTAATCGGCCGTGGTGAATTGCAGTTGGGCGTTTTGATCGAGCAAATGCGCCGTGAAAACTTCGAATTGCTGGTATCAAAACCAACCGTCGTTATGAAGACGGAAAACGGTCAAAAAATGGAGCCAATGGAGATCGCGGTTATCGACATCGAAGATCAGTTTGTTGGTGCCGTGACTGAAAAGTTGGGTAAGCGTAAAGGTGTAATGATGAACATGGTTCAGAAAGGTTCTGGTCGCACCCGTTTGGAATTTCGTATTCCGTCACGTGGTTTGATCGGTTATCGTTCTACCTTCCTGACGGATACTCGTGGTACCGGCTTATTGAATACTCAGTTTGATGGCTGGGATGCTTTCAAAGGCGAAATTGATCATCGGATGAATGGCGCGATGATCTCGGACCGCAAGGGCCAAGCGACTGCCTACGCGATTTGGAATCTTCAAGAGCGCGGTATTATGTATGTAACACATGGCCAAGATGTGTATGAGGGCATGATCGTCGGTGAGCATGCGAAGGAAAATGACCTCGAAGTGAACATCACTCGTGAGAAAAAGTTGACCAACGTACGTGCGTCGGGTTCTGATGAAGCTATCCGTCTCGTTCCTGTTCGTCCTATGACATTGGAAATGGCGATGGAGTGGATTAAAGACTCCGAGCTCATCGAAGTAACGCCGAAAAATATTCGTTTGCGTTGCCGCGAGCTGAGCCCTAACGCTCGTGCGAGAGCAGCGAAAGAATAATTTAGGTAATGAGCCAAAAGATTGCCGTTGAACTCAAAGATCTCAAAAAGAAGTATGACGAGAACTTTGTCGTCAACGGCATCAATCTAGAGATTCCTAAAGGTGAATGCTTTGGTTTGCTGGGTCCCAACGGAGCCGGCAAATCCACGACCATGAAGATGATGTATTGCAGCGCCCTGGTTACGAGCGGCGAACTATATGTCCTCGGTTTGAATGTTAAGAAAAATTTCCGTGAAATTAAAAATCGTATCGGTGTGATTCCGCAAGACGATGGCTTGGATCCAGACTTTAGCGTTCTGGAAAACTTGCTCGTCTATGCAAGCTATCATGAGATCTCTGCGCGCACAGCTGCTGAGAAGGCGCAAGCGCTATTGCGCGAAATGCGTCTTGAAGAATATGCGGATCGCTCTGTCGATACTCTGAGCGGTGGCATGAAGCGCCGCCTGGCGATTGCCCGCGGGTTGATGAATAGCCCTGAGTTGCTGTTCCTCGACGAGCCTACGACGGGTTTAGACCCGCAAGCACGCTTATGGATCTGGGATTTCATTAAACATTTGAAAGCCGAAAAGGCGACCGTGATTTTAACCACTCACTATATGGAAGAGGCCGAGCGCCTTTGTGACCGTGTTGCCATCATGGATCACGGGAGAATTCTGGCGGTTGGCTCTCCGACGGATTTGATTCTTGAGCACATCGGCATCGAAGTCGTTGAATTCGAGACAAACCCCGTAGATTTAAACTACTACGTCGGCCGCCTCAAAGAGGGCGGATACAGTTATCAAGTCATCCAGGACACTGTGATGATTTTGATTAACCCAACTCAAGACGGCCGTAAGGCCATTGAACTGATTGCCAGTGATAAAATTCTTATCCGTAAGCCGACGTTGAATGACGTGTTCTTGAAGCTTGCCGGTCATCAATTGAGGGACGAGTGATGAAGTTCGTCGACATGATTCGTACGCCAAAAATGAATAGTGGTTTTTTGCGGGTTTGGTCTCGTAATTTCCTCTATTTCCGTAAAACCTGGACGGTATCATTGTTTTGGGTGGTGCTCGAGCCATTGATGTACTTGGGCGCGATCGGTTTTGGTTTGGGAACATTCGTCGCAAATATCGGCGGGCATTCGTATATTGATTTCTTCTTCCCGGGCTTGCTTTGTTCAACGGGAATGATGGTCGCGTTCTTTGAAGGCACGTATGGTGGCTTCACGAAGCTGACTCATCAAAGAACATACGCGACGATTATGCTTACTCGTATCGGGCCTGAAGAGATTGCGCTTGGGGAGCTGCTTTGGGCGGGGACAAAAGGTTACTTCAGTGTTTGCGGTGTTGCCTTCGTGGCTTCGTTCTTTGGTTTGATCGACTCATGGAGAATCCTGCCGGCATTGGCGATCTTGTTGTTGCTTTGCTGGTTGTTTGCGTCTCTGGCAATGATTATGACGTCATATGCGCGCAACTATGATTCTTTTATCTATTCGACGTCGGGCTTTATCGTGCCGATGTCGCTCTTTAGCGGGACTTACTTTCCGATTGATCAATTGCCCAGCGGATTGAAGTACTTGGCCTATGCCTTTCCGTTGACTCATGCGGTTCAAGCCGTGCGTGGTCTTTTGCAGGACGGATTTACAATGGCCGTCGGTATTCACACTCTTGTGTTGTTGCTGGCGGGAGTATTCGCGATGAATATCGCGATTTACCGCATTCGCGGAAAGCTTCTTAAGTAAATTTAGAAAGCAGAATCTTCTTCAGAGCCCAGATTTTCAAGTTCGTCGAGGGTCGGCGTATCCGTCGTGTGTGGACCGGCACTTTTATCCACATTCTGGCCCGAGTTTTCAATTTCTTGCAGGTAAGCGTCCATAGATGAATCATCCGGCGAGAAGAAGCTATCAACTTTGTACATGGCCGCATTGTATTCATCTTCGGTAATACGAGTGTATTGGTACATATCAGTGACGATTTGCTTAATGCGCTTATGAGCAAAAGGGGTCAGCTCTTTGCGGAAGTAGGACTGCGAGTACTTCACGGGATTCGGAAGGATCATCGCCAAGAAAGCAGATTCAACCACATCCAGCTGTGCCGGAGTTTTCTTAAAGTAAAACTGCGCCGCATTCTTCACGCCATAGATGTCTTTACCGAACTCAACCACATTCAGATAGCGCTCCAGAATTTCTTTTTTGCTGAGAGTTTTTTCGATCTTCATTGTAATCACAAGTTCTAATCCTTTACGGAGCAGTGTCTTGTCTTTATAGAGAAACATGTTTTTTGTGAGCTGCTGGGAGATTGTCGAGCCACCCTTCGCGTAGGTGCCCTTTTCATAGTTTTTCCGGGCATTTTCTTCGATGGATTTCCAGTCAAAACCATTGTGTTCGTAGAACGAAGAGTCTTCGGTCAAAATCACTGTCTTTTGCAAAAGCGGTGAGATTTGTTTTAATGGAACATAGTCTTTCGAGCCCGGGCATAAATTCACCTGATACATCGTCGTCACGATACAACCTTTGATTTGGTGCTCGCTAGGGATGTGTGAATAAATATAGGCGGCAAAAGAGCCCGCACCGACTATCACGGCTGAAAGAACGATACCTATGATTTTAATTAGTTTCGTCATTGATGGCTCAGCAATCCATTATCTCTCATCCACTTTACACTATTTCGAATAGCTTCGCGAGCTGGTCGCGGATTAAAGCCCAGCTCCTTTTTTGCTTTACTGTTGTCAAACCAGTGAAACAATGTTGCCGTCCAGGCATTCTCAGTGCTGAGCGAGCCTTTTAGGCCGATGGATTCCATGGCATCACCGATTTTACCCAGTGCAAAAATGACCGCAGTGGGAACTTTGGTGTTGGGTACGGGCACGCCGGCTTCTTCCGCGATCATGCGGAACAACTCTTCGATTGTGACATTCTCCCCGGAAATAATATACCGTTCTCCACTGCGGCCGTTTTTCCAAGCAGAAATGATGGCGTCGACAGCATCTTCAATGGCGACGATGCTGACCCCACCCGAGGTGTAAAACTTGAAGCGTCCTTGCGCGACTTTCAGCTGTGTCTTCCGGCTGCTTTTTTTAGCGTCGCCCTCACCATAGATTGTGCTCGGGTTTAAGATCACGCAATCAAGACCTTTGTTCTTATGGGCCTCGAGAACAATCTTTTCAGCTTTACGTTTGGTCTCAAAATAGCCAAGATCTAGTTTGCCAACATTGTATTCGGATTCCTCATTGAGAATTTGGCTCCGACTATAGCCGGCACCCACAGCGACCACTGAGGAAAGAAAAACCAAGCGGCGAACGCCTTTTGTAAGGCAAGCGTCAACCACGTTTTCAGTACCAAAAACATTGACCTTCTCCATTTTGGCGCGATGGGATTTTTTGTAAGCAATCAAACCCGCGAGATGGAAGACAGTATCCATGCCTCCGAAAGTTTTATACAAGCTCTCGAGGTCCGTAATGTCGCCGTAGACATAGTTGCAAGAGACGCCATTGAGTTCTGACAAGTCACTCTGTGCGCGAACTAAGGCATAGACCTCGTGTCCTTGCTTGACGAGGGCCCGCGTGAGCCAGCTTCCTAAAAACCCGTTCGCACCAGTTACTAGAACTTTCATGTCGTCACTCTTCTCTTTCTCCAGCGATTATAGAGGTCCTTCCCCAGAATACTATAGATCCATCCCATGATCCAACCCAGGATCCCGCCGCCAACAACGTCGGATGGATAGTGAACGCCATTATAAACACGGCTGTAGGAAATTAAAGTCGCAGCACTATACATCACTACCCGGCTTTGAGGAAAAAACTCCGCGACATACTTTGCTAAACAAAACATATTCGCCGCATGGTTTGAGGTAAAGCTGTAACCCCCGTAAGGCGAGCGAACGACCACCATCTCTTTGAGGTAATCACCCGGGCGCGAGCGGGCGACGTTCTTCTTGAAAACACGGCTGCCAACAAGATCTGAAGTTCCAAGCGCCAGCAAAAGGCCGACAAAAAACATCAATCCGTACTTGCGATACTTCCAAAGAAAGAACGAAAGCAAAGTCAGCACGATGACGACCACGAAGATTGGATTTTTATGAAGATCCGTAATTGCCGGGAAAAAAACATCCGCCCATGGGGCCGTCCATTGACGGTTGATAAGTAAAAGAAGGCTTTTGTCCAGTTCGTACAGCAAATCCATATTTCTCAAGGTAAATTCACCTCTTAAGAAAGTCTAGGAACAATGCTGCGATCGTGTCATTCCTGGGCCCCTATGTCACCATAGAGATTATGGATAAAGCGACGTGGTTTGGATTACTTATTGGCGTTGGTGGGATACTTCTGGCGAATGCGCTTGATGGTGGTCAGGTCGGTTCTTTGATGCAAGGAACCGCTGCAATGATTGTGATCGCGGGGACTTTGGGCGCGGTGATGGTGTCGAATAACTCTAAAGATATCAAACTCGGGTTTCGTTTGGCGGGTGAGGCTTTCTCTGAAAAAGAGAGTGATATTGAATACAAAATCAACGAGATGGTCGATTACGCGCGCACGGTTCGTAAAGAAAATCTAATGGCGCTAGAAGCTAAAATCCCTAAGGCGACAGATCCCCTGATTAAAGACATGTTGCGAGTGATCGTTGACGGCACGGACGCGGCGATGACCAAAGAAATTTTCGAAAATAAATTGCATGCCGAAGAAGATGAGCTGTTGTCCGCGGCAAAAATTTGGAGTGATGCCGGCGGCTTTGCGCCGACGATCGGAATTCTTGGTGCGGTTCTTGGTTTGATCCACGTCATGGGAAATCTTTCTGACACTAGTAAGCTTGGTGCGGGGATTGCCGTTGCGTTCGTGGCGACGATTTATGGCGTTGGCTTTGCCAATCTGATCTTCTTGCCGATTTCGAATAAAATTAGAAAGAAAATTGCACTGCGTATGAAGGAAAGAAGAGTTCTCCTGGAAGGCGGGCTTTTAATTAGCTCATCGCTCAGTACTATGTTGATTGACCAGAAATTAAGAGCGATCGCTCACGATCTTAAGTGAGGAAGGATGAGGAGACGTCATGAAGAGCATGAAAATCATGAAAGATGGCTGGTCTCTTATGCTGACTTTATCACTCTGCTTTTTGCTTTTTTTGTGGTTATGTACGCAACTTCGACAAATAACGTCGACAAGCAGAAAGAATTTGAGAATTCCGTCCGGTTCAACCTTCGGTTAAGCGGTGGCAGCGCGGATAAGCGCTCAGGCCAAGTTCCTGACGCTGGCGAAATTATTGCGGAACATCTGCAAGGGACCGAAGGGTCACAGGGTTTTCCGAAACAAGGCAAGAGTGCCGAGGCCGCCGACTACACAGCAAGATATCTAAGCAGGCAAATCAATGCCGATGCACAAAAAGCGCTGGGCTTGGAGGTCCGTCATGACGCTGTGGGAGTCCGTGTTTCTCTCGCAGCTTCAGCGATGTTTCCTGAGGGCGAATTCAAAATGAAGCGATCGGCTCTCGAAACATTGAATACACTCGGTGCGCTTCTTAAGGAAACCGATAGAAAAATCATTATTGAAGGTCACACCGATGACCAGCCGGCCGAATCAGATAAATTTGCCAGCAACTGGGAGCTTGGCAGCCTTCGCGCGACGAGTGTTGTCCGCTATCTTATAAAGTATCAAAACATCGATCCGAAGCGGCTGGCCGCGATTTCATATGCGGATCAGAAGCCATTAGTTCCTAATGATACTCCCGAGCATCGAGCAGAGAACCGTCGCATCGAAGTTCTCATTGTGACGGACGAACCTAAATAGAGCCTATTTTTTCATCAAATCTTCTTGCGGCCGTCACTGACGGATTTGAGCGTTCACTCTATAAAAATCTTATGGAGGGATGTTTATGAAAAGCAAAGAGGTAACAAATATTTGGAAGGTCATCGCCGCCTCCAGTGCGGGCACTCTGATTGAGTGGTATGACTTCTATATCTTCGGCTCACTCGCGACGATTATTGCCGCCCATTTTTTTCCTAAGGACAATCCAACGGTTGCACTTCTAAGCACTCTTGCGACCTTCGCGACGGGATTTATCGTGCGCCCGTTCGGGGCCTTGGTCTTTGGCCGTGTTGGCGACGTCGTCGGCAGAAAGTATGCCTTCATGGTGACCCTGATCATTATGGGCCTTTCAACAACAGCAATCGGTCTTTTGCCAAACTATGAGCAGATTGGCTTGTTCGCACCGATCTGCCTTTTGTTACTTCGCTTGCTGCAAGGTCTTGCTTTGGGGGGAGAGTACGGTGGCGCCGCTACCTACGTTGCTGAACATAGTCCTGATGGAAAGCGCGGCTACTACACGAGCTATATTCAAACAACCGCGACATTGGGTTTGTTTGTATCCCTCGGTGTGATTCTGGCGACTCGTCTGGGACTCGGAGAAGATACATTTAAAGACTGGGGATGGAGGATGCCTTTTCTGTTGTCTATTGTCCTTGTGATTTTTTCCTATTTGATTCGCCGTCGTATGTCGGAGTCTCCGGTTTTCTTGGAAATGAAATCCAGCGGGAAGGTCTCAAAAAGCCCCCTGCGCGATAGCTTCTTGGTTCCCGAGAATAGAAACCTGGTTATATTGGCACTCTTTGGTGCGACGGCGGGCCAAGGGGTGGTTTGGTATACAGGTCAGTTCTATGCGCTTTATTTCTTGCAAACGGTTCTCAAAGTGGACTTCGTTCTAGCAAATAAAATTATTGCGATCGCCTTGCTCTTCGGAACGCCGTTCTTTATTCTTTTTGGCTGGCTATCCGATAAAATCGGCAGAAAGAAAATTATGCTTACAGGGATGGTGATCGCGGCCTTGACATACATTCCGATCTATCAGGGGATGGAACACTATGCGACCTTATCGGACGGGCCAGAGACCACAATGTTAACAGTATTAGTGTTTATTCAAGTGATTTACGTAACGATGGTGTACGGCCCCATTGCGGCGTTTCTGGTCGAACTTTTCCCGACACATATTCGCTATACGTCGATGTCTTTGCCTTACCATATTGGCAACGGTGTCTTCGGGGGGTTGGTTCCGTTCATCGGAACAGCGATTGTGGCTTCAACCGGAAACCACTTTGCAGGATTGATTTATCCGATCTGTGTAGCGCTCATCACGGCCCTCATCGGAGCAATCTTCATTAAAGAAAAGCGCAGTGTGAAATGGCATAGCTAGAAAATATAAAAGCCCTCTTTCGGAGGGCTTTTTTTTACTAACGGCTAAGACAGTTGATGATGTTGCGAATGATTTCCATCGCTTTTTCTTTTGAAACGCCCACCTTGCCGTCAGGGCCCTTAGCCGTAGCCATGACAGCCTCAACCAAAGCTAAGTTGATTGACTCGGCAGTAAGCGCATTTTCACTCAACTTGTTTAACATAGCGGTGTAGTTGTCTCTTTCCTTAATTTCGTAGGACAATGGATTATCAAGTATTGTGACTAATTTATTTAAAGCCTCGGCCGTCTCTTTGAACTCGGCTTCAGACAACTTAGTGGAGCTTTTCTTTTCACCGATCAAATCCACGTTAGTAAGAAATTTTATCGCGGAGTCTACGAAGCTACTGATCGAAACTGCCTCAGCATCTGTCTTACCTACAGTTCCTTTTTTAGCCGCCCACAACACGTTTAATGTACCGATAACATCTACCTTCAGAACGTTGCCAGAAGAAATGTAAGTTCTAAGAGTATTTTTGTCTTTGTTAGTGAGGCCGAGGTTATCCATGACTTTATCTTGCTCTTTCAGAGCGTCAGCAGTTTCCAGGCTAGAAGCCTTAATTTTTCCATTTTTTACTGCGGCTTTGAAGTCATCCATTTTTTTCATGTATTCAACGATAACCTCTTTTACGTTTTTCACGACGGTCATGCCCGCGAAAGCGTTGAAAGAAAGCATCGAAGCCACGATCATCATTCCTATGATATGTTTCTTTTTCATTTTAAAACTCCATCACACTGGGCGTTCAGTTTAACAATTAATAGTTGTTTCAAGATCTATTCCAATTTTTTTAGTTCCGGATAGGTCGCAGTTCCCGCCATTTTTCCGTACATCACCAGCTCTTGGCTCAGTGACTGTAGAAGTTCTAGACAAGTAACGGCCAGCGTCCTCTGGTCGTCCTTCAACGTCACAAGTGAATTCGAAGGCTCAGTCGCAGTCTCAGAACCTGGAACCGCAGGCATTGAGAAGCCAGCTTCGGCCTTTTGAGATTTTTTAATTCCCAGAAGATCACTGAACTCTGTCAATGTACTTTCAATCTCATTCAGTCGATTCTGGTACTCTGCAGTTTTAACGTATTGAGTTCTTGCTTTTTGAATGAGGATATTCATCAGAGCGAACTGACTGTCGAGTTCCTTTTGAATTTTCAAACTACGAACGTTTGCATTTGGATTTCTGCTTGTCAGCGTAGTGAAATCGAAGCGAGGCGCATACGCAAGGTAAGCTAGCACGGGCTTTTTACTCATATTATACGAAGCAACAGTGACAGTTGTATCAGGATCTAATTCTGGAGAGAAGTACTGCTGAGGCAAATCTTTTTTATTGGTCGCCTTATAAGTGTCTTTCAAAATTTCACCTAATACGAGCGAGTACATGCGTGCTTCTTGGAAGGCCGCAAGCATCGCACCGTTTGAAATCAAACCATGGTTCCACGAGCTATTCTTAGTTTCATTCAAACCTTTATAGAGTTTAGCGATGATGCCTTTGTAATCTTGACCGAAGCGTTGAAAAGCCGCTTTCATCTCAGCTTCAGTATGATCTTCCCACCACTTGTCAAAGTCCTTGCTAACTTCTGGATTGATATTTCCGCGTAAAAAGTCAGGAGCCGTTTTGTAGGTACCCACAGGCAAGTTGTACAAGCGCTCGGCGCCAATTGCGTTGGCAGTGGCACCATGGCAGAGTCTGTCTTTGGCGGCGTCTTCCAAAGTGATTGTTGGTGCACTAAACTTCGCAGGAAAGCCTTTAAAAATACTGATCGTTTTTTCATTTCTCGTGACGTCTGGACCGCACATCATTTGTACAATGAAGTAGTCAGCAACCGTTGGCGTTTTAAAGAAGCCATTGTATTTTTCCAACTGCACGTTTTTATAGGGCTCCATCATGCCGGGAGACATCATCATCGTTGCTGCAAAGCCGCGCCCCTTTTCAAACATGGGATTGGGTTCACCCAGCATTGACGCCACTCTATAGAGTTCGCGACTGAATTCCCAATCCATGGAGCCTACACCTGCTTGGAAATATTTTCGGCGGGCACTATTCAGCTCGAGAATCGCTTTGCCTTGAGTGGGGGCGTCACCTGAAATAAGACCGTTTTGAATCTTAGTCATGATATCTGTTTGATATTTTACAAGGCCTAATTGTTTATAGCGGCCATTTTGCAAGTTCTCGGCGATGAAGGCGCCAACATCTTTCGCGGTTTCAATTTGCATCATTTCAATGCGCTCGGGGCGAGTAAAATAGTTGTTTTCGTTTCCGTCTGCCAGGTTCTTAGGTTTTACGCCATAAAGCGGATAGAGACGGTCAATACCAGAATCTTTTGGAGATAGAAGTTCTTTGACATAAACATCGTAGAAGTTGAAAGAAGCAGTATAGTTCGAAGTCAGCTCTCCTAAGAAGTCAGCCCAAGCTTGGTGTGCCATGTACGCTTCTGAAAGATTGTTTATACGCCAAGCGCCCATCTTTTTAGAGAAGTCCCTGAGATCTTGATTGAGCTCGTCGGTTTTGCCAGACCATTGAGATTTCTTTTGTGCCTCGATACCCGCGACGAGGCTATCGTTGATGCCGACAAACTCTTTTCCGTCGAAATAGTTTTTCCAAGCATAAGAAATGTAGTGTTCCAATTTCATTTGAACAACGGTGAAGGCAGCCGCACTTACGCCGCTAGAGGCGAGCGCAACCAACCAGCGTACGCCTTTCACCTCAAGACCGCCAGGCATAAGCAATGTCGTCAACTCGATACCGACAGCTTTTAGCATGGCACCAGCTAACAAACGCGTGCCAGTGACCACCAAGAATGAACCCAAAAGCGAAGCGATACCCGGCCCTTCAAGGATTTTCTTATCTACCACGAGGTACTTGTAAGCGCTATCGCAAGGACTATCGAGGCCCTCAGCCTTTTCACCTTTAAATATAGCAGCTGTACATGCGCGAATGTGCGGATCGTTAACCACTTGGCTGAAATAGCCTTGAACCGCCATACCGACAGTCATGCCAAGCATACCAATCGGTATACCGAGTGCTGGACGCTTCAACCACATATTTAAGACATTCCCAGTAACACCTTGTGAATACATAAACATGAAGAAACCCAATTGACCTACGGGAGAAAGGCTGTGCTCAATATGTTGTTTCATTCCTACCGGGTTATCAGCATAGTTGGTCAAAAGCTGAATAGCTGTCATGCCACCCAAAGCAAGAAAGAAAGCGGCAGACTCCACCGGAAATGACTTCATGGCGTGCATGGTGGATTCTTTACTAGCAGTTTTCAAGAGTGCTATGGCTGAACGAAATTTAGAGTTCAGCATCCTCGGCGAATATTCCATCAAGGATTTTTGGTCACGAAGAGCGACTTCACCGACGACTTTTTTAGTTTCTTGGTCCACGAAGTACATTCTATTATTTTTAAGATCCAAACGAGATTCGTAGTTCATCTTTGCTGCGTATTTAGAAAATGCAGCGGCACTTTTCTGACCCTCTTGGGTCAGTTTGCCGTCTTCAATTTCAAGACCCGGAGTGACCGCACGAGAAATAGCAGGCGCCAAGACCATTTGGGCTATTACAAAGTAAATAGCAATGATTTTGGACCAGCTCATAGGATCTCCTAAAACACATATGGATGCCTACAAAGGTATCAAGCAAAGCCGATGCCTGGTTAGATTCGATTAGAGATGTCTCAAAGTGGGACTTGGCCCTAATTTGTTCGTCCCTTGTTAGATGTGTGACATTCTGATTTGTAGTAGTAGAATTTCATTATGAGACATATTTTAGGCGGGTTCTTAGTTCTGTTAACGGTGGGTTGTTCAAACTGGGAGCTTAAAGATCGGTGTGAAAAAACCAACTGGTTTAATTACTCTCAGCAAGTGGCTTTCGATGGAAAATATCTCGAAGAAGACGGATTCGTGAAGGCCTGTAAAAAGCTCGATTTAACAAGCGCAGTGCAATTGGATCTAGGGTTCAAGCAGGGCCGCGAAAAAATGTGTCAGTATGACGAAATATATAGCCGGGCCAAAGAAGGCGTCCCGGTGTTCTTTAAATTCTGCGATGGGCTTGAGATGAATCAGATGAAAAGCCTCTATCAAAAGGGCCTCCTGACCTACTGTACGAAAGAAAAAGGATATGCTTTTGGTAAAGCGGGAAAGATCTATCAAAATCTCTGCTCTCCAGAGCAGGAAAAGGTCTTCTTACCAGGCTTCTATCAAGGACGCAGAGAATATCTCACTTCTTATATTACAGAACAAGGCGCTAGCCTTGTGAAAATTAGGGTTTTAGAAGCAAGCTACGCTCAGACCGAAAGCAACCTTCAAAGCGAGTATTCGACGCTGCCTTCAAATGCTCAGCAGTGCCACTCACAAAGTGTTTACAATGAATCCAGCAAGCAGAACGAGTTCAAGACCGTCTGTGAAGAAGCCTTTTACATTCGTAGTCGCCGCACCGCCCTTTGGTCAAAAATGGACGACATCCGTTCAAGGCTGAGCGACCTCAGAAGGGACTGGCGTGAAACCGATGAAAGTATCAAGAAAGCGCAAGTTTCTTTAAACGAGTTGCCGTAAAAAGTCGCGGCTTTTGTCCGGAGGTTGGCTCTCTTCCCGGCAGATGCACCCGAAACAACGGGGTGCATCTGAAAAAGGTACGGCGTACCCTCTATTTTATAGTTAGGTGTTTGATTGTGATGTCTTCAACGGGGCGATCCATTGCTCCAGTTGGAGCTTTCGAAATGCTGTCGACAACATCCATACCTTCGATCACTTCACCGAATACGGTGTGTTTGCCATCCAACCAAGGGGTTGCGGCCACCGTGACGAAGAACTGGGAACCGTTTGTGTTGGGGCCGGCATTTGCCATAGAAAGGATGCCTGGTTTTGTGTGCTTTGGAGCGTCCGCGGGGAACTCATCTTCGAAACGGAAGCCTGGGCCGCCCGTGCCAGTTCCAAGTGGGTCGCCACCTTGGATCATGAAGTTAGGGATTACGCGGTGGAATTTCAAACCATCGTAGAATGGCTTTTTAACTTTGTTGCCAGTTTTAGGATCAGTCCACTCTTTAGTGCCTTTAGCAAGGCCTACGAAGTTCTCAACTGTTTTTGGAGCCTTATCAGCGAAAAGCTTAACTGTGAATGTGCCTTTGTTAGTTTCGAATACTGCGATCATGTCTTTTCCTTTTTTTTCGTCTTTTTCCGTCACTTTGGACTGCTTATCTTTTTTCTTCGCTTTTGAAGTCTCTTTACTGTCTTTGCCTTCTGCTTCTATTACTTTTTTAGTATCCGTTGGGGCTGCTGCCTTCTCTTCTGCTTTTGAGTGGAAACTGAAGGCCGTTAAGATAAAGGCCAAAACGTAGATCCACAAAATCTTCTTAAGATGAATGCGATTAATCACACAAACTCCTTCATAAAAATGCTTATGAGCTAGGATTTAGTATCTTTGACCGTCTACGGGGGTCAAGCCGATTAAGTACTTGTAAATTCTCAGAGATTAGTAAACTTAGTTCGTTTTCAAGCGCTTGCGGAGTTACTTGGAGCGCCTTAGCAAGCTGCTGAAATGATTCATGATTTATTTGCACTTTTGCGCCGCCCTCCGTCGACACGAGTTGTAGCATTTGTTCTATTTGACGCAGCCGTAGGTAATGACGTTGCAAGGGCTGAGAACCAGAAATTTCAGAGAGGAAACTCATCGTGCTCGGACCGTTGAGAGAGATCAATTTACTCAGCACTTCCGCTTGCGAAAAGAGCTCAATATCCAGCATTCCGCCTTCGGCATATTTCAAATCGATGGAGTTGGGGGCAAACCGTGCGAGTCCTTGACGGACTTTTTCGAGCTCTTGTAAATCCCCCTCGGTGAGTGGCTTTTTCTGGAGTTTCGATTGAAGGCTTTCTTTGTGCGGATTCAGCCAACGCGCTTTCAAATAAGCTTGGCGTTCCCAAGGTTGGGCTTCGTTATTGAGATATTCTAAAAGCTGTTGTTCTGAAATAACAAACGGCCCGGCTTTGCCTGAAGGCTTCAAGCGGGTATCAATCGCATAGATGCTGCCGCCCTTTCGAGTTTCGGTGAGGCGGTTGATAAAACGGCGTGCGATCTTACCATCGGTTTCAGTAGGATCATTGGGAGTTACAAAGATGAAATCCAGGTCTGAGCGGAAGCCCAGTTCTTTTCCGCCCCATTTGCCGAGGCAGAGAATTTCGATTTTTGAAGGGAACTCTTTTTTCAGCTCTTCAAGGAGGGTTGTCGTGATCTCATCGGCCGTCGCACTGACATTTGCTTGGAGTTCCTCGATATTTTTATCTTCTAAATAGTGAGAGCCGTTGATCAGCTCACCCAGCAGGCGTTTTTCGACGAGTTGCTCAAGCAAAACGGACAAGTCATCCGTCTGCAGTTCCTGAGAACGATAGACATAGCTGTCAATGAGCTCTGGACGGGAGCTCAGAATCTGTGAAAGGTAAGGCGAGTGGCCAAAAAGCCAAGCAAGTTCATCCATCAAATTCTTATTACGCACCAGCAAAGTAAAGAAGCTGGCTTTTGCACGGGTTGATTTAATGAATTCTTTCAGATGCTGAAGAGCTCTGTCTGTATCGCCTTTTTGTTTCTCGAGGGTCTCATAGAATTCGTTGAGAAATTGCAAGCGGGCCTGCTCATCACGTTCTTTGTGGCGTGAAAGGGCTTCGATCTGCAAAATTTCCCGCCAGACTTCTTGCGACGGGGTGGTTTGCATGGTCACGGTTGTCAATTTGTCCGAGGCTTTACCTAGGAGCGTGCTGACGATCTGGTCACAGCGGGCGAAATCTCGTTCTAGATTCGCCGTGATGGCCGCGCCCCAACTTGGCAACGATGTGCGCTTTTCCAGCAGGTGAGTCTGTTCATCGCCCTGAGCTTGAACGAAGTTTTCCAGCTGGCGAAGTCGCCAATAATGGTTCTTTAAGAACTGGGCATCAACTGCAGGGAAAATTTTAGTTTCTTCCAGCAAAGTCAGCGCTTGATCTGTTGAGGCCACTTGCAGATTTGGATTTTTACCGCCATGAATGACTTGCATCGCATGGACGAAAAGCTCCACATCGCGAATGCCACCGACACCGAGTTTGAGATCCCAAACGGAGTCTGTCGAATTCGGAGAATAGTGCTGGCGGATCTTAGCACGCATGGATTTTAGATCTTCTAACAGCGTATAATCGAGGTGTTTGCGGTAAGTGAATTTTTTCGCAAAAGCGGAGACCTGTGAAATCACTTCCGGGTCTCCTGCGACCCCCACGAGACGCACAAACGCGAGACGCTCCCAAGTTTCGCCGTAGTTTCCGTAGTAATCCACCAGTTGCTCCAGAGTAGGAATCAGCGGGCCCTGGCGCCCACCGGGTCGAAGATCAAAGTCGACACGGAAAAGAAATCCGCGGGAAGTTTTTTCAGTCAGTATCTTTTGAAAAAGGCGGAGAGATTTTAAGTGCTGAGTATCGGCTTCCCGCGCGATGATCATCAAATCCACGTCTGAACTTAAATTCAGCTCCTGCGAACCAAGCTTACCTAACGCAAAAAGCGCGACGGCGCTTTGGCCGAAGCACTCCGTAAAGACGTCTTGCAGAAGCTTATTCGCAAACTGGCTCCAGGCAAGACAAACGGATTTGGAGCCAGCCGTCTCAAGGATCGTGGCAAGAGCGGCGGCCATCCATAAGGAGGTTCGCTGCTGATGACGGCTTTGTTCCGGGGAAAAACTGAATCCGGCGTAGTGGGAAAGCGCCGGCGAAAACTTTTCGGCCCCCGAAACTTCGGAGGCCGTATAAGAAGAAACAGGTTTTAAACTATTCAAAGTTATTAGACCACTTTGGTTTGTAATAGTTCGCATCATCCAAAGTTACACGGCGCTCTTCAGTGCCATCAGCCGTCGAGATATAGATCTGGTTTTTGCCAGTGCGGTTGCTTGTGTACATGACGAAGCGGCCGTCTGGAGAGAAGCTGGGATCTTCATTCGTGGACCATGCACCGTTTGTTTTCTTCGCAGAAGTAAGACGGATCATACTCGTGCCGTCGGCGTTCATCACAAAGATGTCAAAGTGGTCTTCACTTTGCCCGGAGAACGCAATCTTCTTGCCGTCCGGAGACCAGGCTGGTGTTGAGTTGTAAACGCCGGCGAAAGTGATGCGTTTCACGTTAGAACCGTCAGTATTCATGGTATAAATCATCGGACGGCCGCTGCGATCCGATGAAAAGGCCACTTTGCTTCCATCGGGGTTGACCGCAGGCTCAACGTTCATCGCGTTGTTAGGGCCATTGGTGATTTTACCGCGAAGAGTTCCATCAAAAGACATTTTATAGAGATCTGGCGAGCCTTGTTGAGAGATTGTCAGAAAGATTGTTTTGTTGTCCGGGGCAAAGCAGGCTCCTGAGTTCAAACCTTGGCGGAAAGAGATCAACTCGCGTTTGCCGGATTGGATATTGTATAAGAACATGTCGGCATTACGCATTTTTGTCTTAGAGCGGATAACGTAAGATGTGTATGCAATACGCTTTCCATCCGGAGACCATGCGGGAGACAACGAGATCGACTTGTGATTGGTGATTTTCTCAGGGTTTGCGCCATCCCAATCCATAACGAAGATTTCTTTGTAGTCGCCTTGGCCTTTGTCACTACCGACCACGATTTTAGAAAGGAACATGCCGGCTTTTCCCGTGAGGGCTTCAAGAACATCGTTCGAGAATGTATGAGCTAACTTACGGGTACTTGAAATCGGGCCTTTATACTTCTTTCCCATCACGAGCTGGGATTTACCAACGTGGTAAACGTAAGCCTCCATGTTTATTTCGCCGCCGGCCAAGAAAAAGCCCGCCCGGATGAGGAACTCCGCACCGATTGTACTCCAGCTTTGGAACTTGAAACCGTTTGCTTCGCCGGGGGCGGGACGAAGACCCACTTTAGAAGTATCTTCGAGAAAGGCTTTCTGCGGGATCATTTGGAAAAATGCCGAAACCGTCAGATCATTGTTGATTGTGTTGTATAAATCGGCGCCGACCGCTTGGTAGGAACCAGATGGGCTTCCTTGGTAGTTCAAAGCCGGAAAAGCCAAAAGACTTTTCTTTGTACGGGCTTCACCCAACTTAATGTCGGAAGAAATGGCGCCGGCGGCAGGTGCCGCGGAGGGTTCGCGACCGGCCTCTTGCGCGAGAGCGCCATAACAAGAGAGGGTTGCAATAGCTACGATCAAAAACTTAAGCATGAAATGCTCCTTCCGTCCTATTCAGGAAAGCCAATCACGAGGCCGCTCACGGCCACGATACTTACAAATTTTTCCGGAGGCGCTGCAAACGGTGCAGCTTTATCAATCGCCTCCAGCGCTTGTTCATCATAATTGGGGTTGCCACTGGACAAAACAACTTCGCGAGAAAGGATTTGTCCTTTCTCGTCTATTTTTAGGCGTATTTGCGCACGGAGAGGTTTTTTCGCCAACCACTCAGGCAAAAACCAATTCTGTTTGATCTGATGATCAAGAGTGGAAAGATAACTATCGTGTTGAAGCTTATCAAGGCCTTTTAAAGCGGTTCCTGGCGACAATATATTACCTTTGATTTTAGAGGCTGAAGATTTCGTGTCACCGACACCAGCCATTTTAGCTTTTGACTCTTTCTGTTTATCGGCCGCTTCTTCTTTCATTTTTTCGATCGCAGCCATGGCTTTCAACTTTTCCAGAGCCTCTTTTTGCTTATTCTTTTCTTTATTCAGATTGACAGTGTCCGCGTCTTTTTTGGGTGATGCTTTGACCGGCTTTTCGGTCGTTGCAGCTTTAGCCTCTTTCGGTTCCGCTTTCGGTGCGGGCTTCGGGGCGTCTTCCTGTTTTGGCGGAAGTTGCTGCTCTTGTATTTTATCCGGGAGGCCGACGAGATCTACGCGAACCGCCGCCGAGTAGTCGATCTTTTCAGGAGTAAAAAACGCCGCGCGAACCGTAAAGACCGCAACTAAGGCCACATGAAGGCCAAGAGAGACCTGCAGGCCTTTCAGTAAGTCGTCATCTTTAATGAGGCGTTTCTTAGCAGTACTCACTTGTCTTTGGGTACCGTGATCAATCCGATATTAAATACACCGGCTGCGCGAATTTCTCCCATAGCTTCGGCCACAAAACCATAGTCTACTTTTCGATCAGCTTGGATGTACACCTGTTTGTTCTTGCGATTTTGAAAGATGGCTTTAATTTTGGGACGGAGATCCGCCATTACGATGTTTTGCTTACCAGCCGTCATTTTTTGGCCGGCATCAATCACCAAAACAAAGGGCTCATCGTTCAATTCAACCCCGGCCGAAGAGGTCTTTGGCAGGTCCACTTCGATCCCTTGTTGCATCAGCGGCGTCGTCACCATGAACATGATGAGCAGCACTAGCATGACGTCAACTAGCGGGGTGATATTGATTTCACTGAGGGTTGCGCGGCTTTTCGAGCCGCCACCAGGACTCATTCCCATAACTACTCGGCCTTGAAGAAGTTTCTTTTTACGATATTCAAAAAGTCCGCGCTGAAATTATTCAATTCAATTTCTTCGCGGCGGACCCGTGCAACGAAGTTGTTGTACAAAATCACGGCAGGAATTGCGGCCGCCAAACCGATCGCTGTGGCGATGAGGGCCTCAGAGATTCCAGGAGCAACCACTGCCAAACTTGCGTTCCCAGTGGCGCCGATCTTATGGAAAGATCCCATGATCCCCCAAACAGTTCCAAAGAGACCGATGAAAGGACCAGTGCTGCCCGTGGTCGCAAGAACTGTCAGGCGAGTTTCCATTTTAGCGATTTCATTTTCAGTGGCCTTGCGGATAGAGCGTTCCAAATTATCAAGACCCGACAACTGAGGTTTGTCATCGCCGTTCTTGCTCACAAGCGGAGAGTCCGCGAGTTTCTTCATTTCAAGGTACGCAGACTTGAAGATGCGCGCCATACTGCTTGCGGGATACTCGTCGACATCCCCGTAAAGCGTATCGAGGGAGCTCACTTTCCAGAATTTATTCGTGAAGTGCTCGTTGGCTTCGCGGAGTTGTTTCAGTTGGCGATATTTCGTGTAAGCGATCGCCCAGCAGAAAACAGAAAGCCCAACGAGAATAAGCAGGGTTAACTGCACAACGGGACTGGCAGAGGTCAGGGCATCCATCGTACTCGTGTTGATAGCAACCTGTGGAGACGCGGCGTGAGCGGCTTCGACTAGCATATAAATTGGTATATTCATAGACATTAAGGCTAAAACCAAAACGTCCAGTCGGCAACCCAGAATACAAGACTATGGTCTAGACCAATCTAAATAATCACTGAGATTCTCAATAATTATCGCGTCGGCTTTCATGCGTACGGCGTCATCAAATTCTTTTTTATCGAGCGCGGGGCCCAAGATAATTTTCTTTTTGCGTCTGCGAACTTCTTCAAGTGCTGTTTCGTGAAATGCGGGGCGGCCGAGCAAAACAAACGGAGAAATGAAAACGTCACCTTTAAAAGGGGTCGCAGGCAAAATCCACATGGATTCAAATGTCAGGAAGCGCATCAAATCAGCTTGGCTGCATCCAAAGAGCCAGAATGGTTCGAGCTCTTTCACGCTCGTCATGATGACGTTGTAATTGGACTGCACAAGAATGCGCTTCTCAGGCGAAAGGCCTTTTAAAGCCTCAACAAGTCCCGTATGAACACCTTCCACATTGTCTAAAATATTTAAAACAAATTTCTGCCCCGGGTATTTTGCAATGACATCGCGCAATTCGCGGATATCGGGGTGGGTGTTCTTCAACTGTTGAAACGGATAACCCATGGGTTTGGGGCCACGATAAGCTTCGATCGACATTTGTTTTGGATTCAAGTCCATTGAGAAAACGATCAACTTTTTGTCGCTCGTGGTTTCGACATCTAACCAAAATAATACATCTGGTTTTGCCCTGAGCGTGTCGTCGAGTTCTTTTTCCGTTTGGGCCTTGATAACAATCGCAGGCGCCGCCAGGTTTTCAAAAAAAGGATGTTGGAAGTCCGGGTACTTCTGGCCCAAGCCCCACAGGCGAGAGATTAGCAAAACAACAAACAAAACAATGATGGAAACGATGCTGATAAACAGAACTCTCATAGTGCTTATGGGTCTATCATGAAGGGGTCTTTGAAGCATCTTCATTATGTAAGTCTTTTTATGACCGAATTAGCTCCAATTTGGAACCATTCGTGGCTTTCATTGTATGTTATTAAATACACGAAATATTTAGTTATTCTAAAAATCTTAAAAAACCTGTAATATACGCTAAAAAAAGGCGTACTTCCTTCTTGCACTTTGGAGTACTTTCATTTAGCTTGCATCACGCTTTCACTCAATGACCGATTTGGAAGTGTTGAGGATAGGACCTATGAACAAACTCAATCGCAAACTTGAATATGCCCTGATGGCATTGAAACACATGAGCGCAAAAATCCCGGGGGAGCTCACATCAGCCAAAGAAGTGTCGGAACAATTCAGCACTCCGTTTGATGCCACCGCACGAGTCATGCAAGTGATGGCCCAAAAAGGCCTTCTTCGTGCAGAACACGGAGCTTTCGGCGGGTATCAAATTACGAAGGACCTCAGCAAGGTCACGATGCTGCAGCTTCTAGAGATCATTGAAGGTCGTACGGCAATGGTGAAGTGCATGTACAAAGAAAGCCCTTGTGAAATCCAAGGTACTTGCAATATCGCTTCTCCAGTTCAGGTCTTGCAATCAAAACTGAATGAATTTTACGGCAACATCACTCTGAAAGAGTTGCTCTTGGAGGCGGCGGGCGGAGCGAAAGCAGTGAAGCGCAAACCAGCCGTTGAGGAGGCACTCAATGGATGATTCGGCCAAACCGGTACAAACTCTGCCGGATACAGAGTACAAGTGGGGCTTCACAACCGATATCGAAACGGATACGGTTGGCAAAGGACTCAACGAAGATGTCATTCGTGTGATCTCTTCCAAGAAGAACGAGCCTGAGTGGATGCTCGACTACCGTTTGAAAGCTTTCCGCTATTGGAGCACTCTCACCGAGCCTGCGTGGGCGCATGTGAGTTACCCTAAGATTGATTTCCAAGATATTTGCTACTATTCAGCTCCGAAGAAAAAGGCGGACGGTCCAAAATCCATGGACGAGCTGGATCCTGAGTTGATCAAGACTTTTGAAAAACTCGGCATTCCGTTGACTGAGCAAAAACGTATTTCCGGTATCGCCGTTGACGTGGTGTTTGACTCGGTGTCGGTTGGCACGACTCATAATGAGGTGTTGGAGAAAGCGGGCGTCATCTTCTGCTCGATCTCTGAGGCCATTCAAAAACACCCCGATCTTGTTAAAAAATATCTCGGCTCCGTTGTTCCTCTGACTGATAACTACTACGCCGCTTTGAACGCGGCTGTCTTCACTGACGGCTCTTTCTGCTACATTCCTAAAGGCGTTCGGTGCCCGATTGATCTTTCGACTTATTTCCGTATCAACGCGAAAGACACTGGCCAATTTGAGCGTACGCTGCTTGTGTGTGACGAAGGCGGTTACGTCAACTACCTCGAGGGCTGCACGGCTCCCCAGCGTGACGAAAATCAACTGCACGCGGCCGTGGTTGAGCTTGTCGCCATGGAAAAGTCTGAGATCAAATACTCGACGGTGCAAAACTGGTACACGGGCGACAAAGAAGGTAAAGGTGGTATCTACAACTTTGTAACGAAGCGTGGAAAAGCCGTAGGCAAACATTCAAAAATTTCTTGGACGCAAGTGGAGTCCGGCTCTGCAATCACTTGGAAGTACCCTTCTGTGATCTTGCAAGGCGATTCTTCTGAAGGCGCGTTTTACTCTGTCGCGCTCACGCATGATTACATGCAGGCAGATACCGGCACGAAGATGATTCATATCGGAAAAAATACGAAGAGCACGATCATCTCAAAAGGTATTTCGACAGGTCACTCGTCGAATGCTTATCGTGGGCAAGTCAAGATTATGCCGTCCGCCGAAAATGCACGTAATTACTCGCAGTGTGACTCTATGCTTGTGGGCGATCAGTGCAGTGCTCATACGTTTCCGTATATTGAGGTGAAGAACAAGTCTGCGACACTTGAGCATGAAGCAACCACTTCGCGCATCAGTGAGGATCAGATCTTTTATCTGCAATCTCGCGGTCTCAATATGGAGCAAACAATCTCTATGTTGGTGAATGGCTTCTGTAAAGAGGTCTTTAAAGAGCTTCCTTTGGAGTTCTCTGTTGAAGCTGTGAAACTAATCGAAATGAAACTTGAAAACTCGGTCGGGTAATAAAATGTTAGAAATTAAAAATCTCCAAGCTAAAGTCGAAGAAAAAGAAATCCTAAAAGGTCTGAACCTCACGGTAAAAGCTGGTGAAGTTCATGCGATCATGGGTCCGAACGGCTCTGGTAAATCGACGCTTTCTAAAGTTCTTGCCGGTCACCCGGCCTATGAGGTGACTGGCGGCGACGTTAAATATGAAATCAACTTCCAGATGAAGAATTTGCTTGAGATGGAACCCGACGTACGCGCTAAAGAAGGCGTGTTCTTGGCATTCCAATATCCCGTTGAGGTCCCGGGCATCAGCAATTTCAACTTCTTGCACACATCGTTCAACGCTGTCTTGACCCATCAAGGTTCCGAACCCATGAACGAAAACGACTTTCGCGCCTACGTTGAAGAGAAAATGAAACTGGTTTCCATGAAGAAAGATTTCCTTGAGCGTCCAGTCAACGTCGGTTTCTCGGGCGGCGAGAAGAAGCGTAATGAAATCCTGCAAATGGCTGTCCTCGCGCCACGCTTGGCGTTGCTCGATGAAACAGATTCTGGTCTTGATATCGATGCTCTGCGTATCGTGGCGGAAGGTGTGAATAAACTCCGCCGCAAAGACAATGCGATCGTATTGGTAACGCACTATCAGCGTCTTCTTCATTACATTAAGCCTGATTTCGTTCACGTTTTAGCAAACGGTAAAATTATCGAGACAGGTGACTACAAGCTGGCGGAAACTCTCGAAGAACGCGGTTATGACTGGTTGTTAGGTTGATAACTATGAACTTATTGAGCCAATTCGATAAATTTTCTTCCCAAACCCCGGCGACAGGTGGAGCTCAAGCCCTGCGTGCAAAAGCGTTTGAGTTTTTGAATGCAAAAGGTCTTCCGACCCGCAAGGACGAAGACTGGAAATACACGAGCCTCAAGGTGCTGAACGACGAAAGCTTCGTTCCAGCAGGCCTTGAAGCTACCCAGCCCACGCACGAAACGATGAAGGCGATTCAGGCGAAGTTGAATTCTGAATTTATCAACATCGTTTTCCACAATGGTCAGTTCAACAAGACACTTTCTTCTGTGGATGAATTGCCTGCGGGTGTGCAATTCACTGAGGGTAAAGACGTGATTGCAGCGGACTTCAGAGATTCTTTCGAAGCCCTGAATGTCGCTTACTTCACAAAAAACTACACACTAGAGATTTTCCCAGGAATTTCTGTGGATAAAACCGTGAACTTCGTGTTTTATAGTTCTGCTGAAGGCGCTTCGGCGGTCATGGTGAATCCACGCGTGACAATCAAAGCCGGTAAAATGTCGTCAACCAAGTATCTTGAGTCATATTACGGTCAAAAAGAGGTCCGTTACTTCGTGAATTCTCAAGTGGATGTTGACGTGGCGGAGTCTGCAAAGCTCATTTATGTGCGCTTACAAGCAGAAGGCGCAGTGGCCGTGAATGTTGGGCGCACGAACTTTACTCTGGGAAAAGCCTCTCATGTACACAGCCTTGCGTTCTCAACGGGTGGCATCCTGGCCCGTCACAGCTTGACGGCGGAAATGAAAGCGCCAGAGGCTTTCGGGGTGTTTGACGGCGTCTACGTGACTAAAGGCAATCAAGTCGTCGACAACACGACCGTGATTGACCACCAAGTGGGTGCTTGCAATACATCTCAGCACTATAAAGGTATTTTGGCGGACGCTTCGCGTGCCGTGTTTAACGGTAAAGTGATTATCCGTCAGGGCGCGATGAAAGCCAACTCTGAGCAGCTGAATAACAATTTGTTACTGAGCCGTGAAGCCGAGGCAGACAGCAAGCCGCAGCTTCAAGTCTACGCTGATGACGTGAAAGCGGGTCACGGTTCGACCGTGGGCCAGCTCAATCCAGAAGAGCTGTTCTATCTGCAGAGCCGCGCGATTTCCGCAGACGTCGCTGTTCCGATGATGAGCTTTGGTTACGCGTCTGAATTGATTTACAAATTAGAGAATGAAGAATTGCAAAATTGGTTGAATAAGGAGCTTCGCGAGGCCTTTCAAGGTCTCCAAGTCGGATTAACATAATATGAAGCAAGATCCGGTTTTTGAAAAAGTACGCGCTCAGTTTCCAGCCCTGACTCAAAAGGTGCACGGCAAGGACTGGATTTACCTCGATAGTGCGGCAACCACTCTGAAGCCGGAGGTTGTGGCCGCGCGTATTTACCGATTCAACCAATACGAAGTTTCCAACGTTCACCGTGGAGCCCATCACATCGCTGATAAGGCGACTGAGAACTACGAAAATGCCCGCGTTGCAGTCGCGAAGTTCTTGGGTGCGAAAACCCAGGACGAAATCGTGTTCGTTCGCGGCACAACTGAGGCCATCAATCTTGTGGCGTTTAGCTATGCTCGTAGTGCCTTAAAAGAAGGCGACGAGATTCTGGTCACTGTGATGGAGCATCATGCGAATATCGTTCCCTGGCAGATTGTCGCGGAAGAAAAAAAAGCCAAAGTTGTTGCAGTTGATGTGAAAGATAACGGTGAGCTTGATCTAGAAGACTTCAAAAAGAAATTGAACGCAAAAACCAAGATCTTTGCGTTCACTGCTTGCTCCAACACATTGGGTACCGTGAACGACATGAAAGCCCTGACAGCCGCGGCCCACAAGGTGGGTGCGAAGGTCCTCATTGATGGGGCACAGATCGTTTCTCAAGAAGCGGTGAACGTTCAGGACATTGATTGTGACTTCTTTGCCTTTTCGGGTCACAAAATCTTTGCGCCGTTTGGTATTGGTGTCCTCTATGGGAAGAAGGATCTTTTGGATCAAATGCCTCCGTACCAAGGCGGCGGTAGTATGATTTCTAAGGTGAGCTTCGAAAAGACGACGTTCAATGAAGCCCCGTTCCGTTTCGAGGCCGGCACCCCGAATGTTGAAGGTGCCATTGCTTTAAACGCGGCTCTGGATTTCGTGAGCGCTATTGGTTTTGATAAAATTAAAACTCATAAAAAACAGCTCTTAGATGCCGCCACCGCAGGTCTGCAGAAAATTCCAGGGATCCGCATTATCGGGACGGCTCCCCATAAAGGGCCTGTTTTGAGTTTTGTTTTGGCGGGCACACACCACTCGGATGTAGGCCAAGTCTTGGATCAGCAGGGGATTGCGGTGCGAGCAGGTCACCATTGCTGCCAGCCGCTGATGGCGCGTTTCGGGATTACCGGAACGGTCAGAACTTCTTTTTCAGTTTATAATAATATGCAAGATGTTGAGAGCTTTTTGAAAGCCGTTAAAAAAGCTCAGGAGTTATTTCAATGAGCGCGCAAGATGTACTAATTCGAATTCAGGCGACTCCAAATCCCGCAGCATGGAAGTTTGTGTTGGACCGCGCGGTTTTGACCGAGGGCAAAGCGACTTACTCCACGATTGAAGAGGCCGCGAACAATCGTTTGGCTGCGGGAATTTTCGAAGTTCCGGGCGTGAAGCAGGTTCACTACTTTCAAAACGTGATTACCGTGACTCATGCGTTTGATGCCGATCCAGACGAGATTCAAAAGGCTGTTTGCTCAGTGATTCAGAGCCGCATGGCGGTTCATGACCCTAACCAAACGCAGGTCGACGAAAAGAAACTTCGCCGTCAGAGCCAGTCTCCAGAAATTCAGCAAATCGAAGAGATTTTAGACCGTACCGTCCGCCCGGGCTTGCAAGGGGACGGTGGTGACTTAGATGTCGTGAGTTATGAGAACAACAAGCTCACAGTTTATTATCAAGGTGCGTGCGGCACTTGCCCGAGTGCGACGACGGGCACTTTGATGGCGATCGAAGGTATTCTCCGAGATGAATACAACCCGGAAATCGAAGTGATAGCTTTGTAAGACTATTTAGTTTCTGATTCTTTGTCCCGGGCCTCTTCTGCTGCGGCCTTGGCCTGGGCTTGCAGATCCATTACACGGGCCTCCATCGTTTCTTCGGGACGGCTCACAATGACGGCTGATGCCGTTAGCGGCATATTTGAAGTCGTGATTTGTGTTTTCAAAGAAATTAGTTTTTGTGCCTCACGCGAGAACCCGCGAACAAGAATGCTGACCTGTTGCGCTTTTCCGAGGGGAATATTCGCTAACGTATCGGCGTACGGCCCGCGTACGAGCTCGACACCTTCGGGTAAAGCCCATTCGTAACTCAGCGGCGAGTCCCCAGACAAGTATTGTGTAATAAAGCCCACGAGCTCCACAACCTCAGAGTTATTGCTTGGATAATTTTCGGGGCCGACGATTTCAATGGTCATTGCCGCCGCCTGTTTGCCAATCATTAAGCCATGGGCTTGATAGGGTTCAAGACTTGCGATGGACCGATGAACCTTGTGTTCCTGCATGTAGATTAAGGCAGATCCAATGATCCCCAGGGCCAGCGGGCTTAGCAGCATTAATTTGGTTTTACTGATTTTCTTTACTGAGGTATTAGACATGATGTCACCGTCGAGCTTGTGCCGATATATAAATAATAATTAGCTGTGCCATTAAGGCTTGCCGAGGTTTTGCCATAAGTCGATGCTTTCACGTCGATCATGTAATAACCCGCCGGCAAACCACTCATATCCACAACTTCTGTTTCGTTAACGGAACCGATATTGAGAGTTTTACTTTTGCGAACCATCGTCGAGTTGCTGAAGTTTGCTTGGGCCTCTTGAATTTCTTCAGAGTAGTAGTAGCCATCTGAGTAAACATAAAGATTCATATCAATGATGTTCGCACTGGAATTGCGGGATTTCAATACGATTTGCTTGCCCGAACCATCATAGTAATACGTATAGAAATCATTCGACATGAGTTGATTTGAGCGACTGTAACTCAAGCTTTGATCCGCCACCGGAGTCAGGGCAATTTCAGTGCAGGAAGTTGTACCGGTAGTGGCGATGGAGCGGCCATAAAGCGACGTATCTTTTTTCTGATTTTCCTCTGTAATGATGTTGGTCCAAGTGGCCATGCCTTGACTTGAATAATTAGAAGTTAAAGTCGTATTAAGAATGCTGTTGTAAAGACCAAAGTTAATAAATCTGTAAGCGCTCGAACTTCGGAGAGCTTTGAACGCATCCCAAATCGCGCCGAAAGGGACACCGCTTGCGTTAGTCATGCTTTTGAAGAGTGTGCGGGAAATCGAGAATTCTCGAAACACACCTTCATTTGTCGCAGCCTTATCGTAAACTGCGGCGGAGTTAAGTTCTGACAGGTCACGGATAATCTGAATACCATAAGTAGAGCCTGAGCCCTCGACCGAGTCATCGCTGAATCCTAAAGTATCAACATATCCGGTCCAACCGCCAGTGCCTTTATTAGGACCCGGGTATGAACTGCTATAGACAATTGTATTTTGAACCGCAGCTTGGAAGTAATTGGCCCAGCCTTCACTCCACGCAAGCCGTGGATCGATGATGAAATTCCCGTTATGTGATCCGCCTGGAGTATCAGAGCGGCCGTAGTGGGATTCCAGGAAGTGACCGTATTCGTGCAAGACCACAGAGTCATCGTAGTGGTCGGTGTCGGACGCCTTTACATCGCCGTTTTTACCACCGAGAATAAACAAACGGTCTTCAGAGGCTACATAGAATGAAGCTAAAACACTCGGGGCATTGTAATAAGAGTAGGGGTTGAAGCCTTGTTTCCAGAACACAGAAACTTTATCCGCCACGAAGCTTGTTTGCGAGGTATTGCCCCGGATAAACTCATTCGCCCAGAAAATGTCGGCCAAGATATTAAAGGCCGCGCCCGAAAGGTCGCTGTCTTCACTAATACGGGCACTGGCAACAAATGGGGTCGGTACTGCTACGGAAGCGGAAGAGGCAGGAATCGTAAACTGTTTTGAAATTGAATATGGGAGTGCGGAATAGATATCTTTTAGAACACTGGCTTTGACTTTACTGCCGAGCGCGCGTGAAAAAACTTGAACAGTGTAAGTGCCAGCGACCTGAGGTTGGGGGACGGCAAGACTAAAATGGCCATTTTCGTCGGTATCGCCGCATTGAATAGTGTTGCCAGAGCTATCTAAGATGTGAACTTCGGCATAAGTGACCCCCAGAGACACGGGGTCTCCGCGCAGGCCCACATCCTTCGGGTTGCTCGCATTCGTCAGTACCAAAGGACGATACTGGAAGGTCGCCGTCCCGGTGATGGCCGTGGTCGCGCCAGGGTAGGCCGTGGTTTGGGCAGCCCCGCAGTAGGCGCCTTCTGGATTTTGAGTATAGTCATTATCGCCCGAATCAAGAGGGTTTTGGCAGCCCGCGAGGAGAGTGAAAAACGCAACGATGTACCAGCGGAGCTGAGGGCGCCTACTTCTTAAGTCCATGTCTTAATTATCGGCCCTAACGGGACCTGGCTGAACGCCTCGTCTCATAATAGGTCGAGGAAAAATGAACATTGTATTGGAGAATTTAGAGGGAAACCGTAGATGATTTAAACGATCTTAGAGTGAAATGCGTCGAAATGAGGAGTATGGAAATCGGACAGTCGAGTCGACATTCATCGTTGAAAAAAGGTCTTGAAATTTTCGTGGGAGCTATTGAAAGCGGTATCAAGAGAAATAAAAAAGGCCCGAAGGCTACTCTGAAACATAAACCTATTTTCGCTAAAGTGGGTGGCCATGGTAACAACTTTAGGCTTCTCAGTACGAGCTGAGCTTGCACACCATTGTCAGGGACAGCCCCCTATTCAATGCTCATAAGGTTTATTTTCGATTGAGCTTTACGCCGTCGAACCCTAAAACCATTGTCGTCTATACCGCCAAAAAAAGCAATCAGGCCAGACTCGTGCCAATGCATTTTTGTCCGATAAGCTGAATATGACGCCTGAAAAATTGGATTTTTTCTTCCCATTTGTCGTGTTTTTCTATGGACTCCTGATTCTAGTTGTGCTGGAAAACCCAACTCTCGTAAAGATCGGGGAGGAGCGCCTGGGCGCGGCTTTCCAGCAGATGAGTCGTCACAAAGGACTGGCGTGGATTTGTTTTTTTGTTGGGGGCCTTTGGTCAATCCAAAATGTCTATTTGACTCTCTAGGACGCCTTCATTAAGGTCGTCCCAGAATGTCCGACCAAACAGAATCAAAACCATTACTTAAAACAGATTTGGGTGCGAAGCTGACGGCTCCAATGAATGATGCCGCGGAAAGTTCGGAGCCCCATGTTCTCACAATCGAAGAGCTCAATCTTTCGATCAAGCGGTCTCTTGAGAGTCAATTCAGTCTCATTTGGGTGCGTGGTGAGATCTCAAATTTCAAGGCGCATACTTCAGGGCATTTCTATTTTTCCCTCAAAGATGCGAAATCTCAAATTAGCGCGGTGATGTTCCGCGGACACAATTCAAAATTGCGTTTCAAACCGACCGACGGCATGGAGGTCATTGTTCGCGGCCGTATCTCTGTGTACGAGCCGCGCGGGAACTATCAGATTCTTTGCGAGATGATGGAGCCCGTGGGTGCTGGAGCTCTGCAAAAAGCATTTGAGCAATTGAAAATGAAATTAAAGGGTGAAGGTCTGTTCGAGGCGGCCCGCAAACGCCCGATTCCCCATATGCCTCGTCACGTAGCGATTGTGACTTCGCCGACCGGAGCTGCGATCCGCGATATCCTGAATATTCTTTCGCGCCGTGCCCCGTGGTTGCCAGTGACTGTGGTCCCGACGGTAGTTCAAGGTGAGAGCGCGGCCCCGCAGATTTGCGAAGCTGTGCTCAAGGCTCAGAAGCTACCCAGCGTCGATGTGATTATCGTCGGCCGTGGCGGGGGTTCGATTGAAGACATGTGGTGCTTTAACGATGAAAAGTTAGCGCGTTTGATTGCGGCTTCTCCTATTCCCACCATCTCAGCCGTGGGTCATGAAATTGATTTCACGATTGCCGACTTCGTTGCGGACTTACGCGCACCAACCCCATCGGCGGCGGCAGAACTCGTGGCGAAGAGTTCGCAGGAACTCACGACCAGGTTGCAACAGCAGGAGCGCTTGCTGAAGCTCAATATGCAAAAGTACTTCAAGGCGCTTGAGCAGAAGTGGCAGCTTCTCACTAAAGGCCTTGTTGATCCGCAAAAGAAATTGCAGGATCTGATTCTTCGCAACGATGATTTGGTGGAGCGTCTCCAAATGGCGAAAGACCGCGCGTTGTCGGAGCGCCGTTATAAATTGGAAATTTTAGAAAAGCGTATGGGATCGCCGCAGGAACTCATCCAGCGCAAAGTGAAAGAGCTTGAATACCTCACGCAGCGGATGAACAAAGGTGTGAGTGTGTCCGTCGAGCGTAAAAAAGCCCTGTGGAGCAAATGGTGTTCGGTGCTTGACAGCCTGAGCCCGCTCAAAGTTGTCGAGCGTGGGTATTCGATTGTGAAAAAAGATCGTGAAGTGATTAAGAGTGCTGATCAGGTGAAGGCTGGCGATCCAGTGCAGGTCACCTTGGCTCACGGGCAGCTTGAAGCCCGTATTGAAAAAGTAATTAATTAAGGGAGTGCGCTATGGATTTCGAAAAAAAATTAGGCCGTCTCGAAGAGATCGTCAATAAGATGGAAAAAGGCGACCTCGCTTTGGAAGAGTCTTTGAAACTCTTCGAAGAAGGCGTGAAGCTTTCGCGTGAATGCCATCAAAAATTGAACGATGCTGAGTCGAAAGTGAAACTGTTGGTCAGCGTGGATCAAAACGGCAACGCGAACACAGTGAACTTCGTTCCTGACGAAAACTAGGATTTTTTTTGGACCTCATGATTCAGTTTGAAGAAGAGCTTAAGCAACGTATCACCCTGGTGGACAATTATATTCAGGAATACTTTTCTTCGCTGGATCTGCCGTCGGCATCTATCCAGAGTTCCGCGGTCAAGGAACTCAAAGAGTCCATGTTCTATTCCGCGGGAAGCGGCGGTAAGCGCTTCCGCCCGGTTCTGGCACTTCTCGTGGCGGAGCTTTTCTCAGTGCCCGCTTCACGCGTTCTGCCGTTGGCTGCCGCCATTGAATTCGTTCACACCTATTCTCTGATTCATGATGATCTGCCTTGCATGGACAACGATGACTACCGGCGCGGCAAGCCCACCAATCACAAGGTGTATGGCGAAACCACGGCGCTCTTGGCCGGCGATGCGCTTCTTACAGAAGCTTTCTTGGCAATTACTAAAGGCTACAAAGACAACGGGTTCCTGGCGTCTCAGCTCTGTGAGCTGCTTTCACGCGCGGCCGGTGTGCGTGGTATGGTCGGTGGCCAGGCCATTGACCTGAAAGCCAAGAACCTCACGGTTGAGGAGCTCGCGCATTTACACAATCTAAAAACCGGTCGCATGATTCAAGTCGCTGCGGAAGGAGCGGCGGTCGTTGCCGGGGCCAGTCCCGCAGAAATGGACAGTCTTGCAAAGTTTGGTGAATACTTGGGCCTTGCTTTCCAAGTGGCGGACGATATTCTCGATCACGGCGAGAAGGATCAAGAAGCCCGCAGCTTCACGGGTCTTCTCGGTGTGGAGGGAGCTCAGAAGCACCTCAAAGAGATCAGTGATAAAGCTCTTAAAGAATTGCATAAGGTTCCGGCTCGCTCGGCAATCCTTGAGCACATGATTGAATTCAATCAACAGCGTAACAAATAATGAGACTTGATCTATATCTGGTAAAAACGCAGCTCGCTTCTTCACGCTCGCATGCACAGGCGTTGATTCATGCGGGACAGGTGTACGTTTTTAAAAATTCCCTGAAAGTTACTTTAAAGAAACCTAATTACCAAGTGGATGACACTCAAGATCAGGTGTTTGTGGAGGAAGGCCCTGCGAACCGTTTCGTGTCCCGTGGGGGTTTAAAGCTCGAAGGCGCACTCGCGCACTGTCATTTGTCTGTGCAGGGGTTGAAGGTTCTCGATGTCGGGACCTCCACCGGTGGTTTTAGTGACTGCTTGCTCCAGGCGGCGGCGGCGGCGGTTCTTGGAGTCGATGTCGGGCACGGACAATTGCATTCGTCACTCGTAACGCATCCGCGCCTGCAGCATATTGAAGGGCTGAATGCCCGGGAGATCGATCAGAATTCCCAGGTGCGTGCGAAAATGCCTCAAGAGGGTTTCGATCTCATTGTCATGGATGTTTCTTTTATTTCGATCTGTTTGATAATCCCGAGGCTTGTGGGTTTATTAAAGCCCGGAGGCTTTTTGCTGAGCCTTGTAAAGCCGCAGTTTGAAGTCGGCCCCGAGGGTCTTGGCAAAGGTGGCCTCGTGAAAGATTCTGGACTCTATTCCGGAGTTGAAGATAAAGTGAGAAATATTTGTCAGAGCTCTGGTATGGGCGTGAAGGACTATTTTAATTCACCGATTGAGGGAAAAGATGGCAACAAGGAATTTTTCATTTTTGCTCAAAAAGTTTAGTTTGTTATTTCTAAGTCTGATGGTCTTGGCTGCTTGCCAAAATCTCCGTACTCGTGAAGATATTAAAAATGAACAACACGAAGAAGAGCATACAGAAGCTGCCCCCGGTCCCATCCAGCCACCAAAGTACGAAGGACAGACTCCTGCGCAGCCTCAGCCTCCCGCGACCCAGACGACTCCTCCAGTGTCGTCTCCGATTCCGGCAATTCCTAAAATCGGCTTGATCCTTGGCCCTGGTGGAGCCCGCGCCTATGGCCATATTGGGGCGCTACAAAACTTAAGCCGCTTGAAAGTACCGATTTACGCGACTGTCGGTATTGAGTGGGGCGCCCCAGCGGCGGCGCTTTTGTCCGCAAAGGGACAAGTCTATGATGTTGAGTGGCAGATGTTTAAGTTGAAGGATGATGAGCTTTCAAAAAATTCCCTCATCGGTCCTTCGGGAAAAACAGACGTGACGGCACTGAAAGAGTTTTTCCAAACCGCTTTCGGTGGCCAGAAGGTTGAAAACTTCCGTCATCCATTTGGATGCCCGGCTTACAACATTGCTAAAAGCCAGGTGTATATGATGAGCCGGGGCCAGGTTGAGCAACTCCTGCCTTACTGCTTGCCATATCCACCGATGTTCAAGGCCTACAATCGCAATGTCAGTGCGGTTCGTGAGTTGAAAATGGCGGCAGACTACCTTCGCTCGCAAGGTGCGAACTACATTGTTCTTGTGAACGTATTAGGTCGTGATGCCGGCCGCAGGTCCTTGGTGAAAGATGCTGACAGTGCCGAGTCTGTGATGTGGTCGGAGCTGGCCCGCTTCTATGCGAAATCACAGCCGGGTATTGATGCGGTGATTGCGGTGGATTTGGATGGTTACATGGTTACTGATTTCGAAAAACGCAGGGAGATCATGCAAAAGGGCGCAGAGATTTCCCAGAAGGCAATTGAAGGCTGGGCCCGCAAATTAGGTTTCTAAGAAAAGGATAGAGCTATGAGAAGACCAACGGAAGACGTCAGAATTTTCGCGGATCGTAGACAACGCATCGGCCAAGACTTAGCGGGTTCGGCATTGATCGTGGCGGCTCATCCCGAGCATATCCGCAACCACGACGTCGGCTATGCTTATCGTCAAGACTCTAATATGTACTACCTGACTGGTTTTGAAGAGCCAGAAAGCATTTTGATTTTTCGTCCCGGTTTGAAGCCAGAGACGGTGATGTTTGTTCGCCGCCGCGATAAAGAGCGTGAGACCTGGGATGGTTTCCGGTACGGGCCAGAAGGTGTGGAGCGCGAATACAAAATTGATAAGGCCTATCCAATTGATGAGTTCATGGTTCATGCACCGGCGTTGTTGAAGGAAGTTGAGAAGGTTTATTACGCTCTTTATAAAAATCCAGAAGCCGATCAAAAAATTCAAGCTTGCTTAGAGCGGGTCAAGGCAATGCAGGGCCGTACAGGTTATGGTCTGTTGCCCATCCACGACGCCGACACAATGCTTGGTGAATACCGCGTGATTAAGTCTGAGATGGAACTCACAAACCTCCGCGAGGCCTGCGAGATTTCTGCCCAAGCTCATTTGGCGGCGATGCGCTTTACCCGTCCAGGTGTGACGGAACGTCAGGTTCAAGGCGTGCTCGCGCATAACTTCTTCATGAAGGGGGCGGCTCGTGAAGGTTATAACTACATTGTGGCAAGCGGTAACTCGGCAACAACCTTGCACTATAACTTCAACGATCAACCTTGCCGTGATGGCGATCTTCTTTTGATCGATGCGGGTGCGGAATACAACTATTACACGGGCGATATCACGCGTACCTATCCGGTCAATGGAAAGTTCACAGATGAACAAGCGCGCGTGTACCAAGGTGTTTTGAACGTACAAAAGCAAATCATCGAGTATGTAAAACCAGGCATTGTCTTTAAAGACTTGCACGACATGGGAACGTCTTTGCTGACGGACTTGATGCTTGAACTGGGCTTGTTGGCGGGACGTAAAGAGGATTTGATTTCTTCTTTGCAACAAAAACGCTATTACCCCCATGGCATTGGCCACTGGTTGGGGATGGACGTGCATGATGCGGGTCTTTACTTCAAAAAAGGGTCGCCTCGTGAGGTCGTGCCTAACATGTGCTTTACGATCGAGCCTGGTTTGTACATCCCTGCGGATGATACCAGCGCTCCCCAGAAGTATCGTGGTATCGGTATCCGTATTGAGGATAACATCCGTGTCACTTCCTCAGGTACTGAAAACATGACCTCATCAGTACCAAAAGAAATTGCGGATATTGAAAAGGTTGTCGGTAAGTAAGGAAACTCAGAAATGACTGAGGGGGAAGGCTGCTTTCGGGCAGCCTTTTTATTTCATCCAGGCTTTATGGAGCCAAACTCAGGCAGAAGACTGGCTTCAAAGAAGCAATCGGGTGCCAGGGCCGACAACTGATCGAGAATGGTGACTTTCATTTAGATGAACCTGTGGTGAAGCCAAGCTTTTTGCTCAGCGATCTTGAGAAGATCATTTTCTGTCTTAAAGAGCCTATCATCTTGATTTGCGGCACTGACTGCCATGGCGAGGCTCGTTGCGGAATTCAGAAGCTGGAAATCTCCCATGGTGTTTCCAGAGGCAAAGAATGGTTTTTTGCCCCCTGTGAACTCCAGCAAAGCTTCGACCTTACCCATTTGGTAGGTGACAACGCCTTTCTGCGTTTTGGTGACATGGCCATTTTCAAGATTCGTTTCAACCCCGATGACCGCATCCGCGCCGAGTCCTAGGAGTTTTGCACCCGGCTCCACCGCCCACTTCACCGAAGCCGTGATGATGTAGACTTTGACGCCCTTACTTTTAAAAAGCTCGATGATCTTTCTTTGCTCTTCAAAAACCGGAACCGGCGCGACGGACTTCACTGCAGCATCCGCCCATTGGTGGACAGTTTCCAGTTTTTGGCCATTGTTGATTTGCGCCAGCCATAGGTACGCGGCGGTTGGGTCTTGCTTTTTGAGGTCCTGATAATGTTCCCACGCATTTGCCGGTAAGCTCACGAGCTTATTGTCGATTTGGTATTGGAAAAATGTTTCGCCAAGATCGATATCCCACAAAGTTCCGTCAGCGTCGAAAGCCGCGACAGGCTCGGCATCTTTTGCCAAGGCATAGTCCAGCGCGGTATTGATTCGGTCCCAAATTTCTTTTGAATAAGCTTTGTATTTCATAGCGTCTTAGTATGAAATAGGATCATTGAATTGACAAGCTATGCTTCCTACAGGAGACCTCGCAAAATGGCCCTTTTTTGCCAGATCGTTCAACTTCAAGATCTCGACGAAATTCTCGACTTTGAAAACAAAAAGCTGCAAGAGCAAATCCCAGATGAGATGGAGCGTACCCTCGCCAGTTGGAACGCGCGATGGCGTAAAGAAGCTCTCGAGCATTATCTGAAGCTGGGCTGGTCTTTCAGCGCGCGTGACAAAGATAAGCCCAGCAGTTTTTCTGATGAAGGTCTGCTGGTTGGGTATTTCATTGCTCAGCCGTTATTGTTTCTAGACGGCCAGACGCAAAGTCTTTGGGTAGAGCATTTGGCCTACGCGTCTTTACAGGCACGGGATGAGCTTTGCGAACTTGCCTACAAACTGTCGCGTGAAAAGCATTTCCAAAAAGTTTTCTTCCCGAACATTGCTGGGATTGCCAATTCCATCTCGGCCTTCAAAGCCGAAACGTGGAATCCCGGCGTCATGAGCGTTAAAACCACAAAGGCCCAGTAGTCATGAAAAGATTCTCCCACTACGAGCGCAGCCAGAATATCCAAACGATGCAAGACACGGTTTTCGATCTTTGTGTTGTCGGTGGTGGTATTAACGGTGCCGGCGTCGCCCGCGATGCTACGAGCCGCGGAATGAAAGTGGCACTGGTTGAAGCCAATGACTTTGCATCGGGCACTTCGTCTCGCTCGAGCAAACTCATTCACGGGGGGATCCGTTATCTCGAAAACATGGAGTTCCATCTCGTGTTCGAGGCACTGAACGAAAGGACACGTCTTTTCGAGATGGCTCCTCATTTGGTGCATCCACTCCGTTTTATGATTCCGCTCTATGAAAACAGCCGTGTCGGTATGTTCAAAATGGGTCTCGGCATGTGGTTATACGATGCTTTGGCCCTCTTCCAGGCTCCTGAGATGCATGAGCGTTTGAATGCCGATGAATCCATGGCGCGTATGCCGGCACTGGCGCCGCAAGATTTGCGCGGTTCATACATCTACTCGGATGCCTACATGGATGACGACCGTTTAGTCCACGAAACTTTGCGGTCTGCCGTGGAAATGGGTGCTGTTGCCGCGAACTTTGTGAAAGCGACTGGCGCCGCATTTAACGGCGCCGGCAAAATCGAAGCTGTCGAGTGCGAGGACAAACTCACCCAGAAAAGATTCAAAATCCGCGCTAAGCACGTTGTTAGCTGCGTGGGCCCTTGGACCGATGATCTGGGCCACAAGCTTTTCCGCCAGTGGAAGGATATTCTTCGTCCGACAAAAGGGATTCACCTGACTTTGCAGAAATCGCGATTGCCCCTGACAAGCGCGGTCGTGATGGCGGCAGAGAAGAGTGATCGGATCGTTTTCGGTATTCCACGCCACGAGATGGTGGTGATCGGTACAACCGACACGGACTACGCAGAGCTGCCGGACGGAGTCGTGGCCACTGCGGATGATGTGAAGTATTTGCTGGAAGTCACCCATCAGTACTTCCCCGGAGCCAAAGTCACGGAAAAAGATATTGTCGCAACTTATGCGGGAGTGCGTCCTCTTGTGAAGGATGAGTCTTCATCTGAAGGTAAAACCAGCCGTGAGCATACGATCATAGATGATGAACGCGGGATTACGCTTGTTGCGGGCGGGAAGTATACGACCTATCGCCTCATATCAGAGCAAGTTGTTTCACACAGTTTGAAAGCCTTTAGCTTCGATGAGCGTGTGAAGTTCTCGAAGAGTAACACGACCCAGGCGTTGAATCAGTACACCGACGTAAATTCGTTCAATCAATCAAAGGCGATGGCATCAGTTTGGGCGCGTGAAACAGATAGGCCTGAGTCGGACATTCAAAAATTGGCTGAGCGCTACGGGATGGAAGCCACGGAGATCCTGCACTTCTACCCAGCGCACTACAATTACTGGCAACTCGAAGCTGCGCAGGCCATCGACCACACTTTGTGCCTGAATCTGACGGATTTTTATTCTCGCAGGGTGCCTTTATTCCTAGCAGATCCAAGGCATGGATTGCCTCAATTAGAGAGTATTTGCGAAGTTTTCCGAGAGAAACTCCCCTGGTCAGACTCTGAAATGCAAAAACAAAAAGAGGCTTTGCGTTCTTACATGGAGCGAGAGCTGGCTTGGCGATCGAAATTTTAGATCAAGACGGAGAGACAATTGTTGGCGCGTTGTGACATAATCTCTCGCGAGAAGCTAAATATCTGCATTGACTCTCGTTTTTGTGGAATCTAGACTTTATTCAAACTTAATTTCTTTGCGAGAGAATAATGTCAATTATTGAGAAATTCACAGATTACTTTTCGAACGACATCGCGATTGATTTGGGTACCGCGAATACTTTGGTATATGTCAAAGGCCGTGGAATTATTTTGGATGAACCCTCTGTCGTTGCTGTACAAAAAAATTACCGTGGAATGCAAAACCGTGTTTTAGCCGTTGGTAAAGAAGCCAAGGACATGCTTGGCAGAACCCCTGGCAGTATCGTTGCGATCCGTCCGATCAAAGACGGTGTGATCGCTGATTTCGAAGTTACGCAGTCCATGTTGAAATACTTCATTGCGAAATCCATGGGTGAGAAAAAATCGTTCATCCGCCCACGCATCATCATTTGTGTTCCTTACGGAATCACGCAGGTGGAGAAACGCGCGGTTAAAGAAGCTGCGCAATCTGCGGGTGCGCGTGAAGTTTATTTGATCGAAGAACCAATGGCTGCGGCTATCGGCGCCGGTCTTCCGATCACTGAGCCTTCTGGAAACATGGTTGTCGATATGGGTGGTGGTACTACAGGTGTTGCCGTGATTTCCTTGGGCGGTATCGTGTATTGCAAATCTATCAAAGTAGCCGGTGATAAGTTTGATGAAGCCATTATCAACTACGTTCGTCGTCAGTTCAATCTTCTGATCGGTGAAAGAACTGCTGAATTGATCAAAATCCAAATCGGTAACGCGTATCCATTCGAAGATGAAAAAACGATGGAGATCAAAGGTCGTGACCTCGTTGCTGGTGCGCCTAAGACCATTGAAATCACAAGCTCACAAGTGAATGATGCATTGATGGACCCTCTCTCTGAGGTCGTTGATGCTGTTCGCACCGCGCTCGAAAAAACGCCTCCTGAATTGGCTTCAGACATCGTTGATAACGGGATCGTATTGACGGGTGGTGGGGCGATGCTGGCGAACTTGGACGTTCTTCTCCGTGAAAGAACGGGCTTGCCGGTTTCAATCGCGGAAGACCCCCTCAGTTGCGTAGTCATGGGTTCCGGTAAAGTTCTCGATCAATTGGATCTGTTGAGACAATTGACCATCGACTAAGGAATTGAATGGGTGAATCCGAAGTTAAATCCATAACCCTGTTTTTCTTCTTTGCTTTTTTAGATGATCGCAGGGCGCTGGAAGCTTCAACCCAGGCAATTTCTCTCTGTTTCGACAAAAAGAAAAAAAATCCGCAATTCAATAACAATGTTTTGATTGTGATGACGACATTCTCTATTTGGACGAAACAGCACCTCAAGCTCCATCGTGGTAATCCAAATATTTCGACGGATGCCGGCTGGATGATGCCCACGGATTTGGATTTAGGCCCGTGGCGTGAGTTCCAAAAACTCGCGACCCAGGACGAGCTGCTGGCGGTGATTTGGTCTAAGATTCTGGAGATCCCCGAAAAAGACATCGCTCAAGGTCTAGGTATTTCTGAAGGCACCGTTCGCTATCGCTTGGGCCGGGCTCTCCGAAAGCTGGGTTCCTTGGCTCAAGGGGTTTCTACGAAGAAACTAAATGCGGTAAAGTAGGAATATGTCTGAAACAAAGCGTCCCGCACTCTCCAAAAAAGGCCAGCGCCAGGTAACTCCGTTTACCGGCAATGAACTTCTTTATGATTACATGAGTGGCATCCTCGATGAGGAACGCAAAAGAGCGGTTGAAGCGCACATGGAAAGTTCGCGGGAAGCGCAATTAGATTTTCAAAAAATCCAAATTGGCCAGCAGTATGCAGAAAAACTGCGGCAGATTACTGTGTCAAGTGCGCTTCAAGAGCGTTTGAGTGCACCTTCATCGTATCTTTCCGTGCTTTTTAGAAAATCGAAATTTGATCAGTGGCCAGTGGGTTTGAAGTGGGGCTTGGAAGCTCTCGTCGTTGTCTTTGTCGTTGTAACAGTTTTAACTGTGGCCCCTTGGGAAAAGGTGATGAAGCTTCGCCTTTCGACGGGATCTGATGTCGTGTTGACGGAGTTAAATAAATCGCAAATCAAACAACCTCCGCAGGAAGCTCCTGAAACGGCGGAAACCCCACAGTTCGTGGATGAAGGTATTAAAGTAAAAGAAGCGACGACCACTCCGACTCCGGCGGCGGTGGTGACAACGACGGCGACTCCGGCCGTTGTCGCTAAGGCCACTCCGGCCCCGACACCGGCCAAGCCTCCAGCGAAAGTCGTGACGTCCACCGCGACCAGCGAAGAGAATTCCGAAGCCGAAAGTACGGAGTCTGGTAAAGCAAGTACTGGTTATTTGTACCGTGGCCAGATCGCGGTAACGAATCTAGATGCTGTTGGTCCTAAAATTAAAGATAAGATCATTGAATTGGGTGGACGTAAGGCCGGGGAAGTTGAACTCGGTTGGCAGAAAACCCAAGGGTCCGCATATTTCCACTTCACAATTCCCGAGGCAAAATACGCTGAATTACAGGCCTTCCTCTCCGAGTACGGAAAGGCTAAAATCAGTAAGGATAAGCATCCGCGTGTGATGCCAGATGGGATCATCCGCTTAATTATCTCTGTTGATGAAGCGAAGAAGTGAAGCAGCTAAGAAAAAAACCTAAAAGATCATTAAGAACCATTCTGATTGTGTGGTTCTTGTTATTCTCGGTCATACCTTTGGCCTTCGTTACCGTATACTCAATGATGAAGTACGAGAAAGCTCTCGATCGTGAGCTCGCTCAGCGTCTTTCCGGCAATGCTCGTGAAATCAATGTGATCTTCAGCGAGTATCGCGCCAATCTTCAGCAAAAACGTGACAAGTATATTCGGGACCCGAACTTGATTTATCACCTCACAGTGGGTGATGCGAATACGATCCGTAATATCGCCACTCAGTGGTTGCGTTCGGATTTCACTTCAAGCCTTACGTTCTTTAGCCGTGACGCTAAAATGGTCGTGAGTGTTTTCAAAGATGAAAAAGGCGAAGTCAGAAACTTTGCTCCTGCCGGCCAAGCGGTTTTCCTCAATAACCGTTACGTTGAAATGTTTAAAAAACAAAAAGAAGTGGGCTCGATTGAATTCTCTGAGCAGCACAAAACTTCTTTGTTGCTGATCTCGCGTGTAACCAACGGAGCAGGTAAGATCGTTGGTTACTTTGAGCAGATCATCGACCTTGATAAAGGGTTCATGAACCGCCTTAAAGCGCGCATGAAGCTTGAGGTGATGTTTTTTAAAGATAACGGTCAGCTGATGATGGCAAGTCACCCTGATTTTTATCTCTATAAAAAGGACTTCTTTGAGCCTTACTTCCAAGCGGGGCGCGATCCGTTTTTTGATCTAAATATCCGAGCGATGCCTTATGGATTCTTGGTGGCTCCTCTGGAATGGGACCCGGCAAAAATTTATGTTGCTTTGGGTGCTTCAAAGAGCGAAGCCAAAGAAGTACTTCGCAATGTGAACTTTGCGTTTGCCTCCGTCGTTTTGATCATCATTATTCTGCTTTTCATTACAATTCTGGTAGCCAGTAACTGGGTGTTGAAGCCGCTTTACGAATTGGTTGAAGCTCTTCAGCGTTTTGAAACTAGTGAAAGCTCCGCCGAGATCCCGGTCAAGAATGATACAGAAATCGGCCTTCTGACGGCGAGTTTCAACGAGATGAGCCGTCGTATCAACCAGGCCAGAAATGAGCTCAAAAAGAAAATCTTTGAGCTCGAAGGCGCCAATCAAGAGCTGAAAGACACTCAAGCAAAGTTGGTTCACTCCGCAAAGATGATCAGTCTTGGTCAACTCGTTGCAGGTGTTGCGCACGAGCTGAATAACCCGATTGGTTTTATTTCCAGCAACATGACTCACTTGCGCGACTACTCTGAAAAGCTTATTAAGCTCGTTGATACCGCAGAGACAAATCCCACGGCTCTTCCCGCGATGAAAGATGAGCTCGAGTACGATTACATCGTGAAAGACATGCCGAAGCTGATCGCATCGTGTGAGGATGGAGCGCGCCGAACGAAAGACATCGTTTTGGGGCTTAGAAACTTCTCGCGTCTTGAAGAGGCGAAGCTCAAAGAGATCGACATTCATGAATCTCTCGATACGACGTTGAACTTACTTGCGGGCGAAATCAAAAACCGTGTCGAGATTCACAAACAGTACGAACCGATTCCACACGTGGCGTGCTATGCAAGTCAGATCAATCAGGTGTTAATGAACATTCTGTCGAACGCGCTACAAGCGATTGAGGGCCCGGGTCACATCTGGATTTCGACAATGGCGCTGCGTGGAACGGCAGACAAGAACGGCAAAGTGCAAGTTTCTATCCAAGATAGCGGAAAAGGGATGGGCCCCGAAGTCCTCGAAAAGATTTTCGATCCATTTTTCACCACCAAAGGTGTTGGCCAAGGAACCGGTTTGGGTCTTAGCATTTCCTATGGTATTTTGCAAAGTCATGGAGGCGAAATTCAAGTTCGGTCGGAAATTGGTGTTGGAACAGAGTTCACTGTAATTATTCCGGTGTATCCTCCGGCGAGCCGTCTTGCGAAGAAAGACGAAAATTGATCTAAATCCTGGCGGAAAGTCCAGAAAACCCCTTTAAAATGTCTCCAGTTTTTCCGATAAGACTCTATCAGGAGATTTATGGCTCAGAAGGAAAAAAAGGACAAATCCTACTTGTTAGGGCTCGCATTGTTATTACTTGCGGGGTTCTTTATTTTCTTATTTTTCCTCCCAGAGGGTAAAAAGCCTCAAGGTACAGTGGGTTCCGCTCAATCCAAAGAGTTCGAAGAAAAGGTGAATAAGCATCTCTTCCGGACTTCCCAACAAATCGAACTGTCCCGTGAAAAGATGAAAATCGAAGCCGGCAAAATCGAGAACCAGGGTGTAGGCACTGGCAGGCTAAAAGAAGAAATACATAGGTTGGATTTCTCTGCGGATCCTCGGGCCGAAGCCCTTATCCGTACGCTTGGCCGGGGCGACAAAGAGCCGAATGGCCCGACAAACGCGGACGAGCAGATTCAAGCAGACTTGTTCGAAGCACAGCAAAACGATGAGTATTCGGAGGCTTATAAGAAGGAATATGCCCGTCAATTCGTGGAAAATGCCCGAAAAGCAGGCTATTTGATCAAGCTCAGTGACGATTACAAAGTAATCTCTGTAAAGCAAATCCGTAAGCCCGCCGACAGCTACGAGCTATTTAATAAGTCCTCAGGCAGCGGTGCGCAGTAGATCGCTGCATAGGTTCAAGTCTTGAATATTACTAGTAAGATTCTATTCTAGTGGGGTACATAATACGTACAGATAAACTAGGGTGGAGGTAATATGAATCGCCTGGTGAGAATTGTCACAACTTTCGCGGTCGCAACTTTGTCAGCAATGATCCTTTCAAGCTGCGGCGAAAAGGCCTTCGTAAAAGGCGATTACGAGGACCCAGAAAAAACAAACCTGATGAACGACCAATGGTCTGAGACAGACATGCAAAATGTTGTTAAAGATTTGGTTGGAAGCTTGGCGGGTCATCCAGCAATCAAAGACGCGAAAAATCCACCAGTTGTGATGGTGACGCAATTGCAAAACAAAACAAGTGAACACATCGACACTCAAAGTGTAATGGACATGGTTCGCGTTGATTTGATGAAAACTGGCAAAGTAGGGTTCATCGATAAAGAAGCTCGCCAAGATATCGCGGACGAGTACAACTATCAAAACTCCGGCATGGTTGCTAAGGAGTCTAAAAAAGGTCCTGGCGGTCAAACGGGTGCGGACTTCATCATCAACGGTCGCTTGGACTCTATCGTTCAAGAAGTTGGTAAAGATAAGACTGTGTACTACAAAGTGACTTTGAACATGACCAACTTGAAAACCGGCATGATCGTTTGGTCTGACAACAAGCAAATCCGTAAAGCTTACAAAAAGAAAACTATCGGTCTGTAAGGCATGATTTTATTTTTAAAAAGATCCGTCACTTCGGCGGGTCTTTTTTTATTTATCTTAAGCACGATTTCCTGTGCTACCTACCAAAGTAAAGTAGCTCAATCCCGCACTTACCTTGAAAACGGCGAATACAATCTCGCTGAAAAAGCCCTCGAACCACTCGCAGAAAAAAAAGATGGAGACCAACTGGTCTATCTCCTCGACTATTCCGTGGCTTTGCAAATGGGTGGAAAAATCAAAGAAAGCAGCCTGGCCTTGCAACAAGCCGATCGCTTAGCGGAGGTCCAAGATTATACTTCGCTTTCCCGTGAAGCAGGCTCCTTGTTGTTGAACCAAGAGATGGTTCAATACAAAGGGGACTCCTTCGAAAAATTCTATATCAATGCCTATGCGGCGCTCAATTATCTCGAACTCGGCCAGCTGGATGAAGCGCTGATTGAAACCCGTCGCATGAACGAAAAATACGTCAAAATTAACAGTGAAGACCGTAAAACTTTCGAGAAAAATGTCTTCGGTAAGTATCTTTCAGCGATGATTTGGGAAGCCAATCAAAATTGGGATGATGCTTACATCGCTTATAATGAAGCTTACAAACTCGATCCGACAATTCCATTTATTGAAGCGGATCTTATCCGGTCCTCTAAGCGCGCCCGCCGTATGGACACGTATCAGTCGTGGAAGAAGTCCTTCCCGCAGGTGGCTGATAAAAAGGAATGGTACGACAAGAACTATGGCGAGTTGGTTATCATTTACGAACAAGGCTGGGGGCCACGCAAAACACAAGTCGGCGGTCCGGGGATTTATGCCGGTGGTTACAACCCGCCAATTTTACAGCCGGTGCGAAACAAGGTGATCGGCATGAAAGCTGCGATCTCCGGAGTCGGCGAGTTTGAAAGCCGCACGGTTTACGACGTTGAGCATGCCGCGATCGAAACGCTGCAACATGACTATGCTTGGTTGTCAGCAAAACGTATCGGCGCTTTTGCCGCGAAGGAAGTCGTTGCCGACCAAATTCGTCAAAAGAATGAAGCCCTCGGAAGTGTGGCATGGCTTGCGATGCAGCTGTCTGAACGCGCGGATCTTCGTCAGTGGTCGACTCTTCCGCAGACGGTGCAGCTGGTTCGCGTTCCTTTAAAAGTTGGTACTTATAATGTGAATCTACAGGGTATTTCCTCGCGCGGAGGGGACCTCAGCGCAGATGGCAAGGCCTTCTCGAACGTGGTTATCAAATCTCAAGGCATTACTTTCTTGCGCTGGCGGACGCTCAAGTAATTTTCTTCTAAAGAATTTTAACTACGAAATTTCCAAATAGTTAGACTTCAAATTGTTTGAGCCGATATACTCCGGCCTGTTCCGTTTCACTTAGTTTGACCGGGTTCGTTTCAGATACTTTGACCACCTGATTTTTGAGGGTTTATTGGTCTT
>JBDHWW010000008.1:0-85322 GCA_039810425.1 Pseudobdellovibrionaceae bacterium | reverse complement strand
AAATCAAAAAGGCAGCATAGTCGGAATCACTTCACGAAAGCGGTTCGCGACTTTCAACTAAAAATGAGACATCTCCAGCTTCGAGCAAGGTAGAACTCAGTTGTATCTCGGAACTGTTCAAAGAGGCATCCAAGGTCAAATTCAATATGCTGACTTGTCATTTGGTGTGGGAATTCAAGCTGGCCAAACAATCTTGATGGCTAATGGCGCGACATTGTCGTGCACACAACAATAGGGTGAAATTGTGAAAAAGTTTTGCGTGATTTTAGCTATTATTTTTTCGGCAGTGAATTCTCAGGCGTTTAAAGAAAAAGACGTCAACTTTATGGGAGGCGTGGGACTCTTTGGCAGCCGTGGGGTTGTGGGCATCGAAGAGACACCAAGGCCTTGCAGGCTGGTTACCACGACGTGGGAGCTAACGTAGCCCTGGGATACACGTTCTAGAGTACGGATATTGCATTAGAGGTAAAGCGAGGAAAAGAATGAGTAAACTCAATATAGCCGTGTTGGCCTTAGTTCTAGTGAACTTTTTGTCTGCTTGTCAAAATAGTAGTCAAACGTCTTCTGCAAAAGTCGGAGGCCGTAGTACCTATGAAGGACCCAGTGATGGCGGCGGCGGCGACATCTGCAATGGTAAATTGATTGAGAGTTACCGTGTGGATATCACTGAGCTGGACGAATACAAGGAAGTCGTCCAGCCGATCTTGGATAAGCTTATTTCTAAAGATGATAAAAAGACCACTTCGCCTTTCATGTTTTCTCCGAAGATGAAGAACTGGTACATCATCAATTGTAAGCTTCAGGATATTCCGAAAGAACGTAAAGGACTTTTCCTCGAGTCCTACCAAGCGGCGATCCATACAAGCCGCGAGGTTTTCATCGATTCCAAAGCTTATGCTTCAATGGCTAAAGAAGAAAAGGGTAAGCTTTTACTCCACGAAATGGTGATGGGTTATTACCTGATGAAGTACTTGAGTATTGAGGACATGTGTAAAATCACTGGAAGCTGTAGTAGCGATATTCGTGTTGTCAGCAACTGGAAGATGTATCGCCCTGAGCCCTACCGTCCTTTGGATGGAGATGATCATCAAAAAATCAGAAGCGTAACTGCTTGGTTATTAGCACAAAAAGATGCTCTGACCCTGGAGAACTTCGGCAAGATCTTAGAAGCGCATGATTTTGATAAACGCTTTAAAACAATGAGTAGCGAGTCCGAAGAAATTTCCGTTGATCCACAAGTGATCATTCGCATGTTTAAAAAGTACCAGTGGACACAGGCCTTCCCACAATTTTGTCATTTTGATGCCGTCACGAATGTGAGCAGCAGTAAATGTAAAACTCAAGTCGTGGCCGACATTCGAGATTTGACAATTGGGCCTAATGGAACGGTCAAGCAGGTCTATGTGAAACTGACGATCATCAGAGAGAGTGATCAAAAAAATTTCGCGCAAGAATTTTCTTATCCGCTCATTCCGCAGGATCAAAAAATTAAGCTCTTCTCAAGTCAGTTCGGCCCGGTTGTAAAAGCAACGCCGATGGGCTTTACCGCTAACTGGCCGAGCATGCCGAATGTACCTGCCGTCGAGGGATTGAAATCACAGATGTTGTTCCTTATGTTGAATTTTGCGGATAAAGAAAATCCCGAGATCTTTCAAGTGATCTACAACACTCAGGTATGGTACAGCTTTGAAGAAGAGATTAGTATTAAAGACGGAGTGAAGTACAAAAACCTGTATGGATACTCTTCGCTTCTTGATAGCGAATCAGAGAATCTCTTTATTGAAAACGAACTCCCTTTTGCATTCCGCCTTGCATCGCCTGGTAAGACCTTCCTAAGGTCAGATAAGGTCAGAATTGATTAGGCCGGCGGATCCTTAGCCCTCAATCTGAGGCAACGACTTCTCCGTCTTCGCGCCCATGGCTTTCAATTCATCGACTTGGCGGATAAGGTTGCCTTTGCCGGTCGCGAGTTTTCCCATCACGTCGTCGTGTGCTTTTTGCGCTGCGGACAATTTATCGCCCAAGGCTTCGATATCTTTAACAAGGCCTACAAATTTATCATACAAAGCCCCGCCGCGTTTTGCGATGTCCAGCGCATTCTTCTGTTGACGGTCTTGCTTCCACAATGCCGCGACGGTTCTGAGAGTCGTGAGAAGAGTTGTCGGGCTCACAACGGCCACTTGCTTATCCCAAGAGGATTGAAACAAATCCGGCTGCAGTTTGAACGCCAAGGCGAAGGCCGGTTCTAACGGCATGAACAGAATTACAAAGTCCGGGGTCACGAGCTTGTCGAGGGCGTAGTACTTCTTATCACTCAAACCCGTGATGTGCTTTTTCAAAGACTCGACGTGCAGCTTACCCATGCGCTCTTGCTCTTCGGGCGTCGTCGCTGCGGAATAAGCTTCGTACGCGGTCAAAGTCATCTTCGAGTCGACGATCAAGTGCTTGCCGTCAGGAAGATTCACGATCACGTCAGGTCTGAGCACGTTGCCCTCGTCATCGCGCAGATCCATGCCCGTGCCCTGGATAATGTACTCTTCACCTTTTCGAAGTCCCGAACGTTCAAGAATGTTTTCAAGAATCAACTCGCCCCAGTTCCCTTGGGTCTTGACTTCGCCCTTCAAAGCTTTTGTGAGATTGGAAGTCTCACTCGACATCAAGCGGTTCAGTTCCATGAGTTTCGTCAATTCACCGCGAAGCGCGCCGCGCTCAGAACGTTCGTGGCCATATGTGTCTTCAACTTTTTTTTCGAAATCTTTGATGCGCTCTTTGAGGGGTTCCAAAACTGTGGTGAGATTTTGCATGTTTTGCGTGGTGAATTTTGAACTCTTTTCTTCAAAGATCTTATGAGCCATGTTTTCGAACTGTTGAGACATCTTGTTTTGCAGTTCGCTTTGTTGGGCTTGCAATTGCAGCAGACTTTTCGCGGTGAAATCAGTTTGCAAATCGAAGCTCTGTTGCTTGATTCGATAGAGGACCCACGCCGCCGCGGCAGTGAGAAGAGCTCCGGCAAAAAACGCTAAAACAATCGATGTCATAAAAGTCTCCACAGACGATTTAAACTCTGATACTACTATAAACCATATCCGAGGCTTTAATGCAAAGTATCAAAAATTGGCTCATGGCATTCCGTCCAAAAACTCTAACTGCTTGTTTAGTGCCTGTTGTCGTTGGCACGGCACTGGTGAAAGCAATGCATCTTCCCATTGATGGCGAAGTTGTGCTTTACGCTCTGCTCGCGAGTTTTTTGATCCAGATCGGTACGAACTTAGTCAATGATGCCGTGGATTTTAAAAAGGGCGCCGATACGGAAAAGCGTATTGGTCCTCAGCGTGTGACTCAGTCGGGGCTTTTTACCTACCGCCAAGTGATGTTTGGTGCGGGACTTTGTTTTTTGCTCGCGGTTCTTTGCGGTATTCCACTTGTGATGAAAGGCGGCACGGCAATTATCGTTATCGGGATTTTATCGGTCTTGATGGGCTATGGCTACACGATGGGGCCAATGCCTTTGGCGTATTTTGGTTTTGGTGACTTGTTCGTGATAATTTTCTTTGGTCTGATTGCGGTGATGGGAACCTTCTATCTGCACACCCACGAGTGGACTTTCCAATCGTTCTGGTTGGGGCTGCAAATTGGTTTCCATGCGACGGTTTTGATTGCGATTAATAACCTTCGTGATGCCGACCAGGACCGGGTTGTGAATAAGCGAACACTGGCAGTTCGCATGGGGAAGAGTTTCGCCCGTTACGAGATTGCGATGCTGGCGTTGGTCCCGTTTGTGATGAATGCGTATTGGTGGACAGTAGACTATAAGGCGACGACAGTGATTCCGCTTTTGACCTTGCCTTTAGCCTTGATTGTTACAAAAAACGTATTTCAAACCGAGCCCAGCTCGGTCTACAATAAGTTCTTAGGGCAGTCCGCACTCTTGCATTTATCATTTGGATTGCTCCTTAGCTTAGGATTTTTCTTAGAATGATTATTAGCTATAGCCCTTACACGCTCAAACCGATTCAGCACCTTAACAATGTTGCCCACATAGGTGATCGCAAAGGCGTTTTGCTGAAGATTGAATGGCCAGATGGGCTTGTTGGATTCTCGGATCTTCATCCATGGCCAGAACTTGGTGATGCTTCATGGGAAGATCAACTTGCCGGAGTTCGCCAGGGGCGGATTTCACCGATGATGGAACAAGCAATCTGGCTTGCGCGCAAAGATGCCCAACTTCGCAAGCAAGGTAAAAACGCTTTCGAAGGCCTCGTGACGGTAAAAAATAATTACATCGTTTCGGATATTGCGAGTGAAGCTGAAGATTTTGCGGACCGTATGAAGGCCGATGGATTTGACACAGTCAAAATCAAAGTGGGCCACGATCTGAGGGCTGAGGCTGAGTTTATCAGTATCATTGGCCGGGATGGAGCCTTTAAACTGCGCTTGGATTTCAATGCCATGGGAAGTTGGCAGACTTACGAACGCTTTATGTCGTCGATCGACAAAGTTGCTTTGCAACGTATTCAGTATGTCGAAGATCCTTTTCCTTTCGATGCTCAAGCCTGGACAGAAGCAAAACGCTTCGCCCCGGTTGCCATTGACAACGAACTTTCTAAAGTGAATTTGAAAACGCTCAAAGGGAAGCCCTTCGATGTTTTGATTTTGAAACCGGCAAAGACCGACGTGAACTCTGTTTTACATCAAAGTGTGATCCATGATTTCAAAATCACCGTCACCAGTTATATGGATCACCCCGTGGGCGTGGTACACGCGTTGGCCATCGCCAGTGAGTTGAAAAAGGCCCATCCGCAACGCATCCTCGATGCGGGCTGCATGACATTAAAACTTTTCCAAATGGACTCTTACTCAGCTGAAGTGGTAACTTCCGGGCCATTCTTGAAACGGCCGGCCGGCAAAGGTATTGGTTTTGATATGCTGCTGTCAAGGGAACCATGGGCTCAACTAAAACTTCGCTAAATCCTGATGTCATCGATTGGCTGGGCCCTGAGAACTCAGCCCTGTTGAACCCCCGCTGGACAGCGGCGGAGGCCGATGTGCTTTTTGAGGTCGCGCGAACGGTGGGTGAACGTCGTGGTTTACAAGGTCACCTTTGGATCGCCACTTCAGGATCGACCTCTGAATCAGCCGGTTACATCAAGCTCGTCGCTCTTTCTAAGCAAGCCTTCCTGGCCTCTGCAAAGTCCGTAAATCAGCATTTGGGAGCAACTCCGTCGGATATTTGGCTGCAAGTTCTGCCGCGCTTTCACGTGGGTGGCTTGGGAGTCGAAGTGCGTGCGATGCTTTCGGGCAGCAAAGTCGTTTCCGATTTTGAAAAGTGGAATCCTCTTCGTATTCACAAACTCATGGCAGAAAATAAAATCACCATTGCCGCGATGGTGCCGGCTCAAGTGTTTGATTTGGTGCGGGCCGAGTTGAGGTCGCCGCCGGGTTTGCGCGCGGTGATCGTCGGTGGCGGAGCTTTGAATGAAAGTTTGTACCACTCAGCGCGCCTGCTGGGCTGGCCGGCATTGCCGAGCTATGGAATGACCGAGACCTGTTCGCAGATTGCCACGGCCTCTCTTGCGACTTTAAAATCAGATAAGACGCCTCTGGCGCAAAGACTGAGTCATATTGAATGGCGCACGACTCCTGAAGGTCTTTTACAAGTGCGGGGCCCGTCGCTGTTGACGTGTTACGGTCAACTTCAAAAAGACGGGCAGATCCGCGACTGGGATCCAAAAGATAGTGGTTGGCTCGAGACTGAGGACTTTGTCACTCTTGAAAATGATACGATTCGTTTTTCGGGGCGCAAGAGTGATTTTATCAAAATCGGCGGTGAAGGCAGCTCGATGGGTCGCTTGCGTGAAATTTTTGATCGCGTGGTTGCAACGCTGGATGCGGGTGTCAGCCAACAGGTCTTGCTTGCGGATGCGCCTTCAGCACGGTTGGGTTGCGAGATTCATTTAATTACGACAATCGAAAATAGGAATGATTTCATTTCTCAGTTACAAGAAAACTTCAACCGTGAAGTGCTACCCTTTGAAAGAATCCGTGAAGTGAAGTATGTTTCTTCTATTCCTCGTTCCAGTCTGGGGAAGGTTCTTTGGGAACAGCTGAAAAGGGATTTGTATGGCCATTGAAAAACAAGAGAATGCCTGGTCCGATGCCGTCGTATTGATCTGCGAAAAGTGCGGCAAGAGCCTTGATGGTTTGAAGCTCAAAGAAGAGGGCAACGCTTCGGAGAATTTAAAAAAATATTTAAAAGGCCAAATGAAGGAGCTCGGTCACGGCAAGCAGATCCGCGTGATCAATTCCGGCTGCCTGGATATTTGCATTAAGAACGAGGTGGCCGTGAGCTATAATCCGATCGACACCACTCGGCATCCCCAGCAGACGTTCACGGTGCATCCGGAAGAAGACCGTGAACAGTTACTGAATTATCTTATTGGGACTTTGAAGAAGTAATCCCAATATTGTCGAGCAGCCGATTTTAAGGCCGGAATATTTTATCTAAAAGTTTGGATTTCTTAAGTTTTTCAATGGCTTGGTTGAGTTCGCTCAATGTGACGCGGGCTTTTTTAGATAGCGCGCATTTCACTTTCACGGTGTCCATTCCCAAGTCGAAAGACCGCAGTTCCGAATTTTTCTTTTTGTAGTAATCAAACTCCATGTTGGAGACGATCATGTAATCGATGCGTTCATGAAGCAGCTTTTGAATATTGCTTGCGGTGCTAGGGGCGTTTTCTCGAGTGATCTTTCCGTTCTCGAAGTAGGGATCTATTTTTTTGTAATAATAGTTAACGATGGTACCGACTTGCTTGCCGAAGAGGTCCTCGACCTTGCTCACGGGCTTACCGTTGACTGTTGCAATGAGATTTACATTCGTTGCGATTTCATCGCTCCAAAGGAGTTGATTGGTAAACTCCGGAGGAAACCAGGATTCATGAACAAAACAAACCATGTCGATATCGCCCGCGACAAGATCAGGACCAACACGTTTTTGCGGCAAGAGAATGACATCAGCTTTGAGCTTGAGTTCGCCGGTAATAGCGTCAGCGATTTTCTTGAGGATGCCGCCAATGACTTCGGGCCGTCCCTTGCTGGAGTCTACTTCAACGAACGGCGAGTTGGTTTCGTTGGCGACCCCGTAGTAAAGCGTCTTTGTTTTGGCAAATACAGAGCCCGCAAACAAAAGTAGAGAGGCGATAACAAGTAGACAAAGCCGCATGGCCATAGAATGCGGCTATCTCAAGGGCTTTGTCACGAGTTCACAAAAAAGAACCGTTCGATTCGCATTTTTTACTTATAAAGTTCGCTGGCGAAGTATTTACGGCGAACGTGTCTCAATAAGACAACGATCATAGAAGCTGCGGGGATTGCGAGGAGCATTCCGAAGAAGCCGAATAACTGGCCACCGGCAAGGATGGCAAAGATTACGGCGACAGGATGCAGACCTACTTTATTTCCCACCAAGTAAGGGATCAGGACCCAGCCTTCAATGATCTGTCCAATACCGAATACCGTCCAAACCCACACCACTGGGAGAAAATCCTGGAACTGGAAGATCGCGGCAATCGTCGCGATAACAATACCGATAGTGAAACCGAAATAAGGAATGATGCTGCCAAGGCCTGCAATCAAACCGACGATGACTGCGATGTCAAGACCAACGACTTTCAAGCCCAGTCCATACACGAGGCTCAAGCAGATCATCACAATGAATTGCCCACGAAAAAAAGCGCTGAGCACATCGTCGATTTCGCCGGCGATAGTTCTAACGTTGCCTTCCATTTGGCGGGGTAAGAGCTCATAGAATGAGGCCATGAGTCTTTGCCAATCGAGCATCAGGTAAAAGGCCACTACCGGGATCAATGCAATACTCGCCAAGGTCCCGACAATCGCCATGCCGCCTTGGGCGATACGAGCGATCACTTGACCAGCAACGGAGCCGGCCTCTTGCCACGAGTTCGTGAGCATCGTTGTAAACGCCTCAACATCGAAATGCATCAGATCCACTTGGAATGTTTTCTGAATCCAAGGAATCGCTTGGGTGTTGATCCACTTCACGAAATCCGGCATTTTAGTATTGAGGTAGATGAGTTGGTCGCGGATCAACGGCACCAAGATGCCGATCAAGATCAAAAAGATGAGAGTGATTCCGGCAAAAACGATGGTGACGGAGAGTACGCGGGGAAGTTTCCAGCGGCTCAAGCGTTCCACCAGCGGGTTTCCAAGATATGCCAGCAAAAATCCCACTACGAACGGCATCAAAATCGGCGCGAGAAGATAAACCAAACCGCCGGTAATTGCGATGAGGACTAAGGTGAGCCACTTTTGTGAATCTGTCATTTACCGAACCCTTTTTCGCTTTTGATTTGCTCGTTTAGAATTTTTTCGATTTCATCGCCGGACCAAATTTTACCTTTACCGACGCCTGGGCAGAACTCGACCACGTCTTTCTTCCACGCTTTGGCTTCCATCACTTCAGGCCAGAACGGCCACGTACGGCATTGGGTGGGACGGCCCTCGTAGACGCCGCAGCGTTTGCCTTTGAGGAACAGACAGTCTGGTTTGCCTTTTTCTTCGATCAGATGATAGATGCCGCCGGTTTTTTCACAGTATTTTTTTGTAAACTCCGCTGTACGCATTTTCAAAACCTTGGCCATGCGTTGGCGGTCCTCGAGAGTCATGAAGACAAAGCCAAACTCGCCGTGGGAGGTGCAACACTGGCCCGAACCCTGGCATTGAAATTGGACTCCATCTCTCCACCACTCATTTTTAGCTTCAGCTTTAGACATTGGCAGGTGCCTCAAGGTAAGGACTCAGGCGCTGCTTCATGATTTCCGGCAACGGCATTTTGTCTTTGGTTTTAGGATCCAAGACAGCATGAACCATGTGGACCGTTGCATGCAAGCGGCCGTTCTGTTCAAACAGGTATTTCATTTTGAAAGATGTGCTTCCCAGGTGCTCGACCGTGGCTGTGACCTCATAATTTTGACCCGGAACAAACGGGGCTTTGTAGTCCGCTTCGACATGACGAATCGGTATTATGTGATCGTTCGCGCTGAACCATTCGCGGTACTTGTAGCCGGCCGCCACAATAAACTCTTCAAAGGTGTCATGGGCAAGGCTAAAAATGTTAGCGAAATACATGATTTGGGCTGGATCGGCCTCACGGAACTTAATGCGGATTTGGGTCTTGAATTTTAGGCTCATTTTTAACTTGTAAGATGAAGGACTCCTTGACAGCAAGCACATAAATTTGAAATCTTACGACCTTCCGAAACGGACTCTAGGAGCTTATTTTGCAGCGCAATGTCATAGATCTCAAAGTCTACGATTCAAAAGACTTTCCAGCTTATCTTCCCAAATTGAACTCGCTTTATGACGATTTGTTCTCGGGCGGTAAGGGTTTCCGCGCAAAAATGATCTGGATGATGAGCGATTCTTTGAGAATTGCTGCCAAAACCGAGCTGCTTTTGGCGCAAACGATAGAGTTTATTCATAATGCGTCTCTTTTGCATGATGACCTGGTAGACCGTTCTCACCTTCGTCGCGGAAAAACGACGGCGTGGCTGAAGTACACTCCGGAATATGCGGTTCTTGCGGGCGACTATTTGCTCGCACGCGTGATGGTCAACCTTTCAAGCTTCGGCAACATCAAGCTGGTTGCATACACCTCGCAGGTGATTTCGGATTTGCTGGAAGGGGAGTGGTTGCAGGACTCCGTGGTCGGAGATTTCTTCGTTACATTGGACCAGCTCGATCGTATTCACAATCTGAAAACCGCTTCGTTGTTTAAGTGGTGCCTGCGGGCGCCGTTTACCGCGCTGGAGCGCTATGAAGAGGACCTTCATCGCACGCTTGAAGAGATGGGCACGATTCTCGGCCAGCTCTTTCAGCGCAGTGATGATTTGCTCGACTACGACGTACGGAACTACGAAGGCAAAGCGATCTTAGGAGATTTAAAATCAGGTTACTTGAATTCTTTCGGCGCGTTTGTTTGCAAGGGCCTGACTCGCCACCAGATTGATCAAGTGGTGCGTTCTCGCGACATGGATTCTTTTTACAACAGCATCGGCGGCAAGACTTACTTCGATGAGAAGCTGAAGGCCTTCGATGCGGCTAACGAAAAACTCATTCAGCTTTATTTCCATCATATGGACCGCCTGAAGTCTCATTTGCGTCCTGGCGAAGAAAAGCTTTTCACATATTTGAATCCTTTGACGGATATTCTCTACTGGAGAAAGAAGCCGTCGTGAGCGAGATCGTGACACTTTCTAGAAAATCTGCGAATTTTGAGGCTTATCTTTTGGGCACGTTTTCAAAGGACCAGCGCGCTTTGCCTTTACAGACTCTGAATGCGAACTCGTCCCTTGAAACCGTCACCTTTGAAGTAAAATCGGTCAACGAGATCCCGCGTCCTAAGCTGCCGGTGATCTTGCTGCATCTTTTGAAGGTGCGGACTTTCATACTGGTTCTTTTTCCGATGTACCTTGTTTTGGTCAAGAACACCGCTGACAAAACCATTCGTGATCCGTTGGTGGTGGTCTTAAGCACGCTCGGGATCTTGTTTGCCTACATTGCCGTGAACCTTCGCAATGATTTTACCGATCACATGAAGGGCATTGATCGTATCAATGCCCAAGCGGGCAGCCGCGTGATTCAAAATGGCTGGATGACGGCTGCGCAGGTAAAAAGCTGGGCGAATTTCTTTGTGGTGATGTCGCTCTTACTTGCAGTGATTGTGATCTTTGCCTTTCCGGTGGTGATTGGCGTTGTGATGCTGACGTTCCTTGTCGGCATGTGGGCTCAGTTTCTGCAAAAGGGCTCTTTCAAATATCACAAAGGTGGCGAGATCTTCGTGTTCCTGCTGCTCGGCCCCCTTTTGACGACAGGCTATCACATTTCCATTGCCGGCTCTTGGGACTTGGAGTCTCTGTACCTCGGCGTGATGTGGGGTTGGCTCGTGGTGTTTCTCCAGCATATTAAGAATTTTGAATTCATCATGGTGAATTCGCAAGCGGGTTTCCATAATACGGTGACCTGGCTGGGCTTTGATAAATCGAAGATCTTACTCAAAGTATGGTGGGTTTCATTTCTGGCGATGTTCATATGGTATCACATGCACTATGCTGGCAATTTCTGGACGTGGTTTGTGGGCACCACTGTGGCGTTTAGTTCTTTTCCGTTCTTTATCGGTATTAACAACCTGCACAGCCCGGCGGGCTCCGATCTTTTGCGCGTCCGCCGCCGTGGTTACAACCTGGTGCTTGTAGTGATTTTTCTGTGGGCTCTGGAAAATATTTGGTATTGGGCCGAGTGGCAGGTATGAGCAGTTTAGCCTGTCTTGCTTTTTCGGAAGCATTTTTATCGGCAAAGGCCCAGAGACTTGCGGAGTTCTTGCAGATTCCGGTGAATCCCGAAGATCGCGAAGAATTTTCTTTCCGCTTAGAGCTTTCCAGTGAAGGCCTCCGCCTTGTGGATGCGCAAAAACGGCTGCTTGAGATCGATTTCATCAAGGATCATCTTAATTACCAGCGTCGCGGTCTGCGTGGAAAGAACGAGTTGCTGGCAAAAGCTCTTGGCTACGCAAAGGGCGTTCATCGCGTCCTGGATTTGTCAGCCGGCCTGGGAATCGATGCGGTCTTTATGACCCAACTCGGGTTTCAAGTGACCTCGGTGGAAAGGTCCAAGCTGTTGTTTGTTTTGTTGAACGAAGCCTTAGGGCGTGCGCCAGAGCTTCAGTCGAAGCTGCAGTTTGTGTCTGCCGATAGTTACGAGTACTTGCGGTCACCTGAAAGCTCACGCGAAGTCGACGCGATCTTTTTTGACCCTATGTATCCGCACAAGAAAAAAGCCGCTCTGCCAAAGCAAGAGATGGTGGTCTTTCGTGAGCTCGTCGGCCATGATGAAGATGCCGCTCGCGTGCTGGAAGAAGCCATGAAGTGGCCGGTGAGCCGTGTCGTTGTAAAACGCCCTTTGGCTGCTGAAGAGCTTTTACCCGGCGTACGCCATGCTTACGAAGGCAAGGTCGTGCGCTACGATGTCTATATGAGGTAATTATGATTTTAATGTGGTTGGGACCTTTTATTTTAGCAGTGTATTGGCTCCGTCGGTTTGCTATTTCAACAAGTATGGCTCTGTCTGGATTACAAAAAAGATTTTTGGCTCTTCCAGAGTCCGCGCCGAAGGTGAAAACAATGCTCACCACGAAACTCTGCGGAGTCTCTGTTGGCAGTTTTGTACGAACTCAGTATAGCGCCGTGGCCTTACTCAACTCGCGGGCTTTTTCACGCAGTCATGCTCTTTTACTTTTATGTCTTAGCAGTGCAGGAACCTGGGCCACAATGCTGGTGATACTGCTTTCGTGGCAGTTTGAACCTCTATTGCTGCTCCTTCCATGGCTTGCCGGCGCTATTTATGAAATGTGGCGCAAGCGCACTTTGGCTTGGTACCGTCCATTTGGTGATTTTGCTTTGGTGTTGATCGCTATGCGCTGGGTGCTTCGGAATCAGTCGGTTTTGATGACGACCCTTGGAGAAAGTGATTTGCACTTCCTTTTGGCTGACGGCCGTTTCCCAGCTCAGCTTCTGTGGTTGGCAGTGGCTTTTGCTGTGACGCTTTTGATTGGTATCGAGTCTTGGGCCGTGATCTTGGCGCTGGTTCTGGTCGTTGCGGGATCTTTATCGTTGAACGGTGCGGTTGCGCTGATCATCGGCGAGATGCTAGGTCATGTTTGGTTGCTGTTGTGGCGCTCGCGTAAATTGAATCAAGATGTTCGCGAGATCACAAAATCCTACGCCGTGGTAAGTTCCGTGGGATTGGTTGTAGCGTTTTTTGTTGCGGGCTTATTGCGAGACGCTTTTGCCTGGAGCTTTACTTTCGAAGGTAGTCAGCTGACCGAGAAGAGTTTGCAATTTTTTAGTCTGTATTTTGCGATCGTTGTTGTCCAGGCGCTCGTTGTTTTAGCTTGGGGTCACTTTGCTGCTCAGAAGAAAGTCGACGAAGTTCAAAAAGGAGAATATTTTCCAATCAGCTGGATCACTTTCATGCTGCTTTCGAAAGAGATCCTGGACTTTATACTAAAGAAAATCGCGACTCGTTTGGACTTGTTGCTTGCGCAGAAAAAAGAACTAGATTCAAAGGATCGGGCTCAGATTCCGACAGCATTCCTTGCTGAGCACGAAAACGAAATTACTCAATTGGCTTTGTGGTTGCCAAAAGCTCTCGAAGAAAGCCAAAACGAAAAAAGGATTTAAGATGGAAATCTCTGTTATCTCAGCTCAGCATATTTTGAATGAAATCAGCGAATTTTATCAAACTCATTCGCGCACAGCAGAGATTGCCGCCGAAGAAGAGCTTGTGGTGGCTTATGCAGATCAAAAATTCATCGGTTCTGTTCGTCTTTGCAATGAAGAAGGTGTGTATACATTAAGAACCATGCAGGTTGCTGAAAGCTACCAGCGCCGCGGTTTGGGTTTGGAAATTCTAAACCGTTTCCGTCAACGTGTTGAAGAGTTAAACCTCACTGAAGTTTACTGCATTCCCTATACTCATCTTGAAGATTTCTATGGCAATGTTGGTTTTAAAAAGATTGATGCTCATCAAGCACCTGAATTTTTGCAAGAGCGAATTGCCACTTTTAGCTCAAAGTACCCTGACAAGAAGTACATCCTTATGAAATTGACGCTGACTCCGGATTTCCTCGGGCAGCACTAAGCGGGCTTTCCCAGCCTCTTCCTTGAATTCAGCTCCTCGGGGTTTACGCCCCTTCTTAGGTCGGTGTACACGTTGGAGTTAACCTCCGATTTTAGCCTATCAGTCTGAGAATTCGTTCAATGATTGCGAGAACTAGTAAAACTAGACTTAGCAATCGTTTAGAAAAATCCAAAAAACGTCGAAACTTCCTATGGTTGGTAGGTAGTTTCTTCATTTTGACCTCCAAGGTTATTGAAGAGTCTGAAGTCGAAAAGCGAGAAAGGGAAAACCCGATCTCGCTTTTTGCATTTTTAGGGCCAGCGTTTCTGAATACTAGAATTAGAATGGCGTCCAAACACCGTTAGTAGTTCCGGCCGGCGCACCAGTTGGCATATTTCACAAAGCGGCTCAGCATTGAGCAGTCGTTTTTCTGATTGCAGAGAGTCCGTACGCAGGTTCCGTCTTGGACAAACTCGCAGGCTTTCGTCACAGCTTGAATGTCTGAATCAAAATCGCAGTGACCATAGAAGCAGCCTAGCTGTACGCAGTCTCCGTTGACTCCCCATGAAGGCGTCGGAGAGGGCTGCGGCCTTCTGGCAAAAACAGGTTCGGCGAAAATAGCAAAAGCAAAAAGAATGATGATTGTCTTCATGGAACCTCCTGACGGAGTGGCTCCCTAAAGCATTTCAAAAACTTATCGCAGATAACAGTTTTGGCAGAGAAGTTTTCGTCAAATCTTGAAAGCGCGGGAGCATCTCCGTCGACAGTTTGTGGTTTGCTTCTGACATGGGGGACGCTATGAAAATCTACCTCGTGGTATTGAGTCTGTTGATCTTTGCTGGAGTCATGGCTGCTGAGCCAAAGAGAGCAACCGTCGTTGAGCTCGATACGGGCTTTATCGAGGGTTCGGTAAATCTTGATGTCATGTCATTTAAAGGAATTCCGTACGCGGCTCCTCCTGTGGGGCATTTCCGCTGGCGTGATACTCAACCGATGCCCGCTTGGATTGGCGTGCGTAAAACCATGGACTTTGCAGCGGATTGTATGCAGAAACCGGATCCGCAAGATGCCGCTCCTGCGGGAACGACTCCGTCTGAGGATTGTCTCTACATGAATGTTTGGCGACCAGCCATTGTGCCGATGGGACAGGCTCTTCCGGTGCTTGTGTGGATTTATGGCGGAGGTTTCGTCAATGGTGGATCTTCACCCGCGATTTATGATGGATCGAGCTTCGCACGCAAAGGAGTGATCTTCGTGAGCTTCAATTATCGCTTGGGAAGATTCGGGTTCTTCGCGCATCCAGCACTGACAGCTGCGCAAGAGGGCGCGCTTGGAAATTACGGCTTGATGGATCAGATTTATGCCTTTCAGTGGATTCGCCGAAATATCACAGCCTTTGGTGGCGATCCCAATCAGGTGACGGCGATCGGGGAGTCCGCCGGAGGGATCTCCGTTTTGGCATTGATGACTTCGCAGGCGGACAAAAAACTTTTTGATCGCGCCGTTGTTATGTCAGGCGGCGGGCGCAACACGGTCCTTGGTGGATTGAAACTCAATACTGGACCGACAATGACGGCGGAAGATACCGGAGTGAATTTTGCCGTAGCTCATGGAATTCAAGGCGCCGGAGTACAGGCCTTAGCGGCCCTGCGATTATTGCCGGCTGAAGATATTCGCGGCGATTTGAACCTGACTTCGCTGTTTTTAGGAAGCGAAGCGAAGATCTATGCTGGTGGGCCCATTGTTGATGGCAAGATCTTTCTTAAACAGCCCCAGACTGTTTTTCGTGACGGAAAAGCTGCGAAGATTCCACTTGTGATCGGAACCACGGGGCGGGATGCCTCGATTCTGATGGGTAAAAGCAAAGAGGATGTATTTTCGCTCTTTGGGCAGAAATCTGTGGAGGCCCGCGCAGTCTATGATCCTGACGGGCAGAAACCTGCAGATGAGATCAATCAAGAAGTCGGTTCTGACCAATTGATGAACGAGCCCGCAAGATTTGCGGCAAAAGCCATGACGACTGCTGGAAATAAAACTTGGGTTTATCGCTTCTACTATGTGGCAGATGTCGCGAAATCCAGTGCGAAGGGCGCGACTCACGCGAGTGAATTGCCATTCCTGTTTGAAACACTCGACGTCCGCTATGGCAAAGATGTTTCCTCCGCCGACCAATCCATGGGAAGCATGCTCAATAACTACGTCAGCGTTTTTGCAAAGACAGGCGACCCGAATGGTACCGGGCAACCCACCTGGATGCCGTTTGATCCGAATCAGTCAAACATCTTGAGTTTTCAGCCGGATGCTTCACTTCTGATGGGGAAAGATCCGTGGAAAGCGCGGCTGGATTTGATGGAATGGCTGAATGATGGTTCAGGGATATCCTCTGTCTTCGCCTGGAGCTCCCAAGAAAAACTTCGTCAACTTGGTGCACCTTTGAGGAAGTAACTTTCATAAAGGGTTCGCGGCCGATAGGCGAGATAACCTATGGCCGCGAGGTGGTTCTGTATCAATGTATCTTTGGCCAAGGAATAGGACCTTTTGAGTTCTAAAATTCGGCTCCAGGGACGGCAATCCCAGAACTTTTCCTTCAGCTTCGTAAGCTTATTTGCCTTCGTCACCTGCAGGGCGATCATGCCACTCAAAGCCCTTATAAAAGGCGCAAAACTTGCCCGGTTTTTAAGCCGTATTAGCAGATGCAAGTGGTCCCCGGCATTGCCGAATTCGTGAATTTTGATGCTATATTCTTTGGCGAGCCGCCTCAGTATTCGTTCCACGATCTTTTGATTCCGCAGATTCCGTAAAGACCACTCACCCGTTGCCCTCGACGACTGCAAAACCACATGCATGGCCTTTTTGGTGCTGAGGGGGCGGGCGGTTTTGGCGTTGCTTTTCTTGAGCAATGGGCCTCCGAACTGAAACATTCGTCTCAGCTCGGAGGCCCTCAAAGGACCAGTAGATCCGGGTTTTTCATATTTCTGCCCGGTTCGGGAGGAGCGCTTTGCCATGAAAAAACTGTACAAAAGTAGCGATGGTATTTCAAGAATGTTTTTTGAAAACTAGACCCGGCGAAAGTCGGGAAATGTTCCAGGTTCCGCGATAGTCATTTTCCGTGCTTGGCCGGGTCTGGAATCGGTTCTAAGATAGGGGCGATGGGAAAAGAAATCGATCAGCTTAAAGAACGTCTTCAAGAACTTGAAATGGAACTTGTCGCAAAAGACCGCGAACTTCTGAAATATCGTCAGGAACTCGGCCGCGCCAATGTTTCTTTGGAAAATCTGATCGGGCAAATCACCGAAGAGATCCGCATGGCGGGACTCATCCAGAAAATGCTTTCGCCAACGCAGCTTCCAAACATCGCCGGCTTTGATTGCAGCACAAAGTATCAGCCGGGGGATCGGTATGGCGGTGACTACTTCGATATTTTTGAGCACGAGGACAAGCTCAAATTTGGTGTCGTGGTCGCCAGTGCTTCGGGCTATACCATGTCGGCGCTTTTTTTATCGGTGTTGATTAAGATTTCTTCTCAGATTGAGGCCCGCCGCGGTCTTGAACCTCACAAGATGATTGAGCTCCTGGCAAAGGAGCTGGTCCCGAATATTCAGAACCATGACAAAGCCAGCGTCTTCTATGGCGTGATTGATCGTCGTTCATATGAGCTGAGTTATTGCGGGGTCGGTCGTGTCGAGGCCTGTTTGCAGGTGTACGGTCAGGAAAGTCTGCAAACCCTCGAGTCTTGCGGGCCGGCGTTTGCGAAGGGCTTTAACACGCAGCCACATAGTATGAAGCTGCAACTAAACCCGCGCGATCGCTTGATTCTTGCCACTGAGGGATTGACTCAGGCGCAAGGTGCGCAAGATAAAATGTGGGGCGGGGAGGGACTGCGTGAGGCGGTTCGTATGGCGCCACGTCAGGGAGTTCATGAGCTTCGCAATGAGATTCTCCATCAGAACGAGAAATTCACCGGCCGCCAGACCCCTCTCAGGGATCAAACGGTGATTGCGATGGAAGTTAAAGACCGAGTCATTAAGCTTGTAAAAAATTAAGTATGTGACTTGTTTACGAAATTTTTGATAAGAAGAATTGTTTTACATAGATGGTTATAGAAAGGACACTCAACTCATGGCAGACGTGACTATTTACGAAGGCGCCTTGGATAAGGGCCTGGAAGGCGTAGTAGCTTGTACTACTAAAGTTTCATTTATCGTTGGCGATCACTTGAATTTCCGTGGTTACACAATTGATGACTTAGCCGCAAATTCGACTTTCGAAGAAGTAACTTATCTTCTTTGGAACGACAAACTTCCGAATGCTTCCGAGCTTTCGGCATTCTCAGCGAATCTTCACAAAGAGATGGCTTTGAGCCCGGAATTCATCAAAATTTTGAAAGGCATTCCAACCGATGTTCATCCGATGGGTTGGTTGCGCACAGCTGTTTCTTTGATGGCCCACTGGGATTCGGATGCTAACGACAACTCCCCAGAAGCAAATTTGCGTAAATCAGTGCGTTTGACGGCGAAAATGGGGACTCTTCTTTGCGCCTTCGATGCCATCCGCAAAGGCAAGGAACCCGTAGCTCCTAAAACAGACAAATCCATCGCGTGGAATATGATGTACATGTTGGGTGGTGGCGCGGAGCCAAAAACAGATCACGTAAAAGTGATGGATACTTGCTTGATCTTGCACGCGGACCACGAATTGAATTGTTCTGCGTTCGCAACACGCGTGACGGCTTCTTCTTTGTCTGATTTGCACTCGGCAGTCGTTTCGGCAATCGGCGCCTTGAAAGGTCCGTTGCACGGCGGAGCGAATGAGCAAGTGATCTTGATGTTGCAAAAAATCGGCAACATGGAGAAAGCTCAGCAGTTCGTTAAAGATGCTTTGGCAGCAAAAGAAAAAGTCATGGGTATCGGGCACCGCGTTTATAAAAACGGCGATCCAAGGGCCCGCATCTTGCGTGGCATGTCTGATAAACTGACCAAAGATGCTGGCATCCACCACATGTACGAAATGTCGACTTTGATCGACGACACCATGTACAAAGAAAAAGGCTTGATGCCGAACGTGGATTTCTATTCTGCGACGGTGTACTTCTCTATGGGAATCGCAACTGATTTATTTACGCCGATCTTCGCGGCTTCTCGTATTTCGGGCTGGTGTGCTCATGCGTTTGAACAATACGCTAACAATCGTATCTACCGCCCTCGCGGTAAATGGGCTGGTAAAGAAGGCCTTACTTGGAAGCCCGTAGCGCAACGCTAGTTGCAGCCTAAGAAAACAGGTTTATAAAAAGGGAAACGGAAACGTTTTCCTTTTTTTCATTTCGGGTTTCGCGGAAATCAAATCCTATCTTCTTAGCTTTCGTCTGAACGTCACTGGGCTTTGAGGGCGTACGGTTTTATTCTAGGGATGTACGACCCACAAGGAGGCATGCCGTGAGTTCCTTCCGCAAAGCTTTCATTGTACTGTCTGCAGTTTTTCTGAATTCCATTTTTGTCCAGGCACAACCAGAAGACACCCTGCGAGCAGGCTCTGGTGGTTCTGCGGGAACCACACAGCAGGGGCCGGTTTACGATGGTGGTGTTTTGGGACCGAATAGTGCAATGGGTGGTCCTGATGTGACCGCTGTCGATCCCGGGGGAGCGTCCTATCATCGCAAGACTCTTAAAAAGAAACCCGTGGGCACAATTCGTATCGATGCCGAAGCTCCACAGGCTCCTGATCAACAACCGCTGACGCCTTCCACGACAAAATAGGTTCTTTAAAACTTCCAGAATCTCTCTCTTTGCGTTCTAAAGTTTTCATAGGAGGGCGAATTGGATTTCTTTTAATTAAGACATCTAAGGAGATGCTATGGGAATCTTTCTTGCTCTGATGTTGCTGCTCTCTCCAACCGCTCATGCTTTGCCGCTCGACTACGATGAAGAGCTTAAGGCTGAAGTCAAACTCCAGTATGACACGGTGATTGATGTGCTCCCTCTTGATGATATGAGGGCGGCCCTCAGCGAAGTCTGGAGGCATGGGCTGAATCCGGCGCAGTATTGGACTGGCGACATGGAAAAGGCTTATATGAAGGGACCGGATCAGCGTGTGAAGATGAAAGAGCGCGTGAATCAGAACTTCTTGCGCCTATTGAGCGATATTTCGGTTGGCTCCGTCGATCCTGAAGCTCTCACAGGCGATATTAAATTCCAGCGAAAGAAGTTCTTAACGCCACAGCAGTTGCAGGCGGTGGTTGTGTCCACGGGACAGAGGGCGGATCTGTTGATTGAGTCGATGGCGCCTCAGAATTCTCCGTATGTCTCGCTAAGGACGGCGTTGTTAAGGATCTATCCCGCTTGTGCGAATGGACAGTGGGCACCCATTGAAAAAATTAACAAAGTCCTTCAGCTCGGAGTGAAAGATCCGGCTGTTCCATCTCTGAAACGCCGTCTGATATTGATGGGCTATCCCATTTCAAGGCTTGACGATATCTTTGACCAAGAAGCCATCAAGGCCAACAACGATATCGAGTGGAACTTACACCTCAAACCTGATAGTGCAATTCACCCTGGCGGCAGGGTGGCGAAGTTCTTGACTGTCAGCTGCATGGACCGGGTCCGGCAATTGCAAGCAGATATGGAGAAGATGCGTTGGTTTCCGAGTCAGTTTGAAGACCGGTATATCTTCATCAACTTGGCGATGACGTATTTTGTGCTGGTCGACAAAACGCAAAATCCGACGTACCTCACAAGTTTCCGTACGATCAACGGCCGCGAAGAAAGAAAATCCCCGACGATGAAAGATAAAATCGTGCGCGTGATTCTAAATCCTTCTTGGATCGTGCCTCCAACGATTTTTATTGAAGACAAAGTGGCCGAAATCCGCAATCTGCCACGCTACCAGATCAAGTACTACTTTGACTCTCATAACTATGAGGTTTGGAACAAAGAGATGAGTCGCCGCTTAGATCCAACCACGATCGACTGGTGGTCCTATGATGCGAGCTTGGATGCGGATATCTATATTCGTCAAAGGCCAAATTATTGGAACGCATTGGGCGTGATCAAGTTCGAACTGACAAACCCTTTCTCGGTATATCTGCATGATACGAATCAGAGGGATCTTTTCTGGGAGCCGCAGAGGCTGCTGAGTTCTGGCTGCATCCGCCTGGAAAAGCCGTTTGATCTGGCGGAGTATCTTTTGAAAGGCACGGAATGGGATCGTGCAAAAATTGAAGCCTCGACTTTGAAACCAGGAGAGGTGGCGGATAAATCGATTCAGATCAATCTTGCCAATCCTATACCGGTCTATACGGCGTTTCTGACATCTTTCTTGAGCAGTGATAACATCATTCGCTTCACCGATGATATCTATGGCCAGAACACCGACATTCTCAGTGCGATGAAAGCGCTTTGATTGTGGTTTGGGGCGTAAAGTATTGATCCTTGATATCCTTCTGGGAATAATAGTGGGGATTTCAAGGAGAACACCATGGCGTCTGTATTCACAAAAATTATCAGCGGCGAACTGCCTTGCTATAAAATCTATGAAGATGATGAGATCTTTTCTTTCTTGGCGTTGGATCAAGTGAATCTTGGTCATACGCTCGTTATCTGTAAGCAAGAGATCAATCATTGGACGGAAGTCCCAACAGATGTCTATGCAAGGCTGCACGTTGTCTCGCAGAAAATCGGTAAAGCGATTCTGAAAGCTTCGGGCAGTCCTCGTGTGGGACAAATTGTTGCCGGCTTTGAAGTGCCTCACTATCACCTGCATCTCATTCCAGCGTGGTCTATCCCAGACCTCGATTTCAAAAGAGCGCAACGTCGCTCTGAAGCGGAGATGAAAAAAATCCAAGCTGAAATTATTAAGAATTTAGACGTTTAAATCGACACGTCTCACATTGAGAACTGACAACTAGACTTCTTTCTTGTAGCGACGAAATTCGTAAAAAGGTAATATAAAGTAAAGCTACTCTGGTGGCTGGGAAGGAGGTGGTGCTTATGGTTCAATCATATGACATAACCAAGGCGGAGGTGGCGGCTTCTTAGCCGTACTAGACCTTCGCCAACTTTGTCAGGCGGACGGCTGAAACGCCGAAAGGATCCAGGCCGTCCCGCCACTTTCAAGTTTGTTTACAAGCCCTTCTATTAGACAGTTCTGTCAAATTTCACTAACTTGCCATTTCCATCGTTAAGGCAACCTTTTGTAATTCCGATAGTTTATCAAACAGGTTAACGTCGATCGCAAGGGTGTATGTCGAATTCTGAAGAAGGCAATAAATCACAGCAAATCATTGAACTCGATTTCGATTTCAACGAGGTTCAAGTAGTCTCTGAGGCTTTCTTCAAAGAATCCGAAGAGATCCTTTCAGATCTCGACGAACATATCCTTCGTCTCGAGTCTCATCCCCATGATGAAATTCTCTTACAAGGTCTTTTCCGCAAAGTGCACACTCTTAAAGGCAGCGTAGGGGCCGTTCCCGGCGGGCAGCTTTTAGGTTCGTTGTCGCATGAGTTTGAAACTTTGTTAGATCGTTTGCGCAAGCAGAAGATCATCCCTAACAAAGAATGCATTGAGATATTTTTGCACAGCTCGCGGATTCTAAAAATCTTAGCTGAGAACTTACGCACTCATCGTGAAATTTATCCCGAAGAGCTTAGCGAGGCGATCGAGTTGATCGCCCGGTATGGGACCTTCCAGTTGAATACTTCGATAGAGACAGCGTCGGAGCGTGTTGGCATTGTGGGCGCGGCCGAGAATGAAGGACCAAGAAACAAAGATGGTATCTGGCTTTCCAAAGAGCAGATGGCTTCTTTGATGCAGCTTTCGAGTGACTTTATTATTTTAAAGAACTCATTCCAGACACTGACTCAGTCTCAAGAAAATGCGACGGTGCAAAAGTTTCAAGAGAAGCAAAGTTCGTTATCGCACTCATTGAATACGCTGTCGGATCAGTTTCAAGGAATTTTAGATAAGGCTCAGAAAGTTCCTTTGAAAGAGGCTTTTTCGGGTCTTTTCCCTCTGATTCGTCAGGCGGCGTATGAGCTTAAGAAGGAAGTCCGTTTTGAGGACATCGGCTTTGAATTGCAAGTCGACAAAGTTCTTGCTCATGACATGTATAAAGCTTTGATGCACATGGTGCGGAACTCCTTAGATCACGGTATTGAAAAAACAGAAGCCCGTATTGAAGCCAATAAGTCCGCTCAAGGTTTGCTGCGCATCTCGGTTGAAGAGAAGTCGTCTGTCATCCACTGCATCGTAAAAGACGACGGTAAAGGCTTGGATCGCGAGCGTATTTTGCAAAGAGCTTTAGAAAAAGGCCTGACCAACGCGCTTGAAGCCTCACAGATGCCAGAAGAAAAAATTTTTAGCTTTATTTTTCACCCGGGCTTTTCGACCAAAGAAAAAATCACCACCATGTCTGGCCGTGGGGTGGGCATGGATGTCGTTCACAATATCGTGATCAAGTACCATGGCCACATAGAAATAAAGTCTACTCCTGGTGAAGGTTCGGAAATTCATTTGCGTATCCCTGTCCCGAAAAAACTTTTGGTGGAGCGCTGCTTGTTGGCGCATTGGCGAGAGTTGTCTGTGGCATTCCCACTATCGGAGGTTTCACACATCAGTTCGTGTGAGGAACTGCAGGTCACTGACGTCGGTGACCTTCGTTTTTGTCAGTATGAAGGCCGCACAGTGCTTTTAATGACGTTTGCCGAGATTTATCAGTTTAAAAAAATAACCGGTATGGATCAGGTTAAAAAGATGTCTGCGGTATTCCTGCGGATCCAGGATTTTCATTTAGCTATTTTAGTTGAGAAAATTGAGTATCAGACAGATTTGGTGATTAAAGCCTTTAGCGGCCTTATGAAGAAGGCTCCCGGCTTTAAAGGGAATTCCATATTGTCGGATGAGCAGATTGCATACGTCGTGGATTCTGCCGAGTTGCAGTCCTTATTGCAAAAGGAGGTCGCATGAGTGCCTTGGCATTAGATGAATTCACGCTTGAAATGCGACAACACTATATCACAACGACGATGGAGTCTTTGGATCGTTTCAAGAGTTATGAAAATTATTTCGTAGAAGTGAAGTTGGCGGTTGATGATTGGATTGCCGAGGCACGCTCTAATGATATGAACCATTTTACGGGTTTATTAGAAATCCTCAAAGGCGCTATTGCCACGGAGCGACTTTCATCGAAAGAAGACTCGCTCTGGGTTTCTCGAGCCTTGTTAGAATATCTAGAGGTATTAAAAACACGCGCTGATTCTCCGATTTTTTTCGAAAAGTATCACAATGTTTTCAGGATTCATTTGGCCGAGGCGGCTCAGCTCTATTTACAATGTACGAAGGATGAGCATAACTTTCTTGTGCCGGTAAGAAATGTAATCGAGATCGTAAACAATAAAAAAATTTATCCGCTGCCAATGCCCCAATCCGGAATTAGTGGATTGATAGGATTCCGCGGGCAGGGGGTTCCTGTTGTTAATTTGAGTGATTTTGGTTTTTCTCGCCAGAAGGGCGATGAACGGCGTAAAACATACTTCGTGGTATGTGACTATAAAGAAGCATTCTTTGCACTTGAAGTGAATGCGACAGAAGAAGTTTTAGAATTTGAATCATCGCAGTTTCAGAAATGCTCTGACTCGAGCATGCTTTCTCCGGTCGTGGATCAATTCGTCATCCGTGAAGAAAAGTCGCTGATGCTCTTGGATATTAAAAAGCTGGTAGATTATGAATAAGCACTATCTTTTTCCGGGAAAACTTGCGGCCTTTAAAGAAGAAACGCAGATTTCAACCCTGTTGGGTTCTTGTGTTGCGGTGGCATTGTTTGATCCCGAAATGCGTATTGGTGGGCTTAATCATTATCTGCTCCCGGAGTTAGGTCCGAATGACGTCGCGAATCCACGTTATGGAAAGGCGGCCATTGAGATGCTCATTGATGAGATGTTGTGCCTAGGGGCCTCGCTCAATCGTTTGCAGGCAAAAGTCTATGGCGGCGGTAGTGTAATTGCGATATCTACTCTTGGCGAGAGCATTGGCCGCAGAAATATCGAAGTGGCAGAAGAACTTTTAAGTGCCAAAGGAATTCGCATCGTCGAAAAAAATGTCGGTGGCGAATCCGGACGTACATTAAAGCTAAACACGGCTACTTTTGAGGTTCTGCATAGTTTTAGTAACGAAAGTGCCTCGAGTGGATCAACGGTCGATGTTTCAGGATTTAAACCTTTGCAAGTGGCGAAGGCCGTTAAGGTTTTGATTGTGGACGATTCGGCTACGGTTAGAACGCTCTTCACAAAGATCTTTCAGAGTAGCGGGCTGGAAGTTGTCGGCGCGGCCGCGGATGCTTATCAGGCTCGAGAGCTGATTGCTTCGAAAAAGCCCGATGTGCTGACATTAGATATCGAGATGCCACGAATGAGTGGCGTGATGTTCTTAGAAAAAATTATGAAGTTTCAGCCCACTCCAGTGGTGATGGTGTCTTCTTTGGGGAGCACTGGGGAAGCGGCAATGAAGTCCTTGGAGCTTGGTGCTGTGGAGTTTGTTCATAAACCCTCGCAGTTTGATCCGCAGATCCTCAAAGATCTTGCCGGCACTTTGGTAGAGAAAGTTCGCGCTGCCGCCTCTGTGAACGTGCTTAAGAAAATTAAAGAAAGACCGGCAACGGCGCCTGTGGCCGATGCAAATCCAACGCCACTTAAAGCGAAGAAAAAATCTTCAGAGCTCAAAGTCGTGGTGTTGGGCGGGAATGCCGGAAGCGCGCCCGCGCTCGAGAAAATCCTCGAGGGCCTGGCGGTGGATACGCCTTCTGTGGTGGTGGCTTGCAGTATCGTGACAAATTTCCTCGAGAGTTTCTTCCAGAAGATGAAATCTAAGACAAAGGTGAGTTTAGTCACCGCAAAAGACGGCGAGTGGTTGCGAATGGGGAATGTTTATTTTATTCCCGCAGGTCATCACGGCAAAGTAGTGCAAACGACCAACGGCCCCCAGCTTAAAATCGAAAAAGGGATCCCGGTGGCTTCGCAGCTGCCATCAGCAAACGTCCTATTCCAATCGGCGGCGCAAGCATATGGCGGCGGCGTTTACGGAATTCTGCTTGCAGGCTTTGGCGCCGACGGCGTCGACGGGCTGACGTCGATTCAAAACAAAGGTGGCATGACGGTGGTTCAGCATCCCGAGGACGCGCAGTTCCCATACGCTCCACAGAAAGCCATCGAGGTCGGCGTCGCCGAACAAATCCTTGAAACCAACGCCATCGCCACACACCTAATGCAATACCGCAACCAATCCGTCTTCTAAAAAGGTACCAGGTCGCTTTTCCGAATTGACTTTGCAATTCCTTGCTTTTTGCAGGGAATTGCTGGATCTTGGGGCCATGAGCGCTCAAGAATTTCTGAATTTTATTGATGGTGAATTTGTTCCGGCACAAAGCAAAGCTTCGTTTGCGAAGATGAGTCCATTTACTGGCGAGTTGCTAGGAAATGTTGCGGCTTCTGATGCGATGGATGTGATTCGGGCTATTCAAGCGGCTAAGCGTGCTCAAGTGGAAATGGAGAAGTGGACGCTTGCTCAGCGAGCAGAGCTTCTTAGCAAGGTTGCGACAAAACTTGAAGAGAAGATCGAAGACTATGCTTACCAGGAAGCTCTTCATCAGGGACTGCCTGCAAATTTTGTTCGAGAGAAAAGTCTTCAGTATGCGATCCACCAATTCAGAATTATTTCCGAGGCCGTAACGAAGTATGATCAGAATAAAATTCCTGAGCTGCAAGTGCAGCCGACAGGAATTATTTCCATCGTGTTATCCTGGAATCTTTCTTTACGGTTGTTAGCAGAACGTTTGGCTTCGGCATTGGCTGCCGGAAACATCTGTCTTGTGAAAGTGTCAGAACTTTCTCCGATTACAGCGGTGATTATGGGCGAGGTTCTGACCGCCGCAGGAGTGCCAAAAGGTTTGGTGCAATTTATCCAAGGTCGTGGCTCTGAAGTGGGAGCCTTGCTGGCGGCGCACCCATCAATTCGCGCAGTGAATTTCGTTGGCAAGCTTACAAATGCCGAAAAAATTATTCAAGGTGCTTTGCCACAGTTTAAAAAAGTGCAAATTAACTCAGGCGTGAAGAACAGTATCTTTGTTTTGAACGAGGTCGATTTTCAAACGAAGATGCCACAAATTCTCGAGAGTTTTCTCATCGGACAAGGGCAGCTTTGCTGGAATATGACGCGGATTTTTGTTTTGGAGTCTTTCCAGAAAGAGTTCACTGAAAAACTTAAAGAGTATTTAGCGAGTTTAAAACCAGCAACCTCTCCGAAGGACACGAGTCCGTGGACTCCCGCCATCAACGCGGAAGTTTTGCAGCAGCTCGAGGCAAAATCACAGCAAATAAAGATGGAAGAGGGTAAGCTTATTGCTGGTGGTGTAAAAGCCGACAGTAATGGTTACTTCTTCCAACCAACAGTCAGTCTGGATTTGCCAAACTGTTCAGAGATGCAACAAGAAGAGATTCGTGGGCCGTTGTTAATTTTAACCGCGGTGAAATACCAGCATGAAATGGTGAAGTGGGCTAATACCGGTTACTACGGCCACTCGGCAGTGATTTGGGCGCCGAATTCCGAAAAGGCATTAAAGATTGCTGAGAAGATTGATGTTGGGACCGTGTCTGTGAACTCGTGGTTTCCCGCGGAATTTGAGCCGGGTCATCGTCAGACATCATTTGGTCTGATCAATACGGGACCTTGGGGACGATTCTACTCCGACGTCAAAGTTTTGACGGGCTTATAAAACCGGCAAAACTTTGGCGAAACAGCAGTCAGAGATTTGTCGTTAATTCAAAGGATGGAAGCGAGCGCGGGTGCGAACTTCGCAAGAAGGGCAGTGAGCTTCTTCTCGGATATGGCCTACGATATGATCTACCGCATGCGAAAGCTCCAGAACAGTGCCGCAAAGTACGCAATTGTTTTGGGAATTTATAAACTCACGATGCTTGTCACAGCCTGCATTTTCAAAATATTGCATCTTCTCAGTAATGTTTTGCGATTTATCCAAGATGTAACTCCTCTGTACCAGAGACTTCACTGCAAGATCCGTTCACAGGCCAAGGTCCGGACGTCCTCCAGTTTCCGGATACTGAAACGCAATAAAGTGAATCAGACCTTGGTCTCAGCTTTGTAAGCAACCTCGAGGCGGAGGGATTGCTATGAAACATAAAATTTGTATTTTACTGATGATCAACTTACTTGCCGGCTGCGCGGTGGAGCTGAAAGATAAACCCAAAGATGAGTTAAAAGTCCAGGCAGCGGTGGAGCCCGACTACGTAATTGATGGGCCGTTGAAACTGACTCGGCATTTAAAAATTGAGGCGGACCGCGTGATTCTAACCGAGAATGCCGTGATAACCACGGAAGATAAGACTCTCACCATTATTGCTAAGGAGCTAGTCACCGAAGGCGCAAGGATCAGTAATTTTCCGTCGGGTGCAAAAGCTTACTTTGCGATGAATGGAAGAACTGGGGGGGCCGTGACTATTTCAGTCCGGAGGGCGCGTGGCACCCTTGATGTTCAACTGAATGGCGAAGGCGGCGGCCATGGTAAGAATGGCTATCTGTCTGAGGGAGGACACGGCGGGTGTCCTACCGATGGAGCTAATGGAGGGAACCCTGGAAGCCTCAACTTGGAGGTCGCTGATAATAATAGTTTTAATATTAACTGGACGAACACGGTCGGAGAAGCGGGTGAAGCAGGAGTCAAAGGAGCCGCCAATGACAGCACACCGAGAGACCAAATCGGTCAGGGGGGATGCTCTCGAGATCGCGTAGACTCGGTACCGGGACTGCCAGGGCAGCTTAAAGGTCAAGTTTGTTTAAAATTAGGAAATGCGGAGACATTCCACTGTCAGGAATAAAGAAAAGCCGGGTCATCCCCTTACTATTACCCACATCTGGTAAAAGATGTGGGTTTTGTTTTATTTAGAACATATTTCTGGGTGCATACCGCCTCGTGTTTACCTTTCCTTGCATCAAGGTCCTATGGCTCGTTGGTTACTTCTAAGAGATTACTCTTAGAAGTCCTAGGTATTCAGAATGCATTTTTACGTGATCCTTCAGCGTGGGGAATACTTATCGTATGCGCTGGGAAGTGGAGCTCTACTTTAAGGCTTTAAAAACAGGCTGTGGGGTTGAGCGTTGCCGACTTGAAGCTGGTAAAAGAATTATTCGTTATTTAAATGTGATGTCGATTGTTGCTTGGCGGATCTTATGGATGACGTGGCTTAAACTGATCGAAGCTGCTGAAATGTATGAGGTGATGACCCCTTACTATTACCCACATCCAGTAAAAAATGTGGGTAATAGTAAGGGGTCATCCCGGCCTTTTTTTGTTTTAGTTCAGAGCAGCGTAGCTGAACATCAGCTTTTCATCTGCGGCGTGCTTTTCAAAAGCGAAGCCGACGAGTTTGGAAATCAGCTCGGTGTAACTGACACCGGTAGCTTCCCACATCTTTGGATACATTGAAATCTTGGTGAAGCCAGGAATCGTATTGATCTCGTTTACACAGAGATCACCATTCTTTTTCAAGAAGAAGTCGACACGTGTGAGGCCATCGCAACCCATCACTTGAAAGGTCTTCACGGCCATCTTCTGGATTTTTTCAATTTCTTGCGGCGTCAATTGCGCCGGGATCACAATCGAAGCGCCGTTTGAGTCCGTGTATTTCGCATCGTATGAGTAGAACTCGTGGTGCGCGATCACTTCGCCCGGCAAAGAAGCCCTGGCCGTGGCGTTAAGACCCATGACGGAGCACTCGATCTCGCGGCCCTGAATGAATTCTTCAGCCAAAACTTTGGTGTCGTAGGCAAAAGCATCTTTCAAGTCCTTTTCGAAACCGGCCTTGTCTTTGATCTTGTGCACGCCGACGGAAGAGCCCGCGTTCGCTGGCTTAATAAAGAAAGGTGTGCCGAGTTTTTTCACAAGCTCATCGTAAGCCGGTGTATGCTCTGGAGTCAGAAGTTCGTACTTCGCATTCGGAACTTGTGCCACCGCCAAAAGACGTTTCATCACCTCTTTATCCATGCCCGCTGCTGATGACCAAACACCGCAACCTACGAACGGTAAATTCATCATTTTAAACAGACCTTGGATCGTACCATCTTCACCGAACGTGCCGTGCAAAACGGGGAAGGCGCAGTCAACTGCTGTCTTTGCCTGGTTTTTCAGAGAGAAAAACCAGGGTTTTCCGCCTTCAGAAATCAGTGCCACAGGATCCGAACCCGCCGGCAAAGACTTGTCAGACAAGCGAACCACCTGGTCAAAAACTTCGAGGCCGTGAAAGCGATACCAAGAGCCTTCTTTGCTGATGCCGACCAGGATAAAGTCGTATTTTGTTTTATCAAGGGCGTTGGCAACGTTTTTGGCCGAGCGAATGGACACTTCGTGTTCTGAAGATTTCCCGCCAAAAATGAGTGCTATTGTTTTCTTCATGCCATCTCCACAAGTTCTTTTGCCAGCCCAAAAATCCCTTTAAAGATTTCGTGAGGTTTTGCATTACCATACATGTAAGCCGGTGTTGTAATAACTTTTGTTTGGCGGTCAGTGACATAATCATCCACAGGGCAAACTTCGTGCTGTGCCCCCGTTTTCAAAACCTCGGCAATAGTTTCTTTATCATCACCGAGTGTGACCGTGACCCGTTCGCTGCCCAAAACTTTCGCCAGCAACACCGGGGCGATGCATATGGCCGCAATCGGCTTTGTTTCTTGATGAAAAGCTTTGATGTGTTTCTCTACGTCCGGAAGAACCGTGCATTGGGCGCCCTTGAACGCCCAGTCGCTGAGATTTTTCGCGGCGCCGAAGCCGCCGACAAAGGCCAATGCATCGTAGTTTTTAACATCAAGAGTTTTCAGGTCCTGAATATTGCCACGAGCGATACGCGCCGCCTCAGTGAGAACATTACGCTTCTGGCCCAGGGCCTGATCATTGGTGAAATTCAAAGCTTCGAATTCCATGCTAGGGGCAAAACACATATACCCGGCACCATTTTGGCTGAGGGCAATCAAGAGGCTCACTGCCTCGGTGATTTCAGCCCCATCTTTGTTGCCACAGCCCGCAAGAACGACGGCTACTTTTTTCAAAGGGTCCTCCGTGAGAGTAAAAGAGATCTTTCAACTCTAACGAAGGCGGCTGGAAATGTCTATGAAACTAATTGTCGCCAGGTTCGAAATTTTGGACGCGATTGCAAATCTTAACGAGAACTTTTTGAGAAAAAGTCGGCACCATACCTTGATAGCAGAATTCAGTCAGGCGCGACAAGTAAGGAACGTCGGGGCTGAAAGTCATTTCGTAAACGACTTTCTCCGTGCGGGCATCTCCAGTGTCTGCGTCTTTAAAGTTTACGACGAGATCAAACGCCACTTTTTTGTAACGGATCTGGCAGTTCGGAATGCCGCCGCAATCTTGCTGGCCGGAGACTCCTGTCGGCGGAGACATCACGCCTTCTGAAGTTTTAAGGTTGTGACATGTCACATCCCAGTTTTCGCTTTTAACGCAAGCACTTAGCATGTTCTGCACCATGAGGACGCCAAGGAAGTGACTCGTTCCGGTGCCGGAGCGGACACCCACGGTTCCATTGGCCATTGATTTTTGCAACTCGTCGACCGAGCCGGGGAGGCCTTTGCCTTGAATCGCCGATGTCGTTGGCGGCGCCATCACTGATGGGGTTGTTTTAGCCGCAGAAATATTATCTTCATATGAAGTCACAGGTTTAAAGCTGCCGTTTTCCATCGCCTGGGAACGAACCAGAAACTTGTAGTCGATCGTATCTGCTTTTACGGTACGAGCGATGATTTTGCTGGCCTCTTTGTAAACCACTTTTGGTTCGAGAGTGCTGATCTTTTGATCTTGCTCAACGTACAAAAACTCATTGAGTTTGATCGAATTGAAATCTGCAGAGTCCCAAGCGACGAGAACCGCCTTTTGAACGTCATCTGCGGGCACTTCAGGACCGTTATTGTCGCTCATGGAGGGCGGCTTTAAACAACTGGTGGCCACAATGAGAAGACCTAACATTGCTGAACGGCGGAGGGCCCCGATCATATAGAGTCCCAGCCCCAAATCCACAAGTTCAGAGGTAAAATCCGAGAGAGCTTTTCGGCGGTTTCCGGTTTGAAAACTTCAAGGTCTGCTATGTTCACCGGGCCAAAAAGCAGATGAGTCAGGTTTTGCTCGCCATTCAGGACCGCGAGGTCTTGACCCGCGCCGAAGACGAATTTGCCATTTTGCTTTTCAAGCACGATGTCAGAGACACCCTCTGCTCGGAAGGCGCGTTTGATTTTCGCTGAGAGTTGATCGAAATTCAAAATTTTGATCATGCCTAAATAGCCTTGATTATAAGTCACGGGCTTCTCACGCAGCCTCTGGATCAGGTTTTGCGAATGACGAGGAACAATGATCGTGATCGGCTGTTGTTTTTCGCGGCGGATAAAGCTGAGCAAAGTCATGATTGCGGTGACAGAGCCGCCCCATTCGTGAATGTAGCCGCTCAAATCAACGCCTTTGCCTTCAATCGCATAGGCCGCGAGTTGGCCTGAGGCGTCCCAAGCAGTATAAACTTGTGTCTGTGGTATGGAAAGATACTTACGTGTTTCTTCCACCGTGCGGACTGAGTTTACGGTGTGGGTCGAGTAAAGGCGGTGGATGGCTTCCGCCGCCACTTTGGAGTCTTTCGACAAGCGCAAAGAAGGGTCTGGAACTTGGAATTCTTCTTCGACCACGATGCTGATTTCTGTCCCGGCCAGCTCAAAACCAATACGGCGATAGAAGTCGTACAAGTTCGTCCAAAGAATCGCGATATCGCATTGCTGGCGGGTCGCCTGGGCGATGCAGTCCTCAATAATTTGCGTGCTGAGTCCCTTGTTGCGATGATTTTCGTTGGTAACAACTGACCCAATCGCTCCCACTTTGAAAATAACATGGGGAGATTTTACAACAAGCGGTTTTAAAACAGCGTGCGAAACAATCTCATCAGCCTCGGTGATAATGCGCATGTTGTGGAGGTTCGAACTCGATAACGCCGTGGGGTATTCCGCGGCAATCGACCAATCAGCTGCGGAACGAAGGCTTTGGGTCAAAAAATTAAGAACTGAGGGCAATTCCGACTCTGCCGGTGAACGCGGTCCTTCCATGGATCCTCCTTAGAATGTCCCTTTCAGTTTAGCGAAATCGTCCCTTTTCTTCAGTGTTTGTTCGGGGGATTAACCCTCTTCCGGCCCTAAATGCGACCTCAGTCCTGAGGCGGAAATTGACTTTTTATGGTCTTGCATTATATTGAGGCCCTCTTGGAGGCTTGAAATGGCTGAGTTAGATCAAAAATGGAAAGAAAACGCGCACGGCAAGATGTTCGTCGATCAGTCTTGTATCGCTTGTGATGCCTGCGTTTTAACAGCTCCAAAAAACTTCTCGATGCACGAAGACGATGGTCATGCTTTTGTTACCAAACAGCCTGAAACGCCCGAAGAAGAAGCGGCTTGCAAAGAAGCAATGGAAGGCTGCCCGGTGGAAGCTATCGGCGACTTCGGCGATAAGGCCTAGGACCTAAGTCGGTGAAAAAAGCGCCGGCGAATGCCGCCATCGTTCTGAAGCTCCTGCCGAGATATTATCCCAATGCTCACTGTGCTCTTGATCATAAGAATGCCTTTGAGCTTCTGATTGCAACAATCCTTTCCGCGCAATGTACCGACGACCGCGTGAATATCGTGACGAAGGGCCTTTTCGCCAAGTATCCGACGCCGGAGAAAATGGCCGCAGCCAAGCAAGAAAACCTTGAAGAGCTGATCCGGTCCGCGGGTTTTTATAAAAACAAAGCTAAAAACATCAAGGCTTGTGCTCAAGCGCTGGTTGAAAAGCATCAGGGACAAGTTCCTGACAAGATGGAAGAGCTTGTGGCGCTGACAGGGGTGGGTCGCAAAACAGCGAATGTCGTGCTCGGAAATGCTTTTGATATCGCCAGCGGTATTGTTGTGGATACTCATGTCACTCGTTTAAGCAACCGCCTCGGTTGGGTGAAGGGGGAGGACGCCGTGGCTATTGAGAAGCGTCTCTGTGAGTTCGTCCCCAAAGGCCATTGGATTAAGCTGTCACATGAATTGATTTTCCACGGCCGGCAAGTTTGCAAGGCGCGCAAACCTCTCTGTGAGAGGTGTTTTCTTCTTGAGCATTGCCCGCAAAAAGGTGTCTAATCAGACACATGCTCGTAGCCTTTTTTGAAAGTGTTAAATATGTCGGTCATCTGTTGCCAATTTCATTCCTGAGAGTTTTCTTGGGCTATTATTATTTGCAGCAGGCGATGAGCAAATTTAAGGGCGACTTCTTGTCCCGTCCGCGTATCGCTGATCAAATCGCCGAATGGCTTCCGGCGAGTCACGCTCCGAACTGGTATAAACTTTTCGTGAGCAGCCAAATCATTCCGCACTGGCAGACCGTGGCTTTCATCATTGTCGGTTTGGAATTCACAATTGCGATTTCTTACATTGCCGGGTATGTGGTTCGTCCTGTGGCTCTTTTGGGTGTTCTGCTTTGCTTCAACATGTTGTTTTTTTCGGGTCCGATGAACGAGGACCTCTATAAGACCTTTTTGGCAATTCACTTTATCATGGCGTGGGTGGGAGCCGGTCGTTGCTTGGGTTTTGACTACTACTTCTTTAAACGTCGCCGCGGTATTTGGTGGTAACTGAAGCATGAAGCACTTTATTTTATTCGTTACAGTCGTTTTTGTCGGTCTCTTCTTAGCGCTGCTGAATAAGAACGACGAAACCAAGCCGCAGGAAGTGAAACCCACTTTGCGCGTATTCGGTTATAGTTCTTTTACAGGTCAGTGGGGCCCGGGCCCCGGCTTGAAAGAGCTTTTCGAAAAAGACTGCGAGTGCCAAGTCCAGTATATCGAAGGCAGTGACTCTGGAATCCTTCTTCAGCGTTTGAAAATCGAAGGCGATAGCCTTGGCGCCGATCTTGTTGTCGGTCTTGATCAATTTGATTTACAGAAAGCATTGTCGGAACAAAAGTGGCGTGAACTCAATATCTCGGGCCTGGATGCGTACGATGAAGTGAAGCCGGCTTTGCAAAACAGTTACTTTGTTCCTTTTGACTGGGGAGTCATTGCTTTTGTCGCCCGTAAAGGGGAGCTGAACCAGCCTCCACGAAGTCTTGATGATTTGATGGAGCCTGAGCTAAAACGTAAGATCGCGATTGAAGATCCGCGCACGAGTTCTCCGGGCATGCAGTTCTTGTACTGGGTGGTCCGAGCGAAAGGCGAAGACGAAGGTTTCAAGTTTATTCAAAAAATCATGGACCAAGTGCACAGCTATTCACCGACATGGTCCGCCGCTTACGGGCTGTTTACGAAAAAACAGGCAAAGCTGGCGCTTTCATACGTGACGTCTCCGGTTTACCATCAGGTGGAAGAAAAAAATAACGACTACGTGGCTTTGGAATTCAAGGAAGGTCATCCAATTCAGTACGAATTCATGGGCATTCCTGATTTCTGCAAAAACTGTGAGCTTGCCGAAAGATTCGTGAACTTGATGTTGTCGGATCAAGGGCAGAAGCTCATCATGCAAAAGAACTATATGTTCCCGATTATCAAGAACGTCAAAGAGGGAACTCCGTTTGCAGACATTCCGCAATTTAAAACTTTGGGAGACTTCCAAATTCCGCCGGCGCAAGAAGTGGAGAGATTGTTGAAGAAGTGGTCTGAAGTCCGCCGTGGAGACGGCACTTGAGCCCACGCAATCTGATGCGTTCCGCATTGCTGGTTTACTTGGTTTTCCCATTTCTATTTCTGTTGTCGCATTTTCATATCACCAATTGGCCAGAGTGGCGGGAACTCCTCTGGGCGTTTAAGAATTCATTTCTTCAGGCATTTTTTTCAGCGGTCTTTTCATTACTCCTCGGGACTTGGGTTGCGTTCGGATTGATTTCCTTTACGGGCGGCTTCCGCCGGCACTACAGAATGATTTTGGAGATTCTTTGCCTGCTTCCAAATTTTTTACCCCCACTTTTTACTTTGCTGTCGATTTTGAATTTCATCGATCCCTTCCCAATGGGAATTGCGGGAATCACTATTGCCCATACTATTCTCAACTTTGGCCTGGTGGCCGTGATGATGGCGAATATTATCGAGAACAAAATCGGGAGTCTTGCGGAACTCGCCTATATCGAGGGGTCGACGCGTTGGCAGTTTCTGCGAAAAGCTTTCTGGCCTCTTCTTAAAAACGACATCTTTCTGCTGACCCTTTTTATCTTCGCCGTCTGTTTCGGAAGCTTTGCGATTCCGCTGATCGTCGGGGGCGGTAAAGGCACGACCATGGAAGTTTTGATCTATGAAAAGATTCGTCTTTCCAGCAATTGGAGTGAAGCGGTGGTGCTGGCTGTGATTCAGTCCGCATTTATTTTTGCGGTTTCATTCTTTGCTAAACGCGGTGGGGCCGCGGGTCCCAGCCGTGTTGTGAATCTGCGCATCCTTCGGTCCTTTTCGGGCATTGGGGCTTTGTTGCTGATCATGGCATTTGGTTTCTTGGGCTATGTTCAGGGAGTGGTGGAAGGTTTTCACCAGATCAGTGCCTTCTATGAATTGCAATCGCCATTGCTGTGGAATTTCTTAGGCAGCCTTGTGATGGGCATCTTAGTGGGGTTGCTCGCTTACGGCAGTCTGTTGGTGATTGCTTATTGTTGGCCCAAGGCGTGGTTTGAAAAATTCCTTTCAGGCTATATGGCGCCGAGCACGGCTCTTTGCTGTTTTGCTTTTCTGATTGTCGGTACGAACGAATCTTTCTGGCCATTTATTAAAATTCCACTGGCATTTAATCTGCTTTGCCTCGCGAGCTTGCATCGCATGGGCTGGGACGGGGTCTTGCGATCGCTGGAAGGGCAGATCACGATTGCGCGTATCCTCGGTGCCAACAGCACGCAAATATTTAAAGAAGTGCTTATGCCACAGATCTCAAAACGCGCGGCGCTGTTTGCGGGAGTCGCAGCTGTGTGGGCGTGCGGCGACTATTCGGTTTCGCGGATTCTCGCGCACCGGGATGTGACGCTTGCGATGATGACTGAGACTTTGATGTCGGGTTATCGCCTGGGGCTTGCAACCGTTTTGAGTTTGAGCCTGGTCGCTTGTGGTGTGATTTGTTTCTTTGTCATGGTGGGAGTGGGAAATGTCTTTAGTCGAAAATCTATTTAGAAATTACGGCGATTTCAAAATCGACATTCCCTCCTGGGAAATCCTCGACGAAGGCGTCACGGTTCTTTCGGGTCCTTCGGGGTCGGGAAAAACGTCGGTCTTTCGCTTGCTCATCGGGATTGAGACCGCGCCGGATTTTCGTTGGATGTTTAAAGATCATGATCTGGCAAAAATGGCTGTTCCGCAAAGGCGCTTGGGAGTTGTTTTTCAAACTCTGGATCTTTTTCCGCACATGACAGCGGAAGAAAACATCCTCTTTGCGGCAAAGGCCCGCGAGATTCCACCAGAGCAGTCTTTTGAGCGGCTCCAGGAGCTTACCAAGGTGCTTCAGATGACGTCGTTCCTAAACCGGCCTACCAGCGTCTTGTCGGGCGGGGAAAAGCAGCGTGTGGCGATTGCGCGCGCGCTGAGCGGGGACCCACGCATTTTGTTGCTGGATGAACCATTCTCGGCTTTGGATCAAGAGCTTCGTCAAGAAAGCCGCGCCCTCATTAAGAGTGTGATCGAGAAAGAAAAAATCCCGACGGTTCTGGTGACTCATGATCCGGCCGATGTGGAGGCCCTCGCAAATAAAGTCAGCATCCTTCGCAACGGGTCGATCGTAGAGGACAGAAGAATTCGCTAAGCAGAGCTGCATCCGAAATAAAACGCCTCTCGGCGGCGCCGCATCTTTGAACGCTCCCGCAACAGACACGGTTATGACGGACCCTTCAGGCTATTTTCAACAAAACAAGATATGATCTGCGTTGGTCTTATGAGGTCTTCATGGTAGATCCAGTATCTCATGGTAAGACAGCTTCTAATTCTTTTCATTCTTTCTCTGCTCACGACGGCTTGTGCCCGCAGCGTGGGTGACAATTTGCCAATGATAACGCCGACGATTTACTACAAACCGGTGATCTATAAGGAAAAAGATGTCTGCGCGGGTAACGACCTTAAAGATCTCATTGATGAGAATGATAAAATTTTGATCTCACTTTGCAAAAAAAATTACGACAACTGTTTGCTGCAAGGTTCTTGCTATGTGGTTGAAGGGCAGCGCACACGCAACTTCAACTTCACCAGGAAGAAAGACGGCATTAGCCGCTTTGCCGAGAAGAAAGAAGCCCGTTGCCCCTATGGCTACGGCGTTCAAGCCTTGTGCTTGGATCCCTTCTATTCAGTGGCGGCGGATCTGAGTATTCATAAAGTAGGTGACGTGATTTTCGTACCGAGGCTTGTGGGTGTGCGGCTGCCTGACGGAAAGGCTCACAATGGTTACTTGGTGGTGCGCGATCAAGGCGGCGCAATTCTCGGTGAAGGACGATTCGATTTTTTCACCGGTTTCTTTGGTCCCTTCGACAAAGGCAATGTCTTTGCGGAAATAGGATTAGGAGACAAGAAACATCGATTCGGCTATCAAAAAGTGAGCGAGGACATCGCTAAGATAGTTAGGGAATACCGGGCATACCCCAATATCCCCTAACTGCTAAATTAGCCTTTGCCTCTTTTGCCGTAAAATTTTTTACGCAAGTCCATGGTCACTTGATTGATCATCGTCTTAAGAGTGATATCGAAAAGCACATCAGGAGGAATTTGATACAGCTCGCTGAGATTTCTTAGAGTGTGAATCGGAGGGCTAGAGAGGCCTCGCTCCCAGTTGGAAACGAATTGAGCTGAGGTGTAGCCCAGCTTTTTGGCGACATCCATTTGAGAGTGTCCGGATTCGATCCGTTTATCTCTCAGGAAATCGGCCAGAAGTTTATTCTCTTTCATATTAATCCTGTGCTTCGAGTTGTTACATCAATGGTGTTTTATCTGAGTATGACTAATCTAACTGAAAGTAAAAATACCCTTATGTTGTAAATGATAAGGGGCCGCCAAACCAGAAAAAAAACATTTAAAGGCAATTTTTCTAACCCTTTAGGAAAATTCTAGAAGGACTCTGAACATGATTATCGAAGAAGAATTTATAACTTTTATATATTGCCGAGGGCGCTAACATGCATATAGATGACTTTGGAAAGGAGATCCTGTGAAGGGAATAGTTCTTTTCAGCATTCTATTGAGCCTCACAGTCCTGGGAGAGGCGAAAACGAGTCTCAACTCCGTTTGCTATATGCTCGATGAAGGCGGCCACTCAAGAATTCAAGGCGTGCACAGCAACGAACTTTTTGAGATCGCCTCAGTTTCCAAAGTTGTTACTTCCTATTGGGCACTTTACCAATTAGGCCCTCAATTTCGTTTTAGTACTCGTATTTTCATAACGCCTTTGGGCCACGACGTTTTCGACGTGCACATTCAAGGAGCACGAGATCCGTTCTGGGGTCGCCAGCTCACCCATTTTTTATTTTCGGAGTTGAATCGAAATGGAGTTCGTCAAATCCGGAAATTAAGTTTTGACGAGAATCTCGGTTTCCGCTGGTTTGTTGTTACAGACAGCGTGGAGCCGGAGGAGCCAACCCCCCAAGAAATTGCGGGCTCAATTGCTCGGCATATCAGGGCATTAGCGACCGAATACCCTCGAACACGCCAAGAGGCTGCGAATCTCGGTATGACACTGCCCAAGACACTCAGTTTGACCGCTCAAACCGTGGAGCTGGTCCCGGCAGCGGCATTCCAACCCTCATCTGCCACAAAGTCCTTTGTCGTGAAGTCAGCGCCGCTTTTCCGCTACCTCAAAGAAATGAACACGGTTTCTAACAATCACGTTGCCGACAAACTTTTTGAAATCCTCGGCGGGACACCTCATTTCCGCAGCTTTATACAAAGTAGTTTAAATCTGAACGATCTTGATCTCGTCTTTGTGAATGGCTCAGGGAACTCTATTTCTGGCGTAGACGGTGGCACCAAAACATACAACCGAGCCACTTGTGAAGCAATTCTTCGTGTTCAGTACCAAATGCAATCTGAGCTTCAGACGAAATACAGAATGAGCTTAAAGGATGTGATGGCAGTCTCTGGCGCGGATGGTGGAACTCTGAGTCCGCGATTTGATCCTATCCCGAACAGTATGGTGGCGAAGACGGGCACAGTGGACCCTGCCGTCACGTTAACGGGGGTCCTTTCCACAACTCAGGGCGATGTCTATTTCGGCATTTTCATGAACACCGAGAGCCCGGCAGATTGGAGCAACGCTCGTGACCAGATTCGAAACAAAGTAATGGATATAATCCAGCAGTATGGCGGCCGGCACCCCTTCGCCTATACAGCGCAAAGCTTCTTGCCGTTCGATAGTTCATCCAGTGTTTCTTCAGAAGATCTGATGAGTCCGATTCCGATGCCTTAAAATGAGTCGTAAGGTCTAATAATTCGCAATGATCCTAAAGTTTTAACGCAATGCGCCGAAAAGAATTGTGACTGCTAGACAAAGGTCTTAAGAGTTTAAATGTGGGCGCTTTTTTCCTTCCATAATGTCTCGGGGCGAGGCACTCGGGGAAGGGGAGGTGGCTTCAATGTTACGTATTTCTCCTGTTTCGGCATCTCTCATGGCGCAGAGATACCTGGGCTCGACCCAACGGTCTACTGAAAAGGCTATGAAGGATTTGGCTTCCGGAACCCGCTTCAATACGCCCGGCTCCGACGCCGCTGGCGCTGCAATCGCAGAGCAACTCAAAGGTCAAATGCGAGGCCAAAGGGCGGCATTGAACAATGCCGACAATGCCACGAGTTTTATTCAAGTCGCTGAGGGGGCTCTCAACGAGCAGAATAATATTCTGATCCGTATGCGCGAGCTAGCGGTTCAGGCAGCGAGTGATACGTACTCTGATAAAGAGCGCGAATACCTTAACTTTGAATACACTCAACTGTCGCAAGAGTTGGATCGTATTGCAAAGACGACCACTTATGGTTCCACCTCATTGCTGAATGGAAGATCGAAAGACTACGAATTCCAAGTCGGAACTTCGGGTGGCAGCGACAGCATCATTAAGTACACTTCGGACACCGACACCACGGGCTCTTCACTGGGCGTGGCTGGCGGCGATATCGAATCCAAGAGCGATGCCCGCAGTAACCTGAAGGACATCGATGAAGCGATGATGAAGGTGGCCGAGGCACGCGCCAAATACGGAGCCGTCCAATCACGTATGGACAGCGCCGCCAACAATCTCGCGGTGGGCATCGAGAACATCGAAGCCGCGCACTCGAGAATGGCCGACACTGATGTCGCGCAAGCGGTGAGCGAGGTTCGCCGTGGTCAGATCTTGCAGCAATATCAGGCATCGGTATTGGCCCAGTCCAATATGTCGAATGAAGTTCTGCTGCGATTAATCGCTTAGATTTATGAATATATTTGGGGGCGACTGAATTTGCGGCGAAGACGCTAATGGCGTTCTTCGCCGCCCAAACTCCGTAACATAATTGCTGCAAGGTCTAGTTCGACCTAGACCTAAGTAGGTGTTTTTAAAATATTTTTTTAATCCACATTCTCAATATTTTCACATACAAGACGCGTCGCATCCAAAGAAAAGCTAGACCAAGGGCCTTAAGTTTCCTGGACCAAGGCCGAGAAGTATTGCGTACACGTTGGAGCTAAAACCTCGGGACCTTTGTCTAGCAGTCACTCGACAGAATCCTCCTTAGGCGGATAGCTCGCCTCTCTGAAGGGACAGTCGCCCCGTCAGAGAGTGCGGGCCCGCTCCAATCTAAAAAAACATTTTAACGTAGTTAGTTTTTTAGAACTCCAGCGCGAGCTTCGGTGGGTCGGAACCGCGTTGGCTTCATCCTAAGGAGGATACAATGGGCTTAAGAATTCAGACCAACATGGCGTCTATATCGGCACAAAGGGTGTTGTCGGTTCAGCAGAAACGTGCGGAACATGCGACGGCGGCCTTAGCTTCTGGTTCGCGTATCGTGCATGCATCTGATGATGCGGCCGGCCTCGCGATCTCTGAAAATATCCGCGGCCAGGTGCGCGGTATTGCTCAGGCCAGAAACAATGCGTTCAATGCGACTTCAGCAATTCAAGTGTCTGAGGGGGGATTGAATGAGATCAGTAATATTTTAATCCGTTTGCGTGAGTTGGGAGTCCAAGCGGCTTCTGACCATATCGGTGAGCGCGAACGCGGATTCTTGAATCTTGAAGCAACCCAACTGACTCAAGAGGCGGACCGTATCGCGAAAACTACGGTGTTTGGTGATAAACGGCTCTTGGATGGCTCTGGCGGTAAGATGGAGTTCCAAGTGGGTGCCTTCGCCGGTGATGAGAATATTATTAAGTACGACCTTGGCGCCGATGCTACAGGCTCAGAGCTTGGTATCGACGGTCTTGAGGTAGGTACGAAATCCGATGCGCGCGCTGCTTTGAAAACCGTCGATGATGCCCTCGTGAAGGTCAGCTCACTGAGAGCGAACTTCGGTGCGGTACAAAGTCGCTTGGATTCCACGGTAAGCAACTTGGACATCCAGTACGAAAACTTGACGGCTGCGAACTCTCGTATCCGTGACACAGACGTCGCGAAAGAAACTTCTGAGATGACGTCTGCCAATATCTTGCAACAAGCGGCGGTAGGGGTTTTGGCTCAAGCCAACCAAACACCAGCGGTCGCATTGAAGCTCTTATAATAAAATTTCACTGAAAGCTTCAGTGATACAAAATGGTGGATCTGTGAGAGTGAGTGCTCACAGATCTGCCGAGCCTTCCAAAACTGCTTTGTCATTGCGGACAATATTTGAGGAGTTGGTGTAATCCTAATTGATTGCGCGAACTCTTGAGATAAATTTTAAAGGAACTCCAGCGGGAACGGAGTTTCAAATAATTACGAGTAGTCGCCCACAAAAACTACTCTTAAGCCCACCCCGGGAGGCGCAAGCCTTTCGGGGTTTTTTTTTTGAGGGTACGCCGTACCTTTTTCGGATGCAGCGCGATGGTTTCTTGAAGTTTCGTTCTATACGGCTTGTAATAGGAGGAAATCTTTCAAGGACGATCTATGTACCATGTTTTATTTCTTCTTCTTATATCGCTTTCTTTGGTTTCTTGCCAGACGACGCCGAAGTGTGGACCCGAGATCCGCGCGGCCTTTGATGTGGGATCCGGTGCCACTAAAATGAAGGTCGTTGAGTTTAATACTTGCACACAGGATGTGACTCAAACGGTGCTCGAGGATCAAGTGAAGGTCGATTACCGAGACGCGCTTGAAAAGAACGAGGCTGGGGAGTTTTCAGAGTCTGTTCAAACCGAGGGGCTAGTCGCGCTCGAAAAATTAAAGAGTGAAGCTCAGGCCAAAGGGACGAAGAGGTTCACAGGCATCGCGACGGCGGCTTTTCGTCAGGCTAAAAATGCCGACAGCTTCGTAAAAGTGATTCGTGAAAAACTGTCCATTCCCTTAAAGGTGATCTCGCAAAGCGAAGAGGCCTTCTTAGGCTTTCAAGTGGCTCGCGAAAAAGTCAAAGTCCCTATTGGGGATCTGGTGGTTTGGGATATCGGCGGCGGCAGCATGCAAATGACAAGCGTGGATGAAGCACTCAAGCCGACGGTATATTACGGCAATCTCGCGTCGGTGAGTTTTAAAAATCAGGTCATTGCTAAAGTTCAGAAAATGAATCCGGACAAAGTCACTTCTCCCAACCCATTAAAGAAAAAAAACGTGAAGCCTTCAGTAGCTCTTGCGGAAGTAGAAGCAACAGCAACCGTGCCGGCTAACATCAAAAGAAAATTCGCAAATCCCGAAACAGTGGTTGTTGGTATCGGCGGTGTTTTGGCAAAGTCGCTTCCTCGGCAAATTATTGCCGCCAGTGCGATGACACAAGAAACGATTCAGGCGGCTCTCGAGATTCGTGCGAATATGACGGATGTTCAGATTAATGACCCCTATGCGGCGACCGAGGTGACAAACCTTGCGTTGGTGTTCGGCTTTATGAAAGCATTGGGCATGAGATCCTACCAGCCGGCGGAAGTGAGTCTCGTTGATGCGCTTTGGTCTGATCCTTTGGTTTGGCATTAGAAGGAAAAGCATGACTCCTGAATCTTTAAAAACGCGATTTTTCAGATATGGTATTAATCTATATCCAATGTTCTTCGGAACCGGTGGTAAGGTGCTGTTTATCGCGGGTGATTGGATGAGGGTAGTTGTGCGCTTGTCACTGAATATTTGGACGCGCAATTATGTTGGCACGATTTTCGGTGGCAGCCAATTTTCTGCCACGGATCCAATGTACATGGTGATGCTGATTAATATTCTTGGCGATGGCTACGTCGTTTGGGATAAGTCGGCATCGATTCAGTTTAAAAAGCCCGGCAAAGGAAAGCTCAAAGCTGAATTTATCTATACCGAAGACGAGGTCGAGCAAATCAAACGCGTGACTGCTTCTGAAGGCAAGTATGAGTTTGCAAAATCCGTCAGTTGGTTTGATGAGTCGGGTGCTATCGTCTCAACCATAGACAAGAATATTTACGTTGCAACCAAAGCTTTCTATAGAGCCCGAAGCGATCGCCGCGAGAAATCTGAAAATAGCTAGAGCAAACACAATATACGGTGAGTGGTAGTTGCTGCCCATGGCCGCGGCAGCTACGATCGAGTAAACGCAAAAAAGGTTCTTGCGACCTTTGAGAGGACAACTAATACGGCGCTAAGTCCTTGCATTGCTGCAGAGTCAGGCCAATGGGGCTGCTAAGCTGCGAATCGGGGAATGAGCGCACCCAAGAGTGGGCCGAGATCTCAATGCTCTTAAACTTGATATGGCGGGTTTTAGGGTACTTGAGATTCACGATGGTTATGTTTTTATCGAGCCAGCTTTTTTGCAGGCCATCGGTCTGGATCTCTTTGTCATTCTCAGTCGCGCGGATCTTGTACTTAAGCATACGGATTTTGTAATTTTCATCCTGACAGTCAAATTTCAATTTAATGGAAATAGCATTGGTGTTAGGCAACTCAATCACGGACACGCCCAACGGGCGGGATTTTAGCTTTGCCATTGTTTCACCTGTCGTAGGATCGTTCTGCGCACTTTCTGAAGAGGCGCATGCGGTGATGATCAGTGTAAGTATAAGGACAGCTGTTTTTGTTTTCACCATTAGAGTTTTACCAGCTTCTTCCAGGCCAGACCAAGCCTTTCATCAGCCAAGACTAAGATCTCTTAGTATATAGTCCAGCACCGGCCCGACGAGACTGTGGTCGGGCGTGGAAATTTCCACGACCTAGAGCCGGGAAATCCGCGCAAAAAGTCCAGAAAAGCAAAACCTTAGTCTAGTTCGCGCGCGACGATGGTCCAGTTCTGCCGGACGCGACTAAAGACTTCCACGACCTCGCCGAAAGGTATGTCAACAGCAACGACGACACCTCGACCTGGACGGGCTGAGAGGGACTTAAGGAGTGACTGCCGAGAGTTCATCGCTAGCAGGCTCTAGAGGAAGAAGTGAAGTCACCAACGTGTACAAACAGGCGGTCTAAGTAGGTATAAGACCGCCAAAAAAATGGAGGTCCCACATGGGAATCAGAATTTCGACGAACGTAGCAGCAATTAACGCGCAGCGAACAATGGCTAATGGCCAGCGCGAAATCCAAAAGAGCATGGCTCAATTGGCTTCAGGTTCTCGTATCACTAAGTCAGCAGACGACGCTGCAGGCTTGGCAATCAGTGAAAATTTAAAATCTCAAGGCCGTAGTATGGTTCAGGCTCAACGTAATGCTAACGATGGTATCTCTATGGTGCAAACTGCAGAAGGCGGGTTGAACGAAGTGAGCAACATTTTGACTCGTATTCGTGAGTTGGGCATCCAGGCCGCTTCCGACACCGTAGGTGACCGTGAACGCGGTTTCACTGACAAAGAGGTGCAACAACTTAAAGCGGAAATGCAACGAATCTCTCAAACAACTCGTTTCGGAAATACACAGCTTCTGAATGGTTCTGGCAACGCATTCGATTTCCAAGTCGGTATCAACAATAATGAATCAGAAGATCGTATCACGTATGATTCTGCGATGACCAACGCGACAATTGATGAGTTGGGCGTAGAAGGCCTCGATTTCACTTCCAAAGAAGGTGCGCAGTCCGCTCTTTCAAAACTGGATGATGCACAATTCAAAGTGAATGGCTACCGCGCAAGTCTAGGTGCGATCCAAAATCGTTTGCAATCCACTTCTGACAACTTGGGTGTCATGTACGAAAATATCTCGGCAGCAAACTCTCGTATCCGTGACACAGATGTAGCGGCAGCAACTTCAGAGATGACTAGAAATACGATTCTCTTGAACGCGAATACAAGTGTTCTTGGTCAAGCTAACTCGACACCGCAGCTTGCTTTGAAACTCTTGGGTTAATATTTAAAAGAATTTTAAAAAGATTTAAAAAGTTCTGGGAGGATGTTCTCCATTGTCCTCCTAGTACCAACCTACCAGGGGAGTCGTCTAGGCTCTCCTGGGTACTTAGGTCCGGATTTATGCTCGAAATTTAATCAATCTCGGGTCAAAGCCGATAAGTAGGTTGATGAATATCAAAGGCCTATTAGGAAACATGCTACCAACGAATCCGATTCGGGGCGCCTCGAAAACCGAGAGAGCGATTAAATCCGATTCGGCAGCGGACCGCGATGCCAATGGACAGCAGGCGGGCGCCGGTAATCAGCAACATCGTGAGCCGATGACCGATGAACAAATCCAAAAAGCCCTCGAACAACTCCGAAATTTTTCAGCCATCAAAGAGCACGGTTGGTTAGTAGAACTGTTTCTTATCGAAAATAAAAAGTTTGTTCTCATCAAAGATACAAACGGCACAGTGATCCGTCGTATTCCTGAACTTGATTTATGGACTCTTCCCGCCGGCAATGAGCCAGGCGCAAAAGGCCAACTCCTTAAGAAGTCCGCTTAAATAGCTTTGCCACCGGGTCTCACGTAGGGACGATCGGTTCCACACTCTTAAATGAACCTTTTAAATAGCGAAAACAAACCAGACACTTCAAAAAAGGAAGGTTGGAAACGTAGAAGTTCTATTCAAATTTTTTTTAAAATCTGGAGCTATTTTTGACAATTTAAATTTATTTTTACCTGAGTATTTTCATTCTAACAAGAGAGAGCTAACCTTTATATATCAAGGAGAGTCCTCTATGAAATCACGTTACGCGCTTTTAAGTATCACTGCAGTTTCCATGTTATCAGCTTGTGGCGGAAAATTTAATGCGCCCGTCTCTGCGGAATCTGCTCCCGTCAATAATAGCGCAGCGGTTCCTCCGACGGCAGCTGAAAATACCGCTCCGTCAAATAAAGTATTGCAAACCTTCGGTACGAGCCTTCGTCAAAAGTCTTTATTATCCGAGTCGCAACTTCTTACGCTTTTAAACTCTGGCGCCGTTGCCATCAACGCCAAAGGCCTCAGTTCAAGTACCGATGTTAACGCCTTAATTCCAATTATCATTCAGGGGATGAGTCAGAATATCGGTGCCACCGTTCCTGGCCTGAGCGGCCCGCAGATCGCGACGCTTGTTTCCGGACTTGGAACGTCGGCTATTGAGACATCGCTGCTTTCTTCCGGTGGCGGCCTATCGAGTGGTCTCATTCAAAACATCTCAACGACACTTTTCCAGAATCTTTCAGCGGCAGGAGTCAGCAATGGAAGTCTGTCGTCAGTGTCGAGCACTCTAATGAGTTCCTTGGTTTCATCTCTTGGAGCATCCGGCCTTCCGGCGACAAATCTTTCGGCTTTACTGCAAAGCCTTTCTTCGGGTGCGGTTCTGGGAATCGGCAATCTCAATATTGCCAATATTGGCTCCGGCGTTTTATCCGATATTTTAAATAAGATCGGTGCGGGGTCCATTCAGGGGCTTTCTGGTTTTTCCAACAGCAGCAGCGTCACACAAATGCTTATTAACTCTTTGACCGCCGGATCCCAGTCGGGCTTGTCTCAATTTCTGAGTTCTAATTCATCAATGGGCTTGAATCTCAATCAGTTGCTTTCAAGTGTGATTGCCGGGCAGTCCGCTAATTTAAGTAAGTTGGGACTTAACTCGACAGAGCAACAGTTGATTTCCGTTTTGCTGCAAGCACTGTTGGCGAAAATCTAATAGCAGATTAGTTGATATCGCAGTTTGCGGGGGCGTTGATGGAGCATGGACTCAACACGCCCCCTTACCATGGTCCTGTCCAGTGTCAAAATTCCCTCTCAAAATAACTGTTTTAAGCGGTTTTCGAGCTTTGTCCAGGTCATTTGATTGACTCACGGTTTTACAAATATTCTGCGAGAATGAACTTATCAGGGATGCTCTGATTTTAAGAACTATGGATGGTTCTTAGATAAACGAGTCAGGAGGACTCACAACGTGGCTGGCATTCGTATCTCCGGAATGGCCTCAGGATTACCGCCGAATATCGTCGATCAGTTGATGGACGCTGAGCGTATTCCCGTGAAGAACATGGAGTCACAGAAAGCCAAAAACGAGGACAAGTTAAAACTCGTCACCGACCTCGAGTCCAAAGTGAACGACATCGTTAAAAACCTCGGTGAGTTGACGAACACCAAAGGTTTCTCTGACAAAAAACTTACGAGCGGAGATCCAAATATCGCTGACGGATCTTTGGATCCAAACTTCGCGGTTCCAGGCGATTACAGTTTGGAAGTCCTGCAACTGGCAGAAAAGCCTTCGGCGATTTCCAACGGATTTCCTGATAAAGACAAAGCTCAGATGGGTGTCGGCTATATCAAATTCGAAACTCCCGACGGCACCAAAGAAGTTTATATCAACGGTGAAAACTCAACCCTCACGGGTGTTGCCGATCAAATCAATGCAGCGAATGCTGGCTTGCGCGCTTCGGTCATTGAAGACCGTAAAGACCCTGAAAATCCCTATCGCCTGCTTGTTGCGGGTTTGGCGACGGGGAGTGATAAACAAATCGCGTTCCCGAAGATCTATATGCTCGACGGGGATCAGGACATGTACTTCGATGAATCTCGCCCGGCAAAAAATGCGAAAATCAAAGTCGATGGCTTTGAAATTGAATTGCCTGAGAATAAAGTGGCCGATCTTTTCCCGGGTGTGACTCTGGACTTGAAACAGGCGGCGCCGGGCAAGCAGGTTCGTATCAATGTCAAAGAAAACTACGAAGTCATTAGCGGCAAGATCAAGAGCTTCGTTGACGCCTATAATTCTGTTCTTGGCTTTATTCAGCAGCAACACAAGCTCACAGCTCAAAATGGCAGTAAGACGCCGACCATGGGCCCGCTCGGCGGCGACGGTCTGTTACGCACGGTAGAGAGCTCTCTCCGTAGCGTTATCATGAATCCGATGTTTACAAATGAAAGTCCGATCAAGCTCATTAACGAACTGGGCATCGAGTTTAACCGTAATGGCACCTTGGATTTCAAACAGGATAAGTTCAATAAGGTTCTGCAATCAAACCCCCAAGGCGTTGCCGAGTTCTTCCGTGGAGACGGTTTTAAAACTGGATTCGTGGTCAATGTAAAGAATGCCGTGAACAACATGGTGAATTCACAATTTGGTCCTATCGGGAATCGGAAAAAAGGGATGCAAGACAAGATTGATCAGATCAACAAACGCATCGACAACAAAGAACGCCAGTTGGTGCAAAAGGAAGAAAGTCTCAGAAGGAAATTTTCTGATTTAGAATCAAAAATGTCTCAGCTGAACCAGCAAATGGGCTCTGTCCAGGCGATGGCTCAGGGGGCAAAAGGTTAATAGCGAATTGAAACTGATTACAGGGATGGAGGCATAGAAGGAGATTTATGAAGAACGCTTATCAAAAGTACAAAAATACATCAATTCAAAGTGCGAGTAGGGAAAAGCTGTTGTTGATGCTTTATGAAGGGGCAATCCGCTTCGTTAAGCAAGCAATCAAAGCGGCGGAAGAGAAAAACATCGCCGAGCGTGGCTATAACATCGGTAAAGCCTTTGATATCGTCATGGAGCTGAACAATACGCTGGACCACAAAGTTGGAGGCGAGATTGCGAAGAACCTTGAGCAGCTCTACATGTTTTTAATGGAGCAGTTCACGAAAGCTAATATCTCTGGGTCACCTGAACCTCTTTACGCCAGCTTAAAGGTTTTAGAAAACCTCTATGAAGGCTGGGTGCAGGCTGTGGAAAAACTTAAAAAAGAACAAGAAGTTAAGAAATAGGAGAGGTCATGCAAAGAATCATCAGTTTATTGCAAGAAAAAAACCATTACTTGGAAAAATTCTACTCTCTGAATGAGACGGAAATTCTGAATTTCTCTCTAGGAAATTTTGAAAATCTCGAGAACTTTTATAATACGCGCGAGCGGATCTTGGAAATCATCAGGTATCTTGACGGCCAACTTGAGCAAGAAAACTCTGAGGCACATGACTTTAGCGGCATAACAGTCGAAGAGCGCCGTCAGGTTGTTGAATCCATGCGGGCGAAAGATGAATACGTCAGCCGTATCATTGAACAGGACTTGGAAGTTCTTGCCTGTATAGAATCGGCTAAATCAAACATCATCCGTGAGCTTCAGGATGTGCGTCGAGCCCGTAAAGCCGTTGGTGGTTACAAGAGCCCGACCTTTAGTAAACGCCTCGACGAAGAGGCTTAGTCAATTTCATGACGTCTGGTGCCCGGTCGGAGTCAAACTTGTGGCTCATCTGTGCGGATTTGGGCGCCAGATCAAATTTAGAATCAAATCAGAAATGAAATTCTTTGGCATTGCGGTTGCTTTTCTAATTTTACGACGCGTGATTCGTCTAAAAAAAGGAGAAGGGCCGAACAATGAACCAGTTGCTAGAATTACACAACCTTCAAAAGTCCAGCGATCTTTCGACGGGTCCTGAAACCCACCCAGGTGCGGAGCCTGAAACGACCGCACCTGCGATCTATTTTGACCGTGCCGAGGCCATTCGTGATTTCGATCACGAAGCCGAGAGGGAAAAGCCGAAAGTAAATACTGAGATCTTGGACGAAAAAGCCGCTCTTCTCGTGGCCAATGCCCGTGTCTTAATGAAGCATCAAGAATTCCCTCTGGCGCTGAATCTTCTCCGGAGTGCCAGCAACCGTCAGTCGAAGAACTCGGTGATTTTGAATCTGTTAGCGGAATGCCTCGAGCGCACCCAGCGTTTTGATGAGGCGCTGATCGTTCGTAGTGCCGCCGTGAAGGTGGCGTGCAACTTTGAACAAGTGCGCAAGCTTGCAACGCTTTACTACAAGCTTGGTAAAGACGAAGAAGCCCAAGGCCGCTATTTTGAAGCGCTGTCGTTGTTAACGGAAGAAAACGAAGCACTTTTTGAAATTTATAAAAATATTGGCAATATCATGGTTCGCCAAGGCGATTTTGAAGGCGCCGAGGAGTACTACAATAAGGCCTATACCTTGAATCCGGGCTGCGACACGCTTTTGGTGAACTTCGGTACGCTGGAGGTTCAGCGCCAGGACTATGACAAATCTCTATACTGTTTCCGCCAAGCGGTTGAAGCAAATTCAAGAAATGACAAAGCCTGGGTGGGTCTCGCAATGGTTCACGCTCAATTCGGCGATCACGCTTTGGCGTGGGCGAATTTGGAAACTGCGGTGGACATCAATCCAAGCAATCGCACTGCTGTTTTACTTTTAGCGAGTTGGGGCGTTCGCGACCGACGTGAAGATCAAAGCATTGAAGTTTTGCAAAATTATCTCGGCCAAGTGGAGTTTGATGAGGACATGTCTTTGGCACTCATCAATCTTTACTGCAGTAACAGCCAGATATCTGAAGCGCGGCTTGAGTGTGAGCGCGTGCTTTTGTGGAATCCTGAAAATCAAGAAGTCGCCTCTTTACGTGAGAAACTTAAAAATATTAAGAGAGCATAAGATATGAGCATTATTTCTTTTTCTGAAAACCCTGCAGGTTACTTGATTCCATTTGAGGATGGTAAAGCGCTTTGTGACTTCAACAGTCCCGCCGCAGAGGCCGAGGCCTGGGCGGTAAAACAGGACTTCTCGATTTCCAATGAGATCGTCGTTTTGGGTCTGGGGGGCGGGTTTCATATCGATGCGTTGAAAGAGACGCATCCGTACTTGAAAATTCACTTGATTGAATGCCGTGATCAGCTTTTGCCGATCTATAAAAAGCAAATTAGATCACATGCTGAAAACTATTCTTGCTTTCAAAGCCTAGAGTCTTTGTTGGACTCAGAGGTTTTTGAAACGGTGATCATGAAGTCTTTGCCGGTCTATTTCATGCAAACGACGTGGGGCGCGCAGGAGGATCTTTTCTACTCAATGTGGAAAAACCTCACTGGCCGTTCCGTTTATGCGATTGCCAAACACTTCGCGAACTTGGGCATTGAAATTGACGAAGGCACCTTGACTTCACTCAAGCAAACAGAGAAGCCGCTGACGATCAAAGATGCAACGGACATCATTGCAAACTCCAACAGTCGGACGGCGCAAGAAAACCGTGGTTACTTTGAGACGCTGAAAGAGCTTTTGAGATGAGGATTTTAGGAATCTCGCTATTAAGACTCGGAGACCTGATACTCCAGAGACCGTTGATTGAGGGACTGCGTAAAAAGCATCCTCAAGGCGAGATTCATTTGCTAGTGAACAAGCAGTTTTTCCAAATCGAATTTCTTTTCGCGGGACTCGTCGACAAATTTATTTATTTTGATCGCGAGGCTTTTCAAAAAAGCTGTGGCGAAAAAGAATACAATATTCTTTGGGGCTTTAAGCACCTTCGCGGGTTCGTTGAGGGGATAAACCAGAACTCTTACGACACTGTTTATAATTTTACCCACAATCGTTTAACGGCTCACTTGTCTGGGTTGATTTCGACACAGAATCGTGTCGGTATTTACTCGTGGGACGGGGCCTTCTATGGGCTGACGAACCCATGGATTCAGTTCTTCAATAACTACTTCGGTCGTCGTGAGGCCGCTGGATTCCACTATACGGAACTGTTGGCAAAGGCCTTGGACATTCCATTGGAGCAGAGCGCGGTTCAGTGGCGCCGGCCTTCCGGCAAAAAGACCGTAGTCATTCAACCGCTCACCAGCGATGTGAAGAAGAACTGGGCTCTGCAAAAGTACAAAACGCTGGTCGGGATGTTGCAGCAGAAAACATCTTACCGGGTTCAAGTCCTTGGAGCGCCCTATGAGAAAGAACAGCTTTTGGGGCATTTTTCAGAGGAGAATTTACTGATTTGTGATTTTCAAGGAGCCGAAGCAGCCCTTCAAAACGCCGCGCTACTGATTACCGGGGACACGAGTGTTAAGCACTTGGCGGCCCTTCAGGATATTGCGATCCTAGAGCTCGCGTTGGGCAGCAGTCAGCCCCTGCAAGTGGGAGCATACTCGAATAATTCAGTGATTTTGCAGAGCCGTGTGAGTTGCGGTCCCTGCCCGCATTCGGAGAAGTGCTCTCAAGTAAGCCATCGTTGCGGCGAAATGGTACCGGTGGATGCTGTTTATGAAGCCGCCCGAATATTGTTAAACTTGGATCGTCCCGCATGGGAAAGTTTTGCGCGGAAATACGCGGAGCTGAATGTATTAAAGACGGAAATCCGTCATCTGATGGGGTGGACCGTGCAATGTCTATCGGTCGCTCAAAAAAATCAGTTTGATGAAGTTATACAAGCCAAAACGATGATCGTGGAAGAACTGAATCGTCGTACGGAATCAAGTAAGGGGGTTGCGAATGAACAACGAGCTCGAAAACTATTTGTCAGAGGCGCTGAAGCGTCTTGAAAAAGCGTATAAAGAAGTTTTAAAAACCCAAGGTTACGATGAACAAGCAGAGAAATTGAAGCTTTTAGCAGAGCTCGTTAAAGAACAGGGACCACATGAAAATTCTAGTCATACAGCTCGCTAGACTTGGGGATATTTACATGAGCTGGCCTGTGTTACGGGCGCTCAAACGTTTGCATCCCAAATCAGATTTACACTTCTTAACCCGGTCGAGGTTTGCGGCCGCGACCGAAGGGGTGCGCGCCATCGACCGTCACATTCAAATGCCAACGTCCAATATTTTGGAACCCATGATCCAAGCGTCCGTGGACGTGGATGGGTCTATGGCACGGCTGGATCATTTTATCGCCGATCTTCGCCTCGAAGAGTATGACTGGGTGATCAATTTGACGTTCTCTCCGGCATCGAGCTATCTGGTTCATGCGATTTCCACTGCGAAAACACGGGTCACTGGTTACACTCGGCATGCCGATGGATTCCTGAGCATTCCAGACGAAGTCAGCGCGTACTTCTACGCACAAGTCGGTGTCCACGGCCAAAATCGCGTTCACTTGACGGATATTTTTATTTCTATGCTTGGCTACGAATACAAAGAGGACGATTGGCTCGGCCCTCAACTGGATGGCCGTGATTTCGGCCTACCCGCAAGCTTTGTACTGGTTCACATCGGGGCTTCTGAAGCGAAGAAGTCTCTGCCGCCCTTTAAGTGGGCGCGAGTTCTAAAGAACTTCTTCGATCATAATCTGGAAACCCCAATTGTGATGATCGGTGCATCGAATGAAAGAAACCTTGGAGAGGCAATTGAGGCCGGCGTGAGCCGTGGTCGCATCATTAACTTGATCGGCCAGACCCAACTTCGCGATATTTTTAACCTGCTTAAAAATGCCCGACTGCTTGTCGGTTGCGACAGTGCGCCGATGCACATGGCAAGCCTGACAAACACACCTTGCTTGAATGTCAGTTTTGATTCAGTCAACTTTTGGGAGACCGGTCCAAAAGCGACGCAAAGTTATATCTATAAAGCGAGTTTTCCCGAGGATGTCGTATCTGAAGAGCTTGGGTTGTACATACACCAGGTATTGTGCGGGCAAGCTCCGGCCGGTTTGATTCAAAGAAGCGTCGGTCTGGCAAGCTATCAGGTTCCCCATGAAGATCCCCGCGAACTCTTTACTTGGAATTTGATTCATGCGCTTTATCTGAGTGGTGATTTTCCGATTGTGGATGATCTGCAGTTCGTCCAGGCCATCGAGAGGATTTCCGAGGTGAACAAGCTTGCCCAGGACAATATCCGCGCGATTCCAGACAAAGGTCTGGAAGTGATGGGGCCGCTTCTGGACCGTGCGGATGAGGTGATGGCGGCTGTAGCACGCATGATTCCGACGGTAGGGCCGATCATCAGGTGGTACCAAACGGAAAAGCTGCGTATCCCGCCCGGCACGCAAGACAGTGTCGCCAGCCGCAGCTTGGAAATCCACGAAAAGCTGCAAAGAATCTTGAGCGTTTATATGCTTGAAGATAGCATTAAAGCTCATGAATCTAGCAAAGACTGACGCTGTAAAACCAATAAGAAGCGCTGATCCAATACTCTGGATCTCAAAAGATCCTTTGCCCCCTGGGTACCGGGCGTTATTGCTGATCGCGCGAGTGGACTGGGCCGAAGCGCAGTCTGCCGTTCAGGCGGAGCGCCTGTTGTTGGCCGGTCGCTTTTCCGTCATTCTGATTTCAGTCGACCTTGGTGAAAACATCGCGCTGGATCTCGTCTACGCCGCTAAAGTTCATCAGGCTTTTTCCAGCCGTATCATACGTTCGCAAGATCTTAACGAGCGTGTCGTGCGTGAAGGCATAAATCGGGGGCAAGTTCTGCGAATTATCCCGCAAGAACTCGATATTCAGACCTTCCGTATTTTTCTGAACGGCGCGATTGAGAAGCACCTGCAAAAATCTCAGCAGTCACAGCTTTTAAAAGAGTCCTCGCAAAGAAATCGCGAACTCGAAATCCTGACCAGTGGGCTTGAGCAGATTGTGGAGGAACGAACTCTGCATATTGAAATCTCGCATACTGAAGAGAGTGAAAAGCTGAGTCGTGAGCGCCTCTTGATTCGGTTTATCAAAGAGCTCGCGGGGCAAAGTTCTTTTGAGGACCTTTTGCAGGTTCTCCGGAAGGAACTTCGCAAGTTTCACAAATTGGGCGATCCAATCCTTGCTTACCGTGTGACCGGCTCAAAGACCGCCCTGATGAGTTTTCACGGCGGGCAGTTTACCCAATCGGAAACGGCCCTTGAGATAGAGTTCCCGGATAAGTATCAACCGAATCATCCGGAAATGGTAAAACACTTTGCCAATCACTATGGTCGGCCATTTATTAAAACGCTGATTTTCCCACTGGAATTGAAACTGATTCGTCAGTTTGCCGAAGGCAAGGCCGAAGCGATTTTGTGTTTTGAAAGTTCGCTCGTTGACAAGGAACTGGGATTTTTCCTTGAGTATATGAATGATAGACTTGGTCCTTTGAGCATGGCCTTGGATCGTGTGCTTTTGGACAATCAGCTTTCAAGCTTCTCTTACCGGTGGGAGAAAACGTTCGACAGCATGAAGGATCCTATTGCGATTGTGGATGTGGGCTATGAAGTCATTCGCGCCAATAAGAAATTTTCGCTCCTGGGCCATGGGAAATGCCACGAGAGCTTTACCGGCGGTAAAAAAGTTTGTACCGGCTGTCCCGCCGCGCAAGCCTTGAAAGAAAAAACTTCCGAAAGCGGGCAGATCAAGGTCGGTCCGCGCACGTATCAAGTTTACAGTTATCCTATTGCCAGTGAGGATGGTGGCCGCTCAACAGCCGTGGTGAATCAATATGTGGATATCACCGAGTCACGCGAACTTTACCTGAAGGTTCTGCAGAGCGAAAAAATGGGCGCCATCGGTAAACTAGCGGGCCATATCGCACATGAACTCAATAACCCGCTGACAGGTCTCCGTTCTTTGGCGCAAGTTTTGTTGCACGAAGCTCCGAAGGGCGAAGCCTTGCATTCGGACCTTGCTGAAATCGAAAAGGCGGCGGTTCGTTCGCAAAAGATTATCAAGAACCTTCTCGAATTCTCGCAAAACGAGAAGCAGCCACAGGCGCTTATTTCGGTCGATGAGGTTGTTGAAAAGACTTTGCCGATGTTGAAGACCGCTTTGCGCTTGCATCGCTTTCAGTTGCACCTCGACGCCCGGCAAGTCTTGGTCGAAGTGGAACCACATCTTTTGCAGCAGGTGGTGTTTAATCTCGTGAATAACGCCTGCCAAGCGATGAAAGATCCCGGTACGTTGACGGTGACGTCGGGAGTTTCGGGTAAGAACCCACGCCTGGTGGAATTGCGCGTGTCGGATACAGGCCCGGGCATTCCACCGGAAATTCAGAATAAAATATTTGAAGCCTTCTTTACGACCAAAAAAGAAGGATTGGGCACGGGCCTTGGTTTAAGTATGTCGAGGTCGATCATCGAGAGATTCGGCGGCGATATCCATTTTGAAACCGAGTCAGGCAAGGGGGCCGTGTTCTGTATTACTTTGCCTATTAAAGAGTTCGCCGCATGAAGATTTTAGTCGTCGATGATGAACCTCTTGTACGCCGCTCTCTTGGCCGCGCGTTTAGAAGTTATGGTCACGACATTCTCGAGGCCGAGGACGGCCTGCAGGGACTACAAATGTGGCGCGAGCAGAAGCCCGATTTGGTCTTTTTGGATGTCCTCATGCCGAAAATGACCGGCCCCCAGGTCCTTTCAGAGATCGGTCACCAGAGGTCCGGCAAAGTTATTCTCATATCCGCATTTTCCGGTGAGCATAACATGGAAACAGCCTTGCAAATGGGCGCGGACCTTTTTATACCAAAGCCGTTTGATGATATTTTTTCGATCGTATCAGTCGCCGAGAAAATGGCAAAAGGCTCAACGTCATGAGAATTATTTCCGGTAAATACAAAGGCCATCCACTTGTTGATTTTCAAGCAAGTCACATTCGTCCCACCACAGACCGCGTGAAAGAGACGCTGTTTAATAAACTCATGTTTGATATCGAAGCCTCGCGTGTCGTGGATTTATTTTCGGGCACGGGAAATCTTGGGCTGGAGTCTTTGTCTCGTGGGGCACGTGAGGTGATTTTTGTAGAGAAGCATCCGAAGTCTCTTGAGATCCTTCGTCAGAACTTGGCGAAACTGAAAGTTCCCAATACGGACTATAAAATCGTCAATATGGAAGTCCTTGCCTACTTAAAGAGCTACCAAGGTGCGGCCTTCGATATTATTTTTGCGGACCCTCCATTTACTGAGAAAATGGCCCACGCGGTCATGGAACATGCAAGTCAAAGTGCCGCTTTCGGACCGCAAACTTTGATGGCGATTGAGTCTGAGCGTCGCGAAAAAATGGAAGATCTTTACGGCGATCTAGAGCGTTACGACCATCGCGAGTTTGGCGACAAAGTCCTATCTTTCTTCTCGAAAAAACAGGATAAAGAAAGCCATGAGTAAGATCGCAGTTTATCCAGGAAGTTTCGATCCGATCACCCTCGGTCACGTGGATATTATCCAAAGAATCTCACATCTCTATGAAGAGACCGTGGTGCTGATTTCGCAATCTCCGAATAAAGCCTCACTGTTTACGGCTCAAGAGCGTAAAGAACTCATCGAAAAAAGTCTGTCGCATTTAAAAAACGTCAAAGTGGACGTCCATGAAGGCCTGACGACGGACTACATGAAAAAAATCAAGTCTGATGTGATCGTGCGTGGCCTGCGCGCGGTTGTTGATTTTGAGTACGAGCTAACGATGGCCAACATGAACAAAATGCTGGCGCCGAACATTGAAACCATGCTCGTTTTTGCGGATCCAAAATATTATTTTATTTCTTCCCGCGGAGTGAAAGAGGTCGCGCAGCATGGCGGCGCTCTCACTGGTTTAGTCACGGACGTTGTTGCTGAGGCATTGACGAAAAAAATGAGGAGGTCCAAATGATGTTATCAAAAAGAGCACAAAATTTAAAAACCTCTCCAACCCTATTCCTCGTCGCAAAAGCGAAAGAGCTTCAGGCGAAAGGTCATCCGGTGATTTCACTCACGGTGGGTGAACCCGACTGGCCGACGTTCCCCGTGGCAGCGAATGCGGGGAAAGAGGCTATTGAAAAAGGCATTACGAAATACACTCCCGCCAACGGCACCGTTGAACTCCGCCAAGCGGTTGCTGATAAGGTCAAAAGTGAAATAGGCCTAGAGTATACAGTTAAAAACGTGACGGTCGCATCAGGCGCAAAGTTCATCATCTTCGGTGCTTTGCAGATGCTCTGCAGCCCGGGCGATGAAGTGATCATTAATTCTCCGTATTGGGTGAGCTATCCAACGATGGTGGAATTGGCTGACGGCGTTCCTGTGGTGGTTGATTGCGGTGAAGAAGTTCACTTTAAGATGACTCCGGAGAAGCTCGAAAAAGCCATTACGCCAAGAACCCGTGCTTTCTTGTTTTGCTCACCCAGCAATCCGACGGGGCTTGTATACACTCGCGAAGAACTGAAGGCTCTTGCCGAAGTTTTAAAGCGCCATCCAAAAGTGGTGGTGATTTCTGATGATATGTATAACCGCCTGATGTTTGATGGTACGAGCGTAGCTCCGCACATCTTGCATGTGGCACCGGAGCTCAAAGACCGCGTGGTTCTCGTGAATGGCGGTTCGAAGGCGTACTCTATGACCGGCTGGCGTATCGGTTGGGCCGTGGGGCCGGAGAAGTTGATTGCGGCGATGGGCGATTACCAAAGCCAATCGACGGGTTCCCCCTCCAGTATTTCCCAATATGCCGCGGTTGCGGCGATCAAGCATTCTGAGCCGGATATAGCCGGAGTTGTAAAGACGCTCATTCAGCGCAAAAAAGCGGCGATGGCGGCCTTTGCGGAAATTCCGCAATTGCGCGTGATTGAGCCCCAGGGCGCGTTCTACCTGTGGGTGGAAATGAAATCGATTTTTGGCAAGTCTTATAAGGACCGCAAGATTGAAGGCTCGAAGGACTTTGCGGATATTCTGCTCAATGAATATTTCGTGGCGACCGTGCCGGGTTCTGAGTGCGGTTGTGACGGCTATTTACGCCTGAGCTTTGCATGCTCGGAAGCGCAAATGAAAGAAGCCATCCAGAGGATGGCTTCTTGTTTGGCTCAGCTACGTTGATTGGCAGCTAAAGTTAATAGCGCCGATGACCAGATTACTGCGCGCAGTGGTATTGCAACGAAACCCAGTCGTTTTGTTGCAATGGAGGATTGAAAGTAACCACAGCGCCGTTCACGCTATAGGCGGACATTGGCGTCGCGGCTGCAAGGCCTGTTTGAGTAGCCGCTTTTTTCACCGTCAATGAAGTCGGAGCGCAGTCCATCGTCAGTTTAGAGAGCGTATTTAAAACCACGTCGCTGAACAAGTTCAGTTTCAGGTCTGAAGAACACAAGCTTGCGACACCGCCACCAGTTAACTGAGAAGCCTGTTTGTAAACAGTTCCCGTGTAGTGTGGTGAGAAGTAAGGAGTGCCATTTTTTACATAGCTCGCGTTCGCGTTTAACTGATTCGTACAGGCATCCGTGTCTGAGATGATCGAGTTAAATGTAAAGCGTGCTGTCTCTCCGAATACCGCCTTTGCCTGGGAAACCAAGTTTGTGGGCTGATCTTGGAACTCAAGAACACGCAATGCAGATGTGACGTACTCCCGGCAAGCAGGGACTTCTTTGTCACCCAAATCAGCATTCACGCGAGAACAGTCACCTGCAACAGAGCGCTCATCTTCGTCAGACAAAAGGATTACGGCGACAGAAGAGCCTGGGCGGTAACAGCTTGACGTGTTATGCTGGCCGCCGGCTTTCCAATTGGCAAAGTGGTTGTAAGCCGCCTTTACGCCGCGTTCGTCACCGGTACCGGAGTCACCGGTACCGAGTTTAGGAATCGTGTTATTAAAGATATTGGCATCGGCTGTGAGGTCCGCTTTGTTGATCGCGTATTTACCGTTCACCCAAGGAAGTGAAACGCCCCAGAACCAGCTGCCGTTAGTATAACTACCAGTGCAGTAGTCACCAGTGCAGGTGTGAGTACCCGTGCCAGAAGCAACACCACCTTTATTCATATCAGTAGTTACGGTTAAGCACATTTGCCAATCGATATTCAATGAGTTCATTTGGGAAGCCAAGGCGGACATTGACTGAGCCATCTTTTGTTGGACTGCAATCATTGAAGCGGAGTTATCGATAACCAATAAAAAGTCGACTTTGTTGCTCGCCGCATGAACCTGCATCGAATAAGAAAGGTCACGAGCGCCGCTTGGTGGTGGGGGTGGGGTAGTTCCTGGCACGCTGCCGTCATCGCCTTGACGAGGCCCGCCATCATTACCGACGATGGCACCGTCATCGCCAGGTCTGCCGTTGGCACTTGTTCCGTCGGTTGACGGGCTGGCAGAAAAACGCACGTTTCCACACGCCGCCAGAAAAGACATCAAGAGTAACGAAATAGTTACACTCTTAAAAAGATTCTGAGCCATGGTTATCCCCCTCAGGACAAGTTAGCATAGCCAACTAAATACACAAAGGTATTAATAGGGGGTTCCTACTTTGGGACGTGACGATCCAAGGGCCGAGACTACTGTTTATACAGGGGTGTTTAGTGATTTTACGAGTGTAAAATCACTAACAGGAACTATGGGGTGCACTTGTATGTCATCGTTACGCGTCGACCTTCGACAACCGCGCTGGTAAATTTCAAGTTCGCGCCAGTCAGCGTGTAAGCTGTTGTGTTGGCTCCGTCGATTGCAACAGCCAGGGTTCCCGAAACCGGGGCACATTCTAATGTGAGCGATGAGACCGAGTTCAAGATTTTATCTTTAAAGATATTCAAGTTAGTCGAGAAGTCGCTATCACAGATGCTGCCGATACCCCCATTGGTCAGGCGTGAAGTCTCGATGTACTTCAAACCTTGGTGGCTAGGAGAGCGCTGACTCAGCTCATCTGGTGTCTCATCTTGAGTCTTTTCGCAAACCGAATCCGCGACCACGATGGAGTTGAACGTGAAGCGTACATTTGTGCCGAAGACTGTCTTAGCTTGAGACAAGAGGTTGTTTGGCAAGTCGGCGGCCTCGAGAGGCAAGCAAGTTTTCGGATCTTCGTTCATATTCGTTTTTATACGAGAGCAATCGCCACCCACGCTACGTTCATCTTCGTCGGAAATCACGATCACAGAAACCGCGGCGTCACTACGGTAACAGCCGCTCGTTCCAGAAACGCCCGGCTCACCATTATAGAAGTGGTGAAAGGCCGCTTTAATGCCGCGCTCATCGCCCGAGCCAGGAACACCGGCGCCAATCGCGTTGATTGTTTGAGTGAAGATACTATTGAGATTCGCGGTGCCCTTTTTCAAAACGTACTGGGGCGTGCCCGCTGCAGGTGAGTATCCAACCCAGTTTACGGAAGCCCCCCAGTAGTAGTTATTGCTAATCAGCTGACTGCGAGTCACAGTCACGCACATTTGCCAGTCCATAGGAACGTTTTGGCTTTCCAGCAAATTTGCGAACCCGGAAAGTTTGCTGGCAAGTTTCAACTGATCGGTTTTCATTGAGCCCGAATCATCGATCACTAACAAGATGTCGACTTTATTTGGATTTGCCGGGACCACTTCCGAGTAGGTCACTGTTCGCAAAGCAGGTGACGGAGTTGGAGAGCCTCCGCCTGGAGAAGGATCTGGAGTGGGACCTCCATTGTCATCGTGGATGCCCTCTTCACCAACTTTTTCGGTGGAGAAACCGCTGAATTTAACATTTCCGCAAGACGCTAAAAGCATCGCGGACGCGATCAAAATGAAGAGTCTCTGTAAAATAGACGGCGTCATGAATTCATTCTCCCTAGCTTTAGCTTAGCATAAGCCGTCTCATAAACGCGCGTCCGCGAAAACTTTTTGCCTCAAACTGAGACCTTGGTCCATTGTAGGTCCAGGCGCTTTTCCACTAAACTGGTCTGTATAACGACACGACGGAGGCCCCGTGAGCTTTTGGGTATTGACGCAAGTATTTGTGGATTTAGTTCTGGTCGCGGGATGCGTGGGTGCCTGGATTCGCCTGCAACGCCCTCAAAAAGATGATCCGCGCTTGAGTAAAGGGCTGCAGCTTTTGCAGAGCAAGATCGCGGTTCTCGAAGACTTGTCTGACCGCACGGAAGTTCAAGTTCAGCAGTTGACGACATTGCTGGAACAAAAGGTGCGCGAGATTCAGCAACAAGTGCAAAATTCGGACAAGCAGCTTCAGAAAATTGAGCAGGCGATGCAGAAGAGCCTCGAGGTTGCCAAGATTTTTCAAGACCGCATTCCACACAGTGAAATCGTGGAAAGGCAAAGCACAATCAAGTACGTCAAAGCCGCACGCCTGGCCCATCAGGGGATGAGTGTCCAGGAAATCGCGGCTCAAGTCGATCTTTCCTTGGGTGAAATCGAGATGATCGCGCAAGTGAATAAAGATCAATTGATGTTTTGCGAAGAGAGCCTGCCGGAATGGGCGCAGGCCTCCACAGAACCACCGGCGGCGATGAAGGCCGCAGCGGCGGACGCCGACGTGGATGCGTTCCGGGAGTCCCGCATTGATTTAGAGGCTCCACTCAGCCGCGAAGTACCGGTGGATTTGACGAAGGCGTTCGAGGTGCCGAAGGCCGATCAAGATGCCCTGAAAAAGTTGGGTGATGCTTTCCGCCAGGCCTGTGAAACCGCGAACCACCTCCAGCAAGTGACCCAAGGTTTTGTTGAAGGCAACAAGCCAGTTACGAAAACCGAAATAAAACCTGAGGCCAAAGCGACTGGCCCGGTGATTCGCCCCGTCACATTTCCGCGCATTGACGCCCTCTAGAAGCTCATTGGAGTTTCTGTTGTGACGGCGGTGTTACCGCCATAATAAGCTTTGTTCCAGCGACCTCTGCCCGCTATGCGACCGGTATGGTCTGTGGCATAACGGGCTTCATGGAAAAGTTACTAGAAAGCAAAGTAGAACGGACATTTCAAGCGGGCGATTTTCTGGCTCTTCTTAAGAGACACGTGAAGTTGTTTGTGGGACTTTTTGGAAGTCTCTTGGTGGTTTCCCTCTTACTTTATGTTTTTAAAATACCCTATGTGGGAAAAGGGCGGCTTTTGGTCAATGATGCCCAAAATAGCCCGCTGCAAGCTTTTTCAACCGCTTATTTTGGCATGACCAAGTCCGTTGCCGACGGGAAAAAAGGCAACACCCAAATCGGAAAGCAGCTCGAGGTGCTGAAAACGCGCGAGTTCTATGAAGAGCTGCTACAACGCATCGACGTGCGCGGCCGTAGCCCAGACCTGCCGGTGGAAGAGCAGAAAGCTTATGAGTATATTAAGGATAAATATTTGAATGATGCAATGAGGGATGAAGCTGGCAAACTTGGTTTTATTCTGAAGTTGGACTCCTGGTCCCAGGCTAAGTTGGAGTCGGACTACGAAATCAAAGTGTCTTTTGCCACGCCCTCAAAAGAACTTTCCATGTTTTTAACAAACACGGCGCTGGAGCTTTCTTCTGAGTACCTCCGCCGTCGCGAAATGGCTGAAATCAGTGAAGTCGAAAAGTTCATCACCGATCAAAAAGCCCAAGTCGATAAAAATATCAAAGATCTGGCAGAAGATCTCGCGAATTTTCAAACTCAGCCCGAGAATTTGATTTCGCTCACCAGCCGAGAAAAAATGGGCGAGTATCTTTCGGACCTCATGGTACGAATGAATGAAGCTCGACTCAAAGTTTCTGAAAACACCCGTGACATTGAATTCCTTCAAGACGGTGGCCCGGTGACTAAAACCACCGGCAGTGCACTTTATGGGGTTGGTGGCCGCATCGAGGCCTTGCGTTTAGAGAATAAAATGCTCGAAAGCCGGATTGCGCAGATTAAAGACTCAGTCGATCAGATTGGCAAGCATCTCAAGGTTCTGCCGGTGGCCGCACAAATGCTTGAGGACAAGCGCAAGAAGTCTGAACTTGAGTATTCGAAATATAAAGAGCTGACAGAGACGCTCGCCAAAGTCGAAGCGCAGAAGTTGTCGGTTAAAGACCGCTTTGAAATTATCGAAAGAGCGCGCAATGACAATACGACTCCGCAAATAGACCTCGTGACTTTGTGTTTTTTGTGCATGGTCTTATCGTTGTCTTTGGGTTTGACCCTCGTGTATTTGCAACATCTTTGGACGCCCATGGTGGTGCAAAAGGAAAGTGTTCGCAATGTGTTGGTCTTTGACGATCACAATCAAGACCCACGGGTCGTTATCGAAAATGCCAAAATTAAATTTCAGCTCGGGAACCAGGGCTCCGTGGAGTAAGTACGATGCTCAGAAAATGTTACATAATACTTCTGACGTTTGGGTTTGTCGCCTGCACAAACCCTGTGCACAGTGAAATCCAAGAGTCCGTCGTTAGAAACCAACACGCTAAAAGTATTCTTGAGTGGGAAAGTGCCGACGAAAATCCGCGCAATCTGTTTGCGCGTTTGCGCGCGGAAGTGAAGACCAACGCCGGCTTAGGTAAAGAAGTCTGCAGTGGTTTATCCGAGTTGGAAGGTCAGGATCTTTCTCTCTTTGAAGAAGAGATCAATAGACCTGAAAACTTACCGATTCTCAAAGACTGCCGGAGTTCTTTAAAACAAACGTTGGAAAAATACTGGCAAGAGCAAAAGCGGCTGTTGGAAAAGACCTCCGGTTTGAATTTTCAGTTTCAACCACGCGTGGAAAAGCGCGACCTTTCAAAAGGTTATAGGGCGGCGACGGGAGATGTTCAACCCAAAGAACTTGTGCTGACCTTTGATGACGGTCCCAACACGGAGCTGACACCGCAGATCCTGGACATTCTTAAAGCCGTGAATGCCCGAGTGATGTTCTTCACGTTGGGGCCGCATGTCCGTGAAAATCCAACCATCGTTTATCGTGCGGCGGCGGAAGGTCATGCGATCGGCAGTCACTCGCTCACCCACCGCTGTCTGGCTGACAATGGGCTGTGTGCCAAGGCGAATAACGGAACTCCGCTGACCTTTGATGAGGCGGTGGAGGAGATTCGCGGCGGGCATCAGGCCGTGCATGACATCTTGGGATTTGTCGATCCGTTTTTCCGCTTTCCCTATGGCGAGTCCGACCCGGCCTTGGTGTCTTACCTGGCTGAGCGCCAAGTGGCGCAAATGTATTGGAGTATCGATTCCACCGACTGGAAGGCGCAAAGCAATTCGGTTCTTCTCAAAGGGGTTCTTGATCAAGTCGATAAAAACCAGCGTGGGATTGTTTTATTTCATGATATTCAGCGGAGGACCCTGGAAATTTTGCCGGAATTTTTGAAGGCGATTTATGGGCGTGGCTATACCCTGGTAGTTTTGCAATCCTTAGACGACAACGCCCGCTACGACAGTCAGCTCGTGACAAGGACCCCCGTCGTTCCGTAATATGGGCCCTGTATGGCTCACGTCGATATTGATCGTCCTTCCACTTGGAAACTCTACCGTACAGGAATGTGCGATGGCTGCTTTGGCGGTTGTTGCACCATGCCTGTCGAAGTGAAGCTCAGGGACCTCATCCGGCTTGAGGTGGTCACGCCTGACGAAGCTGAGGGCTCGATTAAGAAATTGGCGAAGCGGCTTATGAAAGAGGGGATCGTCAGCAGCTACCGTCAGGGTACGGAACTCTTTATGCTTACGCAAAAGCACGGCCGGGATTGCTATTTCCTCGATTCGAAGACCCGTCTTTGTACCGTCTATGAAAAGCGTCCTGGGGTCTGCCGGGATTTTCCGAGCATTGGTCCACGTCCGGGCTTCTGCCCCTGCACTCCAAAGGCGGCGAGATCTAAAACATAGGTAACATTTTTTATTAGCGTTGACGTTGTTTTTGTGTGCATGGCTTTGCTTTGGGGCGAAGGTGCTAGGCGCTCTTACGGGCAAAGTGTCTCAAGCTGAGACCGTCTATTTTGTGGGCAGACGTGCGCGTAAATTGCTCCGGTTGGCATTCCTTCCCAGAGTGAGACCCCCAGAAGCGCTACAATCGAGCACCCATGGCACATCCTTGGCTTATTGAGTAGTTATAGCCAAGCGAGGTTTTTATGGGTCAAACAAATCGATATGTAACCGGAATGATTCTGACTGCAGCGATTATTGCCTTTGCAGGATTCTTCTTCCTGAGGGGCGCCGTAAAAACTGTTAGACACGCTGATTTCGACATGTCCTACAGCATGCCTCGTCCTAAGAGTGCGCTGTATAACTTCTTTTTTGGTTTAGAAGGCCGCGAGATCGAGCGTACTGAAATTAACCCCTTCAAAGACAAAAAAGACGCGAAGAAACTTTCCGATGCTAAGAACGCCGCTAAAATCGACCCTAAAGCCCAGGCAGCAGAAGCTGCGAAGAAGGCAGCTCAGCAAAAAGCGACGGCGGCCCAGCGGAAGCCGGAGATGAAAGTGACTATTAACAACGCGGCTCCAACGGCTCCATTGGCATCTGGCGATTTAAATACAGAACATCAAACTCAGTCAGGCGGCGCTATCGGTGCGATGCCAACGGCCCGGGCAAACACTAATTACCAGGCAAAGACCGACACTTTGAGTGCAGCTCAGTGGCGTGCTTTGGTTGTAGGTCAGCCGACGAAAGAAAATGTGAGTAAGCTTGTTAACGCTTTCAACAACAAAGAGGTGGATGCGAACACATTGTATTTAATTATGAACGATCTGATCCAAAGTTCAAACACGGAAACCCAAGCGATGGCACTGGTGATCGCCCAAGCGGTTCCCAGCTTGAAGAGCTTCAGCGCGGTTTCTACGAACTATGACAAGCTGGATGCGAATAATAGAAAGGCCGCTGACACATATATGATGAGCTACATGTCTGGCTCAAAACTTTCAATTCTGGCATTGGCACTTCAGTCTGAGGACTCTCAAGTGGTGACTCACGCAGCGCAGGTGATGGTGACAGGTCTTGAGCAGGTTAAAAATGGCCAAAATGCAGGCGGCACTCGCGCAAGCAGCGGTGGCCGAGGTGTGGTAGCTTCAGGCACGAAGAATACCTATAGCCAGTTTGTTTCTATTTTTGAGAATTTAACAAAGAGCGGAGACTCTACGGTTGCCGGCCTTGCTCAAAACGCGCTGACCCAAATCCAATCCCTCTCAAACACCTAGACTAATTCGTGGAATTGGTTTTTGATGAAGAGATGTCGAGAATTCTCATCGCGCTCTTCATCTTGATCATTTCAGGGCATGCATTTGCTTCCACGACGCTCAGTTTGCCAACGGGCTTAAAGGCATCCGACCGCGAGGCCGCATTGGGCATTTTGGGTTTTGGCTCCTCAGCCAAACTTCTTGCAAGCCCCTATTCTTTGGGTGGCTATGATGGGGTCGAGATAGGGCTTAGCAGCGAGTACATTCCTCTGGCCGATGTTGCCAGTCTCGGGAACAAGACAAACTCGAAAAGTGATCTAAATTACCTGAACCTGACTGTCGGCAAGGGTTTCTATTACAATGTCGATGTGCTCTTGCAGTTCATTCCGTTACCGCAAGACGAAGCCATTTCTGGATACGGGGCGCAGCTTCGCTGGGGATTTTACGAAACCAAGTTTATGCCCGCGGCACTCAGTTTGGTATTTCACGGTTCGGCGATGAATTTCAATAATGTTCTCGGGGCACACACTACGGGCGCTGACTTAATTGCTTCAGTAAATATGAAAGACGTGTCGTTATTTTTTGGCGCTGGGCAAGCTCGCTCCGTCGGAACTTTTGTCGGCGGCACGGGGGGCATCACTGATTCTGGTGTGACCGAAACGACCGACGTCGCTTCTCCGCACACGGTTTTCGGTATCTGCATAAAGATGTCGAGTGCCTTTATCGCGCTCGAGGTAGACCGTTACGTTCAGTCGACCTATGCCGGAAAAGTAGGCCTTCGGTTCTAGTTCTATTGCCGCAGGCGGGGGCCGCTGTTGACCCGGGATTTTGGGGCTTGTTTTTTTAACGTACTATTTTTGAGCTTTTTCGATGAGTTTGGTGGTGGACTTGCCATCAACGAACTGCAAAGACATCACTTTGCCACCATTGGCGATCACAAAATCGCTGCCGACGATCTGATCGGCCTTCCAGTCGCCACCTTTCACGAGAATGTCAGGTTTCACGGTTTCAATTAATTTAAGAGGAGTCTCTTCGTTAAAGATCACTGTATAATCAACGGCTCCTAGTGCCGCCAAAATCTCGGCACGGTCGGCTTCGACCTGTACCGGGCGGGTCGGGCCCTTTAAAACTCTCACGCTGGCGTCGCTATTGACACCGACAACGAGAACGTCGCCGAGTTTTTTAGCCTCTTGCAAATAGCGAACGTGGCCGACATGAAGCAGATCAAAGCAGCCGTTCGTGAAAACGATTTTTTTGTTTTGGGATTTCAGGAAAGCCAGATCCTTGGCAACGGATTCGAATTTAGAGACCTGGCCCATTTGGAATTAAACCTTTTTAACGAGTTTGGCTCCGGTGATTTCACCGGCAAGATCGCGGTTCATCAAGGCGGATAGAACTGGCAATACGACAAAGCCCGTCACAATCACCAAAACACTGCGAGCCAATACACGAATTGAATACATTGCCGTCGTGATTTCCGCCGGTTGACCGATACGTTGTTCAAATGCCCACTCGCCAGGAGTCGCACCCAAGAACATGCGGTTCACTAACAAGTAAATGAAAGCAACGGAGGCCAGCAACGAGACCGTTGCCACGTAAATCATGCCAGACGCATCTGGATTGGCGAGATTTGCAATTAAGTCCGCCCGGGTTACCATCAACACCACGATCATGCACAACAGGCTTGCGGCGATCACAAGCATGCCGTCCAATAACGCCGAAGAGAAGTTCCAAACATCCGGTTTGTATTCTTCAGCCTTGCGAGTCGCTTGCTGTTGGATTTTTGCTGCTGATTTGTTCTCGAAATCCAGACGGCGGTTTTTTTGCAATGTCTTGAGGATTTCATTCACGGCCGAAGAAGACGGCGACGTTTCAGGCTCCACAGGCGCCACCGGAGTTGCCGGTTTCCGTGGGAGTGGTGGGCGCAAAGGATCTACAGCTTCTTCCTCAATCAGGGAAAGGCCGGTTTGGTTTAAGCTTCTGCCTGGCTTAGTCACTTCAAAAGAAGAATCAAGATCGGTCGCTTTTTGCGCCGCAGAGGCTTTCTTTTTGTGAAAACCCAGACCTTCTGTGAGGGGCTTAAACTCAAACTCTTCAAATGGATCCATTCCATCTCCTTTTCCTGACGGGCAGAAATATCAACACATCAGATCAAAGTCATACTTTAGGACGGAGACTAGGGCCATGCAAGCCGTTTCCACTCTCAAAACTTGCGGTCCGAGGGTCACTGGATAAAGGGCCAGGTTGCCCATTTTTTCAACTTCAGCAAGGGAGAATCCTCCTTCGCTGCCAACGAAGATCCAAATGTCTTTTATGGTTCCGAGCTCTCGCTTTTTTTCGGTTACATAATGCTTAATGCTGAGAGTCGACGCGCCCTCATAAGCAAAAAGACCCATAACGGAGGATTTTGGGTTAAAACTTTTAAGAAACTCATCCATTTGCAGGGCGGGCTTGATCTGCATCAGATCTCCACGGCCACTTTGTTGGGTCGCGGAGCGTACGATCTTATCCCAGCGGTCGACTTTATTGGCCGACAAAGCGCTCGGCGTGCGCACAAAACTGAACTCCGTGAATAATGGCTGAATGCTCTTTACGCCCATTTCCACAGCTTTTTCGACAATGGCGTCCATCACAGGAAAGCGTGAAACCGCGAGAGCCAAGTGGATATGGGGTTCTGGGAGTGGCGGAATCACGCGCGCTTCCAGCACGCGGGCCTCGGCGGTTTTTTTAGCAACAGAAACAACTTCTACGAGAAAGGCTTTACTATCCTCGTTGAGGACTTCGAATTTCGATCCCACTTCTTGACGACACACATCGAAGATATGATGAAAAGTATCGCCCGTGAAATTCACGCGGTCACCGTAAAGATCTTTAGATTCAATCCAGTAGCGGCGCATGTTTACTCCTCAGCCGCCGCAGTGGCATCAGGTTTTTGCACCCAGTAGCCAACCCATTCTTCTTTTTCCAAACGGCGTAAAACTTTGAGGCTTGAAGTCTCGATGAATTTCTCGAAGAAAAGATTATCTCTTTCGGTCAGGATACCGGTCAGGAACAAGAAGCCACCTGGTTTTAAAACCCGGAGCAACTCTTTGCGGATATTGATGAGAACGCCATCAATGATGTTTGCAATCACCACATCGTATTCGCCGCGCACTTCTTCAAGAAGCGCATCGGAAATTTCGATTTGGCTGAGCTTGTTCAGCTTCACATTTTCTTTAGCGACACGGCGGGCTTCTGGATCGATCTCGATGCCCGTCACAAGACCGAAACCGCTTTTTTGCGCCAGCATCGCGAGGATGGCTGTGCCGGTGCCGACATCAAGCAACGCCCAATCGGAAATTTCTTTTTTGTATTTTTCCGCAAGCTTGTGCACGAAGTATGAAGCCATCTTCGTTGTCGCGTGGGTTCCCGTACCGAATGCCATGCCTGGATCGATGAAAATTGGACGTTCGCACTCCGCCGGAGTTTCTAACCATGACGGCACGATCCAAAAAGGACCCACGAGTTGGAATGGTTTAAAGCCTTTCTTCCACTCTTCGAGCCAGTCTTTGTCTTCCTCTTCGAAAAGGCCCCACTTGATACCTTGATCAATTTCACCAAGTCCGTTGAAGAACTCTTGTGCCGGTTTCTCGAGGAAGAATACATCGAGGTCATGGCTTTTCACGGGAACGAGATCTGGATCGTAAGTCAGATCGGGCTGAGTGTAGATTAAAGCTTCGGTGACGCCGCTTGCACCATATTCAAAGGAGTGCTGAGTAACGTCGTCTTCGAGAAGGGTCGGGACTTGGCTTAAGCGAACGCGATAGTATGACATAGGCACGTAGTTGTGCCCTAAAATCCTGTTGGGGTCCAGCGGGGAGTTAAGATCTTAATTTTACTGAATTTTAGGAGCTGCCGCCTCTGCAGTTTTTTCAGTCTTTGGGGCTACCGGTGCGTTCTTTGGAGGCTCGGAAGCCGTTACGACGGTCACGACCGCTGTGGGTGGTTTCGCGACATGCTCGGCTATTTTCTTTTTGTGGACGGGTTTTGCATTGTCAACGAAGGCACCTTTGATGTCGATGCGATCACCGTTCATCATGCCGATCTGTTCCAGCATCGGCAGTTCATCGCGCGACAGAAGTTTGTATTCACGCGCGACAGAGACTTTACCATAGGTCGCGATCACCCGAAGCTGGCCGACGGGGATGAGAATTTCACCGTAAGACTGCGAGCCATTGGCGTCGCGGACCTGGATTTTTCTCATCGCCGTGACGACGAGGTTCTTTTTCAAACCGTCGGATTCGCCGCCGCTGATATAGAAGTCTTTGTAAACCACGTCGTCGTCCGCAAGAGTGATATTACGACGGACATCAATGATGCCCAGATCCTGGGCCAAGGTCTGCTGACTGGTCACTAGTGACGCTAAAATTAAAAATCCCCAAGGTTTCATAGTTTACACTCCCTGGGGATCTGATCGGTTGTTTTATTTTGAAACTATATGGGGCGATCGGCTAGCTTTGGCCCAAAATGAGAAGCGCTATTGGGAAACCATGGCGCCTTGAACAGTACCATAGACCTTATAGCCGCCGCTGGTTTGATAGTAAAGGCTGGCATTGTTAGTGTTTGTCCCTCCGACGACACCGACAGACGAAGAGACTTTGTATTCACCTACGGCGCTTGTTGTCGTGTTCACAGTTTTCTTCATTTGGCCGGAACCAGAAGTAATACCGTGAGCTTGTCCTGGAGCTTTGAAGAGCTGAATATCAGGCACAAGGCTTTGGATTGAAGCCTCCATAGAGCAGGCGGTCAGCGTCAGTGCCAACATTGCAAAGACAAATACAGACTGTAACTTTGCGGTTCTCATGTGAACCCTCCACTATATAACCTATCGGCTAAAATGTCGTGTAGCTTGAAGAATCTAAAAGATGTCTCACACCGAGACGTCACTCGGGGGGACATCGCCGGGCGATGTTTACTTTAAGGTTTTTTAGACTAGTCCAGTATAGATTTACCAAAGCGCGCCGATATGACTCATAGTGAGCTGATCGAAAAGGTTTTCGATCGAAAGTGAATTATGGAGGACGTCCTTGTCGGCGCGACAGAAAAATAGAAAAACCATTCTGCTACTGGCGATTGCAAGCATCTGGCTTGCCTACGTTGGCATCGTGTCAGCAGAATACTATTTTAATATCACGTCACGCGTGGACCGGGTCATTCAAGACCGCAAGAAGGATGTCGACTTCGTTCTTGAGTTCTCTGGCAATCTCATTATCAAAGACAATATCGATTCTCTGTCAGAACGTCTGAAGCAGGCCCGCGAGTTTCGCATGGTGGATTTCTATATTCTGCAAAAGAAAGACAAAGTCGTTACTTTCTATAATAAACAAAACAATCCGGACGATTTGAACCAGGAGTATTCCAACTTCAATCAATTTGTTGAAAGTTCAGATGTCACATTTAAGACGATTCAAATCTACGACTATCGTTTAACGGTCGGTGTGAACACCTCTAAGAAGTCGCTTTCCCGCGTCGTGTTTGGCGAGCAAAAGTACCTCGTTCTTCATAATCTCATGATCATCAGCCTTTTCGCCGCGGTCTTTTTCTTCTTTATACTCAGAGATGCGGTGAGCTTCACGAAATTGCGCGGCCTTAAAAAGGCTGAGTCAGACGTGCCGCTGAAATCCGTGACGAACTTGGTTCCAATCACGGCCAAAGAAAGTCACAAGAGCCCATTGGCTCCGGCTCTTTTGCACGAAGTAAAAAATAAGACCTTTGCGCCGTCGACTTTTGAAGTCACGGTCGTCCGGGTTGAATTGAACACAGCAACACAGCACTCTATTGTGTCGAGCGACCACTTGACGTCGGTGCTTAGTAAGTACCAGGCGGGCGCACAAGAAATCGTCGCCCGGTACGGCGGTTTAACTTGCCCAAGCACGGGGAGCGAGATGGTTTTCCATTTTAAAGGCACACGCAAAGCGGTTGAGCCCATGGCCGTAGCCTGCATCCGTTCGCTCTTTGAACTGGCCGGAGAAATAGAAAGAACACTGCCAGCATCCGCGGGCAAAGTGTTTAGGCTAAATGCCGCCCTTCACAGTGGCACCGCGCATTTCACGAAACTTGAAAGCGGCTTTAATTTAAGCGGTCTGCCGTATGCCGAATCTGCGAAGATCCTGACTCAAGTTGAAAATGGCTTTACGGACTCGGTCTTAGGCCTAGTTGATTCCTGCAAAGAGTACGTTTCTAACGTCTGCAAAATCAACTCGTTCAAGCCGGGCTTTAGCGCTGTTGAATGCTTTGCGAGCCAGGATAGCTTCTTGGAAAATAATAAGACCGAATACTGCACTTATTTCCGCAGTGATGTGAATTTGATGGCTTTGATGAAGTACATGGAAAAACTCGTGGAAACTCAAAGCGATGAATTGTTCTTCCGAGTCTTTGGTGATTTAAAGCACGTGAAGAACCACATGATTTCGACGGACTTCGAGCGCTCATTCACGGGTTTTCTGGAATTCACTTACCGAAGATCCCACATTAAGCCGGTGGATCCTAAGATTTTATCAGCCGTGGTTTCTTTAACCCATAACTTGATCCCGCAAAGCAGTGTTTCGGAAAAGCTTACGGAGATTCTGAAGCTCTACTTGCAATTCTCAGATGCCCGTGTTCAAGCAAATGCCGTATTGGTATTGGGCGAAGCGCCGTCAAATGTTCGTTTCTTGAAAAAATTTATTCACTCAGACCACAATCGGTTGTCCGCGGATGCCTTGCTCGTCACAGGAAAACAAGTCGTGGACAAAGAGCTTGTCGGTCGCGTGCAAAGCTTGTTGCGTTCGTCTGATAAAGTTCATCAGGCCAGTGGCCGCTATGTGGCGCTGAAACTGGTAGAGCACTATAAGCAAAACGATATGTTGTACTACAACACCAATCCTCATTTGAAGAAACTTGAAGAACTTCTAGGAAGGGCCGCCTAGCGATGAAAATCGAAAAAGAAGTTGTTCATTTTGACTCACGATTTTCAGGTCTTCCAGACTTGACGGATTTGCAGAAATTGTATCTGCAGATTCTGCAGGGCGGAAAATCTATCGAAGGAGTGGTTCATCACTTTTTGCAGCAGGGCTGGCTCGTGAACTTTGTTGAGTTCGCGGATCTGATGGAAAAACTCGTGGCGGCTAAAGCGATTCGTAATGCGACTTTCTACGCGTATTTTGATCGTATGAAGCCTGTTTCTGAAAAGTCATTGTGGAACAAGATATTGAACCTCGATACTCCCGAGAGCACGATCGGTTCCTTGAGGTCTTATAAAGAACTTCCGTTTTTCCGCTCGTTAGAGCCGCAATTAACGGACTTCTTGTTGTCAAAAACCACCATTCACCATGTGCCGCCAAAGTCCTTGATTTGCCGCCAGGGTGAGACAACTCGTGACCTCTTTGTTATTCTTAAGGGCACGGCGGGCGTTTATAAGCAACATCAACAGGGTGGAAAATATCTCGTGGCCTCTTTGGCAGAGCATTCCGTGTTTGGTGAGGGAGCCTTCTTGCTAGGGCGGCCTCGGTCTGCCGACGTGATCTCGATGACGGATTGCCGGATCTTACGTATTCCTTGCTTGCCTGAGATCTTCGATCGTTTCCTCAAGAAAGACAAAGCCCAGGGCCTGCAATTTCGTTTTTGGGTACAACATGCTTTGCTGAACTCACCGCTTTTTAAAGAAGTGCCGTCGGATTGCTTCGATGCTTTGAGCCACTCCGGTAAGTTTGTTCGTTGCACCGATGGGCAAGTTCTCTTCAATGAAGGGGACAAAGGCCAAAGCGCTTATGTTGTTGTTCAAGGGTCTCTCGTGATCAATCAAGGTGGAAAGAATATCAACGTGATGAACCAAGGCGCGTTCCTCGGCGAGATTGCATTGCTTGCCAATCAAGGTGTTCGTTCGGCATCAGTCCTCGCGCAACGCGAGACTTTGCTTGTGGAAATCAACCAGTCTGAATTCTATCGCTTGCTCGCGCAAAATATCTTCCTTGGAAAATATCTACAGGAACTGGCGCACAGCCGTCTTGTTCGGGACGCCCACCGCGACGCCGCCTAAGCCAGGCTTTGGCGAAAAATTAAAGACCCCTCTTCCGTCCCATGAACTTTGTGTGACCATTTTGGAAGTAGACAGAAAGCCTCTTTTGGAGACCACGAAAGAGGGGTGCAAACTATTTCTTAACTGAGGGGGCCGTTGGACTTGCTCCTGGCGTCGGTGTCGGAGATGGTGTCGGAGATGGTGTCGGAGATGGTGTCGGAGATGGTGTCGGAGATGGTGTTGCCGCGGGGGTGGTCGTCGTCATAGCCGCAGTCTTTGCAATAGGGGCTTTGCTTCCATTGCAACTAAATTTGGCTTCTTCGAGATGGCCGCGGATGATCGTTTGGACTTTTTCACAGTGAGTGTTTGCGATTTTTGACGAAGCCACCGGGTCTTTTGTGCTGTAGTGTGAATACCAGAGTTTGCAGCCTTTAGGATCGATTGGTTCGATGTGAAGAGTGCGTTTTTCTTGACCGCGTTCACAGGTAATTTCATCTTTTTTAGCTTGCGGCTGGGTTACCGTGGGAATAGTCGCTTCCTCCGTTTTTTGAACAATTGCCGTCGGCAACGTCGCGGCTTGTTTCTTTTGGCCGCTAGAGCAAGCAGCCAAAACTAAAAGACCGCCCAAGAGTAGTAAATAACCTGAATGCATTCTTCCGCCTTTCCAAAGATGGAACATCTGTTTGTTGAGCTCGATGACTAGAAGCTTCACAAAATTAAAATTAGAGAATTTTTTAGAAACCGGATTTAGAATGGCGTAGACACAAACGAACTGCAACTCGACTGATGAAGAGGTGTTTTCAGCGCAAGCTCGAAAAATATTTGTAATTTCGAAATCTTAAGTCTTATAAAGGTTGAAAATCTTTAAAGATAAATTTTAATTTAGGGTTTCCCATCGGAGGAATGCTGGTTCTTTCCAGCTTCTTTCTTAAAGTAGAAGGAACCTATGATAAAAGAAGTAAATTCAAACACACGTATACTGGTCGTTGAGGATGAAGTAAAACTTTTGCAACGGCTTTCTGAAGCTCTGCAGGAACAAGGTTACTGGGTTTCACCTTGTGATTCCTATCAGTGCTTGGAAGAACTTGTCCTGCTAAATGATCAGAGGTTCGACGTTATTGTCCTGGATCGTCTTCTTCAGAGCAAAGACTCGGCAAGTTTTATCGCGGCGATTAAACAACGTCTGCCAGAATGCAAAATCTTAGTTCTCTCGGCAATTAGCACCTCGGCAGAAAAGGCCGCGATTCTCAATATGGGCGCTGATGATTACATGTCGAAACCTTTTGATAGTGACGAGTTGGCGGCCAGGGTTCGCGTTCTGCAGCGGCGCAGTCGTCCGGAAGTTCGTTTTGGCAACCTCGTTTTGAATATCGAAGACAGGACGCTCATTGCTGCCGACCAGGTCGTGCCTTTGCAGAATAAGGAGTTCGCACTGTTACGCACGCTGGTTCAGTCGCCGGGAAAGGTCTTTAATAAGAACGACCTCTATGAACAAGTCTGGGGTATCAGTACGGATGTTGAAAGCAATGTGATTGAAGCTACGGTGAATAAACTGCGCCGACGCCTTAAAGAGGCCGATGCTGGTATTACAATTAAAAACATGAGAAATATCGGTTACTGGGTTGAGGAATAGATTCTTTATTATCATTCTGACGACGCTTGTCTTTGCCGCTGTTGGTATCAATCTTGTCCATGTCTATTTTTTTCAGAGTCAGCGCCTTAAATTGATTGATAAGCAAATCGGTGAAAGTTCCGAAATTCTTATGAGTTCTCCGAAGTTTATAGCGGCAACCGGTCATCTTGAGACCATTGAAGACGCTATTTCAACGGTGTTAGAGGGGGCACGAATCGGGAAAGTCTTTATTCTCAGGGATTCCCATGCAAAAATTTTGTATCAGAGTTTCAATGTTGGTTTGCTAAAAACAGAATTGCCGATTCACCCGGAGTGGGTCGCGGTGAAGACTGAGGAAGAATATGTTCGGGTTCGGAATACCGAGTTGCCCGGGCCAAGACATCTCACGCTTCAGGTGGGGCTTGTTTTGGATAAGAATTTTCTCAATTGGGAAATTCTTGATTCCCACGTCTTTAATTATATCACGGGCATTGTTGTCGCCTTGTTTTTTGCCTCGGTGCTTTTGACTTTGGTTCTATTGTCACCGCTCCGGCTTCTTATTCGGCATCTAAATGAGATCACCTCGAACTTAGGGAACTTACGCGACCTTAAGCCACTGCCGCGAAAAGTTTTGAAATTTGGGAGAGTTTTCTGGGCGGGCGCCGATGAGTTTTCCAGTCTCGTCAGCACGACGCAGAAGCTCATTGATAGGATCAACTTGAATCACAAGCTGACGCGGTCATGGACGCTGCAAATGGCACATGAGCTAAAGACACCACTGGCGATTTTAAGGGCCGAGGTTGAATCCAAAAAGAAAATGGGGCTTTTACCAGAGCCCTATGCTCAAGAGACTTTTAAAGAAATTCGTCATATGTCTGAGATTATTACCCAGTTCTTAGACTGGGCCGACCTTGAGAACTCTGATGTGCAAAAAAATCTTCACGCCCTCAGGGTGAAGGCCCTGGTCAAATCACTTGTTGCCAGATTGGATAAAATTGCCCCCGAAAGGATTCGCATCAAAGTGGTCTCAGATTTTCCGGTTTTTGCCAATCCAATCCATTTAGACCTTATGGTGATGAATATACTGACAAATGCGTTGAAGTTTTCTCCGTCAGGCACCCCGGTGGACGTTGTCGTGGAAGACCACGCCTTGGTGATCCGTGATCGGGGCATGGGTATTTCTAAAGAGGTTATTGAGCGGCTTGGACAACCGTTCAATATTGGAATCCATGAAGAAGAGGGGCTCACGGGCAATGGTCTTGGTTTAGCTTGGGTGACAACGGTCGCAAAAATATACGAATGGAAACTCACTATTCAGAGCGGCTTTGACGGAACAGAAGTAAGGGTGGATTTTCCAAGAGAAGAGGCTTAAGTGAAAAAAAGCACTGTCACCGTTTTTTTAATACTATTCGCACAGGTGTTTGCCGGCTGCGAGTCCCCAGTTAAAAGAGTAGAGCCCGGGGGTATCGCGAGTTTTTCTTCTGATATTTTTCATACTTCTAAAGAGGCCCCTCAATGCAAGTCGATGTTGGACTATTATTGCAACTACCTCTATTCGCCGATGGCGGCGGGGAACTTGGAAATAAAGAGATCGACAGCGGCGACAAAGGTTTTACAAGGGGAAACATCCAATCAATTTAGCCAGGTCTTTTACAGCTATTCTAAAGCCAAGCTTCAAAACAGGGACTTGTTGCCGAAGGATTTTCTGCGGACTCTGAATCGCCATTCCTACTTTGCGAAGCTGGAAGGATTTCTGCAAAGAAAGCCAATTCCGCAGATGAGCCTTTCTGAGCGCCTTGCCGTAGAACAACATAGCTTTGAACTCAGCTCGATCTGGTCTGCGACCTTTAATGAAACTGTGATAACAAGAATGAGTAAGAAATTTCCTGGGTTTTACACTCTTCCTGACAAGCTTGTGCCGCTGGAGATTTCACTGGAGCAAAGCCGCGCAAGAAGACTGTTAGTCGCGGAAATCTCTAAAGCGATCTGGAACGGGAATGCCAATTGGCGCCAGGTCGAAATGACTTTTGATAAGCTCAAGCTGAGCTATTTGAAATTGATTCAGCAGCTAGATGCTCCGGATACTTTAAAAACGAATTGGTCGCAAAGGATCAAGGATGTGCAGCTGGCTCTTCCGGGATCATTGCCGGCGATTTCGAATGAGGAGTGCTCGACCATCAAGGCAAATGCCTATTACTATACGTATCTCAACGTCATCACGGTATGTGCGGGCGATTTTAATAGTGAAGATATTTTGCAGACTCTTGCGCATGAAATGGGCCACTCGCTTGACATTGATCGCACCGCCTATTTGTTTGAGGTGAGCTCTGAAATGGGGCGGCAAGTCCGCACGCTCAGGGCCAACGTCTGCGAGGCCCAGCAGTTCTCTTGTGAAAAATGGAACGAATTTCAAGGACAATTTACTACCAACTTAAAGTCACTCGATGGCTTTCAGCCGGATTTGCCAGAGTTCCAAAGATGCTTAAAGCGTCGGCCGACCAGTAAGGCTCTGACGGGTGAAGACATCAAGCGCTTTGCAAGCAGTATGGCAAGCGACCGGGTGTCGCAATTGGCGACGAGCGATCGTTTCCTGCGTATCACGAAAGCAAGAATTCCCATGCCTGACGGGCGCACGCAGAAAAATCCAAACTACTTGAACCCATGCAGCTACTATCTTTGGAGCCAAGGTGAAGAGCCGGTGAATGATGAGCTCACGACACTGATGTTTTTTACAGCGGCGTACAGATGCTCGGACGAAGCCCCCGCGCAGAAAATGCGATCTTCGATTGAGGTCGCAAAGAATATGACGAGACAGATTATTGAAAAGACACTTGCAATTGAGGGCGAGTTCTCGGGCTTGAATGAGCTTGAGAGCGGGGGCTATTCGTCCCCTCCGGGAGAGCGTTTTGCCGATGTCATCGGTAGTTACGCGATGGCGGATTTCTTAACTCAGCTGCCTTTTCAATGGGAGCGCAGAAACAAGTTTCTAGCGGGAGCTTCTTGGCTTTGTGCAGAACCGTCTTTGGCGAGCCACTATCCGGATGAAAGTTCGGCTGAGAAAGAGTTTGTCTTTAGCGCCCACACCGAAGGCGATCAACGCCGCAAAGAACTCTTTTCGCAACCTATCCGCGCGGTTATAGGCTGCGAGAAAGACTTTCAATTTAACGAGTGCAAGTTGCCAGTTTTTTAGTGGAATACCGTTGGTTCGTGGTGCTCGCGCTCGTAGCGTTCTTGGATATTGGCCTGCTCCGAGTTCATATCCACACCGACTTTGTCTTTCTGAACCATTTGCCATCCATAGAAGCCTGCGCCAACGGTTAGCAAACAGCCAATTGCACACAAAGTAATAGGCAGACCCAGACTTGCGGTGCCGGTTTCCCAAGTGCCTTCGAGTAGAAAAGCATTCACAATATAAAGAGCCAGGGTTGTTAGATTTAACGACATATGAATCAAGCCGCGGGTTTTTGCCACCGTTTGATTTGGAATGCCCAGAGCCCAGTCGATATAGCCAGGAGTAGCCGCGCACAGGGCTGTGATGATGGCGGCATAGTTCGCAAAGTAACCCATTTTGAACCAAAAGATATCGGGGCTTGCGGTTTTGAAGACGACAAAACTAACGAGAGTTAAAACGTAGAATGTAATTGGAAAGCCCACAAGCATGGGATGAATAGGGTGATTGGCGATTTTAGCCTTGCTATACATAACTCCTCCTTCATGATGAAATCATTTATAGCAAAATCAGTGGAAACGAAGCTGATCTTGGCGTGGCAAAATTGCCGACGAAAATGTGAATTTTCCGCGATTTAGCAGGAACTGCCGCCGATCGCCCGCCCCATGCAGTTATTTTCCAGAGCGCAAAATACTGAGGACCAAGCAGGCCAGCACGAGAGTGGCGCCGGCGATTTGTAGCGCGCTCATCCGTTCATTGAGTAAATATCCGGCAGCTATGGCTGCGGTGACGGGTTCCAGCATGGTGATCAGCGCGGCTTGTGAGCTTTTTAATTTCTGCAAGCCCGCTAAAATCAGAGTCATCGGAAAGATTGTCGAGATGGTGGCAATTCCCAAAACAAATCGCCATTGGGAAGGTGTAAGCACGGCCCATACTCGTAAATCTGGCTGGTGAAAGGCCGCCAATGCCAGGGCGGCGAAGGTGATAACGTAAAGACTCGAAGAGATCGGTTTTACATTTCGCTGATAGCGTGCGGAAAATAAAATATAAGCCGCATAAGTCGCCGCAGAGCCCAGTCCCGCGAAGAGCGCGCCCATATTGTTCACATGGAACTGACCCCATAATAGGCACGTCACACCGGCAAAAGCGCCGAAGAGCAAAAGCCATTGATTCTTTGTCATCTTGTCGCGCAAGAAAAAATGTCCGAGCAAACTGACCCAAAATGGATAGGTATAAAGTAATAAAGCTGCAAGCCCGACACTCATCCCCGCAACTGCGGTAAAATACAGCGTTGCAAACACGGCATAACCAAAAATCCCAAGTGCCGCTGAGATTAAAATTTGTGAACGAGAGAGACGGATTTTATCGCGTTGAAAAATAAATAGGGCGATCCACAGAACAAGGGCGGCGACAATGAAACGATAGGTGAGGAGTTCGCCAACAGCCAGGCCGCTGGCGAAGGCCCATTTACCAAAAATGCCCAGGAAGCCAAAACCGAGGCTTCCTAGGGTGATTTCAATTATTCCAGTCAGGGACGTGCGATTCACTATCTCTTATTGAAAGGTGTTTTTCCTTTTTTGGCAAAAGGCTTTTTGCCGCCGGTTTTTTTCTTTTCCGCAGCCGCACGCTGTGCGACCGCGCGACCTTTGTAGGTCTTTTTCACTTTCAACTCATCCGGAGAATCCGGCAAGAATACGCGTTCAACGGCGGCATCATTTAAGAACACCAATTCGCCGCGCTCAACATTGCCGATGCGCAAACGACCGATCGCCACACGTTGAAGCTTCATAACGTCGAAGCCGATTTTCTCAAACATCTGACGGATCTGACGGTTCTTACCTTCTGTGATGACCATTTTGTACCAGTCATACTTATCAGAACCTTCTTGGCGTTTGATTTTCTCGATGTGCTTTGCCGCCACTTTGCCGCCGACGATCGTGACGCCGCGAAGAAGTTTCTGCAAATCTTCCTTCGATGGCTGGCCGTCAACTTTCACCATATAGGTCTTAGTGACTTCCGCTTTTGGGTGAGTCACTTTGTTGGCGAAATCGCCATCGTTCGTAAGGAGCAACAGACCCTCAGAGTCCCAATCCAGACGACCCACCGGGAAAACGCGGCCCGGAACACTTTCAAGGTATTCCGCGATCGTTGGACGGCCGAGAGGATCTTCCATCGTCGTCAAAACGCCCTTCGGCTTATTGAAGAGAATGTAAACGTTTTGCATTGGTTTTTTCAGAGGTTTGCCGTTCACCATGATGTTGTCATGGGCTGGGTCCACTTTAATACCCAACTCGTACACGCGCTTCCCGTTGACGGTCACTTGACCCTCTTCGATCATGCGGTCGGCATGGCGGCGGCTTGCAAGTCCGCTGTCTGCGATTAGTTTGTTAAGTCGTAATTTGTTCTCGGGGTTATTTTCAGACATTCCTCATCCGCCTCGTTATGCGCCGACCCCAATTTCAGGGAAGGGTCCAATTTGCGAGTAGTTTCACTAGTATGACGCAGATCTCTTACCAGAAGGGAGAGCAACTTGTCACCTGTGAACACGTTTTCGAGAGCGGTTTCAGCCTGGGTGAGAACCATCGAGCTCCAGTTCAGAGCCTCGCGATCACCTTGTTGAATCAGTGCCAGAGTCCTTTCGAGCTGGCTGATCATATCTTGGTAGTAAGGATCCGTGCGGCGATCGACGAAGAACTGCTCCACACGCTTGATAGGATAAAGCAGACGGGTTTGTTCTTTCAGGGATTCCCCTTTGAATTCAAGGAGTTTCTGATAAACATAGCCGCGCAAGAGGCAGCCATAGACCTTGTCGTTTTTCACCCGGAACTCAGAAATGATGTAAGGAGCGACTTCGATCTTCTGTTTGTGATCCGGGCTGAGCTCCAAGTTCGGAGTGTAATAAAGTGCAAGGTCCTTACGAAGAGGCTCAAGATGCCCGTCACGGATGGTGAATTTTTTATCATACATACGCACGCTGAGGCCCTTGTCCTCATGAAGAATGATAGCGATCATGCGTTTATTCTGATCATTGATCAGGCGAATTTTGTCGGCCTCAGCATACTGACGTTTCAAGTAAATCATCAGCACATCTTCGAGATCGTTCGGGCGTTCAATCTCCAGCAGCTGCATCGTTTGCGGGAAACGGATAAGACTCAGATCGAAATTCTGTTGATAGAACGAGTTGAAGTTTTCGAGAAGATACTGGACCTCGTTCCCGAGCTGATTCTTGTTCGCCGCCCAGTGCGGGTAGTCCATGCAGTAAATAAAGAACAATTCGATCAACTCAGGGGTGAGGGGCTCTTCCGGATTCGGAAATCCACGTAAAAAATTATAGAATGACAGCTTCGCAGGCGTATTCTGCGGATTCAAACCGGCTACAAATCTGATGAGCTGCCCAACTTTTAACATGGTTCCTTTTTATGAAGAATTGATTTTAGTGTCCAGAAGAAATAGCATGGTGTTCGTAGCAAATTCTCGAGGAGGAGTCATGCAAAAGGAATTGAATCCCGAACTTTTCGGTGAAAAGAAAAGCGCCTCACCTGCCCGTAGAGAGGCTTTGGTGCCGCCGGCTCCGAACACGGACCCCACCTACTTGAACACAGACCGCCAGATATTTGAGCTCAAGACCCAAATGATGAGTGTGAACGAGCAGTTAACGAGGCTCACCCAGGCTTTGAATGAAGCCAATAAGACGGGCGGGGCTCGTATGGACCGCTACCAGCAAAGCATGAGCCGATTGGAAACCAGCCACAACGGCCTTGCGATGGAAGCCGGCCAAAAAATTCAGCAAATCAATAATAAACTCGCGGAACGCAAAGCTCTGGATGCCAAAATTCAAGAAATGGTCGATCGACATAACAATGTGATCAAAAGCTTTGAAGTGCGCTTAAATCATATGCAAAAGCTTCTAACTGAGAAAGAAGCTCAAGCTCAGGCGGCATTTGCAGCATTGAGTGAAGCTAAGATGGAAATCGCTCGTCTGAAGCGTTTCTGAGACGCGCAGCGCAGCATATTCAAGACCACTAACATTGTCATAAGCTCCACCAACAGCGATTTGGCTGCCAGAGTTGATTCGAACAATGCCACTTACTGATTGTTGTCCGTTTGCTCGCGGAGTTAAGTCTAACTCACCTTGAAGAGAGGCAATTGCACCGCCTACTGGACCTACGCAAGAAACCGTCTTAGTAGCCGCGAACGCCGTTGACATGCTCAGTGAAACAATAAGAATCGTAAATACATTTTTCATAGTTTTTTCCTAAAAATTCATTTGCAGGTTTATATAGCAAAAATGTTGTTTATGAAACCTGTAGTACTGGCTTATAAATTGATTACAGCGTCTGTCGACGAGTTCAATAGTGGATCCAAACCACTGGAAGCTCAATTTGATTAAGTCCTCAAGACCAGACTGGCCCTTGTTGTAAACCTTCAAAACCATCATCCTTTAAGGCAATCAGGATGTGTTTAAATGAAAAAAAATTGTGGATTTTTTTTTAGTAATCATTCTACCTGCTATTTCAGTTGCTCAAAATGGCAACCCTCCACTACCACGCGGATCGCTCAGCCCAGACCAAATTGACAACTTGTCGAAGTACGGAATGTTGTATGACAAGTCCGGAGAGTTGCCTGAACAGTGAAAAAAAGCATTTTTTCAAGATTGTCTTCGCTCCGTTGAAGCTCTTTATAAAAAGGGCACTCGTTCTGCATCCTTCACGATAACAGATCAGCAGTTTGCAACTGCTGAAGAGGGGGGCGCTATCTCTGTCAGTAGAAAAATCAGGCAAAAAATAACGGACTTGTGACTTATTAACCAGAGCAATACATAGTTTGCATTTTTCCCAGAAAAATTGTAGTCTGAGGAGATGGGCAAAGACGGACG
>JBDHWW010000007.1:0-85928 GCA_039810425.1 Pseudobdellovibrionaceae bacterium | reverse complement strand
TTCACGGCATCGGAAAATTCAAAAAATAAAATTTAACGGATCGGAGAGGATTGCTGCGGAGATTCCACGGATCCGGGCGAGAACACAATCACCTGAGAGCATTCTTGCCTCTCTACTCGTGCCATCATTTCGTTGAGTGCTGGCCGACTTTCCTTGGCTCCTGAAATCCCGTGATCCACAAACATTTCGTAATTTTGAAGTCCTTGCCTTGAACAGTAGTCGAGGAGTGCGAATTTCTGGCTTTCGATATTTTGGTCGCTCGTGGATACGCGAAGATACAAAAACACTTTGGGTTGCTCTTGGCCGAGCAGCACTTGATTTTCATTCATAGTTTGGCCCTTCTTGATAAGACGGGGACGAAGTTTGTCTTCGCCCCAAAAGAGCCGATGTTTTTCTATGGGCCGACGAGAACCTGATTGAGTCGCTTAAGGCTAACGAGTCCTTGCTTATGGGCTTTCGCTGCTTCGTCCCTCATGGTTCGGGTGAGGTCGATTAGCCCTCCAGTAAGACCGACTACTAATGCAAATTGCAGGAGCCCTAAAACAATTCGAGCCATTAGATTCATAAGAACCTCCGTTAAGTGTGAGGCTCTTTCGATAAGGAAAAGTGGAGATGGAGCGCCCGCGAAGGCTGCGTCTGACTAAGACTTCAGTAAGATTTTAGTAAGATCACGACCGTGATTTTCTGTGATGGTCCGTGATCGCTACCGTTTTCTGATCTTGCTAACTCGTTGAAACCTTTGATTTGTGATTTTCCCTACTTAGGGAATTTTTGTGTCGTCACTAGAGACTTAGTTGGCGGAGAGCGAGGGATTCGAACCCTCGAGCCCCGCGAAGGGCTGCCAGTTTTCAAGACTGGTGTATTCAACCGCTCTACCAGCTCTCCGTCGACCGTTCTATTGGTTTTGAAGAGCGTATTCAAGTAGTTGTTATGCTAACGCAGCGTTTATTTTCGAATCTCTTTGCGACCGCCCATATAGTTCTGAAGTGCCTTCGGAATAGCCACGCTTCCGTCCTCGCGCTGATAGTTCTCAAGAATCGCAACAAGCGTACGGCCAACAGCCAAACCAGAACCATTCAGAGTGTGCACAAACTGAGGTTTGCCACCCGCTGAGCGGAAACGAATGTTTGCACGACGAGCCTGAAAGTCCTCAAAATTGGAGCAAGAGCTGATCTCACGGTAAGTATTCTGGCCCGGCAGCCACACTTCCAAGTCATGGGTCTTCGCAGATCCAAAGCCCATGTCCCCAGTACAAAGTAGCACACGACGGAATGGAAGCTCCAGATCAATCAAAACTTGCTCGGCATGGCTGGTGAGCGCTTCATGGTGCTCATAAGACTTATCCGGGTGGGCAAACGTCATCAGCTCCACCTTGTCGAACTGATGCTGACGGATCAATCCCTTCGTGTCGCGACCCGCACTGCCGGCCTCAGAACGAAAGCACGGAGAGTATGCACAGAAACTCTTAGGAAGATCTGCTTCGTTCAAGATTTCATTATTATAGTAGTTGGTAACCGGCACTTCCGCCGTCGGAATCAGATATAAATCGGTCCCCGTCAGATTAAAAACGTCTTCTTTAAACTTCGGAAACTGACCAGTACCAAGCAAGCTGTTGCTATTCACCATAAACGGCGGAATCATTTCAGTATAGCCATGCTTCATAGAGTGCATATCCATCATGAATTGGATCAGCGCACGCTCCATCTGAGCCGCCGCCCCCTTCAAGAAAGCAAAACGAGTCCCCGTCGTTTTACCAGCGCGTTCAAAATCGATGATATCGAGAGCTTCACCGAGTTCCCAATGCTCCTTCACTTTGAACCCAAAAGCCGCGGGATTCCCCCAAGTTTTCAAAACTTTATTTTCTTTTTCAGAAGCACCCACAGGCACAGAGCGGCTGGGCTTGTTCGGCATCGTCAAAGCAATATTCGTCACCTGCAAGTCGATCTCCGCCGCTTTCGCCTCGAGATCTTTCACCGTGCCTTTGAGTTTTTCAACTTCAGCCATAATCGTGGAAACATCGCCGCCTTCGCGCTTCAATTTACCGATTTCACCACTGAGTTTGTTTTGTTTGGCTTTTTCAGTTTCAGCCATTGTGATCATCTCACGGCGTTTTTTATTGAGCTCAACAATTTGCTCAAGCACTTCCGTCGAAGCACCACGATTCAAAAGAGATTGCTTGTATTCATCAAAATAGCTCGGGCCGTTCTCGGCTTTTTTCTCGAGAAGTTTAATATCGATCATATTGCGGTCCTTTCTAAATTACGGAGCGACGAGAATATACATCCTGAGGAGCATAGCCACAAGGACGAGGATTAGATCTAAAATGAGGACTTTGCCGATATTCCATCCTGATGTCGTCTTAACCACCAAGCCCATCACGACCACCATCATGAAAACCAGCGCCAGGGTTCCATAGCCAATCAGCTCTTGGCCAATCAACGCGAGCGTCAGCCCCAGCATAAACCCCGTCAACACACGGAGGGTGAGACAAATAAAGGACACCGACGAGGTTTTCACTCCATCTTGAACATTGGTCGAAAAACTCTGCATTTTATCTGACATCCCCATGTTTTCCCCTTCAACCGCCACCGATTCGGTTGATGCGATTTTCAATTTCAGCACGATCCAGAGCATTTGGCGAGAGCGCTAAGTACTTATTGTATGATTGAACGGCTGCCCGAAGGTCACCGCGAACCTCATAAATCGCACCTTGTTCTTTGTATATGTCAGCGTAACCCGACTCGCGACTTGATGCCATAGATAGCAAATCTTGGGCAATATCGACAGACCCGGACAACCGATAACACTGAGCGGCTTTCACATAAGTATCCGCCCCCTGCGATCGGAGCTTCATCGACTGAGAATACTCCGCCGCGCATTCCGAATATTGCTTCTTGAACGCATAGATTTCCCCTGCAAGCAAATAGCTATCCGCTAAGTTCGGGTTGTCCTGCTTCTCTCGTTTAATCGCTTCCAGCGCCATGTTGTAGTTACCGGCAAGCACCGCGGCTTTGCCGATATAGTAATACGTGCGCGGGAAGTTGGGGTTGATCACCTGAACTCGCTTAAACTGCGCAATTGCTTTCTCGTACTCGTTGGTTTCAAGCTGAAGTTTCGCCGCCTGGAACAGCGCCTCGCCGTCCGACGGATCTAAAACCGCCGCCGACAAAAACGACTTCAAAGCCTGCCTATCCAAACCCGATGCTTTGTAACATTCTCCTAAACCAATAAAGGCTTTCTTGTTGCGTGGGTCTGCCTCGGTCACTTGCTCATAAAATTCCTGAGCCTGCGAGTACTGTTCATCGCCACGATAGATCTCAGCCAGCGCGATTCGGTATTCCGTCGAGTAAGAATACTTCTTGATCAACTCTTTCACATAGGTCACACCCGAGTCCACACCGTTAATCTCCGCCATCACTTTCGCGTAAGTCACTTGCGCTTCGCTATTCGTGTTATCGATCTCCACGGCTTTCGTGGCATAACGAAGAGCATCACGCTGATAAGATTCTCGCGCATCAATATCTTTTTTTGTCGCCGCTATCGTTGAGGAGTATAGCGCGGCATTCGATTTCGCGAGGAGGGTGTAAGTCTCAATATCAGCATCATAGGCTCGCAGCGCCCGCTGAGCGAAATTAATCGAGCTCTGCATGTTACCCCGGCGAAACTCCATCAAAGCCATTCCCCGAAGAACTTCATAATTGTTCGGGGAAATTCTCGCCGCCGCTGTCAGCGCATTCACCGCGCCGGCAAAGTTATAACGCTGGGACATATAATCCGCCTGTAACACGTACGCGGTAATCAAGTTCGGCTCCGCTTTAATCGCTTTCGTCAGCCACTCCACGGCTTCAAAACTTTGATTCAGCTGCCACAAACACTTCGCAGCCTTCACGGCCGCCATACCGTTCTTTGGCTCCATCTCAAACGCTGCTTTGTATTCCGCTTGCGCCGCTAAGCAGTCACCCGTACGAGCATACTGGTCGCCGACAAACATCATCTCGCTATTTGAAGATTTTTCTTTGATGCGGTCAGAACCTCCGAGACGAACCACGAGTTGTTTGTACTGAGTCGTATTCGGACTTAACCGATACGCTTGTTGAGCGGCATCGAGCGCTGCGGACTTTTCGTTTTTATTCAAATAAAGTTCGGCCAACGCAAAATATCCCTCGGCCTCAAGATCTCGTTGCACACGAGCCTGGGAGCTCATTGCTGATTTTAAGTACTTAAACGCGTTTTCCTCTTGCTTAAACGCCCGGAACTCCAAAATCCCTTGGCGAATCTTCGCCTCACGATGATTTGGATTTTTCGCAAGCACTCCGCGGAAGTATTGCGAAGCCTTCGGCCCCTGAGTCCGAATCGCCGCCACCACGCCGGCCTTCACTTGCGGGCGAAGCCATCTTTCCCAAAGCTGTGCGGCCTTTTCATAGTAAGGACTTGCATTCAAATAATCTTTGTCCGCCTCAAGCAACTCGGCCTTAAATTCATACAGCACCGGGAGGAGCGAAAAGTGATCCGCGTTTTCCAGCGCAGATTCGACAACGCCACGAGCTTCTTTGTAGTGACCTGAGGTTTCAAGATTCACGACCTCACAGATATTTCCATAAAGACCGACCGCATTCAATGCACGTGTCGACTGAGTCACGCTCGAGATCGTGCGAATATCATTGGCGTCTTGCTTTGCAAATGGCCAAAGCTCTTTGTAAACCAAACAGAGAAGACCACGAACTTCAAGATTCGATGGCGCTCCTTCAACCACCGACACAAGGTGATTCTGCGCCACGAGGTAGGACTCTATCGTGTCTGCCTCAATCGCTGCGACCGCCGCCGCGAATTTTTCTTTCGCTTGCTGATCACTCATGGCAGCAGAACCTTTTTTCGGCGCGATCAGACTGATCTTTTCTCCGCTATCAGCGCCATCCGGCAAAAGCACGTACACTACCAAAAGCAAAGCTACGGCCACCAAAATCAGAGGCAGTTTCGCACTCTTTGCGAGCTCATTCTTTGCCACTTGAGCAATGTTCTTAAGCTCGATCACCGCAGGCTCGGCCAATTTCGAAGAAGACCTCGTCGACATTGTGGGGCCCTTCACGGTGTTCGAATACTGGGGAGCTGCGCTGCCACCTGCCACATTTACTTTTTCCAAAAGGGGCCGCGAACCTTGCGGGTTTTTCAAATGCTCCGGCACCGATCCGACAATGGTTTCAGCGTTCTCGTTGTTGTCGTTGCTCGGAACCTGTTCTATAGAGCTCTCGAGGGCCTCGAGTAATTTGTCATAGAACTGTGTTTCCTGGGACAGCAATGTCCATGAACCACCAGGATAGCGCGCCACCATTTCAGAACCAGAAAAAGTTCCTTCACCAATCAGCTTCATAAGTGCTTCAGTGGTATAAGGCCCTTTGGTTTGGCCCGCGGTGGTTTTTACGATCCAGTGAATTTGAACGCGCGTCATAGATAGTTGATTATATTTCTCTTTTTAGCCGCGGCCTAGTATCTGCTGAGTTCCTCAAAAGGTCCCTACAAAGGTCTTTAGACCTAAGTCCCAAATTGGAATCACCAAACCCATTCTGGAATTACTTTTCGTGAGTTTAGTAAGGGGTTTTCCCTCTGAAATTGAATTTAATGAACTTTGAGCTGTCAAAACCTTTGGCACGCGAGTTGCTTTAGAAGTCTGGAACTGGGGAAGAACTCAAATGATTCGCAACGCACTCATAGCACTCTACATCTTGGCAGTTCTGGCAATCTCTGCTGTGTCGCGCGCTGAATCCCCAGTTATTGTTTTTGAGCCTAAACGTCCTGCGGGACCCGTTATTAAGCCAATCACCGTGGACCCCCTCCCTGGTTTTGGCAACAACGGGCCTTGCAAGGCGAAGCTAAGTTTCGGTACTAGAGAAGTTAGATAATAACTTCGATACCATTGGATGTCTCAGTCCACCCCCTCCGGACTGGGACATTTTTTTTAATCCCTTCAAAAGCCTCGAAAGGACCCCCTCCCAACGAGGCTTTTTTGATGCCTTTCATTCCGGCCTAACGGGGCGGGCGAAACCTTTACTCGATGCGCCGAATCTTTGCTCCCAAGCTTTGCAGTTTCGACTCTAGGTTTTCATAACCGCGATCCAAGTGATAGATACGACCGACTGTCGTGTCACCTTTAGCAACGAGGCCCGCAAGAACCAACGAAGCACTCGCGCGTAAATCTGTCGCCATCACCGGCGCGGCCGTCAAACCTTCTGGTTTACCGCGAACAACGGCAACGCGAGTTTTTGGCGTGATGTCTGCGCCCAAACGAATCAGCTCTTGAACATGCATGAAGCGGTTTTCAAAGATCGTTTCACTAATAACACTTGTGCCGTTGGCAACCGCCATCAAGGCCATGAACTGGGCCTGTAAGTCTGTCGGGAAAAGGGGGTGGGGGGCCGTTGTAATATCCACGGCCTCCCAAGAGTTTGCCGTCATCACGGTGAGTGAAGTTTTACCTTGTTCAATTTTAAATCCGGCCTCACGCATTTTCAAAACCAATGCTTCCAAGTGGGTAGGAACACACCTCTCAACAGTCACTTCACCTTTTGTAATGGCCCCGGCGATCAACAAAGTCCCGGCTTCAATACGATCTGGCATGATGGAGTGTTCTGCAGGCTTTAGCTGATCCACACCTTCAATCGTGATGATGCTTGTACCGTGACCGGTGATTTTGGCGCCCATCTTAATGAGATATTCAGCCAAATCAACGATCTCTGGTTCTTTCGCCGCGTTTTCAAGAATGGTTTTACCTTTTGCAAGAGTGGCCGCCATCATGACATTTTCAGTGCCGCCCACGGTGGTGGTTTCAAAAAGGATCGTTCCGCCTTGCAAACGCTTCGCAGCAGCGTGAACGTAACCTTCCTTCAAGGTGATTTCAGCGCCCAGCGCTTTCATACCTTCTAGATGCAAATCGATTGGCCGAGTTCCAATCGCGCAACCGCCGGGCATGGATACAACAGCCTCACCATATTTGGTCAGGATCGGACCCAGACAGAGAATGCTGGCTCTCATTTTACGAACGAGATCATAGTGTGCTTCGATAGATTGAAGCCTTTTTACTTTTACACGAAAAGTGCCGCCATCGCGACGAGTCTCGCAGCCGAGACTCTCAAGCAAGGCCGCTGTGGATTCAATGTCTTTCAAATCAGGAACATTCGTGAATACGTGCTCACCCTCAGCTAAAAGCGTCGAGAAGAGGATGGGCAAGGCCGCATTCTTGGCACCACTGGTGTGAACTGTCCCGCGCAGGCTTGTTCCGCCGGTTACTAACATCTTATCCATTTTTTACCCCTCTGATGACCCGGTCCAGACTCGCAAGGTCTTTTATGACATCCACTTTGTTGAAAACACCTAGACTCTCGAAGTGCGTTTTCAACGCGGGTCCTTGGGACATTCCCATTTCCATCAAGACAATCGCTTTATCTGAAAGAAATGAAACATACTTTTGCGACCAATCGCGGAGAAACTTTAACCCATTTTCAGGAGCGAAGAGAGCGATTTCTGGTTCGAATTTTTTCACATTTTCTTCAACATCTTTGTCGTCTGTTGCAATATACGGTGGATTTGAAACCAAAATGTGAATTTCCGCTGCTCCCGTGAACTCCCGCACCGCAGCCAAAACCTGATCTACGTTCGCAGCGTCGCTATGAATGAACCGCACGCGATCAGCAACCCCCAACGCTTCTGCGTTGGCCTTCGCCACCTCAAGGGCTTGCGCGGAAGCATCAACCGCCACAAGCCTTGCATTCGAAAGTTTTTTAAGAAGTGTCAGCCCGATGGCCCCGGAGCCGGTGCCCAAATCTACAATGCTATAGCTGGCATCTTTATCTTGAGCCCACGCGATTGCGGACTCAACAATGTGCTCCGTCTCAGGACGCGGAATGAGCACAGCAGAGGAAACGATAAAGTTGTAGCCGAAGAAATATTTTGACCCCAGGATGTAAGCGACCGGCTCACCCTGAACGCGGCGACGAACCAGTTCGCGACAAGTGGCGAGTTCAGCTTCGCCCATTGGCTGATCAAACTTAAGATAGAGTTGCATACGCTCAAGCTTCAGCCCATGCGCCAATAGAAGCTCAGCATCGAGACGTGGAGAATCGATACCTTTTTCTTTAAAGAATTGAGTGGTTTTATCCAGGATCTCTTTTAGCTTCATTACCCAGCAGAGGTTTGTTGTTTTAATGCCTCTGCTTGAAAGTTAGCAACGAGTGGATCAATCAGCAACTCAAATGCGCCGCCCATGACGGAATCCAGTTGGTGAATCGTCAAGCCGATGCGATGGTCTGTAATACGAGTCTGCGGGAAGTTGTATGTGCGGATGCGCTCAGAACGGTCTCCGGTTCCGATCTGCTCAAGACGAGCGTCGGAAGCTTCCTTACGGTTCTTTTCATCTTCGATTTGCTGTAATTTTGCGTAAAGGATCTGGATCGCACGCTCACGGTTGGAAGATTGCGACTTACCCTCTTGGCATTTCACGTCAAGACCGGTTGGAATGTGCACAACGCGGACCGCGGATTCAGTTCTGTTGACCGACTGGCCACCAGAGCCTTGTGAACGCATTGTTTCGAACTGAAGGTCGTTCATATTCACTTTAATATCGCTGATTTCAACTTCAGGAATGACCGCAACAGTCACTGTTGAAGTATGAATACGACCCGCAGCTTCCGTTTTAGGAACGCGCTGAACGCGGTGAACACCGGATTCGAACTTCAATTTGCTAAAGACAGCCGTGCCTGAAACAGAGGCAATAACCTCTTTTGCTCCTCCAACGTTACCTTCAGAGAAGGACATCATTTCGACCTTCCAACCCTGAGTAGAAGCATAGTGTGCATAGGCCCGGAAAAGCTCGTCGGCGAACAAGGAGGCCTCATCACCACCAGCTCCCGCACGAATCTCGAGAATGATATTCTTATCGTCGTTAGGATCTTTCGGAATGAGCAAAATCTTAAGCTGTTGTTCCAGATCAGGAACAGCTGCTTCAAGTTCTTTGATCTCTTCACGGATCAGCTCGCGCATTTCGTTGTCAGTCTCAGCCGTCATCAACTCTTTGCTAGCCTTGAGGTTCGCTGTCTTCGTTTTGTAGTCACGATAGACAACCACGATCTTCTCAAGGTCCGCCAACTCTTTCATATATGCGCGGTATTGCTTCTGATCAGAGGCAATATCAGGCCTTTGCAGTTGGAGATTGACCTGCTCATAACGGGATTCGACTTCAGCAAGTTTTGAAAACATCTTTCATGCCTCGAGATTGAAGGAGCCTATGATCAAACCGGAAAAACGATGCTCAGAAAAAACAAATGCGGCCTCAACATGGGCCGCATTGCTATGCAGGAGCCCTCCAGCAGATTGCGGAGGTTTGCGTATTTACTTCTTGCCGTATTTCTTTTTGAAACGATCGATACGACCTTCTGTATCCATCACACGTTGCTTACCCGTGTAGAATGGGTGAGATTCAGAAGAGATCTCAACCTTGATCAAAGGATATTCTTTACCGTCTTCCCATTTTACTGTCTCTGCAGAGTGCAAAGTGGAAGTGCCCAAGAAGCTGAAATCACAAGAAATGTCTTTGAAAACAACTGTATTAACTTTTGGATGAAGATCTTTTTTCATGACCTAATTCCTTCTAAATATTGAATATTATTGGCCGTAAGGCTCAGTTTTGTAACATAGGGGGCCAAGCGATGTCTATCAGAAATCGCTAATTTTTTAGGCTGGGGCCGCCGAAGGAAAAGGCATTTATATTCAATAGCTTATGGATTTTTAGCGTAGTTCACCATGCCCTGAAAATCCACAAGGACAACGGGCTCATCACCTACCACCCAAGCATCGTGCCCTGGAGGGAGAACCGAAATATCACCCGCGCGGCACTGATAGGTTTCACCCGAATCCATGCGCACCATCAACACTCCTGAAATATGATACTGAATATGGGCCGCCTCACAGCTTTTCGTTTTAGCGATGGGCTGAACATCTTCGGACCACTTCCATCCGGGTGCTAAAGTCGCACGACCGATCATACGACCCGCGACTTCGATCAGTTCAATGTGTCCGTGTGGAAAATTTCGTATTTCTTTAGGTTTTGAGAAGCTTCTAATTTCGACATTCGAAACTTCGATAGCTTGCGGAGCTCGTTGGGGTTCTTTTTCAACTTCCATAGAAATCTCCTTAAATGGGGTGTTTAAGAATATCTTTACTGTAAAAAAGTACTGGCATTTACGGAGGTTTGGCTTTTTTCATCGCAATCAAAACAGTGCAAAACTGGATTCTGCTTTTGGTTCCAAGCGGGTGAGGTCTGTCGCGCCACAATATCCGCCGCAAGAGATTCGATGCCCGCGTGGATTCGAACTACGACTGCAATGTTTGGCCAGATAAAAAAGCCGCTCACGGAGGAGCGGCTTTTTGCGGTGCATCCGAAAAAGGTACGGCGTACCTTTAACCGTTGCCTGACATGGCTTTTAGGAAGTCGCCGTTTGTTTTTGTGGCCTGAACTTTGTCGATCAAGAATTCCATCGCGTCGATAGGATTCATTGGTGCCAAAACTTTTCTCAGGATCCACAGGCGATTCAAGTCGCCCTTGTCGATCAGCAAATCTTCTTTACGAGTGCCGGATTTGTTGATGTCCATGCAAGGGAAGATGCGTTTTTCCATCAGCTTGCGATCCAAATGGATTTCAGCATTACCCGTACCTTTAAACTCCTCGAAAATAACCTCGTCCATACGAGAACCTGTATCCACGAGCGCTGTTGCGATGATTGTCAAAGAGCCTCCTTCTTCGATATTGCGGGCCGCGCCGAAGAAGCGTTTTGGTTTGTGTAAAGCATTGGAGTCAACACCACCCGACAAGATCTTACCAGATGGCGGAACCACCGTATTGTAAGCACGAGCCAAGCGCGTGATAGAGTCGAGAAGAATCACCACGTCGTGTTTGTGTTCTACGAGACGCTTTGCTTTTTCGATAACCATTTCCGCAACCTGAACGTGACGAGTTGGTGGCTCGTCAAATGTAGACGAAATCACTTCGCCTTTAACTGTCCGTTGCATGTCAGTCACCTCTTCAGGACGTTCATCGATCAGAAGAACGATGAGCTTCACTTCCGGGTGATTTGTCGTGATTGCATTGGCGATGTGTTGCATGAGAACTGTTTTGCCCGTTCTTGGCGGAGCAACGATCAAGGCGCGCTGGCCCTTGCCCAGCGGAGCCATCAAATCCACAACGCGAGTCGTATTATCGGCTGGGTTGTGTTCAAGTCTCAAACGCTCATTCGGATAAAGCGGCGTCAAGTTATCGAAAAGGATTTTGTCTTTACCTTTTTCAGTCGTCTCGAAATTGAGAGAATCTACTTTCAAAAGTGCAAAGTATCTTTCGCCGTCTTTTGGCGGGCGAACCGTCCCAGTCACGGTATCACCGGTGCGAAGACCGAATCGGCGGATTTGTGATGGGCTTACATAGATATCATCTGGACCTGGAAGATAGTTGTAGTCTGGCGAACGTAAGAAACCATAGCCATCCGGCAAGATTTCAAGAACGCCAGAGCCGTAAATGTCCTGACCGAGCTTCGCCGCACGCTTCAGGATTTCGAAAATCATATCCTGACGGCGCATGCCGGCCGCATTTTCAATTTTCAACTTCAAGGCAAGGTCCGTGAGCTGCTGGATGTTTTTCGATTTAAGGTCTTTGGAGTTGAGCCAGCTTTTCTCCTCGTCGCTCAGATTGATATCTGCGAGATCGACTTCGATATTGTTTTGACTGGCTGATTGCTCGTCTTGAGGTCCAAGATCGTCGTGGCGAGGCCCGCGATCGCGGTTATCATATTTCTGGAAGTTATCACGACGCTGGCCGCCGCCATTTTGCTGGTGTCTGTGTCCGCCACCACCGCGGTTGTCTCTATTTTTATTATCAAATCTGCGGTGTTGATTATTGTTTCGCTCTCCACGGTCACCGCCACCGCGGTTGTCTCGATGATCACGGTGTTCGCGATGATCTCTTTGTTGCGGGACATTTTCTGAAGCGGTGGTTTCCGGCGAGGCCGCTGCTTGGACTGGAGCTTCTGCGGCAGGGGGCGTTTCAACGGGTGCTGCTTCTGGAGCGGCCGCTTCGGTCTCGGCTTTTGCCTTGGCACGGGTAGGACGCTTTTTAACAAGCTCAACGTTTTGCGAATCTTTTGGGTCTGACAAACTTTACTCCTTAGTATTCGATTTTCAGATATATTTTGAAATTTAGATAAATTTTAAATTTATGAATGAATTTATGGTTTAGGTCTCGTTAGAGATACAGAATTGGGCTCAAGGTTCGAGCTTTGATATTATTTGAGTTCCCTTTCAATTTGACGAAGGGGTCTAGTTTTGTCAACGGAAAATCCAGCTATCATTTCTGTCTGCAAATATCTAAAATCTATTCTAAAGGCCTTTTTTGTTTAGGTTTTTTCATGTCTTTTCACGTAGATAGATCACTTATGAGACGCTCAAAATGAGACGCCCGCTTCTGCAAAAAAGCCCGTACTCGGCTGGACCTACAGTTTTTGCGGACAAAATCCGATACTAAATACACACACTTAGCCTAGGAACTACCAAAGGAGATAAATGTGGACACAATTAAACAACCGGCTCCACGGACGCCTCTATATTTAGAGGTTGGTTTTAAGAGAAATTACGCCCGTGAGGAAGTGAGAGGCACGTTGAAGAACATTAGCCTTTCTGGAGCCTTCCTTGAGTTCCGCGGAGAGTCCTTCCGTGCGAATGAAAAGCTCCATTTACGATTCGTAGTGAGCGGTCGTGAAAGAAAAATTGCAGCAGCCGTTGTCTGGTGCAACTCACTTGGTTGCGGGATCAAGTTTATACCTACGAACAATCGCGATGTTCAAATTGTTGATGACTTAATCTATTTCGTTGAAAATAACCGCGATGGTCGTCGCGATGTTCTTGATAAGATCTTTAAGAAAGTATCTTAAGATTTCGGCTTCACCTTTGGATTTAAAAAGGGCCATCAATGGCCCTTTTCTTTTTTCTTATGCCAAATAGAAAAAAAGGTCCCGTGGGACCCTTTTTCTTTAGCCAACTTGGGTATCTTGGATGGCTTGTTCTAACTCTTTCTTCCGACGTCTTCTCATAATCATAAAGAGAGCCAGGGCTACGGCAAGGACTGCGCCGCCGGCCAATGTTGTCATCTGATCGTCCTCGAGAGGACTTGCACCAGCAGCTTCATCTGCTTTGTGTTGTTTTGCCATGGGAGGTGGCGGTGGTGGCGGAGCCGCTACTTCAACCGGCGGTGGTGGTGGTGGTGGGGGAGCCATTTCGTGCGCACCTATATCCGCCGGTGGTGGTGGTGGCGGAGCCATGTCGTGCACGCCCATATCCGCCGGTGGTGGTGGTGGTGGCATGTCTGGTGGTGGCATATCCGCCGACGGGGGCGGCGGTGGCATGTCCACCGGTGGAGCTGGAGGAGGTGCCACCGCAACTTCAGTCTTCGGTGTTGCAGCTACCGTTCTCCAGTACTTAATCTGTGTACCTTCATCCAATGCGCTTTTAGATTCAAAATCATTCGTAGCATAAAGCTCTTTCCAGCCCTGTTCAGAACCGAAAAGTTCTTTTGCAACTCTTTTCAAATTATCTCCGCTTTTCGCGATATACACTTCCGGAGCAATACCACTGTCAGCGTAATAAGTAAGGACTTGTGTCTCATCGTCAGGACGGTGTGGGGAGTTGTAATACACCTTATCGCCCACTTTCAACTTACGCCCTTTAATCGCGGGATTCATCTTTTTCAAATCGCCGGGCTTTTCAACTCCGTAGATCATCGAGCTGACACTGGCCCATGAGTCACCATCACGCGCAACGTACACCGTGTTCAAGATCTTGCCGCCTTCTTTCCAAGGAGTGTGTTCCACTTTGCGGTAAGACGGTAGTGGCTTCGGAGCTTCCTCTGAAGGGGCCTCAACAGAAGCGCTGCTGCTTACACTTTTTGTTTCATGAACAGGTTCATTTGTCTCCATGACTGGCGGAGCACTATCAGCGACAGAATCACCCAACGTATCTGGAGGAAGAGTATCTACAACCGGAGGGGGTTCCGCTGGAGTAGACTCAGTCAATGGATTGTCTTCGATATTAGGGGCCGCCGCTGTGTCTGGAGGTGGAGCGTCGCCAAGTGCATCTTCTGGAAGGGCTTCGTTGGAAAGTGAGGCTGAGGAGTCATCCGCTGCGATATCAAGGCTTTGTTCGCCCTCAACTTTTTCAACTTCTGCAGAGTCTGCGGCCGCTGCATCAATGGCCATTTCTTCGCCGCCGTCTTCCTTTGAGTCTTTCGACGTGCAGCTAGTGAGTTGGAGAACTCCTAGGCAGGCCAGAATTACAACAAACTTTTTCAACATATATTCATCCTTGATTAATGCGCTGAAACGTTCTGTTTCAAAAATAATCTATCTTGATTTAAACATAAGAATGGTGCCTTGCAAATAATTTATGGCCGGACCTAGTTGAAGGGCGAAGGCATCTAGACTATTGTCGGCGCGTGGAAAATTGAAACTTCTGGCCGAGTTTTACTTTATTTTTTGCAAACCAACCCTTATTCATCTCGAGCGCATACATTGCGGGCTTGGCACTAGGGTACGACGGAGGTCTAGTTTCCATCATGCTGGTCGCCTTCATCTCTTGAATATCGACCAGCGCCTTATCTTTATCGAAGTAACCAATACTTAAGTCTATATAGGTGTTCTTCATCCAAAAATGACGAATGCCTTCTTCACCAAAAATAAAAATCATTCCCTCATTCTCAGGCAGGCTGCTTCTGTACATCAAACCGTGTTCGTGTTGCTCACCAGTTTCCGCGACTTCGACGGGGATTGTTTTCCCCGCCAAGGTGATTTTTTCTTTTTTAAAAGTCACGCTCTGCCTAGCCGCAGGGACCTTTTGTGCCTGGGCAGCAGACCAAATAACTAAACTAGCGGCGAAGAGCTTCCAAGGCGACCCCATAGCGCACTCCTTTAATAGATACTTTCATGGAGGGTTTATTTAACTGCAATAAAAACTGATGAAGAATCGTCGCGCCAACAAATAAAACGTCCGCCCGCCCAGCTTCAATTTTGTACCTATCAATCTTTTCCTGGACAGTGGTGTTGGCAAGGGTATCACACCATTTTTGGAGTTTCTCCTGATCGAGAGTGAACCCGTGAACTTTGTCCGGATCAAACCTTCCGCCCAGTTCAGCAACAGCAATCGCCGATGGGGTTCCAGCAACCGCGAGAACTTCTTCGGCCGGATACTTGTTGATTTCATCTGCAATCGTGCGTAGCTGCTTATCGACAACCTCTTCGACAAAGATTCGTTCCTTCTGCGAAAGCGGCTGCGCTGTAATATATTTCTCAGTCATTCGTACGCAACCGATATTGAGGCTTTTTGCAAAATGAAGCTTCTCTGAGTTACCGACAATAAACTCCGTCGAGCCGCCACCCACATCAATCACAATGCAGTTGTCTTTGCCCCGAATACTCCCTTCTGTTGCGCCCGCAAACGTCATGCGAGCTTCGTCAGCACCGGGGATAATTTCAATGGGAACGCCCAGGTCTTCGCCAATTTTAAAAAGTTCTTTGCCATTTGAAGCATCGCGGGCCGCAGAGGTTGCCATCGCAAGAATGCGGTCGACGCCCTGTCGGTCGATTTCCTTTTTAAACTCCGCAAGGCACGTTCTTGCACGAACAAGCGCATCTGGGTTAAAAGCGCCGGTCTTATCAACCCCCTGGCCTAAGCGCACGACTTTTGCCTGATCGGATAGGATTCTCTGGATCCCGGATTTGTCCCCCTCGACAATAAGGCAAAGAAAAGTGTTTGTTCCAAGATCAAGAGCGGCGACTTTCATAGCTATCCGTTCAGTTTCTTTTGTAAAATTTGGTTAACCACGTCGGGATTTGCTTGACCCTTTGAAGCCTTCATAACGGCGCCCACGAAAAATCCAAACAAATTCGCTTTACCAGATTTATAACCCTCGACTTGCTGAGTGTTCGCCGCAAGGATCTCGTCGACGATCTTTTCGATCGCCGCCGGATCTGAAACTTGCACAAAACCTTTTTCTTTGATGATAACCTCAGGCTCTTTGCCAGTCCTCCACATCTCAGAGAAAACTGTTTTGGCGATTTTTCCCGAAATGGTACCCTTGTCAATCAGGGCGATCAACTGTCCCAACTGGGTCGGTTTGACCGGCGAATCCTTGATTTCAAGTTTAGTATCGTTTAATTCGCGAATCACTTCTGTCATGATCCAGTTCGCACTGCTTTTATAGTTCTTGCTGACTTTAGCGGTTTCTTCATAGAAATCAGCCAAGTCTTTTTCTGAAGTAAGGACCTCCGAATCGTGCTCCGGTAAACCGTGAGCTGAAACGAACCGGTTCTTTCTGGCAATCGGCAGCTCCGGCAGAGCAGCTTTCATTTTACTGATAAGCTCATCGCTCACGACCAACGGCAAAAGATCCGGGTCCGGGAAGTAGCGATAGTCTTGGGCTTCTTCTTTGCTTCGCATGGTGAATGTTTTGTTTTTGTCGGGATCCCACAAACGGGTTTCCTGAATAACCTTTTCACCACGCTCAACCACGTCGATTTGCCTTTCAATTTCATACTCGATGGCTTTTTCAACGAAACGGAATGAGTTGATATTTTTAAGCTCCGTTCGCGTTCCCAATTTTGGATCACCGATTTTACGCACGCTCACGTTGCAATCGCAGCGCATCGACCCTTCTTCCAAGTTTCCATCACATACGCCGAGGTAACGGACAATCTGGCGAATGGTGCGACCATACTCGGCGGCTTCTTGTGGCGTACGCAAATCCGGGCCCGTCACAACCTCAAGAAGGGGAATGCCCGCACGATTGTAGTTAATCATCGTGAAATCTCCTAAGTGACTCGATTTCCCCGCATCTTCTTCTAAATGGGCGCGCGCAATGTGGACCGTTTTACTTTGATCGCCGACTTTAAAAGTGATCGTTCCGTTTTCACAAATCGGCTGATCATACTGAGAAATCTGGTAGCCTTTTGGCAAATCAGGATAGAAGTAATTTTTACGCGCAAAAATGGATTTTTTACGGATATTGCAACCAAGCGCTAATCCCGTTTTAATTGCAAACTCCACAGCACGACGATTCATCACCGGCAAAGTGCCTGGCATTCCCACGCTGACGGGCGATGTATTTTCATTATCGCCTGCCATAAATTGCGTGGCATCCGCGCAAAAGATTTTGCTGGCGGTGTTTAGTTGAATGTGAATTTCAATGCCAATAACGGCCTCGTACCCTCTATACATTTGGCGCATGACCTTTCACGGTGGAAGCGCCTTCCAAGGCGTATCCGACATTTAGTATTTTTTGCTCGTCGAAGTGGGCACCGGTCAATTGCACACCGATAGGTAAACCCTTTGCCGACATTCCAAACGGAACGCTCATGCCTGGAAGGCCTGCTAAGTTCGTGGAGGTGGTGAAAATATCATTTAAATACATCGTGAGTGGATCAGAAATCCTTTCGCCAATTTTAAAGGCGGGTGATGCTGTCACGGGACTCAAAATCACATCACATTTTTGAAAAGCGTCACGATATTGGTTCATAATCATACGACGAACTTGGCCGGCTTTATTATAGTAAGCATCGTAGTAACCACTGGATAGACAGTACGTCCCAAGCATAATTCTACGCTTCGCCTCTTTGCCAAATCCCTCGCCGCGGGTTTTGCCATAGAACTCTTGAAGATCCACCGCAGAAAGATTCGGGAACTCGGCGCGATAGCCGTACTTCACACCATCATAGCGGGCAAGATTGCTTGAAGCTTCGCTGGCTGCCACGAGATAGTAAACAGGAACTGCAAACTCTGTCATTGGGATGGATATCTCAACAAACTCCGCGCCTTGCGATTTTAGCGCCGCAATCGCCTGATCCAAGGTTCTTTGCACGTCCGAATGCAAACCACTTTGCGTGTATTCTTTAATCAGCCCAACCTTCATGCCTTTCATATTTGCCGAAAGCTCTTTACTGTACGCCGGCACTTTTCTTTGTGCTGTTGTTGAATCCATCTCGTCATGTCCACTGATAACTTCAAGGGTCAGCGCCGCATCTTGGACAGAGCTGACCATCGGCCCCGCCTGATCCAATGAGGATGCATAAGCGACAATGCCGTAACGGCTGACACGGCCATAAGTTGGTTTCACACCCACAATTCCACAGAAACTTGCCGGCTGGCGAATCGAGCCGCCAGTGTCCGTGCCCAGGGCTCCGGCACACATGCGCGCGGCTTGCGCGGCCGCTGAGCCGCTGGAGGATCCGCCGGGAACATGTTCAAGATTCCATGGGTTCTTAGTCACGCCATAAAAAGAGGTTTCACCAGATGAACCCATCGCAAATTCATCCTGATTCAATTTGCCAGTGATCACGATTCCGGCTTTCTTCAAGCGCGCAACAACCGTCGCATCGTAGGGCGGAATAAAATTTTGCAAAATCTTTGAGCCCGCGTTCGTAACGAGACCTTTCGTGCAGAACATTTCTTTGATGCCGAATGGGACGCCCGCCATCCTGCCGACGTCTTCATTCTTCGCTATACGCACATCAATGGCTTCGGCCTCTTTGATCGCATGGCTATTCAAACTTGTGTAAGCATTCAATTTGGGGTTGAGGCGCTCCGCGCGCTTCATGAACTGAGTCATTACCTCTTTGGCGCTGGCTTTCTTTGTCTGAACCGCGTTTGCAATTTCTGTGATGGAGGCATTAATCAAATCCATTTTATTCCTTAGACTACGGGTGGAACCTTAAACAGGTTGCCGGCTTTAGCTGGCGCATTTGCCGTCATTTCTTCCGGGGAATACTCTTGCTTTACAACATCTTCACGCCAGTACTCTTCGATCTCTGTTGGCGTCACAAGCGTCTCAATGCCTTTTGTGTCGATTTTCGAAATCTGATCAAAGTGGCTGAGGGCTTTGCCGAGCTGCTGGCTGTACTCATTAGCCTCAGACTCGGTGATTTCAAGCCGTGCCAATTTTGCGATGTATTCTATGGTCTTTTTATCGATCATGTTGGGGTGCTCCTTAAGGCAGGTGCAAGTATATTAAACTAGTCAAAATCCCTTTCACAGTCAAACCACCTCATGATACAAATCAACTCATGTCAAAGAAACGTCACGAAGAGCTTAAGAAGATCCTTGCCGGACACGACTACAACTATCACGTTCTCGACAAGCCGGTTATTTCTGACTACGACTACGATCAGCTCTACTCAGAACTTCTTAAGCTTGAGGAGAAAGAACCTGGACTAGACCTCAGCGACTCTCCCTCGCAGCGTGTGGGTGGCGTGCCCCTTACAGTTTTCGAAAAGGTGGCGCATCGCCGCCCCATGCTCTCCTTGGCAAATAGCTACTCTCCCGAAGATGTCGTCGATTTCGACCAGCGTCTCCGTAAATTTTTGAAAAGCGATCAGAAAATTGAGTACTTTGTTGAACCCAAGTTTGATGGCTTGTCAATGGAACTCGTGTATGAGAGCGGTAATATGGTCCGCGCAATTACACGCGGAGATGGCACTACTGGTGAAGATGTTACCCAAAACATCCGCACAATCAAAAGCATTCCACTGAAGCTTAAAATGGCAAAACCGCCACGCCTACTGGAGGTGCGTGGCGAAGTTTTAATGTTTAAAGCCGACTTCGCGAAACTCAACGAGCAACAGCAAGAGAACGGTCAGCAGACTTTTGCAAATCCCCGCAATGCCGCCGCCGGGACGGTTCGTCAGCTCGATTCAAAGATAGCGGCCTCTCGCCCTTTGCGTTTTTTCGCTTATGCGCTTGGTGAGGTCGATGGGGTTGAGTTCAAAAACCAATCAGATATCGGCGAGTACTTCGCAAAAGTTGGAATTCCAACTGCACAGACTCTGAATCCTGGACTCATCCGCGTTTGCGAAAGCGCGGAAGCTGTTGTTGAATACTATCACTTTATAGAAAAGGGCCGCCCAAAGCTGGCCTTTGATATTGATGGGATCGTGATTAAAGCCAACTCCATCCGTCTGCAAGACGACTTGGGTCTCGTTGCCAGAAGCCCGCGCTGGGCAACCGCCGCGAAATTCAAGCCCGAACAGGCCGAAACGATTGTTGAAAGCATCAACGTCCAGGTCGGAAGAACCGGCGCACTGACACCTGTCGCGATCATGCTTCCGGTTCGTGTGGGTGGTGTTACGGTCACAAATGCGACTTTGCACAACCAAGAGGAAATCGACCGCAAGGATGTGCGCGTCGGCGATACCGTGGTCATTCAGCGTGCCGGTGACGTGATCCCAGAAGTTGTTGAAGTCGTTTTGTCCAAACGCCCGAAGGGCTCTGAACCTTTTTTGATCCCAAATAAGTGTCCTGCTTGCGGAAGCCGCGTTCATAAGCTCGAAGGTGAAGTTGTCACGCGCTGTACGAATCCGCTTTGCATCGCCATCGTCAAAGAATCCCTGAAACACTTTGTCGCCCGTCGCGCGATGAACATGGATAAGGTGGGCGACCGGCTGATTGAGACTCTGGTTAATGCCCAGCTTGTCACGAAGTTCAGCGATCTCTTCCGTCTCAAGAAAGAACAGCTTTTGGACCTTGAGCGCCAAGGGGAAAAGTCCGTGGAAAACATTCTTAAGAGCGTGGAGAACAGTAAGCACACGACGCTTGCTCGATTTATTTTTGCGCTCGGAATTCGTTTTGTCGGTGAGCAGACGGCCAAGCACGTGGCCGATCACTTTGTCACCGTTGAAAACTTCATGGGCGCAAAAGAAGAGGATCTCTTACGAGTGCCTGAGATCGGCCCGAAAGTCGCAAAGGCTATTCTTGAATGGCTGAGCAATCCCAAGCTCGTTAAAGATATTAAAGAAATGATGGCTCTAGGTGTGCAGTTCGAAGCACCAAAACGCTCCACCACAGGAAGGCTGTCTGGCAGCAGCTTCTTAATTACCGGAACCTTGCCGGTCAAACGTGACGATGCGAAAGATTTCATAGAGCATAATGGTGGAAAAATTCTTGGCTCCGTTTCTTCAAAGTTAAATTACCTGGTGGTCGGCGATGACCCCGGCTCTAAATTAGAGAAGGCTCAAACCCTCGGAGTCAAAGTGATCTCTTGGGAAGAACTTCAGGCAATGGTGTGAACATGACCGGCAAAACAGTCCAATACGGCCCTTTAACGCCGCAAGAGCTCGATAGCTTTGTCCGTGAGCTGCAAATTAAAAACATTCCTTTTGAAATTCAAAAGGACGACGATGCTGAAAAAAGGTTTAGTGCCAGTAACTTTTCAAATATTGTAAATCAAGCCGAATATCGTACAGAGCAATATCTCGGTCAGATTTTCTACATCACTCTGGCAACGAAAGACTTATCAAAGATTTCCTCAACATTAGAACGCTTTGGTTTTCCAACAGGCCTCCCGGAGTTTCCGAAAGAGCTTGAAACAGATGCAAATGAAGACGTCTTTGTCCGCGCAAAGGCAGACAAGATAAAGTTCAAACGCCGCATGGTGGCCTGGATTCTTTTTATTGGCTTGATGAGTTCCATCGTGATTGGTGGCGCTATGTTTTTACTGGGTCGGTCCTAAGCTTCGCATAAACTGCTGTATCACGGTAAGTGTCGGTGCATAGAGTATTTTGCCGGAGAACGCCTTCAAACGTGTAACCATTTCGAATTGGAACCGCCGCCGATTTCTGATTGTGGGGATCACAGCGGATCTCAATGCGGTGAAAGCCCATCCTAAAAAGTTCTTTTTCTAATGCTTTCAAAGCAGATGTGATAAGTCCTTGGCTCTCGTACTTTTGATGAATCCAATAGCCGATTTCACAACAGTTGTGCTCCCAAAGAATATTATGAACGCCCATAGCGCCGATAAATTGGTCCTCGGCGCTAAAGATTGCATAGTCGAAGAGCTGACCAGCCTCCCAGTCTTTAAGACATTCGCCGACATACCAAACCTGGTCTTCGACGGATTTCGACTTATCCACCCACGGAAGAAACTCCCTCAAGCGAGCGCGGTCACTATCGACACATTCGAAAGCGGAATAAACGTCTTTGATATTTCTTCGTTTCAACTGGGCGTGCGTGAGTGGAATTTTCGACGGAGGGAATGTTTTTTCCATAGCTTTATCTAAATCATAGTGCAAAAATAAAAAAGAGGCCCTTGCGAGCTTCTTTTTTAAGTTCGGGATAAAAAGCCTGGTGATGTAAGGCTAACTTCTACAAATGATCAATAACGATATCGCGAGCCATAACAGTCTTGCGACCGTCAGCTTTCGCGCTATCAATGCCTTTAAGGCAGAGTTGCTCAATCGCTTTGCTCAAAACGTCGATCGTTTCAGCAGAAGTATTCATTCCGCCTTTTTCCTTGATCAATTTTTTTACTTTGCTAGTTACAACTAGTACTTCTGACATAGTCCTTAGCCTCCGTTTTCGCTTTTAAAAACATTAAGAGGTTTGCATAGCGCTTGGTCATTGACAAATTTTATTTGTCGCGCGCCGCATAACGGGGGCTTTTTTTTACTAGCGGCTGCCCGCCGACATAAAGAGTTGCGACTGTCCATCAATAAATTTGTAAAGTTCTGCCTGTCTTTCTCCCGTTTCCAGAGGAGAAAGCCACACGTAAGTTTTTTGATCCAACGGTTTTGTACACTCAATATCTAAAAATGCCGGAGACCAGCAGCCTGAATTTAGATGTTCTACCGCGCCAATCATTTCATGACGAACGTGGTGGGTGTGCCCATAGATGACACGTTTTACTTTGGCAATCGTACTCGTCATCGCCAGGATTCTTTCGTTTGGCTCCTTATAACTGGAAACCAGCGACGTAATGGACTTGCTATAGAAAAGAAAGAACGGCAGCAAGATGAACATCGGAATGAATGCCCAGAAGAAAGACAAATCATAAACCTGACGAACAAAGATCATCAATTCAAAGATCAAAAAGAACGCGACACAAATCAAGAAGGCGCGATCCAGCCACAATTCGCGGGCCAGTAAGAACGGATTGCTGGCCGCCGGAGCCACAAAAAGCTCTTTCATTTCGCGCACCATTCTTGGTTCCGCATTTGAGTTGCGGGCAATCGCCTCAATACGATCTTCAATCTTGAGGGGATTTCGGATGGGTGCCGCCAAGCGGTCTTTAAAAGACTGAATCAATGTCATGATCGAACCGAAGAACCAAGTTAGAACCATGAACGGTTGGGCGCGGGCCATGTATCGCAAAAAGACCATCACATAATCAGTAATACCCATGATGTAGTTTGAATCGACGTGTGGATTAAAGAAGCCTAAGCCATTCATGATATACCGGCAAGCCAGGTTTCCAAACGGCAATCTCAGCGAAACAAAGTTGTAACCTTGCACATAGGGGTTGATCGGATCCTCGCACATACAATAAGGGTCGTACTGGTTCCCGTGCTCGATCAAAGTGTCTTCGTTGGAAATATAAAACCACTCCACAAAACGAACTTGATATTGCTGTTCTTCCGTCAAATCTAATGCATGACGAACTTCTTGCTGCACTTCCGGAAAGTGAAGCTCAAGATCGTGATTGCCAATTACAAAAACAACACGATTGCCACGACGGATGAATTCACGCAACGCCCGCATAAAAACAGCATGATCCTCAAGAATCACTTTGATTTTAAAACTCGAGCGTTCCGCCCGCGGATACAAACCGCGCCTTTTTTCAAGCCGGCTCACCCTAAAAATCGGCTCCTCAGGCAAACGGAGCACGCTATCAAAGTCAAAAATGTCTCCGTTCAAAACCAGCTCAACGGTCTCACCCTTGGCTTTATTTTCAATTTCTTGCAAAAAACCTGTGAAGATATCGTCGAAAAAAAACTGCTTGGTTTTAAACTTCTTCCAGAGCGGAAACTTTAGATTAACCGGCTCGGCCTCACAAAGATGCAGGTCGCTGATAATGGCTGTGAATTTTGCGCTTTTGAAGCTTGGAAAAGTTTCGCCGTTCATTATTTAATTTTGACCTAGAATCATTCCTTTGCAAAGGGCCAAATTTAAGTCATTATTTCGCGAGGGCGGGGGAGTTCATGATTCAAACACCGGTTGCAATCGTAGGGATGGCTAGAAGCGGGGAGAGCGCCGAACGTTTTTTATTGGCCCGTGGCCTAAAACGGGAAGACATTCTGACCTTTGATCAAAAAGCTCCCGCTCAGTTTCAAGACCCTCAACTTTTGATGTCCCAAGGAAAGCCCAAAACACTCGTCGTCTCGCCGGGGGTCCCGCTAAAGTCTTCTTGGATTATCGAAGCCCAAAAGTCGGGGGTGGCAATCACAAGCGAAATCAACCTCGCCTGTGGGATGCTCGCAGGTGAAAAAGTTATTGGCGTCACGGGCTCCCTTGGCAAAAGCACGACCGTTTCTCTTTTAGGAGCCGGTCTGGCCGCCTTTGATAAGAATTGTTTTGTCGGCGGCAACCTTGGAACTCCCTTTTGCGATTACGCATTGGGGATCCTCAACGGTCAAAGACCACGCGCTCAGTGGATTGTACTTGAGCTTTCCAGTTATCAACTAGAAAACTGTAAAAACCTCAAGCTGGATCACGCCGCGATCACCTTTTTATCCGCGAATCACATGGAAAGATATAGCTCCCTTAAGGACTACTATCTCACCAAGTGGCGCATGATTGATCACACATCCGGGTCTTTATTCTTGAATATAAACGGCGGGGATCTGGTCAGCTTCGCCGAAAAGCAGCCGGAGTTCTCACGTTGTGTGATTGTTTCCCGCCAGGACAAGAACTTGAGACCTCATGCGCTTTCTCAAAGTGTGCTGCTGGGATCTCACAATCAAGATAACTTAGCATTGGCTGCACGGATCGCTTTGGATTGTCACTGGCCGATTTCCGCAATTCAAGCAATGAAAAATTTTGAAGGACTGGAGCATCGACTTGAAAACGTCGGCGTCTTTGACGGCGTTCGCTATATTAACGATAGCAAAGCAACTGCTCTTGACAGTGTCATCACTGCCGCCGAAGTCGCCCACGAGTATCTGCCTCCGGGTGGGCGTTTGCATCTTTTGCTTGGCGGGCGCGATAAAAATCTGCCTTGGGAAGAGATTTCTGAAATCGGAGTCTTGCCAAGAACACATTTCTCTTTTTTCGGAGAGGCGCGCGCCATTGCGCAAGATAAATCTGGTCTGCCTGGTTCTCAGTTCGCAACACTCGGCGACGCTTTGAATGATATTTTTTCTCATGTGCAAAGCAACGACATCGTTTTACTAAGTCCGGGCGGAACAAGCCTGGACGAGTTCAAAAGCTTCGAAGACCGCGGCCGTGTTTTTAAGGAAAAGGTAAGGGGCTTTTATGCTAGTAAGAAGTAAAGGTCAAAACTGAAACCGTATCCGTGTCGACCGGGACGACCTTAGAGAAAACTTTCTCAGAGACTCCAACAATCACGGTCTCTTGTGTGCCGTAAGGAACATTGAAGATCACGAAACCACCACCAGCAACACCCTGGCGGCCATCAACCACTCTTCCTGCAGCATCAAAGTAAATGATTGTCGCCGGAGAATCCTTATCTTGGCCTGCTAGATAGGCCTCAAATCTTTCTTCACCAAAGAAGCCTATGATAGTTCCCGCCTGTGGAGTCTCGTTCACCTTGGCAATTGTTTTAAGTTCCGCGAGCCAGTCAGAGCTAATCATTGGCAAGTGTATAAAAGAATCCTGATCGTTATAGAAATAGTTTGCGCTCACGTAGGTTGCTGGGGCTTCTGTATAGATCATGCTCATACGGGAAACCTGCGGCAATACGATCGATGCAGAGCCCTCATTAATCTGTAATGGCTCGGACAAACTTTGCAGATTGGCCACCAGAGAAATAGGTTCCCCACTAAAGGCATCAAACGCGCGGACACGAACGGGCTCAGTATGTAAAGTGCTTTGAATATCGCCTATCGCAACACTGCCAGCTTCCACTTCGACGTTTTGATGACCGAGATAAGCGTCTCCTCTTTGTGCGAGCAGGGCATGGAAGCCATCGCCAAGGTCGACAAACGCATACAGCCCACTAGAGCTTGTTGAGGTTAATTTCGAGTCCGGAATGAGGAACTCGTTAAAGTAAATCGCTTTAGCTTCCGGATCGGTCTCGGAAATAACCGTAACACCTGATAACGGCTTCCCATCGAGGGTGGCCGTTCCCCAAACGATAGAGCTGTCTTTAAGACGGCTATGAACGATATTCTTTTGATCTGCAACGATGGTTTTTAAAGCCTCCATCATCGAGTTCGGAAACATCGAAATGCCGAAAGACTTTTCGCCAGCAACCATGATTTTACTCGCAGGCATAAAATCTTTGGCTTCCGCGCGCACAACGGTCGTTGAGTTTTTAGAAACATTCTCTAAACTGATTTCGCCTTTTTGATTCACAACCACTGGGTTTTGACCACCAAATGTTGTGACCTGGGGGAGTTCCGCTGCCTTCTTAGGGTTCGGATAGTGATAGGAAACTTTTCCGGTCCAAGTCGGGCTCGGAGAGATTTCAAGGCGCGGTCCATAGATCAAGCGTCCTTCACCCACTTGAAGCTTGCTCAGGCGAATGCTGCCCTCGCCAAGAACAATGCCGGCCTTATTTAGCAATCTAGCCACGATGGCGCCCGTGGCATCATCAATATCGATACTGTAGGAGCCTTTCATCAGGTCAACGTGACCCATCTCACGAAAGACCCCTTCATCACTGCGGCGAATTTCAATATGATGTTCATTTGTAACAGCCAGTCCTTGAGTCAGCTCGATCGGGCCCGTCACGCGTTTTGCGGCCATCATGTTTTGTGGGCGCTCTTCCGGGGCGGATGGAGCTCTACCTAATGCAGCCGGCTCCCGCACAATGTTTTTCAACCATTGCGGTCCTTCATTTTCCTGAGCAGCTTGCGCGCTCGTTTTGTAAACACCTAACGTGTTGGGCGCAACAGTCTCAACGCTTTTGCGAATTGTAAATCCTTCGAGCTCGCGTTTTTGCGTCAGCACGTAAGGGCCTTGTATACCGACATCATTTAAACCAACGCCGATCGACTGCTTGGCTCTTTTCTCTAGATCACTCCACTCATTGTTTTGAGATTCGAAATGACTGTCGGTGTAGGCAATGTGGGGAGGAAGTTTTTTGTTCGCTTTGATCGCTAGAATTTTATAAATAGGAACAAATTTCAATTTTCCTGCCGTGATAGGAAGAATCGAAACGAGAGCGAACATAAGAATACGTAAAGACAACGCTTTGCCAATCAAACTATATACCCCTGTCAAACATCCATATTTGACTACTCTTTAATGATATTTAATAAGGCTTGAAATCGTCAATGATGTTGCGGTTGTCGCGACCTTGGACAAGAGCTTTTTGGATATCCCTCGCGATCTTTTCGGCCCGGGCGTCATCGTGCTCGACAATCTGATAAACGCCCTCCTTGTCGCGGATCTCGACCACGACCTCGATCTGGATATCATACGGGCGGCGGTCACCGAGAATTGTTATATGTGTTGTGAGGCGCTCACGAGCATTTTTCACCTGATCTTCGAAGTTTCCCCTACGATCATAGTACTTAGAAAGGAGTTCACGACCATTTTCACTCGTCAAACGCGGCTGGCCAATGACGGAAACAACGGCTTTACGGGTATCGCTCACGTTTAATGGCGTCTCACGCAAAAAGACTCCGCTGGTTTGACAACCAGCGAAGAGCAAAAGCGATAACAACGGCGATACCCAGACCTTTTTCATGGGTTACTTCTTAGCCTTCGCCCAATCATCCATAAACATTTTAATACCTTTGTCTGTCAGCGGATGATGAGTCATTTGCTGCATTACTTTGAACGGAATAGTTGCGATATCCGCGCCCATCTCGGCGGCAATTTGGATATGCATCGGGCTCCGCACACTTGCAACGAGGACTTCAGTATCAAAGTCGTAGTTTTGATACATTTGGATAACCTGACTAACCATTTGCATACCCTCCACCCCAATATCATCCAGCCGACCTACGAATGGAGAAACCATTGTCGCGCCAGCTTTGGCCGCCAACAACGCCTGCATCGGTGAGAACACCAACGTGACATTGGTCTTGATACCTTCAGCTTTCAGTTTTTTTACAGCGATCATGCCGTCTTCGCACATAGGAATTTTAACCACGACATTGCTTGCAAGCTTTGCAAGCTCTAAACCTTCGCGAACCATTTCATCCGCCTTCAGGCTGATAACTTCCGCGGAAACGGGGCCGGAAACTTCTTTGCAGATTTCTTTAATGACCGCGAAGAAATCTTTTCCAGATTTAGCAATCAAAGAGGGATTTGTTGTGACACCGTCTACCCAGCCACGCAAGTTGGCTTGTCTGATTTCTTCGATTTCAGCCGTGTCGATAAAGAACTTCATAGTCTCCTCCAGTTCCCTTTTTTGTACGTCTGCTGATGCTAAAAAGCAATCAGGCTTTTGCCTTGCATGAAAAACTCAGCATCTGTAGCGGGGAAGGTCAAAGAGGTAATTTCACCCAGCGTTTTTTGCATAATCGGATGCTCAAACTGTCTCCAGGCTTCGGAAGCACAGCGAACGATAAGAAAATCCGTATGGAGAGCCGGGTGTGGCAAGGTGAGTTGTGGCGATAAAACCACCAAATCATCGTAGGATAGCAGGTTCAAGGCAGCTTGTTTATCTTTCACGTACTGTTTGAAATACCACAGCAACTCATCCACTTCGCAATCCGTCCCTAAGCGCGCGACGGCTTCAATATTTGCATTCAGGTCCACACGGCTATTACTGAGATAGCGTTTATAGACAGACGAGACGGCGGTGATTTCGCCTACCTTAGCCATTTCAGCAACAAGGCTTTGCGCGACGGGCGTACCACCGACAAGATCAGTAACAATGTGAACTAGCGTTTGGTGATTCAAAACTTTCATCAGCCATTATTGTAAAGAACATCACGCATGCTGTAGAAGCCTTTTTTCTTTGAACACAACCATTGGGCTGCTTCCACCGCGCCACGAGCGAAAACAGCTCGATTTAAGGCCATATGTTCAAACACAATATGCTCTTCTTCGGCCATTGCGTGAATCTTGTGGATTCCAAAAATTCCGCCACCGCGAATAGATAGGGGCGCAGGCAGTTTTCGGCCAACTGCTTTTTCAAGGCCTTCTTGCAAACTTTTTGCCGTACCACTTGGCGCATCTTTTTTTCGGTTGTGATGGAACTCTTCGATTTGAAAATCAAATTTGCTGATGCGAGAGAAAACTTTCAATGCCTCTGTGACAACCGCAATGCCTAAACTCATATTCGATGCCCAAAGCACGGGAATATTCTTCGCCGCCCGCTTCAAGGCCGCCTGATCCATTGGAGCAAGCCCCGTAGTTCCAGAGACCACCGGTTTTTTATTCTTTGAGGCGACTGATAACAGTTTTTTTAAAAGCTCCGGACTCGAGAAATCAATCCAGATGTCGACGTCTTTTGCTTCAGGGCAATTCGGCGTCGCGCGGGTGTAGGCAAACTCGGCCAACGAGGCGGATCGGCAAACCGCGAGATGAAGTTCGAGACCTGATTTTGTTTTCAAAATCTCCGTGATCTCTTGTCCCATGCGGCCGCTCGCGCCGACCAATCCCACTTTCAACTTCTGTTTCATTCTAGATAACCCCCAGGGATTTCATTTCTTGCTTCATTTTCTGCGCCAAGTCCTCGGACATCGATACGAGTGGCAAGCGCAATTCCGGAGACTTAATCAGGCCCATGTAGTACAATGCCATCTTCACCGGAATGGGATTTGCCTCAACGAAGAGGTGGTCGATCAAAGCCCTGTGCTTTTTCAAATCCGCGTCGGCTTCGGCATATTTTCCTGTCTTGACAAGCTTTTTCCAGTTAAGCATTTCACGTGGAATCACATGACTTGCGACCGAAATCACGCCGTGCCCACCGGCCCGCAAGAAGTCGACATAGGTGCCGTCATCACCAGACAACATCACAAACTCCGGACTTGTTTTGTTGATGATCTCAGATGCAAACTCAATATTGCCTGAAGCTTCTTTAATGCCGACAATATTTTGCACCTGGCTCAGCTCGCGAATACTGTCGGCGGACAGCGCTGTTATCGTACGACCTGGAACATTATAAAGAATCACCGGGATGCTCACAGATTTCGCCACTTCTGAGAAGTGCTGAACCAATCCACGCTGAGGTGGCTTGTTGTAGTAGGGCACAACAATCAAAACCGCATCAGCACCCAAAGCTTCCGCTTTTTCAGAAGCTTCCTCTGTTTTCGCCGTGCTGTTAGAACCCGTACCCATAATAAGTGGAAACTGCGGTCCCACAGTGGCGCGCGCAGCCTTAAAAATCTCTTCGACCTCTTTGTCCGTCAAAGTCGGACTTTCAGCCGTTGTGCCGTTGATAACAAAGCCCTCAACGCCATTTTGAATTTGATGACGAATCAGTTTCTCTAACGAGACAAAGTCCACAGCGCCGCTACTAAAGGGCGTAATGAGGGCTGTAATAGTAGTTTTGAAATTTTTCATCCGACCACCTCATAGAAATATTGAAACTCCATCACAAAGACCGCTTCTCCAGTCATCAGGGGATGGTTTCCCTCTTCGGGGAATTGTACAAATAAAATTCCGCCCGGCATGTGGACGTCAATATTGCGAACTTTTGATTTCATAAACTCAACATAGGCAGCCGCGACCGCCCCTGTGCCACAAGCTTGGGTATAGTCCTCAACTCCGCGCTCAAAGGTCACGGCTTTGATCAAGCTCTCTTTCTCGCGCACGTAGAACGTGACGTTCGCACCTTCTGCTCCAAGATCGCTATGATGACGGGCCTTGCGGGCCATCTCTTTTAAGTCGGCGGCATGTTTGTAGTTCGCAAGCTGCATTACTAAATGCGGAACACCTGAGTTCACATAAGAAAACGTGTGCGGATGCCCGTCGATCTCGAGGGTTTTGAATTCTTGATAACTTTTTACCGGTGGCATCAAAACCCGAACACGCTCGTCACCCAGAACTTGTGCAACCACTTGGCCAGCCCCCGTTTTAAACTTGTATGTGCCGGTCACCGCCGTACTCAAATATTCATTCACATACAAAGCGGAACAACGCGCGGCATTTCCACACATATCAGCCGTGGACCCGTCGGCATTGTAGAAGTCCCAAACGTAATCATTGCCATCAACGCCTTCTTGCAGAAACAAAACACCATCGGCACTTACGCCGAGCGTTCTGTCACAAATCATTTTTACAAATGGAATGCGCTTAATACGCAATTGTTTTTCGATATCGAGCCAAGTGGATCTGCTGGTGGCATCCACTAAAACAAACGTGTTTCCGGCGCCGGACATTTTCACAAGGGGAATTGGCAAGAAAGCCATTCACATCACCTTTTCTGATAATTTTTCTTTTCGTCTTTTTTGTTGGGGACAGGATCGCCAATCCCGATGGACGGCGGTTCTAGTGGTGGCAAAGGTTTCCCCTTCACCCCGCAGGCGGTAATTCCAAAAACAATGATTGTAGCTAAAAGTGCTTTATTCATTGGTTCCATTTGTGCTTTTTGCAGCGGCCTCAACTTCGGCTACTCTACGACAGAGATTCACGTCTGTCATATACTGTCTGTAAAGAGTTGCCGACATGTTTTTACATTCTTTGAGGTAACGTTGCGCCAAAGGCGGCTTGTCTACGCTACTTGCAACGCGCCATTGCCAATAGTGAAGTTCAGGGTACTTCTCGTCGATCTTTTGCAGGGCCGCAATCATATCTTTAGCGCGACCCGAGCTCTTTTCAAAAAACGCGAGGTCTATTTCGAGCGATTGCCAAAACTTAGCCAAAGTGGATTTCTTTGTATCGAAAAGATCCCGGGTTTTTTTATATTCATCCCACTGATTGAGGCACCCTTGGGCCTGGCCTTGCAAAAGAATCAGGTTTTCATCAAAAGGATCCTGCAGACGCTCTTTGGAGACATTCTCCAAGACCCCCGAACAGTCGCCTTTGATCAAAATCATTCTTTGCATTTCATTAAACAGCGTTAGATTGTCACTTTCGATTCTGACCGCCTCGTTCATTTTCTGAAGCGCTTGGCCCGGGTCGGTCCGGCGCAGAGAAAGCGCCAATTCATAGGCCTGTTGTGCGCGATCGGAATAGAACAAGTAAGAAACCTGCTGCAGAGCCTTTCTTAACTCCGTCGTATCTACCTTGCCGGCATTTTCCTGCTTGATCGCATTAACGAGAATATTGATCGCTTGGGAGCGGTCTTTCTGCAAGCTCAGGTTATAGGCTTTTTCGATAATATCTTTGGAGGTCTCCGCTTTTTTAGATTTGTTCTCGGCGGAAACCGCAATGGAGCCCTGAAAAAAGAAAAGAGCCGCACAAAGTAGCGCAGCTCTTCTTACCGATATCAAATTCATTAGTTTTTAACGAAAGACTTCAGCTCGATTGTCACTTGACCAAATTGGCTCGGCTGGATTGTTTTCAACATGCCAGAAAGTGGGATGAGTTGTGGGTTGATCCAAGCATTTGTTTCTTGGTTAGTGTCTTTGTCTTTGATGCGGGCATGAATGCAATCGAAAGAACCCGCAGGTACAGTGATGTGGTCTTCAACAACTTCAACAACTTCTATGTTTTGTTTTGGAATTTGTTGGTCTTGACCGTTAACAACCATTCTTTTGATTTCGCCCGTGTTTGGATCCAAAAGCATTTGAGCTTTTTGTTTTCCAGCAAAGCCTAAATCCATATCTTGATCCAACCAGTAACCGTCAGCAGCGATTTGTCTCATGGTCATAACCATTGAACCTTTGATGAAACCCATGTCCAAAGTGTATGAATTTGAATCGCCAACTTTCCAATCCAAACCTTGAGTGTGAGCTTGGTCCATGATGGCCGCTTGTTGAATATTTCTTACGACGTCGAAAACCGATGGGGCCGCATGAGCTTGAACAGTAACTGCCAAACCAAGAGCCGCGATGATTGCTTTAAACATTGATGTCCTCCTTGAACTTGTTGTTTAAGGATTACAATCAGATCATGTCCGGAAACGGAGTCAAGTTTGAGAGACTATTCTCTCAAACTATTCACAAGAACTTGACGCGGCTTGCTGCCGTTGGCTGGTCCCACAACGCCTTCTTTCTCGAAAATTTCAATAATTCTCGCGGCCCGTGGATAGCCAAGGCGGAACTTCCTTTGTATGAGCGACGCGCTCACTTCTTTTTGGTCCGCGGCCCAAGAAAGAATTTCGTCATAACGCTCGTCGTACTCTTGGTCATCAAAACCCTCCCCACTTGCCCCGGCGAAGTCGCCATCGGCCCCGCCGCCACCCGCGAAGCCATCAAGTGCTTTCATCGCCAGTGGATCGAACTCTGGCTCTGCTTGATCTGACCAGAATTTGGCAACGCCATTAATTTCCTGGTCTTTCAAGAAGGGACCGTGGTGACGCATTGGTTTTGAAACGCCCGGAGCTAAGAAGAGCATGTCCCCATTTGCAAGTAAGCGCTCCGCACCCATCTCATCCAAAATAATCCGCGAATCCATTTTGCCGGCAACTTTGAAACTAATGCGGCCAGGAATATTCGTCTTAATCAAACCCGTTACAACTTCTTTGCGTGGCGACTGCATCGCGAGCATCAGGTGAATGCCACATGCACGGGCCATCTGCGCCAAGCGGATGATCGTTTGTTCGACATTCACTTTATCCACCGCCATCAAATCCGCAAACTCCTCCACCACGATCACGATGTAAGGTTGTGGCGTGTAGTAGTACTGTTCCAGCTTTGCGATGCCTTGATTTTCGAGTTCTTCATTAAACTTCTGATGCTCGGCAATTTTATCCGCCGGCATGTTCGCAACCATTTCATTGAACTCTTCGAGCTTACGCGCGCCGAACTTCGACATCGATTTGTTGCGCTTTTCCATCTCTTTCACGGCCCAGCGAAGGGCCGACACGGCCTTCTTGGGATCTGTCACCGGCGGCATGATCAAATGAGGCACTTGCGAGAACGCCGCCAAGTCCACTTGCTTCGGGTCAACCAAAATTAAGCGCAAAGTTTTAGGGGAGTGCTTGAATAACATTCCCGTGATAGAAGACACGGTGAAAACTGACTTACCGGAGCCCGTCGTCCCTGCGACGAGCAAGTGCGGCATCTTACGAAGATCGACGATCTTCGGGTCACCGTTGGCCTGCTTACCGAGCGCGATGGGCAGCTTCAAATCTTCAGACCAGAACGTATCTTCCGCCAGCATGTCTTTCAGATAAACAGTTTCACGTTGCGCATTCGAAGTCTCGATACCAACGACGTCACGGCCCGGAATTGGCGCGATAATACGCAAGGACTCGCTGCTCAGCGCCAACGACAAGTCGTCGGCAAGCTCCGTGATCTTACTGAGCTTCACGTCTGCGTTGGGTTTGAATTCGAACATCGTGACTGCGGGCCCAGGTTTTACGGCAACGATTTGGCCTTCGACATTGAACTGCTTCAACTTATCCACTAGCAAATCCGCTTTTCTGCGGATCTCTTTCTCGTCGACTTTAATACGGGTTGCCGGAGGATCTTCGAGCAAAGAAAGCTTTGGCATCTGCCAATTAGCGACTTTTTGGGGAACGCGCGCCTTCAGAACGACTTTACGCTTAGCGGGTATTTTTGACACCGGAATCTCAGTGTCTTCATAGGTCTCATCGCTGCCATCGACTTCCTCGTCGCCGTCCTCGAGACGAAGCTGCTTCGCCGCAGACAAGTCTTGGGCAGGTGACGACTTATCCTCAGACTTTTCCACAAACTCTTCATTCTTCATGCTGAAAAAACCCTTACTGGAGGCCGGTTCCGCAGCTTTTTTGCCTTTTTTCTTAGGCACAGAAGAGATAAACATTTTTTGGATGCGGGCTATAACACCCCACCCAGAAACGGCGTTCCAAGCCTCAACGGGCAGGCGAACAAGCTCTTTCACGGTTTTTTCCGAGTAGAACACCACCAGAACCGCAGAAAGGCTCCAAAGAACCACCTGAACACCTACGTAGTTAAACGCACGCAATAGGGCCTGAGAAACGCCCAAACCCAAGAGCCCCCCAAGATAAATCTGATTCGCAAAGATCTTCTTCTCGGGCATGTATAGCGACAGCAGGCTCGATAGGTTGATGATAAGCAACAGGCCCAAGATGAAACGAATGTTCTTCAGATCCACGTCCTCGCGACGGAAGCCCGCCACTGCGAGCTTCAAAAAACCCGCCACCAAAAGCCACGAAGTCAGACCGAAAAATTGATAAAGAAGATCGGCAAGAAAGCTCCCCACTATTCCGCAGTAATTCGCCGCTCTTAACCCTTGCCCCAGCGAGTTGAGGGAAGGATCCATCGGGTTAAAACCCGCAAGCGCCAAACCCAAGAAGCACGCAAGTCCAAGAAATGAGATGGCGAGAATGTCATGACGGAATTTTTTTAAAATGAGGTTCATTACAAAAATTTACAGGACATATTACAATAGGGAAAGCTTTGGGGAGCCGGCCTTGACCTAAGGATATGGTCTGGGTACATAGAGTCACGACAAGGGTCTGGAACATGCTAAAAAGCCTGACATTAAAAATAAATGAAATCTTCTACAGCATTCAGGGCGAAACGACCTATATGGGCAACCCAACGGTTTTTGTCAGAACCACCGCGTGCAATCTCCGCTGTACTTATTGCGACACCAAATATTCTTACTACGAAGGCGAAAACCAGTCTCTTGATGGCATCATCAAAGAAATTAAATCGCACAAAACAAAATATGTTTGCATTACGGGTGGTGAGCCGCTGTTGCAAAGCCCCGTACACGCCTTGATGAAGGCCTTGTGCGATGACAACCACATTGTTTCGTTAGAAACCAGCGGCTCGAAGAGCATAGCGCATGTGGATTCACGGGTGAAGGTCATTCTCGACGTGAAAACTCCAGATAGCGGTGCTGCAGATTCTTTCCTGATAGACAATCTCCGCTTCGCAGCTCCCAGCACGGAATTCAAGTTTGTGATTTGTTCTGAAGGGGATCTCGAGTGGTCAGAAGAATTCTGTCGTCAACATGATTTATTTGAAAAATATGTGGTTTTATACAGCCCATCATACGGTCAAATTGCTGAACGCTGGTTGGCAGAAACTATTTTGCAAAAAAATTCATCTGCGAGGTTGCAATTGCAACTGCATAAGTATATTTGGTCTCCTGAAAAACGCGGAGTATAGTCAAAAGCCGGCTTAAGTTTCCTGGCTTGTGATTTCAGCAAATTACATTTTGAATAAGTGGGAGTTCCATGACGCCGAACCTGAACAGTTCAGACAATCTTTTCGTTGCTAATCTTCAATCTGTAAGCCTCGAAAAGCTTGTAAAAAGCAAGCTCGAAGTTCTATTTGCGCAGCAAAAAGAAGCCCAAGTAGAGCTGAACGGTCTTTACAACGTCGTTATTGAACAGGTTGAAAAACCTCTGCTCGAGCTAGCACTCCGCGCCTACAACGGTAACCAAGTTAAAACCGCGCAAATGCTAGGCATCAATCGCAACACTTTGAAAAAGAAAATCGACAATTACAAAATTCGTGTTAAGAAAAATAACTAAGAGAACGTCCTGACTTTTCATCAGCGGGCCATCCTTGGTTAACTACGATGAGTGTCCCGCATTGTCGTTCTAGAGTTTTTGGTAGTACCGTGTCTCAGGAGGGGTTATGAGCGCACGTATCCCGCCTCAGCATCTGGAGGCTGAACAGTCGATTATCGGCGGCTTGATGTTAGATCAAGAAGCCTTCGACCAAGTTGCAGACTTGATTGATACAGACGACTTCTACAAGCCCGCAAATCAAAAGATTTATCAGGCGATTAAAGATCTCCACGGAAAAAGCCAGCCGATCGATATCATCACTGTCACTAACTTGCTTCAATCACGCGATGAACTTGAGGTATCCGGTGGCCCAGAGTATCTCGTTAGTCTTTTAGATAAAACAATTTCAGCAGCCAACATTCAAACTCATGCCGGGATCGTGCGGGAAAAGTCTTTGCTTCGCCGCCTGATCGCAACCAGCAATGGTTTGATCGAGCGTGCCTACAATCAGGACTACGCTGATATTGAAAGCTTGATCGACCAAGCCGAGGCCGAGGTTTTGAAGGTCGGCGAAAACAAGGCCAAACAGGGTCTTGTCGGCTCAATGGAGATCGTAAAATCTTCCATCGAAAGAATCGAAGAGCTCTTTAAGCGCAAAGCAGACATTACGGGCCTGGCAACAGGGTTTAAAGGTATGGATGACCTAACTGCGGGTCTTCATCCAGGTGAGTTGACGATTATCGCCGCCCGCCCCTCCATGGGTAAAACCGCATTCAGCTTGAACATCGCCCAGCACGCCGCTCTTCGCATGAAGAAGACCGTGGCTTACTTCTCGCTCGAGATGGGCAAAGAATCGATGATGATGCGTCTTCTTTCTGCGGAAGCAAAAGTCAGTATGGGTGAAATCCGCACCGGTCGTATCCAAGATTCTTCTTGGCCGAAGCTCATCAGCGCCGCTGGGACTTTAAGCGAAGCAAGTCTTTTCATCGACGATACTCCGGGCGTGAGCCCATTCGAGATCCGCGCACGTTGCCGCCGTTTGAAGGCGCAACACGGTCTAGACCTCGTAATGATCGACTATTTACAATTGATGGATTTGAAACAAAAAGTTGAAAGCCGCGAGCGCGCGGTCTCCGAAATTTCAAAGGCCTTAAAGGTTCTTGCGAAAGAGTTGCAGATTCCGGTCATTGCACTTGCGCAATTGAATCGTGGCGTGGAAGGCCGTTCTGACCGCCGTCCAATGCTTTCGGATCTTCGTGAGTCCGGATCCATCGAGCAAGATGCCGACGTTATCATGATGCTTTATCGTGACGACTACTACGACAAAGATGATCCAGATAAGCAAGGTCATGCCGAAGTCATCATCGGGAAACAACGTAACGGTGCGACGGGCACAGTAAAGCTCCGTTTCGATGCGAAGTTCTCACGCTTCCGTGATCCAGAGCCAGAGGCCGTGGGTCCCATGACCATGGCACCGCCTCCGCAGGCGCCGCCGCCAATGTCAGGCAAACCGCGTAATTTCGCCCCTGGTGCCGGCACATAGCTAGCACGGTTCCGCACTTCCCCCATGGGGACGAATTGGGACAAGACCTAGGACTAAATCCGATGAAGGCGCCACCATTTGGTTGAGTTCCGACTAACCGATTGGTGCAATGATTTTGTCATGAAGACAAACCCACAAAGCATGGAGGCTAACATGGGTAATGCACTTCTTGAGATGGTCATTCTTGCGACCGGACTTCCAGAAGGGGAGATTCGCCGCGAGCTTCAGACACTCATGCAGCAACACGGTAAAACAGCAGAAACGCTCACTACTGAAGACTTGCGCGAGATCATGGCCGAGTACCTGCAAGACGTTCTTTTGGCCGCTAAAGAGCGGCTTTCTTAGTTCTAGCAAAGATGCTTGAAATTTAAAGAACTACAGGTTCCGAATCAGCTCATAGCAGATTTCATCGTAGCCAAACTTTATGAACATCCCGAGGCCCATCTTGGCCTCAACTGGAGAGCCATCACTAGCGAGCGTTAGCTTCAGCTTCGCCACAGCGATATCGTACGACGACTTGCCGATAAAGGTATCTCCGACGATTCTTTGGTCTTCAGATTTCACCTCAACATAGCCGGCCTCATAGCCGCCACCGTCTTTGCGCCAAGAAAAATCAACACGCGTATTGCCTTCATGAAACTCCGACGGGCCGATGCGAACACCGCACTGGCGGCCATCGCCTGTTTGGCCTGTATAAGCACCCAGGCGAAGTGAGCTCTCGGCAAAGGCACTCGGAGCCGTTAAGACCATCAACGCTGTTGCTATAACTTGCTTTTTCATTGGCTTTCTCCCGTTAAAACGTCCTCGTTATAGCAAATCACCACGCAAGTTCCACCAGAAATACGGTGGGAATGAACTCTCTTCAAGCGCGGTGACCAAGGGCGGAACGTCCAAAAAAAAGGGACCCTGTTTCCAGGATCCCTTTCATAATATGAACTTAGTTCAACGGCAGAACTACGCGCGCTCAACGTTGATCATGATCTTAGCTTCCAAGCCTTCACCCATACGGATAACCGCTTTGTGTTGGCCAAGAACTTTGATCGGCTCTTCCAAGTGGATATCGCGGCGGTCTACGGAGTGACCTGCTTTATCCAACTCTTTAGAGATATCAGTGGTGGTAACTGTACCGAAGAGTTTGTCGTTCTCGCCGGCAGCCACTTTGAAGCTTACAGTTGTACCGCTGATTTTCGCCAAAACCGCTTGTCTTTCTGCGATCGCTTTTTTCTTCTTCGCATCAGCAACGCGCTTCAAGTGTTCCCACTCTTTTACGCGTTTTTCCGTAGCTTCAGAAGCCAGCTTTCTTGGGAACAAGAAGTTGCGCGCGAAACCTTCAGATACGTTAACGAGATCGCCAACTTTACCCACATCTTTTACGTCTTTTGAAAGAATAACTTTCATTTGATCCTCACTATTTCTAGTTTTTCCCAGACGCCAGCCTCATTTTTTTGAGGCGCTTTCTGAAATCAACCCAGTAATCAATCAGACCAATTGCACACACTGCTGGGAACAATTGGCCGACTAGTAATAAATAAGTCACAGCTCTTAGCAAAGCACCGGCCTTGAAAGATCTGAGGCTTACCTCTATTATTGCCAAGCCTTGGAAGAAATAAAGCACCGTGCAAACGTTGACGATATTTAATCCAAGAATCTCTAACGCCTTCACGTTGAAGTTCTCCATTGTCAGAAGGAAGGCACTCATCGCAACCCAGATCACAAAATCTGGAAGGCGAAATTCCAACAATTTGAGTTGAGAAGCCACTCTTTCCCTTGGCAAATCCAACCAGGAAAAAACTCTTTTCTCAAACATCAACCCAACACCTAGGGCCACTACCAAAATAGTGACGATCGCTGATGGGATGAGCTGGACCAAAAGACCGGCATCTATTTGCAAACCAGGATTCATCGCTACGATCTTGTCGTTGATGAACTGTTCTACAAGGGTCTTAGCCGCAGCAAGATCATGCACCCCTGCTTTATCGAGGTTGATCAGGGCCGCGCCAGCAAAGAACAAGCAGCCTGAAACAATCCCAATGAGGGCGGAGGTTGTCCATCGAAGGCCTTTTCTCTCCAGTTCCATGTAAACCCCTAAAGTCATCCAAATAGAGCCTACAAAGAGTGCGAGAGCTGGTGCCTCGATAAACCAGAAGAACGCCGCCACCGCGACACCCAAGAGCCAATAAGTAAGCGCGCCGTAAGTAACTCTTAATACGCGCATGAGAGGAGCCCCAAAAATCACCGTCAGTAATGATAGCAAAACTGAAATCGAAAAAATGGCCAGAAATTTTCGGGGCGAGTGTTTAACTCTCATCTTAAAGACCCTCGAGCTTCGTCAGAGACTACTTCCTCTCAAAACGATCGCCGCGATCACCACGCTCACCGCGTTCGCCACGCTCTGGACGGTCGCCGCGATCCCCGCGGTCACCACGTTCAGAGTTGGCTGCTGCAAAAGCTGCTTTGCGAGCAGCGATTTTTGCTTCGCGCTCTTTTTCACGTGCTGCTGATTCAGCCAAACCTTTTTTAAAGGTTTCTGCGTGCTTCACCAACGCTGTACGCTCGTCAAGACGAGTGTGCATGAAGCGAAGTACTTTTTCGTTGATGCGCATAGTACGCTCAAGTTCGTTGATCGCTTGAGTGTCTGCTTCGAAGTAAGAATGGAAGAAAATAGCTTTCTTCAACTTACCAATCGGGTTAGCAAGCGTGCGTTTACCCCAAGTTTCCAATGAGAACACAGAGCCTTTGAAGCCCTCGATAGTGGCTTTGTTTTTTCTGAAAAGCTCTTTTTGTTCGTCAACGGTCGCGTCTGGGTGAACGACAACGATTACTTCATAAGGACGTTTTACAGTCTCTTTAGATAGTTCCATTTCGATCCTTTCGGTTTATAGCCCCTGACCCAACGTCAGGAGCAAGGATGACTTTTTAACTGAGCTCGATGGTTTAGCACGCCCAAAGGATAAGCACAAGCGGTGAGTGTTGTAGCTTTTCGAAAAGCTCCTTACAATAAATACATGATACTATTCATAGAGGCCCTCGACGGGCCCCATCAGGGTTCGCGATACAAGATAGAAGACGGCCACAAAATCGGCCGCAGCCGTGGTGAGATCGTCATCAATGACGAAAAAATCTCCAGCGAGCACGCCCGCTTTGAGGTCGACAACAAGGGCCAATACGTTTTAATTGATTTAGACTCCTCGAATGGCATCATACTCTCAAATCGGCGGGTCCGGCGGGTTTCTATGCTGCCGGGCGTCACATTCCGCCTTGGCCGCACCAACTTCAAAGTTCTCACGGTGGAAGCTCCAACGGCTGAAGAGTTTGCCCGGGTCCTTTCTTGGCGGGAGAACCTCGTGGAAAAGCTTCCAATTGACTGGATTCAGAACAAGATGGCCGAAGGAAAGGGGCTGCCTTTTTCTCCCACGTTGAAACTTCGCTTTGTTCAGGGCATTCAGGCTGATGAAGCTTTGCACTTAGGCTACGGACCTCGGATTGCCGGCGCGAACTCGTTAGACATAGACTTGCAAGATCCCGAAGCCCCAGACCTTGCTTTTGAAATCATTCCCGGAGATGGTCTGGCCAAAATTAGAAACCTCTGCCGAAATAAGTTAAGTCTCAACAATCAGCCCGTCGAAACCAAAACTCTGCAGGATGGGGATCTTATTCGCATTGGCGGAACCGTGATCAAGGTCACGTACATTTAAGGACTGCTTCCCATGACAATAATTGAAAAAGAAAGTGGTGTCTTTGAAAGTTTCGATAAGACGCCGATTTATTACGAAGTCCGCGGTGAAGGGGAGCCGTTGATTCTGGTCTATGGAATTGCCTGCCTCATGAATCATTGGCACTTCCAGATGGAGCATTTTTCAAAGCACTACAAAGTGATTACCTTCGATATCCGCGGTCATCACAAGAGCCAGCCTCTTGGAAATCCTCAAAATCTAAAAATCTCTGACCTTGTTGACGATATTGTAGGCCTCATGGATCATCTGCAGATTTCAAAAGCGCATTTTGCCGGCCACAGCTTTGGCGCGCCTTTGTTATTGGAGCTTTTCCATGTGGCTCCTGATCGTATTGGCTCCATGACATATATCAATGGCTTTTCTAAAAACCCAATTGAGGGAATGTTTGGTCTCGATGTGGTTGCACCTTTTTACTATTTCGTGAAAGCCCAGTATGAAAAGTTTCCGGACTTGTGGACAACGTTGTGGAGAATGGCGGTAGATAATCCGTTCTCAATGCTACTCGCGGGCGCCGCAGGCGGCTTCAATTTGAAGCTCACTCATTTCAAAGATATCGAGGTCTATGCCCGCGGGGTTGCACACATGGATCTCCGCACATTCCTGGTTTTATTCGAAGAGCTCATGAAGTTTGATGGTGAGTTCATTCTTCCAACGGTGAACGTACCGACGCTGATTATCTCGGGGGAGCGCGACAATGTGACTCCCCAGAGGTTTCAGCAAGAGTTTCATCATAAGATTGCCGACAGCGAGTTCGTGATTGTTCCTTATGGCTCGCACTGCACTCAACTTGATTTTCCGGACTACATCAATATGAAGATGGAGGCCTTTCTAAAAAAACATGGGTTTTAGGCCCAAGCCACCGCTCATCACGGTGGCTTAACCAATTGGCGGTACCGCTAACTTATCTCCACGCTGCCTTTGTTACTTCAAAGCCGTACAGGCTTACAGAGTCATCGGACTTAAAGACAATTTTCACATAATCACCCGTAATCACAGGAGAGAAACTGTCATCGTTATTGCCTGACATTTCTCCTGCGAGGTTGCCTTTAGCATCGAAGAACTGAACCGTGTCATAGCCTTTTTCGGTTTCGAACTTCGAGAAGTAAAGGGAAAACTCTTTCGCGCCCGGAACAGATACTTCGTAAGTTTCATTCGATTTATCAGCGTATGGATGGGCCGTCGCTGCGGACACAGACATAGCTTGCCAGTTTGCTGGATCGTTGGCATCCGGCTGTGGCGCGGTGTTTGTCAATGCGGCATAGGCGTCGACGAAACCAGCGCCGCGAACTTTTCCACGGAGGTCCGCAATCGGACGGGCTGTCGTAATAATACGGTTTTTAATTTCAATCGCGCTTAAGCCTGGTTCGTGAGAAGCAATCAGGCCGGCAACACCTGATACGTGCGGAGTCGCCATTGAAGTACCAGACCACGCCTCATAGCCATTCGTGGTTGTACTTACGATGTTTACACCCGGTGCGCCCACATGAACTGAGTTCTTACCGTAGTTAGAGAAAGATGCTATTTGACCTCTGTTATCCACTGCCGCTACTGAAAGTATGTTTGGCACTTGGTAAGAAGCCGGGTAAGAAGGGTTCGCGTCGTTGTTATTGGATTCGTTACCCGCCGCGGCTACGAAAAGCGCGCCTGCTTTGTTAGACCTTTCGATAGCTTCTTTCAAGGTTTGAGATTCACCGCCGCCACCCCATGAGTTCGACATGATCTTCGCGCCCATTTTAGAAGCATAGTCGATACCTTTGATCGCATTTTCCAGGGTGCCCGAACCGTTAGCGTCGAGAAACTTAACCGCCATGATGCGAGTATTCCAGTTAACACCTACGATCCCTTTGCCATCGTCTCCTTTGGCGCCAATAGTGCCCGAGCAGTGCGAGCCATGACCGTGGTCGTCTTTAGGATCGCCACTGTTATTGATCGTGTTGTAACCATAGATGTCGTCGACAACGCCGTTGCTGTCATCATCAACGCCTTTTTTACCGTTCAATTCATCCGTATTCGTCCACATGTTTGGAGCCAAGTCGGGATTTGTATAATCAACACCCGTGTCGATGACGGCAATGACTACATTTGTTGAACCTGTTTCGATATCCCAAGCACTCGTTGCGCCGATGTCAGTTCCGGCAATGCCTGATTGTTTGTCAGCATCCGTTTGGCCGACATTGAGCAAACCCCAAAGCTGGCCAAGCATTGGATCGTTCGGAGTTTTACTTGCATGATAAATGTAGTTGGGTTCGATCACTTCGATGTTAGGATTTTGAGTCATCGTCTTGACAACCGATGCCTGCGTTTCAAAAACCGGGCGCTTGATTACAACAATGTTTTGCCCAGGAATTGAAGACTTAATGTAAGACCCAAGCTCTTGGCTCAAGACATTCATTTGATTTTTGTAAGTAGAAAGAGGCTCTCTCAACTTAACGACATACTCACCTGGAACTGCTTCTGGCTGAGCTGCTGTTGCGAACGCTGAAGCGAAGAGTGCACCAACAACTGACGCGAGACGGGCTTTTTTCACAAGCCTTTTCATAATCCCTCCTTGGATTGATGGTTCGATCAGAGATGAAATTTTAGGGAGAGAATCTCATTCATCGACCTAGTTCCAAAATGGTACCAAGGTCGAATAGTTACGTTATTTATTTATGTGTTTTGCGTGAAAAGTTAGACCTTGGTCGCGTTTCAGCGTGGAAGTCAAAACTCAATTGCTCGGCATTCTGGGCGGGGCGTTGCATGGTGGACAGGACTTTGATCTTGTTTGGATCTGCTTTTATCAGGGCTTTCTCCGTCGGAGTAAGTACGTTCACTCCTTCGCTCGCCTTAATAAGATACTTAATAAATGCTTCTTTGACGCCCGGAGATCCTTCTGGATCAAAACCCAATTCGTCCATTAGCTCGTTAATTTTTTTCATTCGTCCCTCGAATCCTTCTTCGGACTTATTGCTAGGATTCTTTAGGACCAAGGGTGGGTTAGCCGCAGCTTGGCGGCGTTGTCTGCTCTAAAAAAGAAAAAGGCACTGGACTAATATCCAGTGCCCCTCCCCCTCAATCTCGATTTTGGTCCAGATAACTTAGAGGCCGCCGCCAACTTCTACTTCATCATCTTTTAAAAGGCTCGCCTTGAAGAATTCACGGTTCATTAAAGCAATATTCACAAGGCTAATATCTTTCGGGCAGGCGGCCGAGCAAGAGCCGGTGCTTGTGCAACCGCCGAAACCCTCACTGTCCATTTGACCGACCATACGTTCAGCACGTTTTTTTCGTTCAACTTGGCCTTGTGGCAAATGAGCCATGTGTGAAATCTTCGCAGAGGTAAAGAGCATTGCAGACGCGTTCTTGCAAGAAGCCACACAGGCCCCGCAACCGATACACTCCGCTGAGCTCATTGCTTGATCGGCCGCTACTTTTGAAATCAAAATGCTGTTCGCGTCACGGGCACTACCTGTATTGGCAGAAATATAACCACCAGATTTAATAATGCGGTCAAGAGCTGTTCTATCGGTCATTAAATCTTTGATCACAGGAAAGGCCGATGCTCTCCAGGGCTCCAAGGTCAAAACTTCGCCGTCGTTAAATGCGCGCATATGCAATTGGCACACTGTTGTTGATTTTTGCGGGCCGTGGGCCTGACCATCAATCATGAAGCCACAACTGCCACAGATCCCTTCGCGACAGTCGTGATCAAATGCGATGGGATCGTCACCTCTAGAGATCAGCCCCTCGTTCACGGCATCGAGCATTTCCAGGAAAGATGCGTCTGTTGAAACACCTTTCGCGGCATACTCTTTAAAGCCACCGGAGTCCTTCGGGCCTTTTTGTCTCCACACTTTGAGGGTCAAGTTGATTTTTTTAGATGATTCACTCATATCACACCCTTATTTATAACTACGCGTTGCAAGTTTCACGTTGTCGAATTTCAGCTCTTCTTGGTGACGCGTTTGTGGCTTGTTTGTGCCGTTCCACTCCCAGGCAGCAACGTGACTGAAGTTCGCGTCATCACGTTTTGCCTCGCCATCCTCCTGATATTCGTCACGGAAGTGACCGCCACAAGACTCGCGGCGCTCCAGAGCATCGCGACACATCAGCTCGCCAAGCTCCAGGAAGTCCGCTACGCGTCCCGCCTTTTCAAGTTCAGGATTCAAGTAGTTTGCTTCACCCGGAACACGCACGTTTTTCCAGAACTCCTCGCGAAGTTTTGGAATCAACTCGAGAGCTTTCTTCAAGCCTGTTTCGTTGCGGCCCATACCGCAGTATTCCCACATAATGTGGCCCAGTTCTTTATGGAAGCTTTCTACTGTGCGGTTTCCTTTGATGCTCATCAGCTTCGCGATTTCGTCAGTCACAGCTTTAGACGCCTCTTTGAAGGATGCATGATCTGTTGTGACTTTTTCAAACTTGTTGCTCGCAAGATAATTGCCAAGGGTGTACGGAACGACGAAGTAACCATCCGCCAAGCCCTGCATCAATGCCGAGGCGCCTAAGCGATTCGCGCCGTGGTCTGAAAAGTTCGCTTCACCCGCAACGAAGAGGCCTGGAATTGTTGATTCCAAGTTGTAATCCACCCACAGGCCGCCCATCGTGTAGTGCGGTGCCGGATAGATCCTCATAGGCTGCTTGTATGGATTTTCACCCGTAATTTTGTCGTACATCTGAAACAAGTTGCCATAACGTTCCGCGATTTTGTGTTCCCCCAAACGGTTGATCGCGTCGCGGAAGTCCAAGTAGACAGCTTTACCAGAGTCGCCCACTCCACGGCCTTCATCACAACGGTATTTTGCCTGGCGAGAAGCCACGTCACGAGGGGCCAGGTTGCCGAAACTGGGGTAAACACGCTCAAGATAGTAGTCGCGTTCATCCTCGGGGATGTCATTAGGATGGCGCTTGTCACCTTTTGCTTTTGGAACCCACACGCGGCCGTCGTTCCGTAACGATTCTGACATCAAAGTCAGTTTCGATTGGTTTTCACCGTGAACCGGAATGCAAGTGGGGTGGATCTGTGTGAAGCACGGGTTTGCGAAGTAAGCGCCACGCTTGTGGGCCTTCCATGCCGCCGTTACGGCGCACGCCATCGCGTTTGTCGAAAGATAGAATACGTTTGAGTAGCCGCCCGTGCAGAGGACGACCGCATCAGCTTCGTGTGATTCAATTTCACCCGTGAGCAAGTTTCTAACGATGATGCCGCGGGCTTGGCCATTCACCACCACAAGATCAAGCATTTCCCGACGATATTTCAACTCCACCGTGCCGATGTCCACTTGTCTCATCATTGACGAGTATGCGCCCAATAAAAGCTGCTGCCCCGTTTGGCCGCGAGCATAGAATGTCCGGGAAACCTGCGCTCCGCCGAATGAGCGATTGTCCAAAAGACCACCATAATCACGCGCCAAAGGAACACCTGCGGCAACCGCTTGGTCGATGATGTTCACGGAAACTTCAGCCAAACGATGAACGTTCGCTTCGCGGGAGCGGAAGTCCCCGCCCTTCACCGTATCATAGAAAAGACGGTAGATAGAATCGCCGTCGTTCTGATAATTTTTCGCCGCATTGATACCACCCTGAGCCGCCACCGAATGGGCGCGGCGGGGGGACTCATGCACGCAGAAGGCCTTTACTTTATAGCCCAGCTCGCCCAAAGAAGCTGCGGCACTCGCGCCCGCAAGACCGGTACCAACAACAATCACTGTGTGTTTACGTTTGTTGGCTGGGTTCACAAGTTTCATTTTGAACTTGTGGTCAGTCCATTTTTTATCAATTGTTCCCTCAGGAATTTTACTATCTAGAGTTTTAGACATTGCGTTCTCCCTAGCCCTTCATGAAAAGAAAAATGTAAAGAGGTTGCGCGATAAACCCGGCTGCCACAACGACGGCATAGACAACGCCCAGCTTGCGAAGCATCGGTTGATGGCGGCCATTCATCCAACCGAAGGACTGGAACACAGAGCCAACGCCGTGACTCAGGTGGAATGCTAAAAGTACCAGAGCCACCAAGTACCAAACCACATAGCCTGGGCTTTGGAAAACTTCGATCATGAGTTTAAAGAGATCTCTCATGACGACGCCATTCACGGTCGTTTCGTAATGAGTGCCAAATTTGAAAGTCGCCAAGTGAAGAATCACAAACACGAGAACAATAGAGCCCTGAACGCCCATTGTAGTTGAGGCAAACCGGGCTCTTTTTTCACCCTTCGCCTTCACTGCATATCGGCCTGCTCCGCCGGCCACACGATTTTGCTTCGTCAGGCTGATCGCCAAGCACACATGGGCTACCAGTGCTAAAACCAAAATCACCTCAGCAACGATCAAAAGCTTGTTACTCGTCAGCGTGTAGCTGTACAGGTTGTAGGCGTCGGCGCCCACAAAGATGAGAAGGTTGCCGGCCATATGGGTGAAAACAAACCCCGCCCAAATCAGACCTGCCAACCCCATGAGATATTTTTTGCCGATCGTAGATCTCAAAAAACCATGAGACGATGAAAGAGCCACAATAAACCTCTTTTTTCTGCAGTATTTTCAATTGAGTTTCACTATCTTTTACTCCCGCTAAGTCCGCTTGTCCACGGCACTTCTCGCCGTTTTCGCGTCATGTTAGTTTGGGATTTTTAGGTTTGCCAAAGGGGGTCTTTGGGATAGAACCACCCAACGAGGTTCAACATGAAAATTTTTGTTTGTATTAAGCAAGTTCCGGACACGGAAACAAAGATTAAAATTGGCCCCGATGCCTCTTCTGTCGACACAAATGGCATCAAATGGGTCATCAATCCTTACGACGAGTACGCGATCGAAGAGGCGGTTAAATACCGTGAGACCAATGCGGGCACTCAGGTATTTGCTCTAAGTGTGGGCCCCAGCAAGCGCGTCTCTGAATCATTGCGCACGGCTCTCGCCATGGGTGCCGATGAAGGTATCGTGGTGAACGCTCCTGAAAACATCGACTCTTATTCAACAGCCCGCGCTTTGGCAGAAGTCATCAAGGCAGAGGGCGGCGCTGATTTGATCTTCACTGGCAAACTCGCCATCGACGACAATGCCTCTTCAGTAGGCCAAATGGTCGCTGAGTTCTTGGGCATGCCGCACGCAACGGTGGTTTCTAAGTTCTCTCTGTCTCCAGAGGGTGTGACGGTAGAGCGCGACATTGAGGGTGGCGCAAAAGAAGTTTTGAGTTTGAAAGCCCCCGCGGTTGTTGGCGCCAACAAAGGCCTCAACACCCCTCGCTACGCAAGCTTGCCTGGTATTATGAAGGCGAAAAAAAAGGTTTTGAAAGAGGTCGAGTTCGCTTCTTTGAACATTCCAACAACGGACACAAAAGTTAAATACACTCAACTCAGCCTTCCTGCGGAAAAGCCTGCCGTGAAAATAATCACTGGCGATTCTTCAGCTCAAGTTGCTGAACTTGTAAAACTGCTTCGTGATGAAGCGAAAGTATTGTAGGGGTTGGCGATGTCTAAGGTATTCGTATTTGCGGAACACAAAAATGGTGCTTTAAAGCGTGGTGCAATGGAGCTTTTACAGGCCGCTGCAAAGTCCGGCAACACTGTCGTTGGCCTGGCCGTTGGAACTGGCGCTGACAAAGCTGCGGTAGAAATGGGCCACCACGGAGCAACTGAAGTTCACGTCATCAAGGACGCAAGCCTCGATGCTTACAACTCGGAACTTTACGCAGCAGCGGTTGGTTCTGTTCTTGAAAAAACTCAACCTCAAATCTTGCTCGCCTCCGCGACAAGCACGGGCCGCGACCTTTTCCCGAGAATTGCTGCTCGTTTGAAGACGGGCATTGCCTCTGATTGCACGGAGCTCAGCATTTCTGGTGACAATGTGGCTGCAAAAAAGCCTATGTACTCCGGCAAGGTTTTCGCAAACGTAGCTTTTGAAAACAGTCCGCTCAAAATCGTTTTAATGCGTGCAAATCAATTGCCCGTGGCGGCTGCCGACAGCGCAAAAACGGCAACAATCGTCGAGCACGCGCTTGCAAAACCAGATTTGAAAACTTTGGTTAAAGAAATCGTTAAGGGCACTTCTGAGAAGCTCGATTTGACTGAGGCAAACATCATCGTTTCTGGTGGCCGTGGTCTAAAAGAAGCCGGCAACTTTAAACTTTTGAATGATTTGGCGGATGTTTTGGGCGCAACTGTTGGTGCATCTCGCGCCGTTGTTGATGCGGGCTGGGTTGGTCACGGTATGCAAGTGGGTCAAACGGGTAAAACTGTAGCACCCACTTTGTACATCGCGGTTGGTGTCTCTGGCGCTATTCAACATTTGGCGGGCATGAGCGGCAGCAAAGTGGTTGTTGCAATCAATAACGATCCAAATGCTCCGATCTTCCAAAAAGCGACTTACGGCATTGTCGGTGATCTTTTCGACGTTGTTCCTAAGCTCACAGAAGAATTCAAAAAAGTTCTTAAGCACTAGGCCTTGAGAAAGTATCTTTTAGGTTTCTTAGTTTGGTTTATCTATCGCGCCCTTTCGCTGACGTGGAGGGTGCGCCTTATTGAACCCGAACCACTCAAACAAGCAATCCGTGATCGAAAACCTTTCTTGATGGCTCACTGGCATGGTGATGAGATTGCCCTCATTCAACTTTGCCGCCGCTACCATATCGCAACCATGTCTTCGCAATCCAAAGACGGGCAGATGATGTCTGTCATTCTCAGACTTCTCGGCGCAAAAACCACGGCGGGTTCTTCTACTCGTGGTGGTGTCGGTGGACTTAAAGGTTTGATTCGCCTCATGCGCGATGGGCATAGCTGCAGTTTTGCCGTAGATGGACCGAAGGGACCCATCTACAAAGTAAAGCCTGGTGTGTTTGAGCTCTCTAGACTTTCGGACAGCCCAATTTACTACTGTGGGGTGAGTGTAGATCGCGCTATTTATTTTCCAAAGGCATGGAATAAAACCTTCTTTCCAAAACCCTTCGCGAAAATCGTTATTCAGTGGCACGGACCGCTTCCTCCTACGACGAAAGACCAGGACCCGCGTGATCCAAAGCTCGCTGAACAACTCGAAACTTTGCTACACAGCGCAAAAGAACAAGCCCTTAAAGTCATTGCTGAATCCTAAACCCGGTGCTAGCGTTTTAATGTGGTATGTCGTCAACTTTTTAAAGGGACTTTTAAGGTATGAAACTGACTGCATTTACGTACGCCTTGAGCGTTATTCTTCTTTCGGCTTCGATGTCATTTGCTCAATCGAAAGGTTCTGAAGTTGTCGCGACAGTCGGCAATAAGAAAATCACTGTCGACGAATTCAATAAGAAATTCAATGAGATCAAATCTCAGACTTTGAACCCTCCAACAAAAAATCAATTCCTTGAAGATATGGTTCGCTATGAAGTCGGCTTGCAGGAGGCCGCAAAGCGCAATATGCAGAACGATCCGATCGTTATTGATCGTATCCAGCAAGAGACTTACAAAGCATTGCTCGAAAAAGATTTGGGACCAAAGGTCCAAAAGATCCAGGTTTCTGATGCGGAAATGAAGGCTTGGTATAAAAACAATCCAGAAGTCCGCACAAGCCACATCCTTATTGAGTTCAAGCCGGACGCAACCCCAGAGCAGATCGCTGAAGCGAAAAAGCGCGCGACTGAGATCTATGACGAGGTTAGAAAGTCTAAGCGTCCATTTGAAGAGCTCGTAAAGCTGTACTCCGATGATCCACTCAGCAAACAGGCGGGTGGCGATGTGGGTTGGCAGTCTCGTATAACTTTGGTTCCGTCGTACTATGAGGCGGCGCTTAAAGGAAAAGTGGGAGAAATTAAAGGTTTGGTTGAAACTCCGTTCGGATTCCATATCATTAAAATCACTGGTCGAAGAACTTTTGAAGACGCTAATAAACGTCAAATTCGAGCTGCGGTTTTCGACGAGAAAAGAAAACAAGCTTTCAATGAATACTTTGATAAGCTGAAAAAGGGCTATTCAATCAAGACGAATCCAGGCGTTTTGAAATAAGGGAATCTTGCACATGAAGTTTCTTAAGAGCCCCGCACAAACGGGGCTTTTTATTTTGGGTCTGATGTTTGCTGGTGGTGCCTGCACATCGAATTATCAAAAGCTTTCATCCAAACCTGTGGTGAAGGTAAATGATCATGTATTGACGGCCAAAGAGTTCTCAAATCAGCTCGCAAGAAAGCTCAAAGACCTCGATGCTCTAACTGCAAAAGACCCCGCCACTGTCCATAGGACCAAAGAAGAGCTCTTACGGTCCTTCATTGTTAAATCTCTGACTCTGGATTGGGCCCGCGCCAACAGCCTCTCTGTCACCGAGGGCGATCTGGATAAAGAGGTGGATAAGTACCGCGCGAACTACCCAGATGATTTGTCTTTCCGCCGGCTGCTTGCGCAGGAGAACCTTTCTTTTTCTGAGTGGCGTGAGGAACTTCGCTACACGCTGATTGAGCGTGCCGTGTTTAAAAAGCTCAATGAGCGCGTAACGCCGCCAACGGACAGTGAGGTCAAACGCTACTACGATGAACATAAAGAGCAGTTTAAGAAGAAAGAGCGGGTTTACCTTCGCCAAATCGTGACAGATGAGCAGGGGAAGGCGGACCTTCTCAGGTCCCAGGTTAAGACCAAAGACTTCTCCGAACTTGCTAAGAAGTACTCTACAGCCCCCGAAGCCAAGGCCGGAGGCCTTGTGGGCTGGATCGAGATTGGCACTGTGGATTTCTTTGATCCTTTGTTTAAATCCCCCGTCGGCAGCGTGACGCAGCTCAAGAGCCCGTTTGGCTATCACGTCGTAAAAATAGAAAAAAAGGCTCCCGCCGGCACTACGCCGATGGAAGAGGTGCGTAATCAAATAGCCCGCACTTTAACTGCGCAGCGTGAGCAGGCTGAGTTCGTAAAATGGTTGGATGCCCAACTCAGAAGTAGTAAGGTTCTCAGAGACAATGATCTGATCAATTCGATCGTTGTCGAAACGAGGACTGAAAATGAATAAATTACTTCTCTCTTTCTTATTGCTGATTCCCTTTGGTGCAAAAGCCGAGGTGGTTGAGCGCATCGTTGCCATAGTAAACAACGAAATCGTTCTTGAGTCTGATTTCAAGGATCTTCAGCATAAATTGAAAACTCCCGCTTTAATCGACGACAGCCTCTTGATGGGTAAGTCGGTTGAAGATCTAAAGAAAGACCGCAAGGTTCAGCTTGAATACCTGATCAACGAAAAGATCATGCAATCCGAAATCAACCGTTTGAATCACAACGTGACCATGGAGCGTGTTGATCAAGAGATCAAAGATATGGCGAAAAAGAATAACGCCTCTGTTCCAGAAATCCTCGCGGCCTTTAAAGCTCAAGGTATTTCCCAATCAGAGTATCAGGCGTTTTTGAAGGAAAAAATAGAAAAGCAGTCTTTAATCGAATCTGAAATCATCTCTAAGCTTCGTATTTCTGATGATGATGCGTTGGCGGAATACCTTAAGAAAAACCCGGAAAACAAGTCGAGCGTTAATGAGTTCACCATTGCTCATATCTTTTTTAACCCGAAAAAGGGGGGTGCCGATGAGGCTTACAAACGCGCCCAGAATGTGCTTGAAAAGCTTCGCCAAGGCGAAAGCTTTGAGACTCTCGCCGAGCAAAATAGCGAAGATCCTAACTTCACAACGGGTGGCTTGCTGGGAACTTTTAAATCCGGCGAGTTCTTGAAGGAGGTTGAGGCCTCTATTCAGAATCTCAACCCTGGCCAAACAACCGGTATCGTGAAGTCCCGCATGGGTTACCACATCGCGAAGCTTCTTGGTAAGAAGCTGACGACAGACCCTAAGTTTGAACGCGAAAAAGAGCGTATTAAGTCTGCTCTTTTTGAACAGAACTTTAAGCGCCAAATGAAAAACTGGCTTCAGTCAAAGCGCGAAGAGTCTTTCATTCGTATCAACGAAAAGTAGCCATGAAAGCCGGGTCCGCTTTAAAGATTGCGATCACCACTGGGGATATTGACGGCATCGGTCTCGAGATCACCGAAAAAGCGTTGCTCAAGCTCGGCCCTCAACGTGGTGTACACTTTCTCCTTTGGCGGGGCGAGAACGCCTTTCCAAGGAGCCTGAAAAGCCTCTCTAAGAAATTTAGGCTCGTCAGCTTTACCTCGCCAATGAAAGCGCTGGGTTACTTACAATCTGCAGACATGACGTCGAATCACCTTGTAGAGATTGTCTCTTCTGATTCTCCGGCTTTATGGGTTCAACAAACGACGATCTGGTGCCAGCAAAAACAAATCAACGGCATGGTGACGGGCCCTCTTTCTAAAACCGAAATTCATCGCGCCGGACTTAAAGATATGGGCCACACTGATATCCTCAAACGCGTCTCAGGGGCCCACAAGGTGCACATGGGTTTTATTGGAGATAAGTTCAACGTTGTTCTTAATACAGCCCACATTCCCTTGTCCCAGGTGCCACATCACCTAACGGTCCGAGAGCTTCTCTCCGGAATTGAGGCGGCAAATAGTCTTCGCCTGAAGCTGCCAAAGCCGCTACAAAAGAAACCTATCGCAGTCTTGGGCTTAAATCCTCATGCCGGCGAAGAGGGGTTGATTGGTCTCGAAGAACAGACCGATATCATGATCGCTATTTCGGAAGCCCAAAAGGCAAAGATTCCTCTCATAGGACCTTTGGTCCCTGACGTCGCTTTTTTAGAAGAAAATTGGAAAAAATTTTCCGTTTACCTGGCGATGTACCACGATCAAGGGCTCATTCCTTTTAAAACTATTCACGGCCAAAAGAGCGGCGTGCATATTTCCCTCGGAATTCCCTTTGTTCGTACCAGTGTCGATCACGGCACGGCGAAGGATCTCTTCGGCAAGAACAAGGCTCTTGCGAACTCGATGATTGACGCAGTCCAAGCTTGTCTCCGCTTGGCAAAAAATCTATAACTTGGTGTTTTAATTCACAAAAGAGGTTTCAAATGTTTAAACCAGTCATCTTTAGAGAATACGATATCCGCGGTGTTTACAACGGCGATTTCGACGACTCTTTTGCTGAGTTACTCGGTCGCTCTTATGTCGTTTACATGAAAGAAAACAAGGGCGTTTCAAATCCGACAGTCGCTCTTGGTAACGACGCACGCTTGTCTTCTCCTAACATCGTCAATGCTCTTACTAAAGGGATCACTGAATCCGGCGGCAGTGTTATTCACTTGGGTCTTGTCACAAGCCCGGTATGTTATTTCGCGACCTTTACTTTGCCTGTTGACGGTGCGATTCAGGTGACTGGCAGTCACAATCCTCCGGATTACAATGGCTTTAAAATCTCTGTTGGTAAGGCTACAATTTTCGGTGAGGAGATTCAAAAGCTTCGCAAAATTATGGAAAAGGGCCAATTCCTGACTGGTAAAGGAACTGTTTCCAACCACAATATTTTCCCTGCGTACTTTGAGAAATACAAAAAAGAATTCGGCAACCTCGGCAACGTCAAGGTTGTTTTGGATTGCGGCAATGGTGCTGGCGGCGTTGTAGCTCGCGGCCTTTTCAATGCCGTTGGCCTGAATCCAACGATCTTATTTGAAGAACCAGATGGCCGCTTCCCAAATCACCATCCAGATCCAACGGTGGAAAAGAACCTAAAAGATCTTCGCGCGCAAGTTCTCAAAGAGGGGGCCGTTTGTGGCATCGGCTTTGACGGAGATGCGGATCGTATTGGCGTTGTCGATCACACCGGTCGTATGATTTACGGTGATGAGTTGATGGTTGTTATCTCTCGGTCGATTCTCGCCACTCAAAAAGGTGCTAAAATTGTTGGCGACGTGAAGTGCTCTGATCGTCTTTATGATGATATCGCTAAGCACGGCGGCGCTCCTATCATGTGGAAAACGGGCCACAGCCTTGTAAAAGAAAAAATCAAAGTTGAGCACGCGCCTTTCGGCGGTGAAATGAGCGGGCACGTGTTTTTCGCGGATAGAAACTTCGGTTACGACGATGCTCCTTACGCGGCCCTGAGGCTCGTAGAAATCTTGCACAAGACCGGCAAAAACATCCCGCAGCTTTTGGAGGGGTTACCGCCGGCATTCAACACCCCAGAAATTCGCATCGACACGACCGAAGAGAAGAAAGTATTGATCGTTGAAAAGATGATTGAGGCTTTCGGCAAGGGCGGACCAGACTTCAAAGCAAACTTGATCGATGGAATCCGCCTAAGCTTTGCAGACGGCTGGGCGCTTTGCCGCGCTTCTAACACTCAGCCCGTTTTAGTTGTACGTTACGAAGCAACAACCCAATCGGGTCTCGACAGAATCCGCAACAAAGTCGAATCCATCGTTAACAAATACCTCTAAAAAGGTACCAGGTCGCTTTTCGGAATTGACTATTGATTCAAAGCGAACGTCCTCGGGAATTCCACGATTTTTAACAAAAAAGGCTGCCTTTAGCCCTTACTATTACCCACATCCGGTAAAAGATGTGGGTAATAGTAAGGGCTAAAGGCAGCCTTTTTTGTTATTCGATTGAATGTTCCGGTCTTAAAATTAAGAAAGGCGCAAAGCGATCAAAAGAGCGTAGATCACGAGAGACTCGATAAGAGCCAAGCCGATGATCATTGGAGTCAAGATTTTGCCAGACGCTGCTGGATTGCGAGAGATACCTTCCAAAGCAGAAGAAGCTGCTTTGCCCTGGGCCATCGCACCACCGAATGCTGCCAAACCAATTGCCAAAGCCGCTGCGATTGCAACCAAGCCTTGTTTTTCTGCTGGAGCCGCCGCCGCTTCTTGCGCGAATGCTGGTGCAGCTACCATTGTTGAAGCCAAAGCTACGATCATTTTTTTGCTGAAGTTTTTCATTAGTGTTCTCCTTTTAACTTCTATTTTAATAAATTTATCTGACTATTAGTGATCGTGTGCTGTTGCGAACGCGACGTACACCATAGACAATAACGTAAAAACAAATGCCTGAACGAAAGCGACGAACAAACCCATGATATAGAATGGAAGTGGTACGCCGATTGGAATCAAATCCAAGAACACAGATACAACTGTGTGATCACCCATCATGACATTCGCCAAGCGAAGTCCCAAGCTAAAGGGACGCACAAAGTGAGATACGAGTTCGATCACAAACATCAAAGGCGCCAAAAAAACCACCGGGCCCATGAAATGCTTAAGATAGGCCACGATCCCGTTCTCTTTGATGCCAAGTGTGTTGTAAGCAAGAAACATGAAAAGACCCATACCGAAGGTAGTATTGATGTTTTCAGTAGCGGGAGTCATGCCAGGAATAACACCCACCATGTTGTTCACGAATACGAAGAAAAAAACCGCCGTAAACATTGGTGTGAAATGACGGCCATGGTGGCCAATAACAGTGTCGACCAGATTTGCAATGAACTCAGTAATGAGTTCCAAGACTCCGCGAAGAGAGAACCTGCCCACAGGAACAACCGCAACATCCCCTTTACCAAGAGATGCACGCCCCAGAAGACCCACAAAAACCAGAGCAATGCTTGTGATAGCAAAAGTCGCAACTGCGACTTTATCGTGATCGTGACCGACTTGAGGAATTAGCTGTGTCCAGTTAAAAGCCATGCTTTACTCTTTTGTTTCTTCGGGTTCTTTTTCAAAAAACCTCTGTGTTAACGCATAGATTAAGGAGGCGCCCATCATGGTAGCAACTCCGGTTGCGAACCAAAAAGGTTGCAGCCAGCTCTGCTTCACGAAATGATAAATAATGACTCCTAAAATCGCGTACTTAAATACAATGATAAGAACGGACAGGGCAATCAGTTTTTTACGAAAAACCAATTTCCAACCCGATCCGAGAAAAATAAAGTTCCCCGTAACAATCAAGCCGCCGACACCAAAAGACAGATCTGAATACTGCGGCCCGCCAGCACGCAATACGCCGTAGCCTATTGAAATTATAAGTAGCTGAAATAAAAGAACTATTCTCATTGTTATTCTTTATCTTCGGGTTCGTCTTTTTGAAAGCGGCGAAGAAGAAGTATCACATGGGTCAGCCAACTGGCGAGTCCAATGAACATCAATGCAATTAATGCTAAACCCTTTGTTTGATAGGTTTTATCAATTGTCTGACCTAAATAAATCGAAGCAACCATAATCCCAACGAGCTCAAAACCGATCGACGTAAAAATCAGGTACTTTTTCATTACTTTCGAAGCCCCCGTGCCCCTGGGCGGTTTTTCTGCCTATCTTTTAAGCGTTTTATCCGAATCTCTATATACTCTGGCTGCGGATACTTATCTTTTACGGACTCCAAAGTTTTTATGGCCTCTGCAAAGTTATCACTTTCTTCATAACAGACGGCGAGTGTCTGATACACGTTTTCCTGCAGGGATTTTTGCGGAAAAGTCGCCGTGATCTTTTTAAGAATCTCAATCGCCTTTGCGTATTCTTTAAGAGCAATGTGGATATTACTTTTTAAAACCCATGCAGAGAATCTTTCTTCATCATCGATGTTCAACTTCAGCAAGTCATCCAGCTCACTATGGGCTTGAAAGAAGTTGTTCTGGTAATAGTTCGCACGTGCAATATCTAGCTTGTATCGAGCGACTTCGATGTCAGACGCCGTGCTGCGCACCAGTTTGTTCAGCTCAAGAATAGCTTTGTCATAGTTTTGAAGTTGATCAAAGTAGATGGAGGCAAGCTGCTTCTGGGAACTCAAACGCTCTTCAGGGTCCGGCGAATGCAAAACCAAAAATTGATAGTAATCGACGGCTTTTTTATAATCTTTGAGTTCTAGAGAAGCGATTCGAGCACCGTCACGGGCGGCCTTCACGGCATACTCACTGTCGGGGGCCCGTTTTAGCACGCGATCAAGACTTGATAGGGCCGCCTGGTGGTGGCCTTGGGTAACATTCTCCTGGGCCTGCTTGTAATCTTTCGCTTCCGGAGGCGAGCAGGCGCTGAGACCGAGAGTAAGGCCAACGATCAGCACCCGCTTGAACATCTTAGTGAACTTCCTCGCCCGCTGCCTCTTCGTCATCGACGACAGCAAGGCTTGTTACCATTTCCTCTTTTTCGCCAAGATTGATGAGGCGAACACCTTGGGTATTTCTGCCAAGAACAGAAATATCAGAAACCTTCATACGGATGTTTTGACCTTTATCAGTCGACAGGATCACTTCTTGAGTCGCTTTTACTTTGCGCGTGCCGACAACCATACCAACTTTATCCGTGGTTTTCTGCGTGATGACGCCCACGCCACCACGACTTTGAATTCTGTACTCTTCAAGCTCAGAACGTTTGCCGTAGCCGACCTGGGTCACCATCAAGATGGTATCTTTGCTGCCCTTTTCGAAAACTTCCATACCAATAACGATATCGTCTTTCGCCAAGGTAATACCTTTCACACCACGGGCTGTGCGGCCCATACCACGAACATCACTTTCATTGAAACGAATCGACATGCCATCTTTTGTGGCTATGAAGACATCACTCGTGCCATCAGAGATTTTGCAATCAATGATCGCATCGTCCAAATCTGTCGTCAGGGCAATCAAGCCGGCCGTTCGAGGGTTTGAGAAGGAATCCAAAGAGGTCTTCTTGATAATCCCTTTTTCCGTAAGCATAACGATGTACTTGTTCTCTTCGAATTGATCAATCGGGAGGATGGAACGAACCTTCTCTCCGGAAGCCAATTGAACCACATTCGCAATCGCTTTTCCCTTAGAGGTGCGGTTTCCAAGCGGGAGTCTATGAACTTTACACCAGTAGACCTTACCTTTATCCGTGAACACCAAGAGCATGGTCTTCGTGCTCGCCGTAAAGATGTTGGTAACGTAATCTTCTTCTTTGGTTTCGATGCCTTTAAGACCTTTACCGCCACGTTTTTGCAGGCGGTATTCTTCAGTCGGAATGCGCTTGATGTAGCCCGTGTTCGTGATCGTCACAACCATGGATTCATCAGCAATCAAGTCTTCGTCCTCAATATCGGTCAAATCGCCCGTGATTTGCGTACGACGCTCGTCTGCGTAGCGCTTTCTAATATCTTCAAGCTCTCCCACGATGATTTTGTAGATCTCACGAACGTCCGCAAGAACCATTTTCAACCAATCGATTTGTTTCATGAGTTCCGCAAGTTCATTAAGAATTTTATCTCTCTCTAAACCGGTCAAACGTTGCAAACGCATTTCAAGGATCGCAACGGCTTGCCGTTCGCTGAATGCAAATTTCGCCATCAAAGCTTCGCGAGCCGCATTGGCTTCTTTAGAGGCTTTGATTGTCGCAATCACTTCATCGATATGATCGAGAGCTTTTTTCAAGCCTTCTAAAATGTGGGCGCGTTCTTGAGCCTTCTTTAGTTCGAAAATACAACGCTTCGTAACAACGTCGCGGCGGTGATCAACGAATGCTTCCAACATGTTTTTCAAATTGAAAGTGACCGGCTGGTTCCTCTTATCAAGAGCCAACATGATGATACCGAAGCTCACTTGCATTTGTGTGTACTTGTACAGGCGATTCAAAATCACGGTCGCGTTTTCACCACGCTTCAAAATAATTACGATGCGCATACCTTCGCGCGAAGACTCATCGCGGATGTCTGAGATGCCTTCGATTTGTTTATCACGAACAAGGTCAGCAACGCTTTCAATCAGCTTTGCTTTGTTCACTTGGTAAGGAAGTTCGCTGATGATGATCTCTTCGCGATCTTTTGCTTGAACGATTTCCGCAACTGCTTTCAAAGTGATAACGCCACGGCCTTTTTTGTAGGCCTGCATGATACCTTCGCGCCCAGCAATCACACCAGCGGTCGGGAAGTCCGGGCCTTTTACAAAGCCCATCAAATCATCAACCGTGCACTCAGGATTATTAATCACGTGGATCACGCCGTCGATCACTTCGCCCAAATTGTGCGGAGGAATATTCGTCGCCATACCAACCGCAATGCCGGAAGAACCATTCACCAAAAGATTTGGATACTTTGCTGGCAAAACTGTTGGAATTTCCAAAGAGTCGTCGTAGTTCGGACCAAACGGAACTGTTTCTTTTTCAATATCAGCGAGGAGTTCTTCCGCCAAACGCGTCATACGAACTTCGGTATATCGAGAGGCTGCGGCGTTATCACCATCGATAGAGCCGAAGTTCCCCTGACCATCCGTCAACGGGTAGCGAAGAGAGAAGTCCTGAGCCATACGAACCATTGTTTCGTAAATGGCAGCGTCACCATGCGGATGGTATTTACCCATCACGTCTCCGACTACGCGGGCAGATTTTTTATAAGGTTTATCGTGCGTGTTACTCAGTTCGTGCTGGGCAAATAAAATGCGGCGATGAACCGGTTTCAAACCGTCACGCACGTCTGGAAGAGCACGGCCTACGATAACGGACATCGAATATTGAAGATATGCATCGCGCATTTCCTTATTGATATCAACGACCGTTACGCCTTTTTCTTGATTACTATTATCCATATCTCACCAATTCAAAATTAATTAAACATCTAGGCCGCGAGCAAGAAGGGCGTTGTCGTGAATAAATTGACGGCGTGGCTCTACCTGTTCGCCCATCAAAACACTAAACGTCTCGTCGGCCGCAACGGCATCATCAATACTGACTCTCAGAAGGGCTCTGTGTTCAGGATTCAAAGTGGTTTCCCACAATTGCTCCGGATTCATCTCGCCCAAACCTTTATAGCGTTGGATGTAAACACCCTTTTTCGTTGATTCCATCACGTGATTTTGGAAATCCGAATAGTTTTCAAACGAAATTTCGTTTTCGTTCTGCAAAATCGTGAACGGCAGTTTCGTTACCGATTGAATACCCGCCCACAGATTCAAAAGCTCAACAATTTCAGGAGCCTTCAAGTTCGTCGCACCGAAGGTGGTTGTCATTCGATCTGCGTAGCGAACCGTATAGACCTCGGCGTAAGACTTGCCTTGATCGTCTTTTTTCACATCTGTTTTCACTTCAGTGATGCCCAGATTTGGATTTGCTTGAATCCAAACCTCGAAATCGCTCAAAGCCGCCGCAAGTTTCTTCTCATCGTTCAAAGTTGTCTCGAGATTTGCAACTTTGCTGAGGAGGAAATACAAAACATCACGATCGTACTTTGCTGATGATGTTTTCAAGAGGCCGTTAAATTTCTGAATGTTGATGATCATTTTACGAAGATCTGCTTCAGAAGTGTTCTCTTTGCCTTTGAGTTTGAAATTATTCAAACCTGAGCTCAAAAGATACTCAGTCAGTGCTGCTTCGTCTTTCAAGTAGGTTTCATTTTGACCTTTTTTTGCGCGATACAACGGCGGCTGGGCGACATAGATATAACCGCGCTCAAGCACTTCTGGCATTTGACGGAAGAAGAAAGTCAAAAGTAGGGTGCGGATGTGGGATCCATCCACGTCGGCATCAGTCATGATAATGATTTTGTGATAGCGAATTTTATCGACGCTCACATTTTCTTTACCGATCCCCGTACCCAAAGCAGAAATCATCATTTTGATCTCTTCGTTGGAAAGCATTTTGTCAAAACGCGCTTTCTCAACATTGAGGATTTTACCTTTCAGAGGCAAAACCGCCTGGGTCTTGCGGTCACGGCCCTGCTTTGCAGAGCCACCCGCGGAGTCACCCTCCACCAGGTACAATTCACACTTAGCTGGATCACGCTCCTGGCAGTCTGCCATTTTACCCGGCAAAGAGCCGCCATCAAGGGCCGTTTTACGACGAGTGAGGTCCCGCGCTTTACGAGCCGCCTCCCGGGCGCGCGCGGATTCCACGCATTTCATGATAATATTCTTAGCTATGTTTGGATTGCGATCCATCCAGTCAGCAAGCTTTTCGTTTACCAAGGACTCAATAATCCCTTTTACTTCAGTGTTACCGAGTTTGGTTTTTGTTTGCCCTTCAAATTGAGGCTCACGCACTTTTACCGAGATAACGGCTGCAAGACCTTCACGGATATCTTCACCTTCCAGATTTTCTTTCAAATCTTTGAGCAGGTTCTTTCCCGTCGCGTACGCATTTGTTGTACGAGTCAAGGCAGAACGGAAACCCATCAAGTGAGTTCCGCCTTCATGGGTGTTGATGTTATTGCAATAAGTGAAAATAGATTCAGAGTAAGAATCATTCCATTGCAGAGAGATTTCTGCTTCAACGCCTTCTTTTTCTCCACGGAAATAAATCACTTCGTTGTGAAGGGGCTTTTTAGATTGATTCATAAACTGAACAAATTCAGCCACGCCGTTTGCGTATTGAAAATCTTGTTTCTTGCCTGTGCGCTCGTCTTTCAAAGAAATATGAAGACCACCATTCAAGAATGCCAATTCACGGAAACGATTCGCCAAAGTATTAAAATCGTAAGTGATCGTTTCATCTTTGAAGATTTCACGGTCCGGTTTGAAAGTTGTTTTCGTTCCAGTTTTAGAAGTGGTTTCGCCTTTTTCAACCGAGGCTTGAATCACGCCTTTTTCGTAGCGTTGAGTCCAAACAAAACCCTCACGTTGAACTTCAACTTGGCAACGAGAAGAAAGGGCGTTCACAACCGAAGCACCTACACCATGAAGACCGCCGGATACTTTGTAACCGCCGCCATCAAATTTGCCGCCGGCATGGAGAACGGTCATAACGATTTCAAGAGCAGATTTACCGTTTTTATGAGCACCAACAGGAATACCCCGACCGTCATCTTCAACAGTGATGGATTCGTCTGTGTTAATCGTAACCTGAATGTGTTTACAATATCCTGCTAGAGCTTCGTCTACGGAGTTATCCACAACTTCATACACAAGATGGTGATAACCACGAACACCAGTATCGCCGATATACATCCCTGGTCTTTTACGAACAGCTTCCAAGCCTTCGAGAACCTGAATTTGGTCAGCGCCATAATTCTTTTGTTCAGGAGCTGTAGACACATTTTGATCTGACACGCGTAATTCCTCCGAACTTTCCATTCAGTTAAAATTAAATCACTGAAGAATTTGCCCGTTGTTAATTTTTAAAACAGCCACTTCATCCAAAGAAAAACTCTTTGGCAGAGTGAGGTCCGTCGTCGTCACAAAAATCTGGGTATTGATCTCGTGTAAGAACGTAATCAGTGAGTCCCGCTTCTGTTGATCGAGTTCAGATAAGACATCATCCAACATCAAAATTGGGTAAACGTCGTGAGCCTTCCTATGATACACAATTTGAGCCATTTTGAAAGATAATATGATAGCTCTTTGCTGCCCCTGCGAACAGTAAAAACGTGAGTCCTTTTGACCATATAGAAATATAATATCGTGCTTGTGTGGACCGACCAAACTGACTCCGCCAGAGAGTTCTGCATCACGCAATTCTTCACTGCGTTTTTGTAGTGCATCAAACACATCTTGTGCACTAAAACTAAGCGCATTTTGTCCTGAGATGACGTATTCAACGCCGATTTCGGTGTCATTGTTGGAAATATATTGCATTGCGCTGTTAAATTCTCTCAAAAGACCCTGGAGCGCAGTAATTCGGGCGGTGGCTAGCTGAGCCCCCAAACGCAGAAAAGAAGGGTTTATACTCTCGATTAAGCGCAATGTACCGGCTTTGTCTTCTTGATTCTCGACGTAATTTTTTAAAATTCTGTTACGCGTTTTTAGCGCTTTGCGAAATTCAGCGATCAAATCGACGTTTCGCTTGTTGAAACTCGTCAGCAAATCATCAATCAATGTCCGGCGAAAATCCGCACCTTCCTTGATCGAAGCTAAACTTTCCGGCGAAAACACCACAGCAGAAAACTCTTTGCGAAGATCTGCAGAGCTCACACGTTTACCATTCACGAAACTATGCTTACGGCTTTTCATGATTTGCGTTTTAAGTTCGTAGATCAGATCTTTTTGGCGAACTTGTGCTTGGAGAAGCGAGAAATCAATATTGCTACGGATGAGATTCACACTATCAGCGTAGCGAAAGGTGTCTCCTTGAAGAGTCAGATAAAGAGCTTCGAGGAGATTTGTTTTACCTTGGCCGTTTTCTCCGAGAAAGACATTCAGTCTCGGAGAAAACTCTGCTTGAGAATCCACGAAATTTCGAAAGTTGTGGATTCTGATCTTTTCAAAGAACATCAAATTCTCATGGGCATAAGAACGCAAGTGTAGGTCGCGTCATTATGAGGGCGTACTAGTCCTGGAGAGAGTTGATCATTCAATTCAAAATCTACGCGGTCGTCATTCATGCTAGTCAGAATATCTGTGATGAACTTCGCATTGAAACCGATCTTCATTTCGTTGCCGGAGTAATCAACTTCGATCTCTTCTTTTGCGTCTCCTAGTTCAGGATTGTTAGAAGAAATTTCCATTTTACCGTTTGTCAGATTCAATAAAACAGCTTTTGATTTTTGATTGGCCAACAATGAAACACGTTTCAAAGAAGTGAGGAAGTGTTCGCGATTGATCTGCACCCGCTGCGTAAGCTTCTGTGGAATAAACTGTTGATAATTCGGATACTTTCCCTCAATCAAACGAATCATCAATGTCGTTGAAGAGTGTTTCAAAATAAATTGAGAACCTTCAATTGCGATTTCCACGGTTCCATCCACACCATCTAACAACTTTTTGATTTCGCCGAGCCCTTTACGAGGAATGATAACTCCGGGAGACGCAGCGGATTTAGAATCGTTTTGTGTACGATTCACGATGCTCATTCTGTGACCGTCTGTTGCAACCATTCTAAAACCCGTGCCGCCAACGATTTCGAAGTAAACACCATTCAAGTGATAACGTGTTTCATCGGTGGATACGCTGAAAATCGTCTTATCGATCATATCTTTCAAAACTTCTGCCTGAACCGTAATGAAAGACTGAGCATTGTAAGTAGGGAAGATTGGATATTCGTCCGCGCTGATACCAACAATTTTAGAAGTGTAACGGCCTTGTTTAATTTCCAGCCAGTTGTTTTCTTTCTTAATTAACTGGATCGTTCCTTCAGAAAGTTCCTTGGCAATATCAAAAAGGCTTTTTGCGCTGACCGCAACTTTTCCTGGTTGGATCACTTTAATTTTCGTTTGGTCCGTCAGACTTACTTCAAGGTCTGTCGCAAAAACTTTCAGTGCATTATTTTCTGCCTCTAAAAGAATATTTACGAGAATCGGCATTGTATTTCTTTTTTCTACAATGTTCTGAGTCTTACCGATTAACCCTAGTAAATCTCTTTTATCAATTTCCAATCTCATGATGAATCCCTCTTATTTGAATCTCTTATATATCTATTACTATTAATATAAATACTAGTAGTAGTAGTAGGACTGTGGATAAATCCAAATACCCTTTAAGCTATTAAAAGCGTTCATTTTTTTACGTGGATAAAAACCTCTTAAGGCCGCCTTAGGATTTTTCAAATTTGTGGGTAAGTTGAATACACATTTTTACCCTCAAATCTTTCCACAGACTTATCCACAGTCCACATTCACACCCCTGTGATATTGTGGATCCTTTGCTCCAACTCCTCGACATCTTTCATAATATCCTGATCGGTTGCTTGTAGATGTTGAACCCTTTCAAGAGCATTCATCACCGTTGTGTGATCTTTGCCTCCAAAAGCCTTCCCAATATCTACGAGAGATCGATCCAAAAACTTTTTAATCAAGTACATCGCAATCTGTCGTGGGACTACGATTGGTTTAGCGCGCGTACTAGATTTTAGATCCGTGATTTTAACTTTAAAATGGTCGGCAACGAGCTTTTGGATCTCTTCTAAAGAAATCGTTGACTGACTTTCATGGTGTGAAAGAATCTTTTTAACAAGCTCATAGTCGATAATAAGCCCCTGAAGCTCAGAATAAATCTTCACTTTTTTAAGGTTACCCTCAAGTTCACGGATTGAGCGTTTAGAAATGCGGGCAATGTGATTTACTACATCCTCAGGCATACGCACGCCAAATTTTTCGGCTTTATAGCGAAGAATTGCAATTCTCGTTTCTAAATCCGGCATTGTGATATCTGCGATTAAACCGCGTTCAAGACGGGTGCGACTTCGGTCTTCGAGGCCTAAGATATCCTTAGGCATACGGTCGCTAGCCAAAATAACCTGCTTTTTACGGTCAATGAAGTTATTGATAGTGTGGAAGAACTCCTCCTGAACAGCCTCACCGCGGCCAATATATTGGACGTCATCTACTAAAAGAATGTCGGAGTTTTCACGGTATTTTTGACGGAACTTATCCATTTGGTAGTGGCGAAGAGCCGCAACGCACTCATTCAAAAAGCGCTCTGCCGAGATGTAAGTAATTCTAAGGTGTGGGAATTGCTCATGGATATAATTACCGGCGGCATTTAATAGATGCGTTTTACCCATTCCCACAGGCCCAAATATATAGAGAGGGTTATAATCGTCGGCCCCCGGGTTTCTAGCCACATTAAAACAGGCGGCATGGGCAAACTCTGAATTTTTTCCAACAACAAAGGTAGAAAAGGTCAATTCTGTGTTTAAAAAGTCAGAAGTCGATTTCTGAGTAGTCACCTGAGCCGCGGGTTGAGTAGGTGTTGAAACCTGCGGGCGGAACTGCGCCTGCTCGTTGGCGTTGATCGCTTCATCCAAAGCCAAAGGATTCTCTGGCGGAAGAGGTGGCTTGTTGCCGGTGATCACGAACTCCACTTCGAAAGGATTTTTGTAACTATCTGAAATTTCAGTATAAATCTGATCTTGCAGATTCTGAGTCACGTAGTATTGATGAAGGGCATTGGGGACACCAAGGATAATGCGAGGGCGCTCTGAAGACCCGGACGTGGACAGATACTCGATAGGATCCAACCATGTTTCAAGATACTTGTTATTCAGATTTCGACTTTTCATCTTGGTTTTTATATGAACCCAAAACGAACTATTAATATCCACGTGGATAACCCCTCAAACCGACCCCTCAGTTTGCGTGTTCAAAACTGCAGCAGAAACGCAAAAAATCTTTAGCAGGGCCTGTCGAAGTTTTCAACAGTTGACCTTATTGCTGCATTGTGATTAATTCGGCGTCCACCAAAAAGAGTGGCAGGACGTCCTAAAGCGTCAAAAATGTTTCACCAGGAGTTGAAAATGAAACGTACTTACCAACCATCCAATCGTCGTCGTAAAAACAAACACGGTTTCCGCGCAAGAATGGCTACTAAAGCCGGTACAGATGTTATTTCTCGCCGTCGTGTAAAAGGAAGAAAACGTTTAACGGTTTCAACTGGTGGAAAATAGTAGACCAGTTGTAATTAAACGAAGTTCCGAATTTCTCTCTCTCAAAAAGACTGGAAAAAGAGCCTGGCCAACGAAATGGCTCCTTTTGAACTACTCTAATAGGGGTCCAAAGGGACTGCATTTTGGCGTGACGGCAAGCCGTAAAGTCGGTTCTGCAGTTGTTCGCAATAGATTAAAGCGTTGGGCACGAGAATACTTTAGGGACTTCGTTGATAGGTCGAATCAGACAGGATCGCCGATTGACGTCTCCATCAACATTATCTTTAAACCCATCGACCAGGGCTTTTACAAAGGACTCAAATATGATGAGTTCAAAAAAGCCATGGACACCGGTCTTGAGATTCTTTCAAAGTCTTTCTAAGTCTTTGCTGCTTTTGTTTGTAGCTACTTATAGGACTCTGGGAACAACTCACATGGGCGGAGCTTGCCGCTTCACTCCGAGTTGTTCTGAGTATGCTGTTGAGGCCGTCAAAACTCACAACTTCTTCTCTGCGATTTATTTAATCAGTAAAAGAATTTTGAAATGCCGTCCTGGCGGAACTTTTGGGTTTGATCCGGTTCCGGCTTGTGGCTGCTCAGGAGACTCCCATGCAAGAGCAAAATAAAAGCTCATTCTTTGACCCCAAAACGATTCTCGCCCTTGTCCTGGTTGGTGCTGTATGGTTTGGCTGGCAAACGTATCTCACGAAGAAATACCCGAACTACAATAAACCGGCACAAAAAACCGCAACAGCTGAATCGACGACCGCTGCCGCACCCGTGACGGCCGAAGCGACCACAGGAGCTTCCGGTCAAACGGTTGAAACGAAATCAACACCGGGCCAAGTTATTGCTGAAAAAGCCTTCGAGTTTAAAGACGACAATATTTCATTCACCATCACGAATCACGGGATGGGCCTAAAGAATGTCGTACTCAATAAGTATGTCGATTACGATAAAAATCCTATTAAAGTAGGCCAATCAGATACCGAATCCCTCTTCGAGTTAAAGCTTGCGACCCAGGCAAACCCTCTAACTTTCGACCTTAAAGAAGAGGCCCCTGGCCAATATGTAGGAACAGCTCAAGTTGGTGAGTCGACGGTCACGCGTACTTTGAAGTACGATGGAGAGAAACAAGCGTTCACTAATAAAGTCGTGATTGAAAAGCCCACGGCTGAAATGGCTCAAGGCGTGACGTTGGTTATCCCAGAGAAAGTGACAGTGCCGCAATCGACGTCATTCCTGATGCCGTCTTATCAACACCAAGACTTCTTCGTAAAACACAACGCTGGCAAGTCTGAGGTTGTGAACTTTAGCTCTGCGAAAGAAAACGTGGCGAAGTCATTTCAACAGGTGTCTTTGCTTTCAGCAAGCACCCAGTATTTCTCAGCGGCGATCGTGGATAAGTCCGAAATCATTCCTGAGACAGCCTTAAGTTCAAGTGTTTCTGCTAAAACAGCACGTGCGGAATTGACCTATAAGCCGGCTCAAGCAGGTCAGACGATCGCATTGGAACAGATCCTTTACGCCGGTCCCAAATCTATCGAGACATTGAAAGCCATCGATGCGGAACTGCCCAGTATTATTGACCACGGCTTTTTCGGCTTCATAGCGCGACCACTGCTTTATATTATGAAGGCATTTTATACAGTTGTTGGCAACTGGGGTCTTGCGATTATCTGTCTTACTTTGCTTGTACGTCTCTGTGTTCTTCCCTTTGCATTGATGTCCGCAAAATCAATGAAGGCGATGCAGAAGATCCAGCCTTTGTTGCAGACTTTGCGCGAGAAATACAAAGACGATCCAATGGCTTTAAACCGTGAAACAATGGCGCTGATGAAAGAGCATAAAGCCAATCCCATTGGTGGTTGCTTGCCTATGCTCCTTCAGATTCCCGTGTTTTTTGCCCTTTATCGCGTGATCGGCTCTAGTATTGAACTTTATCACTCTCCATTTTACGGCTGGATTCATGACCTGAGCTCTGCGGATAAGTTCTATGTGTTGCCGGTCTTGATGGGTGGAACCATGTTCTTACAACAGAAGATGACACCAACCACGATGGATCCCGCACAAGCGAAGATTATGGCGTTTTTGCCGTTAATTTTCATTTTATTCATGCTTCAACTTCCGAGCGGACTGACCCTGTATATGACGGTCAGTGCGGTCTTCGGTATTATTCAACAATTCTTTTTCTTAAGAGACTCAAAAAAAGCGACTGCCTAGGAGGAAATTATGGCCGGATTTTTTAGTAAACTGTTTGGCGGCAAAAGCAAAAGTTCTGGTGGCGAAGTAGAAACCCTCGTTCACGACACCTTGACTGGTATTATCGAAAAAGGGCAATTCGATCTTTCATTCAAAACTAACTATGAGAGGGAATCTGACACGGAAGGTGTTTTGGCGATTGAATTCTCTGGTTCTGACGAAGAGCTTTTGAAAGATAAAAAGGGACAAATGTTGGATGCTCTCCAATTGTTCTTGAAGCGGGTTGTTCAACACAACTTCCCCGACGACAAAACTAATATCACAGTAGACTGTGGTGGTTACCGTGATGAGTCTGCTGCGGCCTTGATCGAGCGCGCGGAAAACTTGAAAACAATCGCGATCGAGCAAGGTAAGTCTGTGTACTACCGTGCTCTTCCGCCAAAAGATCGCAAAGTTGTTCACCAATATTTGGCCCAAGACCCACGCGTAAAAAGCCGCTCTTTGGGAGAAGGCCTTTATAAAAAGATAAAAATTTACCCAGCAAAGGGCACTAGTAACAATGCTCAAGCCCAAGAGACGGCTGGAGAGTAGTCGTCCATGAATGGTAGTGACAGAGACTCCCAAACGATCTGTGCGGTGTCCACACCTCACGGTGTGGGCGGGATCTCTGTTATTCGCATCTCTGGGCCCCAGGCTCTAGAGGTGACTCGCGGGATTGCGCGTTTTTTACCTTCTAAAGTCGAAACGCACAGAGTTTATTTTGGCACTCTTCATGATCCGCAAGCTCAGGAAGACATTGATGAAGTGCTCGTCACGTACTTCCAAAAAGGCCGATCCTTCACGGGCGAAGAAACGCTTGAAATTTCTTGCCACGGAAACCCGCAAATTTGTCAGAGCATATTAAATCTCCTTATCGCCGGCGGCGCCCGCAGCGCCGATAAGGGCGAATTCACGTATCGCTCGTTTATGAACGGCAATGTGGACTTGGTTCAGGCGGAAAGCGTCTTGGCTTTGATTGAAAGCCAAAGCGATAAGGCACAAAAATTGGCTCTCAGGCAACTCAAAGGCCAGCTTTCTCAGAAGCTTGAGAGTATTGAAAACGATGTGACGTGGTTGATGGCCCATATGGAAGCCGGCATTGATTTTTCGACCGAAGGCCTCGAGCTTGTATCTAACGATATCATTACAATTCGCCTTCAGGATGTTGAAGAGGGTCTTAAGTCACTGGTTCAATCCTATAGGGCCGGAAGAATTTTGAAAGATGGTGTCCGTATCGCCTTAGCGGGACGCCCGAATGTGGGTAAATCGAGTCTTTTAAATCTTTTCCTGGAAGAGGAGCGTGCCATTGTTACGGATGTGGCAGGGACTACTCGGGATGTGATTGCTGGGGACACACAGTTTGATGGCCTTAAATTCACGTTTTTAGACACGGCTGGAATTCGCAACCATACGGCAGACATTGTTGAGCAGATCGGTATTAAAAAAAGCCGGGAAGCCCATGCAGAGGCCGATGTAGTTCTTTTTGTATTTGACCTCACGGTGGGGTTTCAGCCTGAGGATGAAGAGCTTTTAAAGCAGCTTTCCGAAGCCAAGCCCTTTGTGATTGGCAATAAGGCGGATCTTTTAAAGGAGCCGACGCAGACGCCGGGGTTTGAAAAACTTACCCAATACGCGGATTTCGCCAAGAGAAACCTTTTCTTTGTCAGCGCTCTCGATCAAAATGCCAGAGCGCTGATTTTGAAAGAGATTTCGAAGCGATTCTCACAGACGGATCTTCAAGATTACGTCTTACTTTCGAATGCTCGTCACTATGAGAATCTTTCGAGAGCCCTTTCAAACAGCATTCGTTGTCAGCAGTTGCTGAAAGAAGGTCTTGGCTCAGAATTTCTCGCAATTGAACTCAAGGAAGCTTTGATTGCCGTCCAAGAAACCCTCGGTAAGCGCTTTGACGACCAAGTAATGGATCGTGTGTTTAAAGAGTTTTGTCTCGGAAAATAATTATGAGCATATCCCAATATGACGTTATTGTAGTCGGCGCCGGCCACGCCGGAGTAGAAGCAGGTCTTGCTTCGGCGCGCCTGGGATTGAACACGCTCGTAGTTACAACCAATTTAGATCGTATCGCATACATGAGCTGCAACCCCTCGATCGGTGGTCTTGCAAAAGGTCACATGGTTCGCGAGATCGACGTGCTCGGCGGCCAAATGGGTCTTGCGGCGGATGAAACTTGCATTCAGTTCAAACGCCTTAATGCTAGTAAAGGTCCCGCAGTTCGCGGCACGCGCGTTCAATCTGATAAGCAACTTTACTCTCAGTACATGACGAACCAACTCCGCAATCATCCGAATATTTCGCTGCTTCAGGGTGAAGTAAAACGCCTGATTTTAGAAAAAGACCTCTGTGTTGGCGTGGTTTTGCAAGACGGCTCTGAAATCCGGTCGAAGGCGACGGTCATCACCGCCGGGACGTTTATGAACGGGGTTATGCATATCGGTTTGACCCAAACGCCGGGTGGACGTGTAGGGGATAAAGCCTCTGTCGGCCTGTCAAATCAGCTTGCGGATTTTGGTTTCACGGTTCGCCGACTTAAAACGGGGACGCCGGCGCGCCTTCATAAAGACAGCATCGACTGGAGCAAGACGTTGCCACAGTATGGGGATGAAAAGTTTTATCCGTTTAGCTTCCGTTCAGAGAGGAAGTTCAAGCTTCAGCAAGTGGCGTGCTACTTGTCCCGGACGACAGAGAAAACCCATGAAATAATTCGTGCGAACCTTGATAAGTCTCCTATGTTCTGTGGCAATATCGAGGGCACCGGACCAAGGTACTGCCCAAGCATTGAAGATAAAATCACGCGCTTCGCGGATAAAGACAGCCACCAAACTTTTTTGGAGCCGGAAGGTCTGAACACGGATCTGATTTATCTTCAGGGGATTTCAACAAGCTTGCCAGAAGAGGTCCAGTACGAATTTTTGCAAACTATTCCCGGTCTTGAAAACGTAAAAATTGTTCGTCCAGGGTATGCAGTTGAGTACGACTTCATCGAACCTACGCAAATTTGGCATCGTCTTGAAACTCGCACGATCCGCCGGCTGTTCTTAGCGGGTCAAATCAATGGAACGTCCGGCTACGAAGAGGCCGGCGCGCAAGGTTTAATTGCGGGCGTGAACGCAGCTCAGTCGGTTTTGGGCCGCGAAGAATTTGTGCTCAGTCGTGATCAAGCTTATATAGGTGTCCTTATCGATGATCTGGTGACCAAAGGAACGAATGAGCCCTACCGGATGTTTACCTCAAGAGCAGAACATCGCCTTGTTCTTAGAGAAGATAATACTATTGATCGCTTAGGTGAGGTTGCAATCAGCAATGGTTTTGTAAATACCGAATCAATTCAAGCATTGAGAAGTCTGAAAGAACGTCGCTCGACTATGATCGGTAAATTGCGTTCGGAGCGCCTTTTTCCGGTCGCAGAAACACAGGAAAAGTTGACGAATTTGGGAACTTCTGTTTTGTTAAAACCCGTTAGTTTTGAGGAGTTATTGCGTCGCCCAGAGATTTCTTGTTCTACACTTCATGAATTTGGTTTTGAGATGGATTTAGATCCTAACGTATCTGAGCCGGTCGAGATTGAGGTGAAATATTCGGGCTACGTAAAGAGACAGATGGAGCTCATCGAGCAATCCAAGCGGCTCGAAGAATTGCGTCTCCCAGAGGAACTTTCATACAAGGAAATTCGTGGTCTTTCGAACGAAGAGGTCACAAAACTTTCGCAAGTTCGGCCACGTACCTTAGGCCAAGCTCAGCGCATAAGTGGTGTTAATCCGTCGGCGATTCAAGCTATAATGATCCATCTAAAGGGTCACAAAAAGCTGAAAGAGGTCGCTCTTGTCGGAGAATCAAGAATTACCAACTAATCACTGGCGTCTGGAAGCCTGGTTTTCAGACTTGAGTCCAGAGGTTCAAAAGCAGTTTAAAACCTACAACGAAGAGCTCGCAAAATTTAATAAGACGTTGAGTTTGGTTTCTCCAAAAACTATTCCGATGGCAGACGCTCTTCATTTTGCCGACAGCATTCTGGCATCGCGCGTCATAGCTAAGGCTAATTCACGAATGAGTGAAATCTACGACCTAAGTTTAGGCAATGGATTTCCAGGGCTTGTTTTTGCTATTTTAAATCCAAAAATTAAAGTTCACGTCGTCGATCCGGACCAACGTAAGTGTGAGTTTTTAAAACACGTCATTGCGGTTGCCCAGATTCCGAACGCGGATGTTTTGAATATAAAGCCTGATACTTTGAAAGAGGGCAGTGTACAGTATGTGATGACACGAGGACTTGCTTCAATTTCGAAAGTCATTCTTCTACTTCGTAAGATTGTTCCAAAGGGCGGTATCGTATACCACCTTAAGGGGGAACAATGGGGGATGGAAGTTTCTGAAATTCCGATTCAGCTTTGTTCTCTGTGGACGCCAGGATTAGTGGGCGAGTACCGCTTACCGATTGGTGAAGTGAAGTTTTCGGTGATTAAGACAGATAAGTTAGCCTGATTTGTTCCACGTAGAACATATTTGACCCGATTACTCGCCCTTTGGCTCAGATTCGGGTTTTTTTGTACCATTTTCTGTACTTTTTAAACTCTCTGATGCGATTCCGCGATCTTTTTCATATGCCTTCACACGTTTACGCGAATCCCAACCGCCATCTAGTTGGGATGAGAGTTTGTATTGCTTGTAAGCTGTAAGCTCTTCCTCTGTGGGCCACGGTTTACCGACTTTAAAGGCTTTGAGATACTCGCTTTGTGTATAGTGCATTCTGTTTGCGGATTTTATCTCGTAGTACTTTGCAAGCTGCTCAAGTTTTTGAACCCGTAACTCAGACTCAAAATATCGTTTTTGAGCGTACTTAATTTCGCCAGTTTGCGGGACGGCCTTTTCGACGTCTTTTTTAAAGCCTTCGAGCTTCTTTTTTTCCGCCTCGGCCTCTTTTTTCACCTCTCCAGCTCTCGTGGTAAGGTCTTGATAGATCTCATCTGCCAATTCCGGATTCGGATTGGGCTTATTGCAGCCAAAAAGACCGATAGTTATAAAAAAAATAGCGAAAATACGCATGGTCACCCGATGTTCTACGTGGAACATCGGATTTTTTACGTAAAACATTAGGAAAAACTTGCCATCATGAAAAAAATGCAGGACTTTTGATAGATCACGGAGGAATTGAATATGGCTAAGACAATTTGCATAGCTAATCAAAAGGGCGGAGTAGGCAAGACCACTACTTCAGTAAACCTTTCTTCTGCTTTGGCATCGCTAGGTAAGAAGGTCCTACTTATTGACATGGATCCGCAAGGAAATGCGTCCAGCGGCCTGGGCATCAAGCGATACGAGAGCCAGGATTCGAACGTCTACCACGTCTTGATTGGCGAAAGAGATATTCAAGAGACTATTCAAAAAACAAAAGATGAGAACCTACAAGTAATCACAGCAAATCCAGATCTAGTCGGCGCCGAAATAGAGCTTGTTGACATGCCGCAGCGAGAATACAGACTAAAGTCTGCAATTGCGAGCATAGGCGAGCTTTACGACTATATTCTTATTGATTGCCCGCCGTCATTGGGCCTACTGACATTAAATGCGCTCACAGCGGCAGACAGTTTCTTAGTTCCGCTGCAATGCGAATACTACGCCCTCGAAGGCTTAAGCCAGCTTCTCAATACCGCAGGGCTGATTAAGAAAAATCTCAACCCGCAGTTGCATATCGAGGGAATCGTTTTAACGATGTTTGATACGAGAAATAATCTCAGCCACCAAGTTGTGACTGAGATTAAGAACCATTTTGGTGACAAGGTTTTCAATGCGATCATTCCTAGAAATGTTCGTTTAAGCGAAGCGCCTAGCCATGGCCAATCCATCTTTGAATATGATCAAAAATCAATCGGCGCGACCAAGTACTACGACCTTGCCAAAGAAGTTGAGCAGCGAACGATGGTAAAGGCAACCGAACAAAGACCGCAACAGGAGACTGTAAATGTCTGATTTAAATGCTGAAAACACTAACAAAAAGAAGGGCCTAGGACGCGGCCTCGGATCTTTGTTGGGTGGAGGCCCTGCAGCCGAAGGTATGGCGAGCAAGACGATGGCTGACAATTTGGATACTCAAAAGGTTATTCAAAACAAGCCGGTTCAGAACTTTGCAGGCGCCACGGCGAAGTCGACACCGAGTGTTGCAACGTCCGCAGTTGTGATGGCGGCGGCTCCTGTTAATACTGAGGGAAAAGTTTGGCAGGTTGCCATAGATAAACTGGCCTCAGGCCAATTTCAGCCGCGCAAGAGTTTTGAAAAAGAAGCCCTTCAAGAGCTTGCTCAATCCATTAAGGAAAACGGTATTCTTCAGCCGATCATTGCACGCAAAATCACCGGGGGCCGACTTGAGATTGTCGCGGGCGAGCGCCGATGGAGGGCCGCGCAGTTGGCAGGGCTGCATGAAGTTCCAGTTTTGATTAAGAATTTTGATGACCAAGAGACTCTTGAACTTGCGATTATCGAAAATATTCAACGTGAAGATTTGAATCCAATTGAAGAGGCCGATGGTTACGCCCGTCTTATTAATGAGTTTAAAATGTCTCAACAACAAGTGGCAGATAAGGTGGGCCGTGATCGCGCAACTGTGGCGAATGCGGTTCGTCTGTTGTCCCTCCCTATCGAGGCCAAAAAACTCATCGTTGATGGCGTACTTTCTGTAGGCCATGCAAAGGTACTTTTGTCTTTGCCGGACGCAAAGATGCAACTAGAGTTCGCGAAGAAGGTTATCAGTGATAAACTTTCTGTACGTAAATTGGAAAAAATGGTGGCTGACGCTCAAAATCCAAGCTCCTCCCCTGAGCGTGAGTCGACCATCGATCAAAACGTGACGCAGAGACTCATTTCGGGCCTTTGCGATGAACTGCAAAAGATCCTAGGAACCAAGGTCAATATTGATTATGCTAATTCCAGAGGAAAAATTGCGGTTCATTTCTATTCAGATGATGAGCTGACTCAAATCGTGGATAGGTTGAAACAAGGATGGCGGAACTAAAAGCTCTTACTGGCAATGATGATTTTCTCACGGGTCACGTAACGTCTATATTAGACTATGGGACTCGTTTTGAGGGAAAGCTCAGCTTTGAGGGCACGGTCCAAATCGGCGGTGAGTTCGTCGGTGAAATCTTTACTAACGATACGGTGGTAATTAACAACACCGCCAATATCCAAGCACAAGTTGAGGCTGACACCATCATTATTTCTGGCCGCGTGGAGGGAAATCTCTTTGCTCGCCGCAGAGTTATAATGCACCCGCCCGCGGTTTTTAAAGGCACCGTAACTTCGCCAAGCCTTCGAATCGACGAAGGTGTCGTTTTTGAGGGTGCTTCTTACATGCCGAAGTCCTAGTCAAAGTCCTTTGTTTACGCTGATTTAAAGCCAGTTTCACCTTGACCATTTATTTCCAAAAATGCTAATCCCGAGGTTCCAAAAAAACAGCAGGGATTTCAATAAAATGGAAATTATCCACCAATTAGGAATTAATGGGACCGCACTGATCCAGTTCGGAATTTTTATTTGTGCGTTCTTCTTTTTAAATTTGTATCTCTTTACACCATATTACAAAGCTCTCGAAGAGCGCGAAAAGCGCACTTTAGGCGGCGAAGACTTGGCACAAGAGTTCCAAAAAAAGTCGACCGAGCTTCACTCTGAGTACCAAACTAAAGCAAAAGAAGTGACGAAGAAAATCAAAGACATCTACGATGCCCATCGTTCAGATGCTCTGAAAGAGTTCGATACCCTTGTTGGCAGGGCCCGAACCGAGGCCACCTCGTTGCTCGAAGCGAACAATCAAAAAATTGCGAAATCTATTCAAGCCACAACGGCGGCGCTGAGGGCGGAAACTACAAACGTATCCGTCGCGATCACTCAAAAGCTTTTGGGAAAGTAAGAGAGACAATATGAATAAGTGGATTCCGTTTCTTTTGGTACTTGGAACAAGCGCAACTTTCGCGGCGGGTGGCCACGGCGAGCATGAGTCAGGACCAATTGAAGTTCCCAGGGTTGTCTTATATCAAGCAATAAATGTAGCTATTTTGTTCGGCGGTATTTTCTATATTTTAAGAGGCACGGTTGTAAAATTCTACTCTAGTCGAAAAACGGGCTACTTGGCTGCAGCTCAAAAATCTCAAGCGGCTCGCGAAGCCGCTGAGAAGCAATTCGTAGACATCAAACATAAGCTCGATCAGCTAGAGGCTTCTCAAGACGACAGTTTAGCTCGCGCAAAAGCGGAAGCAAACGACATGAAGCTGTCGTTGATTAAAGAAGCCCAAGAGCAAGCAGCTCGTATTAAGAACGAAGCTGAACAAACTGCGAAGATCGAAATCCAAAAGGCGCACACACATCTTCGCGAACAACTTCTGAAAGACTCTTTGGCGGCAGCAAAGGCGGTCCTTTCTAAAGACATCGGTTCTGCCGACCACCAAAAACTTCAAAGTGAATTCGTTAATAAAGTACAGGCGGTAAATCCATGAAGATTTCTGAAGTCGCTCGTCGTTACGCCAAGGCTCTCGTTGCTGTGGCAAAACAAAAAGGCCAGGCGGATCGCGTACAAAAAGAAGTGGCCGCTGTTGCTTCTGCATTTAAAGCAGATGCTCAGATCCAAGGCTATTTTGAAAACCCGCTCATTACTCCAGAACAAAAGAAAGCGGTTATTCAAAACACATTCGGTGGCAAGGGCTTGCTGGAAGAGGTTTTCAATCTGCTTCTTCTCTTGGCCGAAAAAAACCGCATTGGTGGGTTCGAAGAAATCGCGGCTGCTTACCAAGAGCAAATGGATGTTGAGCAAGGAATCACTCGTGGCTCCGTGAAGTCCGCAAAGGCTTTGTCTGACGAAGCCAAAAAGGATCTCGAGTCGCGCATAAACAAAATTTTGAATAAGAAAATCATCCTGACATACAAAGAAGATCCAACTCTTTTGGGCGGTGTTGTCGCCGAAGTGGGTGGGTGGACCTTTGATGACAGTATCGAAACACATTTAATTAAATTGAACGAAGAATTAAACAGGAGAGCCAACTAACCATGGAAACACAAATCCGTGCCGACGAGATCAGTCGCGTTCTTAAAGAGCAGATCAATCAGTATAATAAGAAAATTGAAGTTAGCGAAACCGGCAGCGTTCTCTCAGTAGGGGACGGGGTTGCGCGCGTATACGGTCTTGAAAACGTAATGGCGGGCGAGCTCGTGGAGTTCCCAGGTGAAATCTACGGCATGGTTCTGAATCTTGAAGAATCTTTCGTGGGCGTGGTTATCTTCGGCGAAGACCGCGGCATCAAAGAAGGCGACACGGTTAAGCGGACTAAAAAAATCGTACAGGTGCCAGTGGGCGAAGCTCTTCTTGGTCGCGTTGTTGACGCTCTTGGAAATCCGGTTGATGGCCGCGGCGCCATCACGACTCCACACAATCGCGTGGTAGAGTTGAAAGCTCCCGGTATCGTTTACCGTCATCCTGTTGAAGAATCACTTTCTACAGGTATCAAATCTATCGACGCTTTGATCCCAATCGGTCGTGGCCAACGCGAGTTGATCATCGGCGACCGCCAAACCGGTAAAACAGCTATCGCGATAGACACGATCATCAATCAAAAAGGCCAAGGCGTATATTGCTTCTACGTGGCTATCGGCCAAAAACAATCTACTGTCGCAGCGGTTGTTGAAAAACTTCGCGCAGCAGGAGCATTGGAATACACGACTGTTATTACTGCGGGTGCATCTGACCAGGCTCCATTGCAATTTTTGGCCGCTTACTCTGGTACAGCGATGGCGGAATACTTCCGCGACACTGGCCGCCATGCTTTGATCATCTATGATGATTTGACGAAACAAGCTCAGGCTTACCGTCAATTGTCATTACTTCTTCGCCGCCCTCCAGGACGTGAGGCCTACCCAGGGGACGTATTCTATCTCCATAGTCGTCTTTTGGAGCGTGCTGCGAAATTGTCTGCAGATAAAGGTGGCGGTTCTTTGACCGCGCTGCCAATTATCGAGACGCAAGCGGGCGACATCTCTGCGTACATTCCAACGAACGTGATCTCTATCACGGACGGTCAGATATTCTTGGAAACAGACCTTTTCAATAAAGGTATTCGCCCAGCGATTTCTGTCGGTAAATCAGTATCTCGCGTGGGCGGTGCCGCTCAGATTAAGGCGATGAAACAAGTTGCGGGTTCTTTGAAACTTGAACTTGCCCAGTTCCGCGCGATGGAAGCCTTCGCCGCGTTTGCATCTGACCTCGATAAAGCGACCCAACAACAGTTGGCTCGTGGACGCCGCTTGGTGGAAGTGTTGAAGCAAGGCCAATACTCTCCAGTAAAAGTTGAAGAGCAAATCGCGATGATCTTCGCAGCCGGTAACGGTTACGTGGATCAATATCCAGAAGCTGATGTTAAGAGATACGAAAAAGAGGTGATTGAGTTTTTGAAACAAAAACACTCTCACGTTCTTAAAAACATCGCTGAGAAAAAAGCTATGGCGGACGATATCAAGAAGTCGCTTGTTGCGGCTCTTGAAGAGTTCAAAGCGGTTTTCCAACCTTCTACTAAGTAATAGGGTGCCTCAATGGCCAGCTTAAAGGATATCAGGGCTCGGATTGAGTCCACTAAAAATACGCAGCAGATCACAAAGGCGATGAAACTCGTCTCTGCCGCGAAATTACGTAAGGCGCAGAATAATATTCAAAATATGCGTCCTTACGCTCTTACTTTGCGAAAAGTAATCGCTGATATCGCTATCACTAACAAAGTTTCTCATCCGCTGATGGAGCAAAAACCAGAAGTTAAAAAAGTGCTTTTGGTGGTTTTGACTTCGGATCGTGGTCTTTGCGGTGGTTTTAACGCGAGCATCAACAAATTCGCAGAGAACTATTATAAGCAAAATGTAAAACAACTAGAAAAGATCGACTTCCTTTTCATCGGTCGTAAAGGGAATGATTACTTCACTAAGAAAGGCTACAAAGCCATCGATGCTATCACTCGCTTGGACAAGGACATTTCATATGACTTGGCTTCGCACGTGGCGGATCGCTTGATGAAGCAATACCTGGCTGGTGACTATGATGAGATTCGTTTGATTTACAATGAGTTCAAATCAGCGATCTCTCAAGAAGTGGTTTGCGAAACTCTTTTGCCCATCGACGTTCAAAAGACTTCTTTTGATACGACTGGAACAGCAGTGGGTTTCTCTGTCGATATGATTTTCGAACCGGCTCCTCAGCAAATTATTGAACAATTGCTGGTGAAGCATTTCGACCTTCAGGTTTACAGAAGTATGTCTGAATCTGTGGCTGCAGAACATGGCGCTCGCATGACCGCGATGGAAAATGCGACCAACAACGCGAAAGAGATGATCAACTCTTACACGCTGACATACAACAAATTGAGACAAGAAAAAATTACTACAGAATTAACTGAAATCGTGTCGGGCGCAGAGGCGCTGAAATAATAGGAGCGTATGAAAATGGCTAACGGTAAAATCAAACAGGTGATGGGCCCGGTTGTCGACGTTGAGTTTGAAGGTGGCGAGCTTCCTCCCATCAACACAGCTCTTCGTTCTACTAACAAAGCAATCTCTGATAAAGAAGGCAACCTCACTCTTGAAGTAGCGCAACATCTCGGTGATGGCGTGGTTCGCACTATTGCGATGGACTCTACAGAGGGCCTCGTTCGTGGTGAAAAAGTAACTAACACTGGCAACATGATCTTGGCTCCAGTAGGACCTGAGGTTTTGGGCCGTATCATTAACGTCATCGGCGAGCCGGTAGACGAAGCGGGTCCGGTTAAAGCGAAAGACAACTGGCCAATCCACAGAGCAGCTCCAAAGTTCGAAGACTTGGCAGTAGCGGCAGAAATGCTGATGACGGGTATTAAGGTCGTAGACTTGTTAGCGCCATATGCAAAGGGCGGTAAGATTGGTTTGTTCGGTGGTGCCGGCGTGGGTAAAACCGTATTGATCCAAGAGTTGATCCGTAACATCGCGACAGAGCATGGTGGTTACTCCGTATTCGCCGGCGTGGGCGAGCGTACTCGTGAGGGTAATGACTTGTGGGCTGAGATGAAACAATCAGGCGTTATCAACAAGACAGCGCTTGTTTTCGGTCAAATGAATGAACCACCTGGAGCACGTGCGCGTGTTGCTTTGACTGGTTTGACTGTTGCGGAATACTTCCGTGACGTAGAAAAACAAGACGTTCTTTTCTTCGTAGATAATATCTTCCGTTTCACTCAAGCGGGTGCCGAAGTGTCTGCGTTGTTGGGTCGTATCCCTTCTGCCGTGGGTTACCAACCAACTTTGGCAACTGAGATGGGCGCGATGCAAGAGCGTATTACATCGACTAAAGCGGGCTCAATCACTTCAGTACAAGCGGTCTACGTACCAGCCGATGACTACACGGATCCAGCTCCAGCAACTACGTTCACACACTTGGATGCAACGACGAATTTGGATCGTGATATCGCGGCTATGGCGATCTTTCCAGCCGTGTCTCCGCTGACTTCTACGTCTCGTATCTTGGACCCACAAGTTGTTGGCGAAGCGCACTACAAAACGGCGCGTGACGTTCAGGCGATCTTGCAACGCTACAAAGAGCTTCAAGATATCATCGCCATCCTTGGTATGGACGAGTTGTCTGAGGACGATAAGTTGGTCGTATCGCGTGCTCGTAAGATCCAACGTTTCTTGTCTCAGCCATTCTTCGTTGCTGAGCAGTTCACGGGCCTTTCTGGTAAGTATGTTGATATCAAAGACACGGTTAAGGGCTTCCGCGAAATCTTGGACGGCAAGCACGATAGCTTGCCTGAGCAGGCCTTCTACATGGTTGGTACTATCGAAGAAGCCATCGAAAAAGCCAAAAAAATTCAGGCTTAAGGATAACTTATGTTTACACTAACACTCGTGACTCCGGAAAAAAGACTCGTCATCAATCAAGAAATTGATGAAGTGACAGTCCCGGCTTTCAAAGGGGAACTCAATATTCTTCCTGGTCACGCTCCTCTGATCACGACGCTAGAGACGGGTATTTTGAGATACAAACTCAAAGGTCAATCTGAGCAAAGGGTGGCAATCAGCTGGGGTTACTGCCAGGTAAACCCACAAGGTGTTAACATCTTGGCTGAGTACGCCGCGGTTCCTGTTGATCTTCAAATCGACGATCTCAAGAAGGCTTTGGCCGAAGCAGAGCGTAAGCTCAGCTCGGAGTCTTTGGATGAAGAGCAATGGGCAGAGGCTCAAAGAGAAGTGGCGAAAGCCAGAACCGGAATGGAAATCTTTCCTGGAACTTGGACGTAAAGTTCAAACAGAGAATTTAAAAAATAAATATCTGGGTGCTAAACCCGCTCATAACCCACGTTTTTGAAAAAGGCCGTGGGTTATTTTTTATACGAAAACACCCCGTCATTCGAAATTTTCCGCTAAGACTTTACACTTTTTTTTGGCGCGACATATGTAGACTCTGAAGCCTTTTATATTTGAATATGCGGCGGGATCAGACACTTTTTTATATTTTAAAAAATCGTTTAGAAAATTGTTAATCGTGCCATTTCTAAACTTTCTCCGAATCAAAATTTGTATACGCCATGGGCCAAAGGGGTATGTAAGAACATCATCAGACATAATTTCTTTGCCTTCGTAGTCAACCAAATAGAACTCGATTTTTCCTACGTGCCAGCTTTTTTTGAAACAAACATAGACATTTTGTGAAACGGCCATATAGCATCATTGATTGCGACGGAATAAGTTTGCAAAGCTAAAAAAGAGAATAGGATTAGAACACTGAAATATTTCACGGCCTTCTTATTTCCAACCATGAGCGCAAAAAAAGCAAGTCTTCTGCGGATTTTTATCTTTGGATCTTTATTCCTAATTCACCTTCCGCTGAGTTTGGTTGGCTATTCAAAGCTTGGGCCCGAGTTTTGGTCGCCTTCAGGCTTGGGCAAGTACCTACCATTTATATCTCCGCCCTTCGCCGCCTTTTCTTATTTGGAGTGGCTATGGAAAGCCGCTCTTTTGCTGGCATGCTTGGGATTTTGCACAAAACTAAGTAAGCTTGTTGTTGTTTTGGGCTCGTTAATAGTGGCTCAATACGACCAGCATTTTTCAGCGGTACTGTTCAACTACATCCCGGAATTCTTCCTTTGTTTTTACATGTTCTTTCTGGATGATGCGAGTCACTTCTCATTAGACCGACTTGTTTTTAAAAAGACGGCTTCTTCGGTCGACGGCTGGCCAGTCAGGCACCTCCAAGTATTTTTTATTTCTCTCTATGTTTTTTCTGCAATCCAGAAAATTCGATTCTCGGGTGTTGGCTGGCTCAGTGGAGGATCTTTTCAAAGTACCATCCGGCCGGAATTCAGAAGCTATTTTGAAAATGCCTGGGTAGTGAGTCTTCTGACCCTTGGCGTTCTCACGATTGAACTTTTTTCGCCGCTTATTTTTTTTCGAAAATGTAAATATTTTGTTGGTGGCGGCCTTTTAACTCTTCATGTCGCCAACTATATTTTTTTAGACATCAGCGCCTCAATTTGGATGGTTTGTCTGGCGACTTTTCTGGCGCTATAGTAAGAAAGAGTTTGTGGTGCAGATACGACGTCGTAGAGTTTTTTCAAAAGAAAGTTTAATGCGTGGAAAAACGAGGCTGTTGAATGGAGCGTAGCAATGACTTCTGGAAATGAGTTTCTAGTTACAACGGAAATTCGCGCCGCTTTGGCGGACCTATTCTTCCAGCAGTACGCCCTTGTTGAGGAGAATGTCCAAAAATTATTCTCGTTCGGGGAAGGGGACTATGCTCGGATCGGGGAATATTTTAATAAGATTTCTTATGAGCATAACAATGTCGTATACGACTGTCGTGGAAAGCCACTCATGTCAGTTTTTGCATTCTCTGGAAAAAGATTTTTACGGATAGAGAAACTCTTTGGAAAAAAAGATCTCAAAATTCTAGGACTAAGAGTTTTCAAAAATTCTGTCATTCCGTTGCATGTAGATCCAAACTACGGTTCTACCGGCCGGGACAATCCGATTCTATTTTTAGTAGTGGCTGGCAGCAAAGGCTGCCGTATCTATTTTTCAAATAGGCAGGATGGTACAAAGCAAGTCATGATTCCTGGCCTTTCACAATTTGTGATGGCTCCTACCGAGATCGAGCACGGTGCTTTTTCCTCCGATCAAGATATGGATATTGTGCAAATCACTGTAGATGCTATTTAACGTCAAGAACGGGAAGGGATCTAATCCTTGGCTAGAAGTCAAAAAGAAGAAAGTGTAAACTGCTCGGGTATCTCTGTTTTTTACTCTTTGGAAACTAACGGAGCCGGATTGCAGACAAAAGAGGACCTGCTGCAGACGGTTCAGTCGCTTTTTCCGGGACGGGTTTTTGAGAATTGCTATGAATGGCGCAGTGGACCTGGTTTTTTCGGTTATACCCTTTTGGGTGCGGGCGTTTGTAAAAACCTGTATTTGGCTGATGTGTACGACCCCGCTCTTGACCAAGCAATGAAAACGGCGATGAAAAACAGCCTTTTAGGCAGAGTGCATATTTCGAAAGGCGATAACTGGACGGCGATTTCTCATGGCAAAAAATTTGACCTTATTGTTGGAAACCCGCCACACTTTAATGTTCATAACTACTATAATGAAATTTGGCAGTTTGATCGCAGAGTCTATTTTGACCAAGACTGGGACATTCACCGTGAATTCTTTGTAAAAGCTAAAGACCATCTGGCGTCGAGAGGCGAGATTCTTTTGCTCGAATGTGCTTGGGGATCCGGTAGCGTAAGATTTTGTGTGTCTGGTTAATTTTGAACGAGTTGCAAAACTGCTTCTTCGATCTTGTTATTCTTTGA
>JBDHWW010000006.1:0-89799 GCA_039810425.1 Pseudobdellovibrionaceae bacterium | reverse complement strand
TGGTCTGGTATTAAATGAACGCCGTGAAAAAATTGAAAATGCCAGAGCAGATCGAAAGTCAAAAAATCGGGAAGAAAAAATGAAAACTCTACACTAAATTATTGCGTCAAACTTCCGGAAAGAAAAAAGCTAGACACCTCTATACGTCCATCGAGCAAATGCAGAAGGATCTGGACACGTACATGGGCTACTACAACGAACGACGCACAAATCAAGGCAAACGCTGCCTCGGACGAACTCCGAAGCAGACCTGGGACGATGGTTATGATCTTTATAAAAAATATGTGATTGAAAAAATGGAGGTGACAGAAGAAACAAAAATCCATTAAACACAAAAATCAATCGACCGAGAGAGTCATGTCAACGCAACTCTCAACTACCACATTTAAAGTGTACTGTTTTTCCTTAGGCTTCACTTAAACTTGACCGTGGCAATCTCGCACATATTCCCTTGCAGCAACGAGGCGTCGACATAGATGGTGGCATCTAAGACATCTTTATCGAGCAGGGCTTCGTCGCGGGCCGCTTCACACTCGCTCCAGGCGTGAGCGCAAGGACCATGACTGTTTTTCTCTTGGCAAACCCAAAAGAAGCGTTTAACGCTTTGGCTGTCAAACTTCACGTCGGGAATCTCTGAATGAAGCTCAACCTGACAGACGATTTTTGCATGACCATTTTCATCCAAATCTTGCGAGTATCTATAAGTGAAGTTCTTATAGTTCATGACCACAGGTCTTGCTTTGGCGATTTCGCTCTTACGAGCTTCAATTTGATTGATAAATTTCTGACAGCGGTCGCCCATTTCTTGCGCCGTGCCCCTTTTACTCCAGTTCAGGACTCTTTCAGAGGGCTTTCCAAACGTGCAACGTGTGCCTTCGGCATTGCAGCCTATCCCCGCATAATAAGGAGCTCCGTAGGCCCCGCCACTCAAAGCCAGCAAGGAAAAAGCCATTATCCATATTTTCGCCATAGTCACCTTCCCAAGTTTTTGACTCCCGCTGTCTGTTGCGAAAAGGGGGCCGCCTCTAATGCACGCTATTACCCATAGACGCTTACCGCTTGGTAATTCTTTCAATACCCTTGGCAAACTTTGTGACAGGCGTTTCTAATGCCATTCAGCTAAGCTCCCGTCAGACGTCCAAAGCTACGTCTGGAATACGAGATGTTAGAATTTTATCACCCATTTAAAATTAAATTTGCATCACTAGATTCGTTTAAGAGGCCTTGTTCAAAAAACACAGGCCTCTTTTATTCTATTTAAAGACTTAAGGCCTCAATCTTTTTCTGGAGATCTGACAGCCGTGACCACTCTTCTTGGGTGAAGGTCTCGCTCAAGTTTAAAGAGTTTTTGCCGCCACACTTGCCCGCCCCTTCTCTTGCCAAGACTAAAATTTTATCAGCCTTAGCTTCGCCGGTGTTCTTGAGGGCCAACGCGTATCCTTGAACTTGCCCTAAAAACCAACACGTTGCTGGCGCGTCTTTTGCCTCAATAGCAGGCTTCATAAATTTAGAAAGATTCTTTGCTGTGTCTGTTTTTAAAGCCTCCGCATTCGCTAGTGGCAGAAAACCGACAATACTCAAACTGAGAGCTAAAACATTTTTCATGGGACCTCATGGTGAAAAATTAAATCACAGAGTGTCCTCTTTTCCAAGCACTCTATATCTTAATTTTTGGCGTTATCGCGGAACCCCGCTTATTAAGAGGCAAGCAATGGAGCGACAACTTCTCGGGTCTTTGGATCTTTCATTTTGAACATCAAGCTATCAAGATACATGTGGGCGTATATGAGTCCACCATTGATAAATTGGAAATTTTTCTGCCACACTGATGTATAATCCAATTCAGCAAATATATTACCGGCCAACCCAAAACGACCTTGAAATAGCCGGAAAAACACAATCACTAGAATTAAACTCACGCTAAAACCATTGAAATATTGTCTTGCTGAGCATTTCGAATTCTTAAGGATCTTCTCGCTAACCATCATATACTCAAATGCATGAAAGGTCGCGCTGGCAAGGTAGGCGGCTGACGAATACAAACCGAGTGGAATAAAGAAAAGTCTAAGGAGGAACAAGTTTTTATACCTAAAAGCCGAGGCCGACCTAAAAAGAAACAAGCATGGAAGACATGAAAGAACGAGTACGAGTAACCGCGACGAAGCAATCTGATCACCCACTAAAACCCGTTCCCGAACCAATACACCGAATAGACTTTCAAGCGCCGCCATCGCCGTTAGAACGTGAAAAATATATCTATCAAAGTTGGCCTGCTTCTCCGAAAGACCAATGGCTTTGTTATAAAGGATATTGATTCCATTCCTCTGGCGGAGTGCGTGATATATAGGCCAGAAAACCAGACTAAAATTCACAAGGATTGAAAGAAAGCTGCCTTTGGGGGCATTGAAAAACCATTTCGTGATAAAAAAAAGAAAAAACATCAAAAGAGCCTGAAACCAAATGGAGTTATAAACCTTTCGCTGCTTGTACATATCTTTGATTTCAGGGATTGCCAGAAGCGTGATGAATGTTAAACCGATATGATAGGCACTCCCCAGAAACATATTAAAAAAAATATCAGCGTATTGGTATTCTTTGGAGCTCGTGCTCCATACCTTGAAAATCTCAGCCGCAATGGCGACAAAAAAAGCGATTGTTAAAATACCTGAGAGAGCTTCGGCTCTCTTAGAGAAGATGGTCATATGACGAAATTATCACAACGTAGCACGCAAATTACAAATGAATTTAAAAAAATCCCGCTCTAGAGGCGATCATTTTGATCTCACAATTTCAGGGTTGCCCATGTTGTTGTCAGTTGCTAATAAAAAGATATGGAAACCAGTCAAACCAACACAGAAATTATTAGGGACAAGAATCAAAAACCGACTATCTGGACGCTTGAAAAAAAGGCCCTTGGAGTTCTTTCAGTTATTTTTGCAGCTGTAATTTTAAGCGCTTGGGGCTACGCCATGAAGCTGAGACAGACCGTGGCGTCCAACAATGCGATGACCTCTGCGGATCCGAGAGCACTCGTTGAAGTCGAGCAACTTCGCAATTTAGCCGACTCGCAAATCGACAATAGCCGGGCCTTTTTCTTGCTGGGCGCGCCCTCTATTTTTGAAAAGCAGAAAAAGGAAAAAGAAAATCTCGTCGCGGCTCTCACAAAATACGAGAAAGAACACAGTCTGCCACAAGTTTCCGATATTATTAAACGCATTCGTGACGCAGAACAAAAGAACCAGGAGTTCTTTGACCAAGCGATGGCCTTCCGTGAAAAGAAAACCGAATCTAAAATTGTCGGTCAGTTTTTTCAGTCGAAAACCAACCATTTACGCACGCAAATCAACGAAGCGTTTGACGATATAGTCAAAATCCATAAAGCGGAAATCGACCGTAACTTGACGGAAGCCCGTGAAGCCGCTATCGGCGTTGAATCGCAAATTCCAAGGGGCATGATGTCGTTGACGATCGCGCTTGCCGGGATATTCCTTGCTATGGCGGCCATTATCATACGCCAGTCCCGCGGCCGTGCGGCCCAGTTGGCCGAGAGAACACGCCTCTATGCTGAAGCGAAGAAAGCCGTGAAAGACCGCGATGAAGCGATCTTTGCAATCTCTCATGATTTGAAAGAATCTCTTGAAACGATCTCAACTGCGGCAGAACGCCTAACCGCCACTCCCCAGGGGCTGAATATTGTAGAGAGTGGCGAGCTTGTTAAATCCACGGTCACCACGATTGAAGGCCTCATTAAAGACATTCGCGACCAAAAAGCCATCGAGATGGAAGGCATCACTCTCCGCTTGGATCAATTGCCTATCGACGATGTGCTTGAGGCCGCTCGTCTTTTGATGCAGCCTCTGGCGAAGGCACGCGACGTGCGGATTCAGGTGGACACCGTAAATCCACCCGTGCTTGCGTTTTATGACCGCGAGCGCGTGCTTCGTGTGCTTGCAAACCTTATCAGCAATTCGATTAAGTTCAGCCCCAAGGGCAGCAAGGTCGTGGTGAAAGTCCGCAGCGATCAGAAGTTCGTAAATATTTCTGTTGTCGATACGGGCGCCGGCATTCCTTCTGATCAGATTCCAGGGATTTTCGATAATTTCTGGCAAGCCCGCAAAACCGCAGACCAAGGCGCGGGCGTCGGGCTAGCAATCGTAAAAACCATCGTCGAGGCGCATGGCGGGACCGTGCAGGTTCAAAGTCAGCTCGGCCGTGGCACGACATTTACGTTTTCACTCCCACGCCGCCGTCCCGCCGGTGCGCCGATGAAAAAATCGACTTTAACGATCCGATCAACGGCCCTCAACGGTCTTCAGAAAGAGGTTCATTCTAATTTAAGTGGGCTTTCTGTGAGTAACTAGATAAAGATGGATATCCGCCAGTTTTGATTGGTCACGAGCCTGGAATTCATCTGGACTAAGAGACTCACTCTTAAAGTAGCGTGAGAACAATATAGGCATTGTTTTCAGAAAGAACCTTAACCCATGGCTGCTTTACAAGATCTTTGAGCCACGAAGTAAGTTTGCCGCAAGCTGGGTTCCGTAAAAGAATAAGCTTATTTACAATAATAACTTCATACCGGTGCATCCTCATGTAGGCCTGAAGCATTTCCGGGTTGCTCATCAAGGGCGTTGGCGCAAAAGCTGTCCACTCACCGTCACATCCCAAGCGTCCTAAGAAAGGTTCTTTGGCAAAGTTTTCCCGAACCTCCTGGTTATAGTTCGTATAGGCCAGATACCCCGAAGTGATTTTCTTATCGTGAAAAATCTGCTGGAAATTTTGCGAAGGATCTTGGGCCCAAGCGGTGGGAATTTGGACCACAATAGTTTCTTCAGACATATTTCGAACCTGACCAAGCGCCTCCATGGAAAACACTTCTAAATATTTAAGGGTCGGAAAAAACCACATTTGATTCAAAACGGGACCGGTAAAGATCGCCCAGGCCACCAAAAAATAAGAAAAATACTTCTTCCAGCCCCCCTCTTTTGCTTTTTCCAAAAAAAGAAATACCGAGAAGATCAGGCACATGTTTGAAACCAGCGCCAGACGCGCCGGAGTTCTCGTAATTCGAAAGGGAAACGAGCGAAAGAGTTCCGTGTTAAAATCAAGATAGGCCAGCACATCATCGTTAAAGCGAAGTTCGGGACCTAAGGAAATGATAAAATAAAAAAGAGCGACGAGCAGTAACAAAACCCGGAAAGGCTCTCGCCAAAATTGGCGTTTTCCAAGAGAAAATATGAAAACGATTATAATCAGAGGATCAAAATAATTTTGCCTTTCAAAAGAAAGTTTTGGCAGATCCGCCCACCATTGATAGAGCAAGCTGGCATCAAAAGGAATGAAGGGACTTAAAAGATCCAAATTGTAAGCTCGCCTGTCGGAATCAACCAAGACAGAACCGTTTTTCAGCGTATAGGCAATCATTGGCCACCAGAAGATTATAAAAATCCCCAGCGAGACCGCAAATCCAGCGATAAGGTAGAACAGTGTTTTCCGATGGAGCTTCCTCCTCTGCTCCCATAACTTGTAACCACCAAGCACAAGAGTAAAAACACTTAACAGGGGAATATTGTGGAAGGTTCCAACAAAGCTTAACCCCAAAAGAACACTTCCCACAAGAACGGTTTTAAACCGTTCTATATCCAAATTTAAAACTGCATAGAGAACAAATTGAATTCCCCAAATCGAAGAAAGCAACGTCATGTGCTGATGAGTCCTTGCGACGTAAAAACCACACCACCAAACGAAAAGGATATACGCAAGCTGCCTGAGCGGGTCTTTTATAATAATGGTCGCAACGAGCCACGCCCCTATGAGGATGAGCCAAATCTGAAACAGCGTGAATAGGTGAAACTGCAGAATTGTTCCCGCGCTATTAAACGCGCAGGTCAAAGCAAAGGGAAAGGGACTATCATAAGTGCCAGACATATCTGCGCCAAATGGCGCCAAAAACCGATCTGAGTGGAAATTTCCGTTGAGCACATGGCCACAGTACCATTGAGCAATTGTGGCATGTGAAAGAGGATCCCCGTATCCTCCAGCTACATTTTCCTTCCAGTTCCAGAGAGGAAAGGTATGAATGAAACCCGCAAGCAAAACGACAAATAAAACGACAAGACTCTTATTGGGGGTTTTCATGGAATCAAGATCAACCGTTCACAACTGACTTCATATTGGTTTGTAAAATAACTTGTCTCGCCAGGGCTAAAATATGAGGTTCCAAATTTCGCTCACAGCAATCTTGAATTACATTATCGACCCAAGAAATCAGTGGAAGCGTTTTATCGCCGCAGGCACAGATTCTATGGCTTAAGTCCGCGGGGACTCCGGTTACCAGACAAAAAGGCGGAATATCTTTCGTCACAATAGCACCTGCTCCAACCATCGCAAAGGAGCCAATTCGAACGCCACAACGTATAATCGCACCTGCGCCGATGGAGCAACAATCCTCTAGAACAGTGGGAACTACTTCCCAGCTTTTACGGCCAATGCGGGGATGCTGATCGTTCGTAAAAACAACCGCTGGTCCCACAAAACACCAGCGGGAGATTTCAACACCGGTATAAATATTCACGCTGTTTTGGATTCTTGATCCTTCACCAATGGTGACATTTGCATCGATATAAACATCTTTTGCAATAGACACATGACTTCCAATCACTGCTCCATTTCGTACATGCGCAAAATGCCAAACCTTAGTGTCTTCTCCAATGTTTGCACCAGGCTCTACAACGGCTGTCGGATGCACGAAAGAACTCATAGGTCCTCCTTGGTGCCTATATTATCTCATAGTCTCCTGTAAAAAGTGAGGTCTAGAATAAGACCTTCAAGACTTAAGACCTCAAGGGCCCCGTTTGACCTAAGCCCCTCACCTCTGTAGCCTAAGTGAAAAGGGGGCTTCTTGATTTATCTAGCAATAGCTTTGCTTTTAGTTATTCCAGTTTTACGCTTTGGCTATCACTTCGGTGACCTCGACCTTGTGATTCTGAGCCTTCGTGGGATTGCTAACGCAAATCCAACAGCCTTTGTGAACGACTGGTTCGTTCATCAAGCCCCCCAACCCCACTGGCACTTTGATTTATTCACTCAATGGGGAGAATCCCTCGGCCTACTCCGGGAGTTTTATTTTGCCTATTGGCTTGTCACCATGGCCATATTTTTGGTCGCGGTTTTCCGAATCTGTCGCCATCTGAAAATTGAAAAATTCCTTCCCTTGGTCATTTTACTTTTGGTACTAGAGCCCCTGCATATTCTCGGTACGATTCCACTTGTTGGGTCTTGGCCACTTCCTCATTTTCTCGGGGGCGCGTTAGGTTTACTGGCTTGCGGCCTCTGGCTTGAGAAGAAGAATTTCTGGCTCTGGATCGTGGTCCCACTGGCAAGTTTGATTCACACGCAGCATGGCGCCTTAGTGTCCCTCATCATTATCCTTGGCAGCATGCCACGGCTCAAAGACCGCGCCTCCGCAGTTCTTTTAGGAGTGCTAAATCTCATCATTGTGTTTGTGGCGGCAAAAATGCGCGGCCTCACGGAAGATGGCGGAGTCTTCGTCCAAATGTGCCGGGAGTATATTCAAGGACATTGTTTTGCGCATGTGTGGCCTTCTGAACTTTTCATTCCAATGATTCCGCTGGGAGCCGCCTTAATCATTTTTGGCATCAGATTTTGGAAAAAGCCCAACGATTCCTTTGCGGCCTTAATTCTTGTTACTTCCGCCATCGCTTTTTTCGGAACGTTGGCGGATTACCTAGATATTCCATTTCTTGCCGACCTTTACAGAAGATACTTCATGCACCGAATTACCGGCTACGCGATGTGTTTTTCACTGATCGGATTCATTCAGGTTTTCTTTGAAAAAGAGGAAAATAAGATCCAACTTTGGGCGTTTAGATCTTTGATGGCCATGGCTCTTATTGGAATTTTCGCGAGTTCCTCATCTGTCCTCAGGGAAGAACCCGCCCTCATGAACTCAGCAAAAGCCATTCCTATGATGGAAGACATTGGACAAAAACTGAGAATCCTTGTCCCCCCAGGAGAAACTATTGTTGCCGATCCCCTGATTATTTGGCTTCGTCATGCCTCCAGAAGAGCCGTGGTTACGGACATCAAGGCTCTGCCCTACCAAGCTGACACCTTTCAGGAATGGAAACGACGCTTTGACGATCTCGGCGGATACCAATTTAAAAACCTCTCTTATGAGAGCCTACTCCAAGTCATGAAAAAATATAACTCCCACTTTGTACTGCTCAGTATGAATGATCCAAAATACTTGAAAGCGGCGCAAACAATGAAGCCCCTGATGCACATTGGAAATGAAATGGTGATTTTCATTGTCGAAGGGAAAAATTTATCGCAGAACTAAAGCCGCTGCCAAAACTGAACAACTTGGCGCAGGCTCTTGTAACCATCTTTAAAAATAGATATTTTAGAATTTCTGATTTCGGGCCTGAGATCCACGGGCATCTCGAACACCCGCCCTTTTCTTTCGCAAAAATAGACTATTTCAACAGTCACAAAGTAGTCATCAGAATGAAGCTTTTCAACAACCGACACCTGATCCCCCCTAAGGAAAAGGGTCCCTTGCGTGTCTTTAGTTCTAATTTTCAGAACGATCAAACGAGTCAGTTCAAAAATCATGGACCCTAAACGACGTTTCCAATTTCGGTGCACCTTCGATTTTGGGTGACGTTTACTGCCAATAAAAAGTAAATTCTCTTTCCATGCCGCCGGTCCCAGCCCAACAAAGGAATCAAGGTCACTAAATCCAAATGGCAGGTCCGATGCGGTCAACACAGCCCAGCTCTCGCCGCCAATACTCATCTTTTGAAGTTCACGCAGGCCCCGCCTATAAGCAACTCCCATACCTTTTTCACTATCGTGGAAACTTTTAACCCATGAATATTTTTTTGCGAGATTTTGGGCAATCTCCCATGTCTTGTCGCCGCTGCCGTTTACGAGCAAAAAAACTTCGGATCCGGGAAATCTTTGAACTAGCGACTCAAGCTCGCGGACGGTTTCTTCTAAAACCAATTCTTCATTGTAAGCGGCAATCAGATAGTAAAACTTCATTGGGCTTCCATAAGGAGTCGAGGTGATTGGTATATTTATTCTTTATGGAATCTAAGAAAAAAACAAGGCTATTGCTCACCGACAGAAACAGGGGCGTGACGAAAACTTATACTGAACCTTTGAGCTTCTTTTGCAAGTGAGCCTGATGAATCACTTTTTTCAAAGCCAAGAATGCAGGCTTGTTGTAAGGCTGGCCCATGGTATTTTCAATATAAGAAACCGCCTCTTCCGGAGTGCGCCGAGTTCCTTCTTTCCCCGTCTCATACAGCAGGTCCACAAAACAATCCGCTACCGCAACAATACGCGCGAGAGGGTTGATTTTGATATCACGAATACGGCGGGGAAACCCGAGGCCCAAGGCATTTTCATGATGTTCCAGCACGATCGCCAAAACATCTGAAGGAATCTCTTTAATGTCGCGAAGAATCTCGACCCCACGCAAGGTATGGGACTCGTAGTAAGTCACTTCAGCCTCTGTCCATTGCAAACGGGGCTTTGAAAGAATTTCGGCGGGAATTTCCTTAAGGCCGATGTCATGCAGGTAAGCACCCATCACTACCTTCTCAAGCGTGCTCTTCATTGTAATATCCATCTGCTCGCAAATAAGCAAAGCCACCACGGAAGACGCCAAAGAGTGACTGACGATATCTCCAGGAAGCTTGCTAAAAACGTCCAGGAATCTCTCGAAGTCTTTGACTTGAGCCACCGTCTCTTGCACAAACCCCACGATTTGTTTGCAGCGATCATAAGATCCCACATACAAGTCCTTCTTGGTAAGTTCAGAAATCGTCGACTCTGCCACCCCTTTCAGAAGATTCATTTTCAAGTTTATACTCACGCCATCATTCTTTAGAGTTTTCTCGATCAATGAAACATTGAAGCTCACGACGTTGGCGTAGTCCTCTTCGCGCACAAAGAGATCGACATTTTTATCTTGCATAAGGTGAAGACTTGACAGGTTCCCGGTATCGGCCTTTTTTCCGACCAGAATAAACTGCCCGGAAGGAAGGCGGGTAAACACTTCAGAAGGCAAAGGCAAACCGTCAGTAAAGAGCTCTTTACTGACGCGAATCATCTGGTGTTCAGGGATAACCACGCCTTTACCCATAAACGACTTATCGGTGAATCTTGAGTTTAGCTTCATCATATTTTGTGAACAGGAACCGAATTTCGTGCTCTATCTCAAAATGAGACTGCAAAAGCTCGGCCCTGATCCGGCGTATGTATTGTATTAGCTGAGAACCTTAATCAAATTTAGCAGCGGTGTAGGAAACCTTCACGCGGCTGCCACTCGGCTGAGAACTCCAATTGATTTTTGAACCCAAGACAATGGCATTTTTCTTAGGATCAAAAGACCAACCTGTCTCAAAGTCCTCAGGCAACTCGGCGCTTCCGTAGAATACATGAATGCTATCAAGCGCCGGCGCACGGTCGAGATAAATGATATTCCCGACCTTATCTACGATGTCTTTGGCCATATTCGCCAAACGAGTTCCGTAGTCCGGGTCACAAATATTCATGATGTTGTTCTTACTGTTTTGTACCATCCCCAGGAAACGTTCGATTTTGGCTGGAGTTCTCCCATCGTCACGGGCGCAACTCATTGTATCTTTGGTCGGAACAATAACTCCAAAAGCTAAGATACTGCTTGCCTTCCCTTTTTTCAGATTCAGCAAGAAGTTGTAAAGACTCTGAGGGTTTTCGTAGTCACTTTGATCCTCCGCATCTGTCATAAAAATCACAACCAAAGAAGCATCTTGACGGTAGAAACCACTATTCCAACCCGCTAAATTCGTCGGATTTAAAGCGGCCGCAACCGGATCAAAAACTGCTTCAGTCGCAGAACCACTGGTTCCCACAAGAAAGTTTCTCGCAAGAATGACATCTGCATTGAGCGTATTTTTATTTACAACGCGGGTACTTCCAACGAGCTGCCCGCAGCAAGCACGACTAGAACCCCAGCCGCCTCCCGACATATCCGTGGTCACAATACCGATATTGTAATCAAGAACCGAAGATTTCGTGAAAATCGAAGTAAACTTCGCCACGTTCCGAGACAGGTTGCCTTGATGGGCCCCCATGCTCCCCGAGTTGTCGACTACAAAAAGAATATCCACTTTCGGATCAAAAACTTGAGTATTATCTTGAATCACTTTTTCTTCTGATGCCACCGGCGCCAGATAAGCTTCTGGCGTATCCGGAGAGCAAGATGTCGCCACGGCCACTAACATCGTTGCTCCTAAAAGATACCTTAACTTCATACTTCCCCCCTTTGACTGCACGCCCGCAGACTATCTCTTAACAGTACAAGCTTTTTTAACGTCTACGCGATAGTTACTGAGTTCATCAAACCAAACTTCATTTTCGGCCGGAAATTTCATCGCATCGGCTGTGCCTTTATAACCAGTGACGCCTTTTCTCTCTTCGTTGCCTTTTGCGTTCTTAGCAATTTTTTCAGCCAAAGAAACTTGCTGAATCACTTCCGCTTCGACGATATGAAGCTTACGAAGAATTTCTTTGGTTTCTGTGACCTCTTCCTTTGCCAACTCTTTGACCCGAGAATAGGCAGACGTCTTCGCCATTTGCGCCCGCTGCATGGTGTTTTGCTTCAATTTCTCGAAGCTGCCTTGAAGCCCCGTTAAAGCCAAAGACTTCGCATAGAGTTTCTCCGCCACTTGCGCTTCGTCTTCAAAGTGTTTCTGCGCTTGGGCGAATTGATAAAGCCTTTCGTCATGAGCCAAACGGCGGGGAAGAACCTGGGCCGTTTTACCGAGATCTTGAACTTCGATCTTTTTCATTTTTAAGAGCGCAATCGCTTTATCAACCTCAGGAGTTGCCGGAGTTCCCACCATAGCTTCCAAGGTCTTGGTTCTTTCTTTGAAACGCTTTGGGAAGACTTGAAGTGTTTCCGTCACGCCTGAGTAATCACAAACCTTCAATTGAGACAACGAACGCACGAAGTAGGCTTCGGGACTCACTTGATAGTTCAAGCTGTTCGTGACTAAAGACTGGCTGACGGCCATAGCGTTGTTAGGCTCTCCCTTACGGATATAAGCCCAACCCATCTCTTCTTGCGCTTCAGTCCAATAGTCGGAATCCTTAGCCACCTTCTCATAGTACTTCACAGACGCATCAAAGTAACCGTTCTGGAAAAGCAACCGCGCCGCTGTAATCTGCATAAGGTCCTTGCTCACCGGAGCGTAAGAAGACTTCATCAGATTTGCCAAAAGTTTCGCGGCTTGGTCCGCCTGGTCATTCAGAGAGTAAGCAATCACAAGTTGCCAATCGATCTGAGCTTTTTCTTTGGTGTTTGCAGTGGCTTGGGCAGAAAGCTTTTTCAATTGCTCAACATTTCTAGTTGTTGCCATCGCCTCAACCGTCTTCACACGAAGCTCCATGGGCTCGCCAAAAACGATTTCCCACGCTGGTTGCCACTGAACTTGCGCCAAATCCCACGCAAAGTGATCTATCGGAGCCATCTTCTGCCATTCTTCGCGAAGAGTGGTGTTGATCTCCTTTGGATTTGAAGCCATGAAAAGCGTCTGGACACCCGTCACCGGAAGCCCCGCTTGAAACTGCACATAACCCATCAACGCGCGACCATTTGATGATTTTTGAAAAGCGGTCCCTTCAAATGCGTTCGGAAATTGCAAAACGGCCTTATCCCATTCGCCGTTTTCCAGGTATCTGAGGAAAATATTTTGCTCAGAATTGACCGTACCAAGGACCTTCTTCATAGATTGGGCCAAAGGAGTCGTCTTTGCCGCGGCTGGAGCGGCCTTAACCGCTTTTGTAGACCGCGAACCTTCGTCTAAGATGCTTTCCAAGTCACCCCCGTGGGCGACATGGACCAGGGATACCGAGATCCCAAGAACTGCCAAGTGTTTTAATTTCATAGCAACCATCCCATTTGCACTGAAGCCACGGCCAAATCCATTTTCTTTTCAGTATCGAAGTATTTTGCCGTGTAGTTTTGGTAGCGCATTTCAACCCGCGTTGAAAAGTGTTGGTTGACCCAGAACCCAAGACCCGCCCCCCCCGTCATACTGGGCGCCGGGCCAGAGTACAGTTGAACTTGGCCGTAACCACCGACAAGATAGAAGTCAAAGTGCGCAATCCCTTTATCAAAAAGGTTCAGCTTACCGTAAATTGGTGAGTAGTTCACCAAAGCCATCATTTCAGACTTCTGATAGTCCAACTCCGGGAAAGGCAGTGTTGGGTTTGCCGGATTCTTTTGAAACTCAGCATAGGCCCTATCAACCATAGCTTCACCTTCCGGAGTCAGGTTGTTGAAACTATAGTTGTACTTTGCCCCAATCGCCCAACGAGTGTTGAAGTGGAACATGGCATTTAAACCGAGACTTTTTGTGCGCGAGTAAGTGTCACCACCAAAAGTTCCAGAGAACTCCGGCGCAATCTCAAAACGCTTGTTTAAATTTACAGTCCTGTTTTGAACGATGCTGACATTTTGTTCAGGCTCAAGTGCTTTTGCCTTTTCCAAGAAAATCTTGTTGCCTCCCAAAGAATCAAATTCAGCATCTGTGCTGTCGGTTTTATTGTCGGCCTTTGGAGCTTCTTGGTTTGCTGCCATTGCAGAAACCGCGAACACCATAGTCAATGCTACGATAATGCTTTTCATTAGTGACCTCCTTTTTTAAGGGCCATCGGATTTACAGGCGGCGCTGACGTCACGTTCAGGTCCATTTTAAAGTTATAGGTCTTATAGCCAGTTGTATCTTGGCTGTCCTGGTTTTTACCCACCACTTGTGAGGTGATTGAGTAGGTACCCGGAGAGACGGTAAAGTCCGGAGTCCAAGAGAACGTACAGAACTGACGGGTCACGTTCAGGCCGCTGCAGGTGATGTTTGCACCGTTTGGCACGCCGGAAAAAGTCGGTGCCGCTACAAACAACTCATCTTTCGGATCAAAGATCATGAATTGGAACTCTTTCTTCATGCCCATCGGAACCTCCACAGGAGCAAACCAAGTGCTTTGCAAATCCGCGAGTGAAGTTACTACGTTCACTGTCACATCTGTCGGTGCACTTGCTTGCACGAAGCGGGAAATTGCTTTCAAAGTGAAGCCGAACCGATCGCGCGATTTTGTCAACTCAGCGCCGCTCAAATCGATCTGTAAGTTGATATTAAACTCGTTATTACCGGTCGCCAAAATCTGCGTGATTGTCACGTACTGGGAAATATTGCCATAACCCACAATCGGAAGGATCATGAGGTTTGGAAAGGAATTCGCGCCCGCATCCTTGTCGCGAACTTTTACCGTGATATTCATCATATCACCTTCGCGCATGCTGGCCGAAGTCTTAGAGACCGAGAAAACCTCCGGCACATTCAAGACTTTTCCAACACTCAGGTTGATCGTGAAATGCGACGAGAGCACTTTGCCGTTTGGTTTGGTACCGATAACAGTCACCATCAAAGGGCGAGGTTCTTCCAAACCCTTATCACCACTGACAGTGCCCAAATCCGGAGTCCAAGTGAACTTGCCCGTGCTCGCAACGAATTGCGCATTAGGGAAGTCCGCCATATTGTCGATGTGGATGGTTGCAGTATAGCCTGCCTCCAAAATACGGGCCAACATTTGGAAATCGCCAGTTACTCCTTCACGGAATTTATAAAAATCAACCGTTTCCAAACGGACCGCCGCGCTGTCTATTGGTTTTGGGGATTCTGGCAATGTTGGCTCTTGCTGGGCATTTCTGAAAGCCTCATCCTTACCCGCCAAAGGATCTTGTTTCCAAGAGCCACAGCCCGAAAGGGTGGCAACAACTAAAAGTGTGCTGAAAATGTATTGTGTGTTTTTCATATTAACCCTGACCTGCCCTTCTTAGAACAAACGGATACGTTACCTTTACATCCACGCCACCTTGAGGAAGCGGGAACTGCCAAGTCTTAAGTCTCATCACGATGCAATCTTCGATTGCCTTTGAGTTCATGGTCGTGCTGTCCACGTTTGCAACCTTCACCGCACCGTTACCACCGATGGTAAATGCGACGACAACCCGGCCATTCAAATTTGGATCAGCTTGCAGACCGTTCTCATAGCAAAACCGCACTTGCCCCGAATTTCTGTTGATCACGGCCGCGATCGCATCACGATCAAGCCCTGTTGCCACAGTGGCCTCCTGAGCCAAAGCCATGGAGTTCGTGCCCGCAGAACCAATGAGGCTCAGTTTTCCGTAACCCGCCTGGCCCCCGCCTTTACCTTTCGTGCCGTAACCACCAGCGCCTTGGATATTGCCGCCAACACCTACTGGCGCCGCCACAACACCTTTCCCGTAAAGAGACGTCTGGACGCCGCCACTGCCTTGTGTACCGCCAAGACCTGGGCCTGCACTCGTATTCACAGCCCCCAAATCAACGCCGCCTTTTTGCTTGCCTTTTGAAAGGCTTCCCAAAACCGCAAGAGCGCCCATCCGCTTCAGTGTATTTGTCGTCTTAGCCGTTTTTGTCGGGACTGCTTCCGTCGGGCGCGCGTCTTGGACTTTTTGCATTTCCACCTTTGGTTTTGGTGGGTTCATTTTGATGATCTTTACAACCTCTTGCTTGAGGTTCTGCTCCATTTTCGCCGTCATTGTCGGCAATGTGCGAACATAAGACATAAAAAGAACCGTCAATAGTAAAATGCCGGCAAGGATCATATACCAGCGGCGTTCGCTCTCTTGCTCACGCTCTTGGTCTTTCAAAGTCTCGCCAACCTCCTCAACAAGCTTCAGATGTCCGAGCTTGCCAACCAAAAAAGGCTTGCTTTGCAGGTCCTGCATATTGACGTTGCCCAAAGATTCATAGGGAATCTTCTTCTTCGCCAAGTGCGCTGTGGTTGGAACTACTTCAAGGCGACGGGTGTCACCACGACGAATCACTTCGCCGGCTTCCCCGTTCCAGTTGAAGGCCCTAAGAACCGTTCCGTTGTGGTCTTCCAATACCAGTCGTTTTTCCATGGATTCCTCTAGTAACTTCCTGTTGAACTTTTCAAACGATCTTTAAAATCCGAACGCACGCCAATCAAAGAATCCAAAACTTTATCTTCTTCAACTGTTGTTATCGCTTCATCCGAGAAGTGATACTTACCTTGGACCAACAGATCTTCGAAGCTGTGTGATGTCGCCTCAGAGCTCTTTTGCGCTGCGGGCAGCGCCGGGTCTGGATTCTTGTTCTGAACATCTTTCGCGGCAAAAGCCATCGTGCCATTTAAAGAGCAGACTAAAGACAGAATAAAAACCAGTGACTTCATCATAGAACCCCCTTCTCAGAAGATTTCCCTAAATTTTCAATGCGAGTTTGCAAATACTGAGTCATTGCGGTGTTGTCAGACTTCTTTTCCAAGTCTAGCAATTCTTGCAATGCCTGTTTATCAAATGGATTTTGATGAACTTGGCTCCGGGCCGCTTGAATCTCTTTCAAGCTTGGGCGATTTGCCGCCGCGGCCACGTCCTTTTTAACCAGCGTTAGATCCGTCAAGAAAGTCTGATACTCCTGTGGAGCAATCCCCCGAAGCGCGTTCACTTCCGTCACGATCACACTTCTCAAATCCGTGTTCTCCCAAGATTTTTGCAATGCCGTTTGCCAGCTTGGGTTTTTCCAGAATTGCTCAACTTTTGCTTTGGCTTCCGTCGCCTTTGCTTGGTAAGGAGTCGCTTGCGCTGACAAAAGCTGCATGTACTGCTGCTGCTCTTCATCAGACAAACCGTTCGGCATAGGAGCGGAAATCAATTCCGTATAGAAACGCTCAGTCTCTTTTGCGAGCAAATCCACACTCACGAGCTGGGAGGTCCAATCAGCAGTCTCAATAGCTTCTTTTGCAAAACCTTCGAGTTTTTCCAAAAGACCGGCCCGCTGCTTAATGGAAGCCGCAAGCTTGCGGTCATTTTTCGTATCAAGTTTGTGGCTGACCAAGCCTTTTTTGAAAGCCTCGAAATCTTTCAAGAACGCCACGCGAGCTAAAAGTTTGCCGGAATCCGTCGTCTTCATCGCGGAGTCCTTTGTCACTTTTTTCAAGATCGCATCGCTAGAATTCTTCGCAAAAGCTTCCGTGTAAAGCTGAGCCATCAACTGGGGGGATTTGCCGAGAATGGGCTTATAAAGTTCAATTTCTTTTTCCGGCACCTTCGACTTGCGAACAAGTTCCGCCGCAACAAGTTTTTTATTCTCGTCATCTTTAGACGCCTGCAAATACTGGCTATAGTAACTTGCGCTCTTTTGGCCGGCAAGTTCTGCAAACATCGCGAGTTTTAGCATCTTCTCGTCAGGTTTCAGACTTTTTTGCATTTTCTCCGTTGCGACCAACGCTTGAGAGAAATCCAAAGTCATCTCCGCCATATAAGCTTTACGAGACCAAGCAAACTCTTTGTCTTCTTCGCTCAAACCCGGCTGTTGCAACAAGCTGTCCGCAGCCATTTGCGCTTCAGAAAACTTATTCAATTTTTCAGCCAAGATCAGCTTGTTCTTATAAAATTTGATTTTGTCCTCAGTGGTCGCTTGCGCCGGGTTGAACTGCAAAAGTTCCGCATAAGCCGCCGCCGTGTCTTTCGAAGCCACATTTGCCGACTTCGTTAAAACCGCCTTTTGCACCATCTGAGAGTACTCCCCGGCACCTTCAGCGATCACTTTAGCATACTCAGCCGCCCAAGCGCTGATATTCGATTCGTCTTTCATCAACACCAAAGAATCCAAAGACAAGTCCGCTGCCTGCTTGCGAATCTTTGCATCGCCTTTTTTATCTAAAGCAAGCGCTCGGAGGGCACGCGACGCTTCGGCGTATTTACCCTGCTCATACAAACGATGCGCTTTCTGGTACTGGACTTCGAAAGCTTTCGTCTTCTTGGGGCTTTGCTCTAAATATAGGTCATAAGCTTGAGTTTCGTATTTGTCGTTTTTGGAGTCCTCCGAAAGATCCAACAAGGCCACCAGCGTCGTTTCCAACTTGTCACTTTGTTTTGGATCCTTCAATTGGATTTCGCGGGTTCTGTTGTAGTATGTCCAGGCCGCATCCCAATTCTTAGTCTCTTTCGCCACGTTCGCAGCATACATATTCATGTCGGCATCGTCCGGGAAGTTTGTCAGGTAAACTTGGTAAGCCGCAAGCAAATCGGCCGTCGGCGTTTTCTTCTCTGTTTGGTGCCATGAAACAACAAACTGACGCGAGCGGCGGCGGAGCTCTTCACACTGATTGCTTTGACAAGCTTTCAGCTCCTTCCACAAATTCATGGCAGATTCGAAGTTAGCCGCGCCCTCTTTTTTGTTTTGTAAATCGAAGTTGAGCTGCGCCATTGAGATCTTGGCCGCTAAGCGGTCCTCAGGCTTGCTCATATAGCCGAAAACGAAATTCCATACTTTCAAGGAATCCGCTTTCTTACCGATACGCTCCAGCTCCAAAGCCAAGCTCTGAACGTTTTGAACGCGGATATTTTCTGGACTCAAATTATGTAGATTTTCGATGTCTTTTGTGTCCAAATTCTTTTTTGCCAAGAACGTTGCGTAGTCACGACTGACCTCTTCCTGGAATTGCGGGTCTACTTGAGATTGCGCAGTGCCTGTCCGAGTCAACAAAGCCGGAGTTTTAAGAATTTTCTCCATTTGTGCCACAGAGGTGTTGATATCACCCAGGTTGTACGAACACCAAGCGCTGCGGTAAGCCGCAAGGCCGCGAGACCCGGCTGTCGCATTCTTAAGAACCTCTTGATAGAAATTTTGCGCCTTCGCGAAATCACGGCGCTTAAAATAGATCTCTGCCAATGAAAGCTGAGCTTCAGCTTTCAACTCCGAAGCACCACTGCTTTGAAGGATTTTGCTGTAAAAACTGATGGCTTTGTTTTCATCACCCGTCAGTTGGTACAAGTGACCGACTTGAACCATCACTTTGCCCTGAACCGCTTCAGGAGCGCGATCCAAAACTTCCGTATAAAGGCGTAAAGCCTTCCTACGGTCCGCTTCTCCGGCTTTACAAACCGTGCAGCCCTGGTCGAGTTCTTTCATCGAAACTGCTCGGGCCCTTTCCGAGTACAAATCCGCGAGACGTAGAGTCACGGCGACCTTTGAAGAGTCCTTAGGAGCTAAGTGTTGGTACACATTCTCAAGCTTGTCGATCAACAAGCTGCGATTGTTATCATCCATTTGAGCGTTTGCTACAGAGATTATAGCAGTGACGCTAAAAACAACGCCCATCATGAATGGCGCGAAAACCTTCTTCAACATAAGTAATCCTTACTTAAGTTTTGCGGTCCTATTTCATTACGACCGCAAAACGGATATCACTAAATCCTGCATGTGATGCTGCAAGAACGATTGAATTCAATTGCTCGTACTTTAAACGACGGTCCCCTTGAATCGTAACGGCTCCCGGGTACTCTTCGCCTGGATGGCTTTCTGTGAATTGCTTACGCAACTCAAGAAGAGCGGCCACAAGAGTCTCTTGGGTCACTTCTTGCGACTCAACGAAGATCTTGCCCTCTTCCAACTTAACAACCGGGTTTCGTTCAAGTTGGTCCGCCCGAGCCGCCTTTGGCAACTCCTGGCCTTTACCGATCGACAACAAGTCGCCGGCACTCGAGAAACTCATCAAAAGGAAAATCACAAGAATCGAGAAGGCATCGATCAAAGCCGTCAAAAGAAGATCCGCAACAATGTTACGCTTCCATTTGCCGTGCTTGGGATTGATCAACGACTGCGCACCGATCATCGAGTGTAGAGCCGTTTCGTGAAGTACACTTTGACTGGCTAACATTTAAATGTCCCCCTTAGAGTGGAGCTACGCCAAGATCCGAAAGCCCCTGCTTTTTAAACTCATCCATCAAAGCAATGATCTCTTCAAAAGACGATTGTGCTTGCGGTTGAATAAGAGCAGTTTTCAGTTCGGGATCTTTTGCGGTTAATTGAGTCAAAACTTTGTTCATTTCTTCAATGTTCGTCTGACCGTCATGACCTGGAATTTTAATATTCGCAAGTGCGGCCGGAACCAAGGAAGATTGTTGAACATTAAAAGTCAGCTGACCGCCTTGTCCCATATAGATCCAAAGAAGAGGCTTCTTCGGAGTTTCCGCTTGGGACTGACCGCCAACGGCTTGTTTGACGTTCATGGAACCCACGTGCAACCAAACCGCCGTCAGCAACAAAAAACAGATACATACTGACAACAAGTCGATACACGGGATCAAGTTGATTTCAAAATCTAAGTGTTTGCCGTGCCTACGCATACAACACCTATTAGCTGTTCAATTCAGCTGGGGCTTTTTCAGAATGAACTGAAGCACCTTTGAAAGATTTAAACCCAATCGGCTCATAAGAGAACGACAACCAGTTGAAAACTTTCAAAGCGCTGTGATTCATATCATCTGCCAAGCGATTTGCACGATTTTGCAAAATTGCATACGCCACGAGTGCTGGAATTGCCGTGATCAAACCGTAAGCAGTCGCATTCATCGCTTCAGAGATACCAGAAGCAAGCAGAGCCGCTTTTTCCGCTGGGTTTGCATATGCCACCGCCGCGAAAGACTTGATCATACCCGTGATTGTACCCAAGAGACCTGTCAACGTTGCAACGTTTCCAAGCATGGACAAGAAACCAGTTCTTTGATCCAACTGAGCATTTTCGTGAATAAGAATTTCATCCATCTTACCTTGGATTTCTTCTTTGCCACCCAAGAACTTCGCCGCCTTTGCACCCGCTACCACTGCGCGTGCGACCGGGGCCGTCGCTTCAACAGCCTGGGCTTTTTGAATCACAGTCTCGAGTTCTCCACGGCGAACATTGTCTTCAAAGCCCGCAACCGTAGAGTGTGAATTCAATTTGTGTTTTACGAAAAGAGCGTACGTGCGCTCAATGATGATAGCAATAGATGCCACTTGAATAGCCAAAATTGGCCACATCCAGAAGCCGCCGTGTTCAAAAGCTAGTGCAATCTTAGAAAAAAACTCCATGTTATTCCCCTCGTTGTGAATATGGACTAATTGGTTCACCCAGACCAAAGCAGAGCAAATCAAAAAGATTGTGTCATTACTTTTTTTAAGACTGAGTAAGATTAAATACAAAATCGTCACAACATGTCAGAACTTTCTTATGCGTTTACGTCACTCTTTTCCGGGTCTAAAACCCTTCGCATGTATGAATTCATCCTTCTCGCCTCATCAATAGTTGCTGGATTTTTAGGCTCTTTGCTTGGGCTTGGAGGCGGCATTATTATCGTTCCGACCCTGACCCTTTTGTTTCATGTCAATATCAGATACGCCATCGCCGCAAGCCTGATTTCAATTGTTGCCACCTCTTCAGGCGCAGCAGCGAGCTACTTGAAAGACAACCTGACAAACTTACGCGTGGCAGTTTTGCTCGAAATCGGAACAGTCACGGGCGCCATCACAGGTTTCTTGATCGCAAAAAAAATCCAAAGCTCCGCCCTGTTTTTGCTCTTTGGCTTTTTTCTTTTCTTCTCCGCATTGATGATGCTGCGCAAACGCGGCGAACATCTTTCGACAAAGGACCATCCTTGGTCACAAAGACTCAAACTTGCCGGACACTTCCCCAATGAGAGGGGCGGCCTGAGTCACTACAACGTCGAAAACGTTCCGCTTGGACTTGCCGCGATGTATTTTGCCGGCGTCCTTTCAGCCCTCTTAGGAATCGGCAGCGGCATTTTTAAAGTCCTTGCTATGGATGGTGCGATGAAGCTTCCGATGAAGGTGTCTTCCGCAACTTCGAATTTCATGATTGGCGTCACGGCCACAGCCAGCGCAGGCGCCTTCTTACTTCGCGGTGACATCCGCCCTGAAATTGCGGCGCCAGTTTCCGTGGGTATCATTATCGGCTCATGGATCGGCGCACATCTTATGGTGAAAATGCCGGCAAGCCTCATCCGCAAAATCTTTGTCGTCGTCCTAAGTATTGTATCTATTCAAATGATCATCAAAGGCCTGTCATGAGTGACGATCAACTTTTGAACCTGGAACTTAAAATATCCGCGTTGTTGCGCTGGGGAGTTCTCGTTGCCGGCGCCTTGATGCTTATCGGCTGGGCATCCTTACTCGACTTTACCCAGAATCCCTTGGCCGCGTTTCACGACTACAAAAGTGAAAGCCTCCACGACAGCGTCCAACAGGCCTTCACGAACCACCAATGGGGGCTTTTGACCGCCTATGCGGGACTCGTCGTCCTAATTAGCCTTCCCCTTTTGCGGGTTTTGATGACGGCCGTACTTTTTGTTAAGCAAAAAGAGAAGACCCTTGCCGCCATTGCGTTTATCGTTTTTGCAACTTTGATTCTAAGCTTCTCGCTCGGGATTGAACTTTAAGGAGATACCCGTATGAAAATAATTATGTTACTCATTCCCCTGGTGCTTTTAGCATGTGCACACGAGACGCCACCGCCGCCAAAGGAATATCATTGGACTTCACTATCTGAAAAAGGCTTCACCGCTCATACTGTCAAAGTCCTTAAAGAAACCAAGGCCTTTCAAAGCGACAAGGGTTTTGAAAACCTCGAGATTCATAAAACACCCATCGCCGATAAGAGCGCCGCGGACTTTAAAAAGATCGTCTTAATGGGTGACACGGGCTGCCGTTTGAAAGAATCCAAGTACGGCGACAGCTATCAAAACTGCAAAGACGGTACAGAGTGGGCCTATGCCGCCGTCATGGAAAAAATCGCCGCCGAAAAACCAGATCTCATCGTTCACGTCGGCGATTACCACTACCGTGAGAGCTGCAGCGAAGGAAAGGTTTGCCGCCACTATACCGACACCATCGGCTATGGCTGGAGATCCTGGGAAGAGGACTTTTTTATCCCCTCGCAAGCAGGTTTTGCGGCCGCTCCCTGGACGTTTCTCCGCGGTAATCACGAGGACTGCAATCGCGCGTGGGAGGGCTACAAACTTCTCACGGAGCAAACCTGGAAAGACGCTTGCGCTCCTTATGAAAAGACCGAGTACATTCAAATCGGCGACCTGCTGCTGGTGAACTACGACACGGCCTCCATCAATGACAGAGCAGAGACTCCTGACAACGAAGAACGCTGGGCACAACAATTTAAAGATATCGAAAAGGTCGTCGACGAGAGAAAGCCCAAACAAACATGGCTCGTCACTCATAAGCCCGTCACGGGTCTCGTTGAAGACGGCAAAGGCGGCCTGGTAACCACTAACATTAACTTGCAAAAAGCGTTTGCCAAGAGCGGTCTGAAATCAAAAGTCGAGTTCATGATCGCAGGCCACGTTCATAACACTCAACTTTTGCAGGCCGAGGGTTTTCCGCGGCAACTCGTTGTCGGCAATAGTGGCACGGCTCTGGACAACGGGGAAGAACTCATGAACCGTGATAAAATTTTAAAAAACAAAATCGCCGGCCTTACAATCAAAGATTTCTTCAGCGATACAAAATCAGGCCATAGCTTTGGGTATGCAACCATGACGAAACGCCCGGACGGCAAAGGCTGGGATCTTTCATTCAAAGATCTTGACGGAAAGACCACGTTCACTTCAGCAAAGACGGCGACAAGGCCCTTGAAGATCAATAAAAAACGGAAAAAGAACTAGAACGCCTTGTTTTTAAAACCTACAATCGGTGGATAAGACTCTGCAGGCTTTCCACCATATATTCATCTAGCCAGCGATGATTGCCAAGGTGGTTTTTTCTTGCCGACAGGTATCACAAGTGCCCCAAGAGAGTTTGAAAATGGCCGCTGATGATTTTTATCGCCATGGAACCCACAATAGTTTTAGAGGCCCCGCGGGTCAAGACGCGCCGGTTATGATCTCAATTCAACCCAAGACCAACGGTCAGGAGTGTTAAGTTTCAATCAAAATGGGTCGAAAAGGAAACAAGTTCTTACCGATGTGAGGAATCATGAAAGAGATCAAAAGCTGGGCCCGCGGCCTTCGTGGCAAACTTTTAATGTCTGCAATTTTCCCGATTTTTGCCTTTATTGCCATCTCGGCTTTGAATATTAACGGTCTATCGAAAATGGGCCTCATGCTCACCGAAGCCTATACTGATGTTGTCCCTTCGCTGGACGACCTAGGGCATATGGCAACAAACCGCCAAGCGCTTTCCAACCACCTCTGGGCCGCGCTGGCAAATCCGGACGAAAATGAGATCCGCAAAGAGCATATTGCAAAATTCAAAACTGCATTTGCCGAATACACCAAATACCAATCCGCCTACGAGGCCACACCCTTCTCGAACGAAGAACGCGCGAACTACGCCAAAGTACGAGACGCGAAAGCCGCTTTTGCAAAAGCGACCGAAGCCATCGCGGCGGAGCTCGGCAAACAAACTCCCGAGGGTGATAAAAAAGTCCGCGAAATCTTCCGCGACGGCTGGCGCACTATGACTGATGACATCAGCGAGGTGACCGAGATGAACACCGCTATTTACCAGAAAACTTCCCAAGAAAATACGATTGAAAAAGACGACCTCTATCGGCAAAACCTCAACATAACCATCTTTGCGTCAGCCTGCGCGATCTTTGCCTTGCTCGGAATCCTGATGTGGATGGCGCAAAGAATTGCTCGGACGGTCGGAGGTATCGCCAACGCCCTTCTGGCCTCAAGCAAGTTTGTGACGGACTCGATCCAGCAGCTTTCGGCAACAGGCCAAACACTTTCTCACGCGTCCACCTCGGCGGCCGCTTCGCTGGAAGAAACGGTGGCCTCGCTGGAAGAAATGTCTTCGATGGTGAAGATGAACTCGGACAACGCAAAACAGGCGTCCGCGTTGTCACAGACCTCCCGCGATTCCGCAGAACAGGGTGAAAAGGAAATTCATTCGTTGATTTCTTCGATGCATGAGATTTCGTCATCCTCTAAAAAGATCGAAGAGATTATTACCGTTATCGACGATATCGCGTTCCAAACCAATTTACTCGCCCTGAATGCCGCGGTCGAGGCCGCCCGTGCCGGCGAACAAGGTAAAGGATTTGCCGTGGTGGCCGATGCAGTTCGTTCGCTGGCGCAAAAAAGCGCGGTTGCCGCCAAAGACATCAGCGGCCTTATCAAAGAATCGGTTGAAAAAATCGACCGTGGCACAAAGATCGCCGATCACAGTGGGACGGTTCTGAATAACATCGTGGTGTCGGTAAAAAAAGTGGCGGATCTCAACCACGAAATTTCCGCCGCCAGCAATGAACAATCCACGGGTATTACTCAAGTGGGTAAAGCAATGAACCAACTCGATCAGTCGACACAAATGAACGCGGCTTCTGCGGAGGAAATCGCGGCCTCGGCCGAAGAAATTTTGCAACAATCCCAAAGCATGCAGGAAAAAGTTCGGGATCTCAACGCTGTAATCCTGGGCTTCCGCGAAAAAGAAACAGGCACGGACACCCCGCCAACAGCAGTAAAAGCGGAAAAAGCGTCTCTCCCGGCACCCGCGGCAAAGGCCCCCGTTACAAAAAAAGCACCAGTTCCGAAGGTGAAAAACAATGTCGTTGAATTCGACATGAAAAAGAAGCCGGCACCAAAGGCTACTGCAAAAAGCGCTGCGTCCGCCGTGATCCCTTTTGATGAAGATGAAGAATCGCCGGGACTCAACTCCAACCCCAAACGTGGCAACGTCGGCACAACCGACGGTTTCTAGCTACTTGGTCCCCGCCGGCCCCTGTGAAGATTTGCTTTCAGCCCCGCCCGCTGCGGGGCTTTTGATTGCCGAAGACTCCACGGCAAGAATGCGGCGGCTCTTCGTGTTTACCCGAAGTCCGATCATCACGCCCTTTTTCTCACTATCCTGGCAGGCTTTAAAAATAGAACTGTATTGACCGCCGCTTGGAATAAAATAAGAGTCTTTCAAGTCTTTAAAAAAGACCTCGGTCATTTCCAGTTTACGAACGACGCGAACCGTCCCTGAGACCAACTCCTCGTTTTCGCCAAGCTGTGGTGGCTTTGCCACCTCCGTCGAAGAGGATTTATCACTCTTTTCAGAAACAACTTCGTCTTCGAGGCCGACCTCTTTGAAATCAGACCCTTTTTGCGTGGCAAGGGCATTGAAACCGATCAATAGCGCCCCTAGTAAAAGCCCGGATTTGGTCATTGGCAAGTCCTCCTTCAGATTCCAGCATAGATCATTTGCCGGTTTTTAAAAGGATCTAGATGCTTTCCTACCGAATTCTATGTTAAGGTACGGCCAGACATATGCGCATTCTTCACTTGCTCTCACAGATGCAACCGACCGGGGCGGAAGCCTACGCCATCACCCTAGCCAATTGGCTAACGGATCATGGCCACGACGTGCACATCATCTCGGATCGCATTCACGTAAAAACCCGCCAACCCTACACGCCGATGGCGGTTCACAGCAATAAAACCCGCACTCGTCTTCACAGTACTTTTTTACTGCGTAAATTTTTAAAAGAAAAACAGATCCAAGTCATCCACTGTCACTCGCGCGCGGCGGCTCGCCTTGCGTACTGGGCGACTCGTGGAACGAACATTGCCGTCGTTTCGACAATTCACGGCCGTCAGCCCGTTTCTCTATCTAAAAAACTGCTCGATATCTATGGCGAAAAAAGCATCTGCATCTGCGAGAACCTCACGACCAAGCTTTCAACCATGCTCAGAATGAGCGAAAGAAAAATGCGTTTGATCCGCAACCCTGTTGAGACTGAAAAACTTCCTTTCGTCGAAACACTTGCGGCCCAACCGCGCCTGGCCTGGGTGGGTCGCTTCACGGGGCCTAAGGGCGAACGCGCCCGCGAATTCATCAAGCACAGCGTGCCTGAAATTCTAAAGGCCTTTCCGGATCTTCAAATTGAGGTCATTGGCGGCAATCCGCAGCTTTTAGGGGACGAGACGATACAACGAGTGTTCGCGCTTCAAGAGAAATATCCAAAGCGCCTGCATGTGCATACCCACCTCGACAATCTCGATGAGGAACTCAGTAAATTTCAGCTCGTCATGGGCGCGGGGCGTGTTGCGATCAGCTCGCTCATGCGCGGAATTCCCACTTATGCCATCGGCGAATACAATGCCGGGGGAATTGTGGACCTGCAGACTCTTGATCGCGCAATGGCGAGTAATTTTGGCGATATCGGCGCAGACGGCAAAGCAACGATGCCGATTGATTTTACAAAACTCACGGCGGACGTGATTCAGTTTTTAAAAAATCCTGAAGCCCTCACCTCCGCCGAACGCCTTGGCGTCCGCAACGTGGCGGTTCGCAATTACGACCAAGAGCGTGTTTGCCACAAGATCTTTAACACGTACAAATCGGCTTACTTCCTGAAAAACTATTCTCAGCACATCCCCATCCTCATGTATCACAAAGTACCTGAGGAGGACCTGCAAACCCAGCACCGCATTTTTGTAACCAAGGCCGCATTCAAGACCCATTTGCAATTCTTCAAAGAGCGGGGGTTCACGACCCTGAACTTTAAGGACCTCGAAGAGTTCCGCTCTGGCAAAAAGGACTTTCAACAGTTTCCAAAGAAACCGCTGATTTTAACCTTTGACGATGGTTACGTTGACAATCTGACCAACGCCGCCCCCCTTTTAAAAGAGTTCGGCATGAAGGCCGTGATCTTTCTGCTGGCAGATCATACGCTTGAAGCAAACTCGTGGGACAATGACGGCAAAGAGCCGATGCAGCCACTCATGAGCCTGGAGCAAAAAAAGCGGCTATTAGACTTTAGTTATGAAATCGGCTCCCATGGCTTTCGTCACCGCAAGATCACCGAGATGAACGAGACCGAGGCCAGAGCCGAGTTGGAAGGGTCGAAAAAGACATTGGAGCAAGATTTTGGCAATGTCGGCGCTTTTGCTTTCACCTATGGCATCACAAACCCGCGGGCCGCTGAACTTGCGGAAGAGGCCGGCTATGACTTTGCCGTCAACACGGATACCGGTGGCCTTCATCATGAAGAAAATCCGTTTGCGATTTTCCGTATCAACATCTTCCCCGAAGATGGCCCTGGCCAGTTACGCAAAAAGACCTCTGCTTGGTATCGCAAGTACTTCTACCTCAAACGTGGACGTTAGCAAAAAGCGCTTTCATACCCATTCAGAGTTTATCCAAGTCCCATGGCTTTCAAACCTTGATAGGCGGCGACGGCCAGTGCATAGGCAATAATATTAAATGCCAAAAGTTGCGTCAGCGCAAACTTAAACGACCCCATCTCACGTGCGGAAACAGCAAAGGTCGACATGCACTGAAGCGCAATCATGAAGAAAATCAAAAGCCCCACGACGCTGGCAATAGTAAAGACTTTTTCCCCTTGCGAATTCACCGCCGTCTGCATCTGCGTGAGCAAGCTTTGCTGGGCCGAATCCGCATTGTCGTCGGTGATGTTAAAGGTCACTGCCAAAGAGGAAACAAACACTTCACGGGCCGCAAACGCGGAAATCAAGCCAACGCCGACGCGCCAGTCAACGCCCATAGGATGCACAATCGGCTCGATCAGGTGACCAACGTGTCCAGCATAGCTCTGTTCCAGTTTTTGTTGAGCATCTTCCATATTGTAGTGCGGGAAGGTCGTTGCCGCCCACATGATCGCCGCAAAAATAAAGATCGGCGGTCCCGCGCGCTTAACGTAAGACAAAGTCCGAGTCAACGCCTGGCGAAGAAGGACCCTCACGCGCGGGCGACGGTACAACGGCAATTCCATCATAAAAAAAGCACTCTGTCCCTGCGGCAAGAACCTATTGATCATGCCTGCCGCAAAGGCACCGACCAGCGCCGCCGCAAAATAGAGAATCGCCATGGCGACTCCGGCCTTCCACGCCGGCTGATCCTTGAACAGGAAGGCTAAAAAAAGTGCATACACCGGCAAGCGCGCTGAACACGTCATCAAAGGCACGATGAAGTTTGTGATCCAGCGATCGCGCGTCGAGGAAATATTTCTCGTCGCAATCATCGCCGGCACCGCGCAGGCAAAACCTGACAAGATCGGAACAAAGGAACGTCCGCTCATTCCCAGCATTGAAAACGGGCGGTCAATCAACGTCGCCGCCCGCGCCAAATAGCCCGTGCTTTCTAAAATACTGATACCCAAGAACAGAATGAAAATTTGCGGCACGAAAACTAAGACCGCGCCAAAACTTGCAATCACGCCATTTGCCAGAAAGTCGGTCCACAAGGCTTTATCATCAAACGCGTGCACGAAGTTTCCAAGTGCGCTAAAGGCGCCGTCCACGAGATCCATCAAAGGCGCTGCCACCCAAAAAATACTGGTAAAGAGCGCACCCATAATGACTACAAACAAAAACAAACCCAATACCGGATGCAACAAGACCTGATCCAAGCGGCGTGTGTTTTTGGCAAGACCCTGGATTTTTTCCTTCGCGGCTTTATCATTCTCATGCAGAACGCGGCCCGCGAGCGCTTCACACTCACGTATTTTCTGTTCTTTTTGCTCAAAGTCCCAAACCACGGGATCTTGAACTTTTGCCGAGGGCTTCAGCGCGCGTAACGCGGTCACAAGATCTTTTAAGCCGCCGCCCAGAAGTCCTTCAAAAGGAACGACTTTGCAGCCGAATTCTTTTTCAAGAAGCTCCAGCGAAGGTCGAATCCCCTGCCTACGCATCAGGTCCGCCATCGTAAACGCCACGACAAACGGGAATCCTGTCTCTTTCACTTGCTGAACCAGTTGAAGATGGCGCGACAACTGAGTTCCATCGACCACTACGACGAGGTAGTCAACACGGCCGAGCTCAGGATTTTTGTAAATCGCTTTCAGCGTCACTTCTTCATCTGCGCTTTTGGGATGGAGGCTGTAAGTACCCGGCGTATCCATCACGAGAAGTTTTTCATCTTCAACAACACGCAAATGCGGAGCCAAGCGCCCCAGAGAGTACTCAACCGTCGCGCCGGGATAGTTCACGGTTTTAAAATTCGAACCCGTGAGCCAGTTGTATAGCGTCGTCTTGCCAGAGTTCGGGGCCCCAACCAGGGCCACGGATAGCGCCTTTACTGAGCCTGAATCAAAGTACATGCGGCCTCCTCTGCGCGTAGAGCGATGAAACTTGTGCCGAACTGAATAAGAAGCGGGCCCTTGAGCGGCGCACGGCCCAGAAGTTGAATTTTAAGCCCCTTATGAAGCCCCATTTCCTGGAGACGCTCACAAATGGCGGGCTCTCCCCGAATCCCAAGGACTTCCAGGTTTTCTGCGAGAGGGTGTTTTTCGGCGTAATTGAGAAGAGTCATCATTTATCTGTGTTAGCCCCTGGACTGCGACTTGATAAGGCATTTTGGGAAGGAACGGCTACTTGAAAACCTACTGAGAATGGGTGCAAGGATTCCCTCAAGAGCAAGGCCTTAAGCCAGTTCTTTTCTGACACTCGGCTAAAGTTTCAGTTTCGCGACCAAAAACCGATCTGAAAGGCATGAAACCACTTCTTTGGTTCGGCCACTGCCTCCTTTTAGGTGCCTTTTTCAGCTCTGTTTCCCATGCCGAGAATTACTATTCTCCTCTACTCTGTGCGGCGGAAAACACTTACCTACAGGTAGAAAACACCACCTCTGAGGTTCAATCGTTTTGGTTCCAGCACCTCGGAAAGACCCCCTTTGACGAGGCCTATGGCGAAATCAAAGCCCGCGGCAAGCTGAGCCTGCCCCTGTCCGACTACTTTCACGCCCGTGAAACAGCCCTCGCCATGAAGACGCAGGTTTCCGGTCTGAACTTTTCAGCCCGTTGCAAAGACAGCACACTCGAATGGGCTCTTGAAAAGCAAACCTCGCCTTGGAAGAGTCTCGTTGTCGGTAAAGAAGACACGCTCTTAAACCTGAACTTCACGAACCTCTCGCAACAGGATAACACTCTGGAGGTCACCTATGAAAATGCCTGGGGTCCCCTGGGAACACAGCTACTCACGCTGTCGGCGGAGTTTAAAAACCAGACGCAGTTGCTGAATCTACCCTACGGCACTCGCACCGTCACGATTCACGGGAAGGGTCGTTGGGCTGGAAAAGTCTTAAGCGATCTGTCTCAGGAAATCCCGCTGCAGGACGAAACTCTACAGCTCAACCAGATTGCCCAAAAGAGATATTTCCTCTTTGCCTCGCTCTATCCGGATACAACTGAAACCTTTGTCGTGCCGATGGAGACTCCGCTCATGATTCAACAGACGCTGGATCAAATCCATGATCCAAACTCCGCCCGGCTGCTGGTGGCAAGAATTGAAAAAACGACATCGGGTTTAAACCGCGATCTTTCTTCGCTTCATAAGACGCCGTGGTCGTGGCAAGTGGCGGAAGCACAGAACTACGCCGACTTTGCCCATATCAGCTGCAACGGAACTCCGCAGATCGTTGAGGAAAGACTCAACGCCTGGATGCTTGAAACCGGCGGCACGATTTGCTTTTGGAACTACCGTGCCGTGCGTGAACTCAATCCTTGGGAGATTACGCAGTCACCTTCGTGGTTGCCCCCTGCCCCGTTGTCTCTTCCACGTAGACACTAACGAAGCTCACCTTGTGGGCTTTAAATTCACGCATGAAATCCTCTGCAAGCAAATGGGACAGCTGTTCCACGCTCGTATTCGCCACAGGCAATAACACGACTTCGCTTGCTGGAAAGATGTAAAAACGGTCACGGAAGGTCACTTCGAGACTGGTTCCTCGGGTGTGGAACTTCATATCCTTATGGTTTTTGGGCAATATCACCCTCTCATCCCAGCGATCGAGGGTGGACTTAATGTACTTCTTAAACACATTGAAATCGACGAAAAAGCCTGTTGCCTTCATTGCATCCTGATCTGGAATACCGATTTCAACTCGGACCTGGTAATTGTGGCCGTGCAAGCGTTCTGCGGAGTGGTCATCAAAGATCAAGAAGTGAGCGCTTGAAAATTTAAAATTTTGCTTTGCCAATTGTAAGCTGGTTTCAGTCATAGTATGATCTCTATAGCATGAAATTCGAACTCAAACAGCACTTTCAAATCGAATCCGCGCGCTTTTTACCAAAGCTTGAAAAATCTCACCCTTGCTCTCGAATGCACGGGCACAGCTTTAAGATCATTCTGACTCTCGTGGGAAGCCTTGATCCCGTGGTCGGTTGGGTGATTGATTATAACGAGATCCAGGAGCGTATGAAACCGATTTTGGATAGGATTGACCATCGCGTGCTCAATGAAGTTCCCGGCCTTGAAAATCCAACTTCCGAGTACTTGGCGAAATGGCTTTATGATCAGGCCCGCGCCGTGCTTCCGACTCTGAATCGCGTGACGGTGGCTGAAACCCCTGCGACGGAATGCTCTTACCCGGCATCGCTGGGATAGGCCTGGCGGAAAAAAACCATCCCTGGCAACCCCTGCGACTAAATCTTCCAACTCCCGGCACCGAAAGCGAATTGACCCCGTTTGCAATCTCCCAAAGAATTTCGTTTTATAGCCAAAATGGAGGATGCATGCACTTTTTAGCCAAAAGTTTTCTGGTTGTTTTGTCAGTCACACCCGCCGTGGTCTTTGTGGAAACAACCCACTAAAACCATGGCACGTCCTAATGTGGGACGGTGTCCATCATAGTTCCATAGAGTTTTCCTACAATAAGGAAGTATCACCCAAACAACCTTACTAAGGAGAATTCCATGAAACTCAAAATGTCTTTGATTCTGCTCGTGTTGGTGCAAGCCTCGGCTTTAACCGTGCATGCAGAAAAAAACCAAGAAGAACGACGCAAGATATTTAAGGAGTGTGCCGATCAAGTCGGTTTACCCAAACCCGAAGCAGGCCAGAAACCACAAAGGCCTGACGAGACGATGAAAAGCAAAATGGATGCGTGCTTGAAATCTAAAGGGCTCACCCCTCCCCATGATTTCGGTCACCGTCCTCCCCGACCTCCGCAATCCCAGGGCGTTCAATAAAAACGAAAGGCCCAGCTGATGAAGCTGGGCCTTTTTAATTTCCTCTAAATCAGCCACATCCCGTGGCCCTTCGTGCAACCGCTCGTACTTATCTTAGTAAGTACGTTGGTAACACCAACCGCCCACTTGACCGTTGTATGAACCGTAGTAGTAGCCATAACCAACTTGGCAAGAACCCTGTGGCAAGCAACCCATCACTGTTCCTACGTAGCCCGCTTGGCAAGTTTGTCCCGTCGTGCCTGAGTAAGTAACTGGGTAACACTGACCGTTGACGTAGCCGTAAGACATATAGTTAGCACCGCACATTGTTGTTTGCTGACCGCAACCGTATTGAGTCATTACGTAGCCCGCTTGGCAAGAGCCGCCGTAGGCACCATTTGTTGCCGTTGCCGGAAGACATTGACCATTAATATAGCCATAATTTACCGGACATGAACCCTGCGGCAAACAACCTTGGGATGTATAGACATAGCCAGCTGTGCTGCAAGTCCCATAAGCCGTGACTCCGTTATTATTGTTGGCATTACTGCCATTGTTTTTCGCGCAGTTCACTAAGAATAACGAAGAGCATACGATCAGCATAAGTGTGAATATTTTGTTCTTCATATTAACCTCTTTGTTAATTTTAAAATCTCTATACTTTGAGTTATTACAAGAACTACGCCGCCCTTGGCACGGTCGTAACGAATAGGTGACAGCTGGCACGGCCCAGAGTGAGACAGTGCCGTTTATCGCTAACAGTCGTGCCAATATGTACTGTTCGTGGATCGTCTCAGAACGAGACCCAGGCTATTCATAGCGAAGTGCTTCGATAGGATGCAACTCCGAGGCTTTCTTTGCTGGATACAGACCGAAAACAATGCCAATAAACGCAGAGAAAAAGAAGGATAGCAGGATGGAATCCAGAGAGATGCTCATCGTCCAACCGATCGTTTGCGTGAGCACCACGGTCACCCCCCACGCAAGCAGAATCCCGACGCTGCCCCCTATCGCGCTCACCACCACTGATTCCGCCAAGAATTGCATGAGAATATCAATCTTGCGCCCGCCAATTGCCTTGCGCAGACCGATTTCCCGTGTCCGCTCGGTCACGGACACCAACATAATATTCATAATCCCGATTCCCCCCACAAGGAGCGAAATCGCCGCAATCGACGACAGCAACATCGCCATGGTTTTGCTACTTGCGGACAAGGCCGCCTGAAGATCCGCCATATTGAAAATCTGAAAGGCATCGTCTTGAGCTGAAATCGGCACGCGATGGCGTTTATTCAAAACTTCTTTAATCGAATCCTGGGCTTCGTCCAATCGATCTGCCCCCGTCACTTCAATATCCACAGAATCAACATAGTCCCGGCCAAACACGCGGTACATTGCCGTCTGTACCGGAATCACAATGCGGTCATCTTGATCCTGCGGACCCGCCGCGCCCTTTTCCGGCAGCAAGCCGATGATATTGAAATTGATTTTATTAATTTTAACCGTCTCGCCAACCGGAGACTTTTCACCAAAAAGTTCCCGCGCCACGGTTTGCCCGATCAAGGCGACAAGGGCTCGTCTTTGATTTTCAGCTTCCGAAAAGAATCGACCCACTACGGGCGTCGATGAACGCACATGTTCAAAGGAGTTTGAAACCCCCATCAGCGTGGTGTTCCAGTTTTTATTCAAGTACGTCACCTGACCGCGGCCCTGCACCGTCGGCACCACATCTTTGACACCCGAGACTTCGTTTTTAAGTGCGGCGACATCATCGGTGGTGATGCGGATCCGCACGCCCGACTCCTGCGCGACACCCGCAACGCGCACATTCCCTGCACGGAGAATCAATAAATTCGATCCCATCGAAGCCAACTGGTTTTCAATCGCCTGCTGAGCGCCGTGCCCCAGAGCCAGCATCGTCACCACCGCAGCGACACCGATTAAAATCCCCAGCATGGACAAACCTGAGCGGATTTTGTTAGCCGCCAATGTCTTATAACCTTGATGAAAGTGCTCAATAATTTCGCCCAAGCGAAGACGGGCGGAAAGAATTTGTTGCGACTCATGCTTTACTCCCCCCTGCGGGAGCGGTTCTCTACGCTCATCCGATTGCACCACGCCATCGCGCATGCGAATAAGGCGTTTTGCTTGCTCACCGATTTCTTCTTCATGAGTCACGACGACCACGGTGATTCCCTGCGCGTTCAGCTTTTTTAGAACCTCCATGATCTCTTTTTCACTCTTAGAATCGAGATTCCCCGTCGGTTCATCGGCAAAAATGATTTTGGGGGAATTAACCAGCGATCTCGCGATAGCGACGCGCTGTTGCTGGCCGCCGGAAAGCTCGTTGGGTTTGTGATCACTCCGTGTGCCCAATCCTACTTTTTCAAGCAAGACCTGGGCTTTTTCAAAGTTAAGACTCTTCTCGGAGTATAGCAAAGGCAGTGAAACATTTTGCCAGGCCGCCATTCTTGGCAGCAAATTAAACTGCTGAAAGATAAAACCAATTTCATCCCGGCGAAGAATCGCCAACTCATCTTCCGAAAGGTTTGAAACTTCGCGGCCGTGCAGCTTGTAGCCGCCTTGGCTTGGCACATCTAAAAGCCCCAGAATATGCATCAAAGTCGACTTCCCGGAACCCGACGGTCCCATGATCGCCACAAAGTCACCGTCTTCAATAGTCAGGCTGACACCTTTTAAGGCATCCACACGGGTCTCACCCATCTGATAAGATTTAGTGACGTTGCGGATTTCAATCATGCGACCTTCCTATCGGCCTCCGCGGGATCCCGGAGGCCGGGCCCCGCCCATCGGAGAAAATGGATTGGTGCCTTTTTTCTCGCGGCTGAGTTTCACCTCAGGAACCATCGCAACATCACCTTCCTCAAGGCCCTCCAGCACTTCGCTAAGCCTTCCATCGGATGTGCCGAGTTGTACATCGCGGGTTTGCGGTTGCCCCTCGGGCCCCTTCACCACTACCACTGTTTGCCCGCGCTCGACTTTGAGCGCCTCGTTTGATACCAACAGGATGTTCTGCTTGGACTCCACATAGAAAGTCACGTTGGCCGTCATCCCGCTTCGCATATACTCCGGAGTCTCAGACGGCAGCACATCAACGATATAGGTCGTGACACTATTCACAGTTTTTGAGTCAAACGCAATCTGATCGGCCTGCGCTTTGATTTTCTTATCAGGATAGGCATCAAGGACGATTTGCGCTTCTTGTTTCAATTTCACTTTTGAAATATCCGTTTCATCGACCTGCGCTTTCACCGTCAGACGGTCGGACATCGTGAAAATGGCATCCGTTGTCGTGAATGTCTGGCCAGGCTCGACGTTTCGGAGGATAATGGTTCCGGAGATCGGCGCCATGATCGGTGTCGGCAGATAGAGCTCAGCCCAAGATTTGTATTCTTCGGCCCCTTTGGCACGGGCGGCATCCAACATCGCCGCACGCTCTGTTGAGCTCATCGAAGCAATAACCTGGCCCTTACGAACCTTTTCGCCTTCGCGAATATAGATATTGTCCATGCGGCCGGCGACCGGTGCTTTTATTTCAAGTCGGTTTTCAGGTTGAACGGTTCCCGTCGCAAGAATCGTGACCTCTAAATTGCCCCGCTTCACCGGCAAATACTTGTAACTCACGACTTCGCTCTTCTTTTTGTTGTAAACGTAATAGCCCCAGCCAGTGCCAACGAGGACCAGAATCAAAATTCCCCACAGGAGATTTTGTTTTGATTTCTTTTGCGAATTGGTCACAGCGCTCATTGCAAAACTCCTTTACCCTGAACTTGCTCCCACGCAGCTTCAGAAACAACGCGATCGCGCTCACTCTGTAAAAAACTCTTCTGACGCTTAATCAGATCGCTCTCGATCAAGTCCCAGTCATCAAAAGTCGAAAGGCCGTTGTTATACTTCTGGCGCGAAATTTTCTCGCGTGCTTCCGCCGCCTCGACGTAGGCTCCATCGACTTTGAGCTTTTGCACGGCCTGAACATAGGACACGTAAGTGTCTTTCAATTTCACCAGTTGATCTTTCAGCGTGCTACTTTTTGTCAACGTGCTGGCCTTTAAAGACTCCAGCGAACGACGGGTTGAAAAATAATCTCGACCGCCGTTAAAGATCGGCATACTGAGCGAAGCACCCACCGACCAACTCTCTTGATCCGGAAACCAGCTCGGACCCGACTTGCCAGTCGTCGCCGACAAGTTCAAAGAAGGATAAAAGCCGGACTCTGACTGAGTCACACTGGCTTTTGAGACATCCTCTTGGGCCGTCGCGGCTTTATACACCGGAGTGTCTAAAACAAGTTTTTGGAAATCAGGCTTCGTCTCTGACGGTATCGTCACCGGCACTTTGCCGTTCAGGATGTAGCTATTCACATCCTCTTCGCCAAGAGTCTTGGCAATCCGCGATTGAGCGACGGAAAGTTCCTGTGTCGCTTGGAGATAATCCAAGCGGGCATCTTCCAAGTACGCTTTTGACAAGAGCAACGAGCCTTTATTTTCTCGGCCCCCATCAAAACGAAGCTGGACCATTTTGAGATTCAGCTCCCGGCGATCTATGATCCCTTTTGCGAGCTTCACGTAGTTTTGTGCATAGACAAGGTCCGCAACCGCCGATTTAAGGTCGTAGCTCACCTTTGCTTGCGTGGATTGCAGCGACGTTCTGGCGAGGTCATAGTTCGCTTTATTCTGAGCCACTTTGCCGGCGTCAGAAAATCCCGAGAAGACGTTTTGCGTCGCAGTCAGCGTAACACCGTAATCATCCTCCGTGCCGCCTCGGCTTGCCGAAGCAGAAGCACTCACTTGTGGCAGGTAATTGTAGTAAGACCCCTTCACAGAATACTCAGACGATTGCAGATCCCTCTGCGCGGACAACAACTCTTCATTGTTTTCTTTGGCCCGGGTGACGAACTCCGACCAAGAGAGGTCCTTATCTGCTCCAAAAACCGAAGACGTGCAAAGGCTCAAGACTAAGAGAGGGGCGCCAAAAAACGTGATCATAAAAACATCCTCTCATAAAATTGTAAGAGGAAGTGTGGACCTGCGGAAGCAAAAAAGAAAAATGGGACCTTTTGGGTCCCATTCCATTCACTTTTGACTCGTTATTTGGCTCATCATTTAACTTATCACTATGGAACTGGCTCCATATTCCAAGGAAGGGTTCTTTAGAACTCTTCCTCGTCAACACCCGTTGAGCCACCTTCGCCCATACCGCGAACTTCTTCGATGTAGGCGTTAGTATCCTCTTCGAACTCATTCTCACCCGCACTCTCATCGATTTCGAGCTCTTGAATGGCCGCCAGAAAGTCTTTCTCCGTACGAAGGTCGCGACGGATCATCTCAAGGAACTTATTCGGATATCTCGCAGTGAGCTCCTCAACGTATCTCTCGAGCTTTCCATCGGCTAAAATTTTCTTACGAACTTGGATTTTCTTCCAGAACAGCAAGTAGTGGTAACGGCAGTAGCCATCCACAATTCCTATTTGGTCGCAATCGCGCGAACGGCAATAGCGACGACCTTCCGCATCCGTGAGAATGATTTCTTCATCACCCTTGTCTTTGCTCTCCGTGGCCCAAGCTTCGTCGTCAACGGATTCTTCATCCAATTCTTCAACAGCTTTTAATTCCTCTTCGTACTCGCCAATTTCATCGGCACCGGCAAAATCATCATCGCTGACGAAATCATCGTCTGTATCTGCGTCCTCTTTCTTAGGCTTCCCTGCTTTTTTCGGAGCCACACCCTTTTTCGGCGCTGCCGCTTTTGCCGTGGCTGGTTCCGGCGAGGCCTTTTTAGTTTCTTTTTCCGGGGCCTTTTTTTCAGGTTTTGCGGAAGCCGCTGCTGCGGCCTTCTTTGCAGGAACCGAAGCACCCGCCTTGGTCTTCGCGGGCGGCGCTGAAACAGCTTTTTTAGCAGCCGACTTTTCCGAAGCTTTCGCCACCTTACCAGCAATAGGTTTTTTATGCTTCGCATCGTTTTTGGCAGATTTAGCCGCCGCTTTCGCTACCGGTTTTTTTGCCGCAGTATGTTTAGCTGCTGGTTTTGCGACGCTTTTTGCCGCCGCTGTTTTTTTAGGAGCACTCTTTGCAGGAACTGGTTTCTTTTTTGTCTTTGCCATAGAAAAGAGCCTTGAATGATTACAAAGGCCCTGTCAACTGATTATTTAACAACAATATTTCCCTCTTGGGAACGGACCACAATACTGCCTTTTTGTTCCCCACCCTTGAGGCGGCCGCGCACGGTCTTTTCCGTCGCCGAACGATTGACCTTAATTTCGCCAGGGACCGTGATCTCCCCGTCCGTGGTAAGCAGATTTAGCATCGCTCCGCTGCCCGCCACAGTCTGTACCGAAACACGACCAGAGGCCGCCTTCACATGGACATCTGTGTCAGGAAGAATTCCGAGGCTCACAGGGCCCTCTCCCGTTTGACCATCCACGCGGCCGGCAAACTGCTGGGCAACAATGCTTCCTTGGACGTTTTCGAACTGCAAAGTACCTGAGCTATGAAGGATTTTAGCCGTGGACCGGGTTGTGTTCAGAGTCAAAACACCTTTCGATTTTTCAACCGTCATCGTGCCCGCGTAAACACTGCCCTCAAGATCCCCTTGCAGGTTTCGAACCATCAAATTGCCTTTGTAAACATCCGCCGCCACCTTCGAGCTCTGATCCTGGATCGTCGCATCGCCGTTTTGCAGTTGGATACTTAAGGACGCCGAGCCACCCATGGCGGTCACGCGGCCCTTTACAAGGGATACTTTAAGTTCTTTGCTCCACTTTTGGCTGCTCACCTGGCCTTCACGCAACTGAATTTCAACTGGAATAGAGGCACCGACAAACTCCAAAGTCTTGCGCTTTGGTGCGCGGCTGAGAGCCTCTTTCCATTCTTTTTTATCAGCATATTCCTGCATCTTAATAAACAGAACGCGGTCTTTCTTCTCGAGGGCAAAATTGCCCGGATCACTCGTATCGTCGATCCCTGACACGCGCAGTTTCGGAGCATTCGGTTGCGCATTTAACTGCACGTGCGCCTCTAAACCAACAACGACGATGCGATCGACATCCTGGGGAGCGACTTCAAAGGCCAAAGCCGCCTCGGCTTGTTTGCTTGGAACAAAAACAAGTGCTGATATTAAAACAGCTAAAACCAGGGCAGAGAAATTCCGTTTTACAGGCTGATTGAATTGCGTGTCGTTACACTTCATTGTGTCACTCCGTTTAATCTATGAGCGTCTATTTGACTCTCTCTCGAAAATATAAAAGATTGGTCGGGTTCTAGCTACAGTTTCTTTCAAATAAAGGAGAATTTATGGAAAACGTTGTGATTGTTAGCGCCGTGCGTACACCAGTAGCCTCTTTTCAAGGAGCTTTGAGCACGTTGCCTGCCCCAAAATTGGGCGCCATCGCCATCAAGGAAGCATTGAACCGCGCTAAAGTTTCTCCGGACGAAATCGATGAGTGCATCATGGGTGAAGTTCTCACTGCGGGGGTTGGCCAGGCTCCGGCTCGTCAAGCGGCTTTATTTGCGGGTCTTAAAAACTCCACTCCGTGCATGACGATCAATAAAGTTTGTGGTTCAGGCCTGAAAGCGATAATGCTGGCTGCGGACTCTTTGCAATTGGGTCACACCAAAATCGCCGTTGCTGGTGGCCAAGAAAACATGTCTATGGCGCCACACTTGCTTGAAAATTCACGTTCTGGTTACCGCATGGGGCCTGCGACGATGGTTGACTCTATGATCAAAGATGGTCTTTGGGATCCCTACAACAACTTCCACATGGGAAGTGCGGCTGAAATCTGCGTGAAAGAAAATCATTTCACACGCGAACAACAAGATGCGTTTGCTATCGACTCTTACAAAAAAGCTCAAGCTGCGATCAACGCCGGCATTTTCAAAAATGAAATTGCTCCAGTGACCATCGAATCTAAAAAAGGTGCTGTGACTGTCGATAAAGATGAAGAGCCGTTCAACACGAACTTCGATAAAATCCCTGGCCTTCGCCCGGCATTTGAAAAAGATGGCACGATCACGGCGGCCAATGCTTCTAAAATCAACGATGGCGCTGCCGCTTTGGTCTTGATGACTGAAAGCACGGCGAAAGCTCGTGGCGCAAAACCGCTGGCGAAAATTGTTGCCCAAGCGACGTTCGCCCAAGACCCCAAGTACTTCACAACCGCGCCTGTTGGTGCGATCAAAAAAGCATTGCAAAACGCCCACTTGAAAATGGCCGAGATTGATCTTTGGGAGATCAACGAAGCCTTTGCTGTGGTGACACAAGTGGCGATGAAAGAACTTGAAATCCCCGCTGAAAAAGTGAACGTCTATGGCGGCGCGGTCGCCATCGGCCACCCGATCGGCGCCAGCGGTGCCCGTATCATGACTACTTTGGTGCATGCACTTCACTCTAAAAACAAACGTTACGGTCTAGCTACCTTGTGCATCGGTGGCGGCGAAGCAGTCGCTGTCATCGTAGAGAAAGTATAGTCATCATGTCTAAGAGCAAAGTCTACGCTGACGCCAAGTCAGCCCTTGAAGGCATCAAAGACAACATGACCCTCGTCGTTGGGGGTTTTGGTCTTTGTGGTATTCCAGAAAATAGCATCCAGGCGCTTAAAGAGCTTGGCGTGAAAGGCCTGACCTGCGTTTCTAACAACGCGGGTGTAGATGATTTTGGCCTGGGCATCCTTTTGCACACTCATCAGATCAAAAAAATGATTTCTTCTTACGTGGGTGAAAACGCGACGTTTGAAAAACAATTTATGAAGGGCGAGCTTGAGTTGGAATTCTGCCCGCAAGGCACACTGGCTGAGCGCATCCGCGCGGGCGGCGCCGGCATCGCCGGATTCTACACACCAACCGGCGTGGGCACTTTGGTCGCTGAAGGCAAAGAAATTAAAAACTTCGACGGCCGTGACTACGTGCTTGAACGCGGTATCGTGGGTGACTTTGCTCTTGTGAAAGCTTGGAAAGGCGACAAGTTCGGTAATTTGATCTTCCGCAAAACCGCTCGCAACTTTAATCCGATGGCTGCAACTGCGGGCAAAATCACTGTCGCAGAAGTTGAAGAGCTTGTTGAGGTGGGCGAATTGGATCCAGATCAAATTCACACGCCGGGTGTTTTCGTTCAGCGCATTTTCCAAGGAAAAGGCTACGAAAAACGCATCGAACAAAAGACCGTGAGAAAGGGATAATATCATGCCATTAAATCGTGATCAAATCGCTCAGCGTATCGCTCAAGAAGTGGAAGATGGTTACACCGTAAATCTCGGCATCGGCATCCCGACATTGGTGGCGAACTTTATTCCGCCAACAAAATCCGTTATGTTACAGAGTGAAAACGGCCTTCTTGGTATGGGTCCGTTCCCACTTGAAAGTGAAATCGATCCAGATCTTATCAACGCCGGAAAACAAACCGTCACAGCAGCCCCTGGTGCGAGTTATTTTAGCTCGGCGGACAGCTTTGCTATGATCCGCGGTGGCCACGTGAACTTAACCGTTCTTGGCGCCATGGAAGTCGACGAGACTGGCAGTATCGCCAACTGGATGGTTCCAGGCAAAATGATCAAAGGCATGGGCGGCGCGATGGATCTCGTTGCAGGCGCAAAAAACGTGATCGTGGCTATGCAACACACCGACAAAGAAGGTAACTCCAAACTTCGCACGAAGTGCACGCTGCCTTTAACGGGTGTAAACTGCATTAAGAAAATCGTTTCTGATTTCGGCGTGATCGACGTCACTCCGAACGGCTTCGTTTTACGCGAGTACGCTCCAGATTTAACTCCCGAGAAAGTCCTTGCCGCCACCGAAGGCAAGATGACCATCGCCCCCGACTGCAAACCCATGAAGTTCTGAGGGTACGCCGTACCTTTTTCGGATGCAACCAGTCAATACCGCCAGCGACGCCTTCGCGTTGGCGAGCTCCACAATTTGCAACACGCCAACGGCCAAGGAGTGCACCGAAATCTACGAGACAGCTACAACCCTCACTGCCTTTAACTTTTTTATTAATCCCGTGGGCCGCAGCTTCAAAGAACGCATCATCAACCGAGATTCGCTATTACAAAGGCGAATAGCTTCGGCTCTCGAGGGCCTATGAAGCAAAAAAATACCGACGTCTAGTACCCACCCGAGGGATAGCAAGTGTAACCCACATACACCCAGCGATGTGCCGATTTATCCCACTTATAAGTCGGCACCTCCTTATAGCCATAAGGGCACTGACCTGCATGGTCAGCAACAATCGCCACCCCCATTGCCGTGGACCTATCCGGACGCTGTTCAGCCCCAGCAACAAAACTCCAAAGAGCCACGATCGGCAATAACAAAATAGCCATAACTGTTTTCATAGAGAACCTCCACCATCCAACATAGTGAACGTTGTTACGCGGCCTATGACGAAATATTGCGAAATTAAACACACGCACACGAAACACCTCCTCGAATCACGAGCCTATGGTCGAGGTCTATTTGCCGGGTGAATCGATTAAAGTCATACTTATGGAAAGAGTTTTAGCGAGGGGAAGATCGTGGCTGACGGCAAAAAAGTCGCAAAAGATACCTACTTATTCCGCGAAGGAGATGCGCCGGATGCAATGTACATTGTTAAGTCCGGGATGTTAGCCGTCACCAAAACCAAAGGAACTTCCGAGGTTATTCTTGCGGAAATCGGTCCAGGCTCCATGGTCGGCGAAATGGCGATCTTTGACAAAAAGCCGCGCAGTGCGAATGTCAAAGCGATGAAAGATTCCGAAGTTATTTCTCTTCCTTACGAGGGCCTCAACTCACAAATGGATTCCCTGCCTGTTTGGGTCAAGGCGATCATGCGAACCATGAACGAAAATCTGCGCGAAGCAAATAAGAAAATCAAAATGCTCGAGAACCCCGCGGGCCAAGAAGAAGATCGTTTCCCACCTCACACGGTGACAAAACTTTTGTCCCTGATTAATCTTGTGGGTCACAAATACGGCAAACCTGAAGAGGGCGGCGTTTCCGTTCCCGCAGGCGTTTTACGCCGTTATACGATTCAAGTTTTCCAAGAAGCAACGAACAAGATGAATAGCATGACAGCCGCTTTGAAAACACTGGGCTACATGACGATTGAAGATCTCGGTGAAGGCCGCCAGAAGATGATCAATCTTCAACCAGACTACCTGTTTGAGTTCGTTGACTGGTACACGGAGTGGCTCTTTAGCTCTGACAAAGAAAAGATTTCCCTGAGGGATGAAGAGTGCAAAATCATGGATGGTATCCTTCACTTTGCCGAGAAAGTTCAACCGGACGCGAAAGGTTTTCACAAAGTGAATGTGAACGACATCCAGAATGATTCGATGAAAGACCTTGGCCGCCTGATCCGCGTTGAAGAACTTAATCCCGCTATCGAGAAGAAACTTGTTTCAGAAAAAATCATGGAAGAGTCCGGCATTTTTATTAACGTGAATCCGGCTGAAGTTTCAAAAATAGTCAAGAACTGGGGCCTGATTAATAACCTGAAAAAACATCTTCGCTAGGTTTTTTACTGAATATTTGGATCCGCCTGGCAACGGAGTGGCAGCTCATCATCCTTCGCGCGCACTTGATTTTCAGCACCCACAATATGCAAGAAGAGAGCATTCGTCTTTGCGGCGTCTGAAATCGGCTGACCGAGAGTAAAGATCACGCGATCTCCGGTCTTGGCCAAGCCATTCCTCACAAGGAGGCTGTCCACCTGATCAAGGATATCTTCCATTGTCTTGTAAGGCTTCAGAGTCAGCGTTTGAATGCCCCAAGTCAGTTCCAGGGTATTCAACACATCCATACGGTCTGTGACTGCGATAATGCGCGCCTTGGGGCGATAGCTGGCAATAATATTTGCCGTCTTCCCGGTCGTCGTAAGACATACAATCGCTTGCGCATTCAGCTTTAGCGCTGACAAGCTCGCACTCGCGGCAATCGCCGCCGGAGGACTTAGGAATTCGTTTTCAAGTGAGATCTTATAGTACTTCTCTTCCGTACGCTCCACCTCAACAATAATGTCATGCATAGTCCGGATCGCCAGGAACGGATGTCTACCGCTTGCCGACTCCGCCGAAAGCATCAGAGCATCCGACCCATCCAGCACGGCATTCGCGACATCCGTGATTTCTGCTCTCGTCGGACGAGGATTTTCAACCATACTATCCAACATTTGAGTCGCTGTAATAACAGGTTTTCTGAGTTGATTACAAAGAGTGATGATTTTCTTTTGAATACCAGGCAACAGCGTTTGGCCAACTTCAACAGCCAAGTCCCCGCGCGCCACCATGATCGCGTCACTGAGGCGAGCAATCTCTTCGAGATTATCGAGAGCTTCTACCATTTCAATCTTGGCGCAAATTCTTGCCGGCGACTTCTTGCTTTCAATAATTTCACGCAGCTTGCGAATATCCCGTGGATGACGAACGAAACTCAGAGCGACATAGTCAACGCCATTCGCAAGACCAAATTCGAGATCTTCCAAATCCTTTGCCGTCATGCAGTCGACCGGGAGATTCGCTCCCGGAAGATTCATCCCTTTACGGTCTTTCAAAACACCACCAAAGACCACTTCGACATCCACTTCATTGCCACGAACTTGCAAAACCATCAGTTCCAGCAAGCCATCATCCAAAAGGATTTTGGTGCCCGCCTGCACAGACTGAGGAAGTTCTTTAAAATCACTCGGGATAAGACCTTCACGCCCCAAAACATTGTCTGTAGTGACAACGAGCTTGTCGCCTTTTTTTAGCGGAATAGCGCCCTTTTCAAATTTCCCCACGCGGATTTTAGGACCCTGCAAGTCTTGCAGGATTGTCACCGGCGCCCGGAGTTCGCGGGAAAGTTTGCGAACCGTGTGAATCACTTTGAGGTGATCCTCATGGCTGCCATGGCTGAAATTAAGCCGGGCCACATTAAGCCCGGCTTTGATTGCTTTTTCAAGAGAAGCCTCATCGCGAGTGGATGGGCCGATGGTTGCAACGATCTTAGCTCTGCGATCTGCTAACATGAAACTTATGCCTTCTTGCTGTAGTTACTCATTCTCGTGGACAAGTTTTGCATATCTTCCTGATGACGTCTATTCATTCTATCGAGTTGATCCTGGTGAGCATCGTTGTTTTGCGCCAGCTTTGCTTCATATTTCATCTCCAATGAACTCATCGTCTGCTTTTGTTCTTTATTTTTATTGTCTAAACGCTGGGCATAGTAATTCTCAATGCGTTTGAGTTCTTTCTCATGATTTTCTTTCATCTGATTGATTTTATTCTCATAGTTCGCGGTCAGAGTATCCACTTTCTGGTTATACCCTCTCTCCATACCACGGAAACGATCGCCCATCGCTTTATTTAATCGGACCATATCATCGGTGTTTTTGTCCCGTTGGCCCTCGATTCGGTCGGCAAAATTATCCTTCATCTGGTCCAGAGAGTTGTCGAAATAGTTGCTATAGGCCTCTTGATTGTCTCTTGCCACTTTCGTGATTTTCTTTACGCGCTCCTCGGCATTGTCAGTGACCAGGTTCACACTGTCTTTGTGCTGCTGCATAAGAAATTCGCGGTCCTGGCGATTTCTTTGCGTGAGCATATCCATTTCGCCGCGATGCTCGCGATTAGATTCACGCAAAGTCTTATTGGTCTGATCTACCATTTGACCGATGCGCTTTTTATTAACGTCTTTCATGTTTTCCAGAGCCCCTTCTTTTTGGTTCTCGAGAATCTTGGTCTGCTCGGAAAATCTGTTTTCAAGATCACGACGCTCGATATTTCTCAAACGCTCGTTATTGATCATTTCATGATTGAGCTTGCTGCTCAAACGATCCACCTGGCTCTGCTTGGACCGCACCTGACCGTTGAGCCGGTCATTTACGGAATCGCGCAGCTCTTGATTGGAATCATCGAGTTGCTGGTACTTCTTATCAATGGCATCATTGTACTTGCGGTTGAGTTCACTGAGCTCGCCCCGCAATACCATGCCTTGAGTTTTCATATTGTCGGCGTTCTGTTCGTTGTTGTTTTCGACGGTGTCCCGATACTTCTGATTCCAGCGCGAGACCTCAGCCTCACGCTGACGGCGCTCAGCATTGAGTTTCCCCTCAAAAGCTTTCCGCATTTCTTTGTTATCGCGGTCCTTGTTTGACAATTGCAAGTCACGGTCTGCGACGGTCGCATTCATTTCTTTCTCGTGGGCCCCCTTAAGCTTTTGATCATGCTGATTCAGAGTTTCTTTCATCTCCTCCCGATTGCGGTGGCTCATTTCTTCAAACTTGCCACTTTGCTCCGTCATCTCATCGCGGTGACGCTCGATGAGGTTATCCTGTTGCATTTTTGAAACTGATTTTTGCTTACTCAAAGCGCCTTCAGAAGCGTTGCGCATCTGGCGGCGATCGGATTCATTCTCTTCGCTTTTCTTACGAAGTTGCCCTTTGTATATGTTGCGAACCTCGTCCACTTTACGCATATTTTCCTGGTCACGCTCGCTCAGGTTTTCGCGATAGTGATTCTTTAACGCTTCCATCTCTTTACCAAACTCTTCGTTCAAACGGTTGATTTCCGCGTAATGCTTTTGATTCAGGCTCTCCATTTCCGCTTTTTGGCGTTTTTGGTTCTCGGTTTCGCGAGTTTCGTAATCCTCACGGGTTTGACGAACGCGATCATCCTGACGCTTACGTTCTGAAGAGCCGATGCTGGACATGCTTGTCCTCCTCTGAAAATATCTACAAAATCCTGCTTTTAGACTATCACAGAGCGGTTTTCGAGAGGACTTAGGGTGTTTTTTTAGGGGAAAACAGGACTTTGGTAACTCGCAAAAGGTCGGGATTTATTGATCAAAAACACGCCGATGGAATTCGGCACGAATGCGCAGGCGTTCTTCTTCTTTTTTACGCTGAATTTCAAGCTGTGCGCGCTTCTTATCATCCAACGCCGCCAGTTCGCGTTCAGCCACTTTTTTGTAGATATCACCGCTCTGCTCGACAAGGTCTGACCACTGATCTTTCAAATCCTGAACTTCAGAAACAAACTGCGCGCGCTTTCCGGGATAGAGCCCATACCAAACCTTCAAATGTTCCCTGAGATTGATTGGCTCAATCATGCCATGCTCAGTTTTTGCTTGGGAGTTCACATTGCCGACCCAAATTTCAAAACCACGCGGGATTTCAAGCTTCGTCTGATCCTTAAAAGTCACAATAAGCTTTGAGGCAATGTTGCGAAAGACCACACGCCCGTCTTTTTGCACAAAAACCCAGTACTGACCGCTGCTGCCTTCAGCCTGTGCAGAAACTGTTTTGATTTTTACAGAGGGCCCGTTTTGTACCCAAAGGGTTCCGGAAACCAGTTTCCATTCTTTGGATTTGACATCCTCGGCCGTCAGAATAGTGTCGTTCGCGGCATTGAGCTTCACATTTCCCGCTTCAAAGGACCATTTATCTTCCGTCACTTTGAAAGAGCAAGGCACTGTTCTGCCGAGGCAATTTTCAGGATAAGTCATTGTCGCCTCGGAAGCGCGCACACGCACTTCCATTTGAAAAGCGGCAACAAAAAGTAAAACCTGCGCGATTTTTTTCATTACTCGACCTGAACACCTTCAAACAACTTGCGGGCTTGGGCGCGCAATTGATCATTTTTAAAGTGTGTCTGAACAGTTTTATAAACTTCTGAAGCCTCTTCCAGGCGGTTATTCAGCTCGCTGATTTGCCCCATGCGAAGCATTACAAAGCCCGTGAGGTCGTTATCCGGATACTGCTGCAACATCTGGTCAATCAGGTCTAAGCTGTTCTTATAATCTTTTTGTAAAAAGTAACCTTCCGTAATAAAGAAATGACTTTCCACCTTGTAGCGAGACAGCGGATATTCATCCAAGACTTTGCGGAACTCTTTGATGGCCTTTTCGTACTTTTGTTCTTTAAAAAACTTTTTGCCCTTTTCGAAAACGAGACCGGAAAGATCGATCTGAGCTTCGCTCGCAGGCACACGCAGCGCGCTTGCGAAGTTCTTCATTTCATAGCCGGCAATGTCGTTTTTAATTTCAGAATTTGGCGGTAATACGGCAGCAACACTCTGTTTAAAGTCTGTGAGCTGGTTTTGCAAAAGGGCATTCTTAAATTCTTCTCTCTCAACTTGCTGACGCAACTGATGCACTTGAACTTGATATTCTTTGCCTTGATTGAAGTAGTTTGTAAACTCGTTGTAACCCCATAACAGGCCGACCGTGATACTTAAACAAACTATGACAAATAAAGAATTTGAGATTCTTTTCATAGGGTGCTTATCGGCAATCCTTAGAAAAAATTGAGACAGTCTCAAGTTGAGACTGTCTCCCTAAAAAACCAGACCATGGTTTGGCGTGCGAGGTTCACCAAACTGGGTTTGGCTATAAATGACCGCTTTAGTATTTATATTCGACTGCCACCATCGAGTTCTCAGGTAAATTCACTCCATCGTCCAGAGTCACGACCTTGCCCAAAACCGAGTAAGCACTCTTATCCAAAACCAGGCCGTTGACCTTCACTACGGAGATGGATTTCACGGCATCCACGCCCAATGTAAAGCGACGAATCGCCTTAGACACGGACGAATTCATCAAATCATTAAAATGCCCGCTCCAGTCTTGCAGACAAATATTGTAGTTACGGCCGCCCGTCGATGTTGCAAGCTCCTTATAGACCGCACCAACACTGTCCATACATGGACTGCTTGCCTTGTCCAGACCGATGAACGACGAAACACTCACGTCTTTTGCCGACCATTTCTGTTGGGCCAACAAAGAACTCATGAATGACGCGGACCCAAGGGAGGAATTGTCATCTGTGACAAATACCACAATCTTTTTAGAGTCCTCACGCAAGAACCCAGCCGGGAGCATCTTTAATTGGTTCAACAGCAGTTGAGGTCCGTTATTTGATTCCACACGCTGATTGATCTGCTTATGAGTTGCAGGATCAAAGCTGCTGGGAATAGAAACGAGTGTGCCTGAATTGCCCGGCTGACTGACCAGCAACAAGCGAAAGTTTGTACTTTTATTCAGAGTCGTCAGGAATACATCGAAATTCCTACGAACGAGCGCCGCCTCGGCACTCATAGAGCCCGAGTTGTCTATCACCCAGATCATATCCAGCGGAGCTGCTTCGCTGTTAAACATCACTTTAAATGTTTCGTTATTTTCTTTCTCAGAAACCGCGGGCGGGCCGGATTGAGAAGCATCGTTGTCACTAAAAGTTGTCTCCGGACTCACCGCGCTGGGATTCCCACTGCTGGAACCCATGCTTAAGGCGTCATCTGGTTTAAAAGCTACGTTTTGCGCACAGTTTTGAAACATAACGATCAAACAAGCGCCAACGAACAATAAAGACAATTTCTTAAACATGACTTCCCCCATGCTTGAACATCAATGCAAACATGGGTCCATCCCTGCAGAACGTGTTTTCACATGGTTAAGTTCCATGCATCTGTCGATATCTTTGACCGCGTCTATGACATCTACGAGAGTTGAGACACGAGACAAAGTCCCAATCTGCAACAATAGGGTCTCAGGCGGAGAGCACCAAGCTCTGTTTAATTGTGGTGCGTATAGCGAACATCGGCGTCGAGATCTTTAAAACCTGTCCCATTAGGCAGCATTGTCGAAACACGCCCTGAAAGATCTATAAGTTTCTGCCCGTCTTCGGTGTACCAAAGATTCAATGGATCCACCAACGCAGCAATGACAAAGCTGCTTGGCTTCATACGGAGTTGAATCAGCTTTTGGGAACCTTTCAGCGTTTCACCGACTTTAAAGATTTTAAACCCCACCGTCTCAAGACGGTACCAAATAGCAAAGCGCACTTCGACTTCTTTGCCGCTGGAAAAATCAGCCCAGTGACTTGAAACGTAAAGATTAAAGTTCGCCGGAGTTAAAAGCGGCTTCTTGAGCTTTTCGTCCGCAGTCTTCTTCTTACCGCCTTTTTCATAGGTAAAAAAAACCTTGTCGCCCTGAACTTCAATACGGCCTTTTTCTTTGATTTGCATTTGATCTACGTCAAATGAAATCAATTCATCGCCTTTAACAACGCCTCTTTCTTCAACGGTCGGCTGACCTTTAAGATCTTTATAAGTGGCCGTCGTTTTCGTCAGGCCATCGGATGTGTCGATTCTGATATCGAGATCAAATAACTTTTTTCCAAAGTCCGTCTTCTGTTCAAAACCCTCACCGGTCACAGTTTCAGCAAAGGCTGGGCCCGCACAAATTATACACGTCAGAAAAAGGGCTAAAAACTTCACTACATCGCCTCAGGGGCTTCGATGTTTAAGACTTTCAAACCTTGAACCAGGACTTTCTCCGTCGCCGCAACCAAAGCGATGCGTGAAGATTCCACCTCCGGCGCCTCGCCAATGATCCTGCACTTGTGATAGAAGTGGCTAAAGGTGCCACAGACCTCCAGCAAGTACTGAGCAAGAATATTTGGGCGGTACTGTTTATAAGCGCCGGTCAAAATATCCTCAAATTGCAGAAGCCGGAAAACAAGTTCGCGTTCTTCCTCATGGGTAAGATCCATGCTTGCCGCTTGCGGCGCTGTTTTTCCGTACTTACGCAAGATACTCTTACAACGAACCACCGTGTATTGCACATAGGGTCCACTGTCACCCTCAACGCTTAAAATTCGGTCCCAATCGAACTCGACGTTTTTCATGCGATCATTGACCAAATCGTTAAAAATCACCGCCCCTAGGGCGACTTGCTTTGCCACCGTTTCTTTGTTTTCAAGAGCCGGGTTTTTTTCTTCAATCATCTTTTGCACGAGCTCAACCGCCTGGATGACGACGTCTTCAAAATGCACCACGCGGCCTGCGCGCGTCGACATCTTGCCTTCTTTAAACCGATAGAGACCGAAAGAAATATGGTGGCACGTTTGCGCCCATTCAAAACCCATCATCTCAAGGACTTTAAAAACTTGGCGGAAATGCAAGGTCTGATCCTGACCTACGACGTAGAGCAGTTCATCGGCTTTCTGTACATCATGGCGATAGATTGCCGTCGCCAAATCTCGAGTTGCGTAAATAGAGGCCCCGTCACTCTTTTTGATAATACACGGAGGCATGTTTTCTTTTTCGTCAAAGAAAACAACCTGCGCGCCTTCGCTCTCTTGCAAAAGACCTTTTTGTTTCAGAAGATTCACCACGTTATCCATCTTGTCGGTGTAGAACGACTCACCCAAGACCGCGTCGTGTTTCACCTTCAGCATGCCATTTAAAAGACGATCGTAATCTTTGAGCGAAAAGTCCACGATCATTTGCCAGATTTTTTTAAGCTCCGTATCGCCGTTTTCAAGGCGCTTGAATGCCGCCGCCGCTTCAACTTCTAGCTCTGGGTTTTTCGCTGCCTCTTCATGGAAACGCACGTACATCTTCACCAAGTCGTCCATCGGCTTTGCGAAACTGTACTCCTTGCCCCATTTTTGATAAGCCCAGGCGAGCTTTCCGAACTGGCTTCCCCAGTCGCCGAGGTGGTTCACGCCGATGACTTTGTAACCTTGAGACTCCGCGAGGTTGCGGATCGCTTGACCGACCATCGCAGCACGCAAATGACCGACGTGCATTGGCCTTGCCACATTCGGCGAAGCATAGTCGATCACCACGGTTTTATTTTTTCCATTGCCGGAATAGCCAACGCGATCCCGCAAAAGACTGGTAAAAAGCACTTCCTGCAAATAAGAATTTTTAAAGGTAAAATTAAGAAAGCCGCCGACCGCCTGGACCTTTTCCAAAAAAGGAGCGTTCCCGGCCTGAATCTCTTCTTGGACTTTCGCGGCCAAATCACCGGCGATTTGCGGAGGAGCCACGCGCCGTGTTTTCGCCAGTGCAAATACCGGAAAAGCAATATGTCCATGTTCAAACTGTTTCGGCTTTTCAAGTGTTTTTTGCAGGTCCTCCACTGGAAGTTGCGTCACGGGGCTTAAAAGATTTGCGATCTGGGTTTTAGCGATTTGAATCATGCCAAAAAACTACCAAAATTCTGCGTCAATTCCAATGTAAATCCGGTGACATAAATCAGTATTTTGAGTATCTATAGCCCCCTATGAACAAGGCACAACTCGTAGAAAAAGTCGCGGAACTGACCCACACCACCAAACAGCAATCGGAGCAGATTCTCGATGCCACCCTGGAAGTGATCCAAAAAACGGTTTCAAAAGGTGACGAGGTAAAACTCGTTGGCTTTGGCAGCTTTTCACGCACGACCCACAAAGCCCGTTCTGGACGCAATCCCAAGACAGGCGCGTCTGTGCAAATTCCCGGCGGCCGAATCCCGCGCTTTAAGCCCGGCAAAGAATTTAAAGATCAAGTGAAGTAGCGGTCCGCGCAAACTCGGCGCGGTCTTTGATATGCACCCAACCTGAAAGACCGCTGCGCCAAACGTAATCTTCGAGACTCACGGCTCCCGCCCGCAGCATCCCATTCACCTGAACAATTGAATAGGGCCCCTGCTGAACCCCCTCAGGATTTTCCTGATTAAACAGCAAGAGAATCCATTCTTTTTCGTCAGGATTCGTCGATTTGAAATAGTTTTTTTGAAACGCCGGAAAAAGCTCCCGCGGAAAATCCCGCCATTCGACCGCCATCCGCCATTGCATTTCCCGGTCTTTGCAAATCAAATCTCCGGGGCCGATTTCCCCGCGCATAACTTTCTTCTTCATCTCCTCAAAATCGAACGGACCTTGTGGCTTGAGATTTTTATTGTAATACCAGGAACTCACATCTTCTCCTTTTTGCTGCGAAACGGGGCCGGCAAGGACTCCACAATTTCCATCATCTCATAGTAGGCCATATTAAAGTTTTCTTGTTTTATCGCTTTTTTCAAAAACACCAGGACCGTTTGCTTCGAAACTATCCCCTTTCGATAAGCACCATAAAGTCGCTCCCCGATCATGCCGCCCAAGAGGCTCGCGGCCACTTGATAGCTGCGTTTTTTCTTCGGCCGAATCACACTCCGCACCTGAGGCCTGCCTGAAATCGCCATTAGTTCATGCATCTTTTGCGAAAGCGCTAACATCAGGGGCTCTTTTTCAACCCCTGTGGCGCCTCGGGAAGCAACAGCCGTTCGCAGATCCATCACCGTATCCGTTTTGCGCTTATGGTTTATAATTTTAGAACCAAAGTAAGCAAGGCCCTCAATCCAAACGAGTCTTAAAAAATCCTTTGGCATTTCAAAAAAACTTTCACTGGTATGACTGACCTTTGCATGAACGTATTTCGCGGCCAGAGTGGCTGCGTGATTCACCGTCGGTCGCGCCAGGTAGCCAGCCCCCAACTCCGGAAGGTAAAATGAATTCCCATCCTCAATCAGAGTCTCAATCCATTTAAGGTCGCGCGGTCCGTACCTCTCCCGCAACCGGTCCCAGAACTGACGATCCTGGGCCGTATAGACCGATAGATCATCGCACGAAATTCTCCCGCCAAGCTCCTCGGAAATAATTTTCACGTAATTGCCGACATGATCGGTGTAATCAACACTCTCTTCTTCATCTCCAAGCCCCGGATCATAGGTATGCTCGAGATACATCAGATAATTCTGCCACTTCACCCACGGTGGAACATTGAGCAGGCAAAAGGTCTCGCGAGAAAGCTCGACGACATCGACACTACTTTCAAGTTCTTTTTCAAGAATCTGGAAATAAATTTTCTCTGCGTTTTGGAACAAACGAAAGATTTTCCCTTTAAATGCCGGGCCTTCCAGCTTCAAAACCTCTTTCGGCAAGTGATCTTTCGCCAAATGCAAATCACCATAGATCGCAAACACAATGGCTTCCGGATGTTTTTTCAAAATGGCGTGAAGCTTTTGCGCCGCAAAAACATCGCGGGATTTCAGGCTCGCCGCCGTCCGCTTTTTCACACCACGATTCAGACCGTACACCGGAATCTTCTTCGCCTGCGCCCAGCGAATCATAGAACGGTAATGGTCCCACGGAAAACCCCATTTCTTCGCCCACTCGACGGCCTTCAAGAACTCCCGTTCCGACATTTTCCCGGACATGTACTTGTCAATCAACGGCTGATCCTCCGCTTCAAAACATTCCATGCAGAGAACGATCGGCCTCGATGTTAAAAAATTCTTGAGTACACGCCAATGGGTTTTTTGCGATTGGGAAAGAGCATGGAAATCGCCCATGAGCACCAATCGGGAAAGTTGCAACCTGCGATACAAATCGTCCCGAGTCGAACGCCGCCACCGGCGGTTAAATTCCTTGTTGTAGTCTTTGCGGTAGCGGGCGAGTTCTTTGTCCTCGCCACCGAGGCGAATTTGAACCTGCGCCTCCATTTGACGATAGAGCTCCTTGCGGATGCGTATCCATTCCTGCAAATCCACTTTTCGCAAACCCACTGACGTCCTTGTCAAAATGACTCTCCAACGCGTGCGTTTATTTTTGCATAAAAGCCATTGATTTCAAGCAGGATTGTGGGGTCTAATCGAAAACATGAAAAATACAGCTCAAAAAAAGATCCTGATTCTTCTAGCGCTTATCTTCACAGTTATAGCAATCGGGGTTCATTTTTACTTAAATAAGCACCACATTGACCTCAAGCTTGGCACAGCGAGCGCCGACAGCGTCTGCAACGTGAATGAAAAATTCAATTGTGATGCCGCCGCCTCAAGCCCTTTCGCGGAACTTTTCGGAATCCCGATGGCGATGCTCGGGGCCCTCACAAACGGCCTCCTGCTCATCTTCATCCTTTTGAGCCGTTACAAACTCACCGCCGACTCAGACCGCACAGAACGCTACACTTTCTACATCGCCAGCTTTATTCTCTTAGTTTCGGTTGTCATGGGTGGGATTTCATTCTTTGTTATTCGCGTCGGCTGTCCATTCTGCATGGTGACTTACGCGCTTTCAGTTTTAACCTGGATTACCCTGCTCATCGCCTACCGTCCGGATATGGGTCGACTACCGGGTGATGTGCGAGATCTGTTCACCAGTGAAAAATGGGTACTGGGTCTTGCCATCGCCGTCCCAGCTCTATCTTTGATTTTTAGCGACATGACGTTGAATAGCTACGGCTACCAAGAGATTAAACGTGTCAGTGATTCCAGCCTGACCACATGGCAAAGCGCGCCGGAGCAAACCTTTGACCAAAACGGCCTCACCTTCCAAGTCGGCAACGACAATGCGAAAGTGACTATCGTCGAGTTCGCAGACTTCTTGTGCTCCCACTGTAAAGCGGCATATCCGGCTTTACATAACTTCACCAAAACACATCCAGACGTGAAGTTGGTGTTTAAGAATTTTCCACTCGATGGCGTCTGCAACACGGCCGTTCAGCATAAAGGCGATGGCAAACGTTGTGAGCTCGCTTATGCGACCCTTTGCCTTGAAAAGCTCAACAAAAAGGGCTGGGATGCTCATCACTATATCTTCGATAACCAAGAAAGTATTTTTTCAAGGCCGATGGCAGACGTGACTGAGGACCTCTGCAAAACAACAGGTGCCGACTGCGAGCAAGTGAGAACTTGCATGAACTCAGAGGAGGTTCATGAGGCTGTAAAAAAGATGGCTTCCGAGGGCGAGAAAGCCCAAATCGCCGGAACACCTTCCGTGTTCCTCAATGGCAAAAACCTACCGGGCGGACAACTTCCAGCCGTTCTTGAAAATACTTACAGAACTATTCAAAAGTAGTACTTAAACAAGGTCTTTAAAGATTTACAAAATGAAGCAACCACTCGGTTGCTTTCGTGACGACATCGTCGATAACGACAAAGCTTGTTTTCGCAAGCCCATTTGAGATTTCCAAAAAGAAACCCAAAGCGGCGACTGAAATAACCGCATACCAAGTAGCGCGCACGACATAGATGGTGGATCGCGCATCCGCCACGCGAAGATCAGTTTGATTTTTTTCAATCTTTTTAAGTGAATACTGTAACTCTCTTAAGTGTTCTTTGAACTTTTCACGAAGCTCTTGTTGTTTTGCGCGGGTTAAAGAAGAGATTCCAGGAAAGCTGCGTTTTGCTTTAATAGCATAGATCAAGTCCATGCTATGATTTACGAATCTCTGAATGCGGCTACGAAAGTCGGGGTAATCCGACGGTTGGTCCACGAATTCTTTAAGCTCCTCAATGGCTCCATCATAGCGCTCATCTAGAACCATCGTCAGCACGCGATAGCGAAGCGAATCTGGCTCACCCAAGTCGGTACTGCCAATTCCCGTATCACTAAACAGCTTTGCTTCTTCTTTTTGCTTATCTTCGTGCAGTACGATTGCCATGTCTTGCTTTTCGGCAAGTTTTTCAAGACCTTAAACGCCCCACCTAAGGTCCTGAGAATTGCTGGATTTGAGTCCAGTTCAAGGCCGCGACCAGCCTAAAGTTTTGACAGTTTCTTCGCGATTTTGAGAAACTAAACTAAGGACCGCCTGGATCTCATGGAGGAGTTTCTATGGACTTTGAGTCTTTTCAAAATGTCAAAATTCAGAATTTAGGCTTCGAGGAAGAAGTCGCAAATTCAAAACCAGGCACCCCCCAACGAGCTGTTCAGCGGGACGTGGAAAACATTCCACTACCCGACGAAATGCCGGCGACTTTTAACTACGCGCATCTGCCAAAGGAAATCCTCAAATCCTCCAGCGTTGAAAGCCTGATCTCACAAAATGAAGATCTTGCGACTCGCCTGAAAGTGGCCCTGCGCCGCCTGGCCTTGCTTGAAAATGAAAATCAAAAGCTGAGCGACGAATCTCAGCGCGCGCGCCTGTCACAAACCGCGGTTGCCGACCAAGTCTTGATCTATAAAGAAAAAGACAACATGTGGAAGCAAAAACTTCAACAGGCCGAAAAGCAAAAGGAAGTGCAAACCGAGAAAGCTCTTGCGCTTCATGCCCGCGCGGAAAAGCTTTCAGCTGAATGCGACCGCTATCATAAGTATCACGACCGCATTAAAACTCAGGTGAAGCCCTACATTCACCAGTTGAAGGAATACTCTTGCGATCTGGAAAAGAAAAACCTCTCCCTCTCCCAAGAGCATGCCCGCCAGGAAGCTCAATTGAGTGATTTGCGCTTTCAGATCATGGAGGTGACAAAGGTTTCTCGCCAGCAAATCGAGATCCACGAAAAAAAATCCCAAGAACTGGTGCATTTCTATGAAGGTCAAATTGAAAGCCAGAAAAATGAACTTCAAAACTTAGAACTCATGAATCAGGAGCTTGAAGTTAAGGCCATCAAACTGAACAAAGCCCTGGAAAAGCAAGACGAGCTTGAAAATCAAGTCGTTGAAATTCTTCGTTCAAAAGAAGAAATCAAAGCCCGCCTTGAGCAAGAAGTGTTCCGCCTACAAGACAAGTCTAATGATCTCCATCGCAGCAATAAGCGCCTAGAAATTGAGCACGGCGATCTGCAAGAATTAGCGCTTGGCAACGAAACACAAATCAAGTCTTTGCAAAAAGACAAGCAGGACCTGACTGAGCAATTGGACAGCCTGCGCTATATGTGGAATGCAAAAGTTGAAGAGACGGAAAAGCTCAAAACAGCAATTCAGTCTCTTGAGAGACTGAACGTTGATTTGAGCCAGAAAGTGAATGAGCTGAGGTCTCAGCAGAACAATTCTTAAGCAATTGTCAGAGTCGCGGGGGCTTGAAAACTCAGTAGAGCTCCTGCCATATTTTCACAGATATCCAAATCACTCGCCCCACCAAATGACAGCAGGCGATGAAAGTCCGGTTTCAAATCTGAAACCTTCGCCGTGAAATGCTTACTCTGATTGAATTCGCGAATGACCTGAAAAAAACTTTGAATTCCAGTCGAGCCGACGAAACTCAAATCCTTCATGCAGAAAACAACTTTTTTTCCTCTGAGACTTCGTAAACAGGCTGTCTTAAATGCGGGTGTTTTTTCAATATTCAAACGACCACTGAGTGCAACGACGGTCACGTCGCCTTCTTGATAGAACTTCGCTTCCATGAAAGATCCCTTCGAGAGCAATGTGCTTATTTTTCGGCGCATTTTCTCACTTATTATAGAGGGCGATAGACTAGAAATAACCTCGACAAGCGTTCTTTTGCCCCCTATCATTTGGCTTGGACTTAGGGCTTGCATGCGCGCAAGGCCCCGTCCTGAAATGTAAACAGCTAGCTAAAACGGATTTGGCAGACAACAAAGTGCGAACAGCGACGACGGCAAAATGGTATTTTGGGCTTCTTTTGCTCTTGGGGCTTCTTGTCCCGGGCGTCGTACATGCACGAGCCTCCGCAAAAGTTCAGGGCGTGCTTTTCGATGCTGACAGCATGTTTCGTGACAGTGAAAACGAAACATTGGAGCTCGAAGGCAATGTCCAAATCGTTTTCCAAAACCAACACATCAAGGCCGACAAGGCCAAGGTGAATTTCCGCACACGCCAAGCACAGCTCAACGGACATGTTGAAATTGCTTCAACAAAAGCCACGGTGGGTGGGATTGCCGCCACACTCGACTATGAAAACAACACCGGCGTCGTTTACGATGGCTTCGTACAATCAGGCCCCGTGGTTTTCTCAGGCTCCATTTTGCAAAAAACCAACGATGACGAGTATTATGTTTCAAACGCCGACTATACCACTTGCACAAACTGTCCCCCGACTTGGGGTTTTTCTGGCAGCAACATCCGCGCGGAGCTCGGCGGCTATGCGTACATTAAAAACTCGATTCTAAAAATCTACTCAGTCCCCGTCATGTGGCTTCCCTACTTGATCGTACCGCTAAAAAGTGACCGCCAATCAGGCCTGCTCACTCCCCGTTTCTTAAAAGATGATGCCGGCGGCTTTGCCTTCTCAGAAAGTTATTTCTGGGCACTGTCACGCAGTAGCGATGCGACTCTCATCCTCACCAACTACGAAAAGCGCGGGCTCCAAGCCGCAGGTGAGTATCGCTACATGCTGAATGAAAATTCTTATGGCCAGCTCAACGTCGCGGGACTGGTGGACCGCGTTTTCAAAAATGATCCACGGGTTCTAAACTTTGAATCTGAAGGAACCAAAGGCAAAGACATTGCTCGGTGGTTTACAAAATACGAGCACTATTACGATATGCCCGGCGGATACATCCATCGCGCCCAAATCAACCTCGCCAGTGATCTTCAATACCCAAAGGATTTCCCGGAAGAGACCGGAGACTTTGGCACTCCGGGAAAAAATTTTCCGGATCAGAAAACGGTGACTTTCGGCAATCCCGCAATGGACAACCGTCTTTCGCTCACGAAGAATACTTTTGCAAATCACATCAGTGTCGATTCCTCATATTATGTGAATATGCTACAGTCAGATGCCCTCGCATCCAATGGCAACGCAGTTCATCGCATACCTGAAATCCGCCTCGCACAAACGCAGCAGAAAATCGCGAACTCGCAGTTTTTGTATTCCTATAACGTGGACTACACAAACTTCGCCCGGGCGGATCAGGGCTTTGACAGCATGACCGTAAAAAACGGCGTGCGCTATCTCACGAACACGTGTGATTTGCCTACGGACTACAATCCTGCGACCAAAACCGGCTGCTCGGCGATTCAAGACGGCGCCTTTGACCCGGCAACAGATCTTTTGCGGACAGGCCAGCGCTGGGATTTAACCGGCACTATCAGTCGTCCGATGTTATTTGGGGACTACTTGGATGTTTTGCCTTCCCTCTCTTACCGCGAAACGGACTATCAGTTTAGTGCCGGTGATGACCGCAGCAACGTGCGCCGTTATATTCGCGCCACATTGGGAATAAAAACTTCTATCAATCGTGTCTTTACAACGGGCGAAGCACCGAAAGCTGATAAGTATAAACATGAAATTGTCCCTGAAGTCGTAGCGACTGCCATTCCGTGGCTCTACCACCCAAGCCATCCATTCTTTGGAACCGACAGCGACCCTGATCCGACTTACTATTACACCGATTATCTCTCAGACAATGATGTGAATGGTACTCACGGCGTGCAGTTTGATTACAATGACCGTGTCTATGATCGCGGCCTTGTCACCTTTGCACTAACGAATAAGCTTGTGCAGAAAACTTGGGTTGGCGATTCACCTCAGTATTTACAGCTCGCCAATCTTAAAATCTATCAGTCTTACGACACTCACCAAGCCAACCTGCGAAATCCGACGCGAACGCCGTGGTCTGATCTGAATGCTATTTTAGACATGCGTTTTAAGCAGTTTCAGACCTACACCACCATCAACTACCTGCAGGACCTCTCAGTCACGAACATGAACTCACGCGTGCGCCTGACAAATGAATTCGGCCAGTTCTTCCAGATTCAGTGGGTTAAAACTTATCAGCGCCCACAACCGGGACAAGTCGTCGATCTCGAAAAGTCCCGGGTAGAAAACTATACTTTCGGCGCTGGCTTCCAGTCAGGTTATTTAAACCTGATGGGCAAAGTGGTTTACAACGCGAACTGGGCCAACACTGCCGACGAAAAGAAAATCACCTCTTGGGCGTATGTTGCCCAGTTAAAACCTCCAGGCGACTGCTGGATGATCAACTTCACGCAGTATTTACCCACCGATGGCAATACCAAACTCTACATCGACTTCGCCTTTAACTTCGATGGAACACCGAAGCCAGCCCTTCCTCCGGAAGAACTCGACAAGTACGGCTTCTAGAAATTTTCGATTATTAAAACTTCACCGGCTTTATCGACAAAGGCGAGCGCGATACGCACGGGCCGACGGGTCTTTCCTTGGACAAACATGAAGGCCCTTTTCAGCCGCTCCTTTTGCCGGCGTGAAACCCGCACGTCAAGAAAGTCAAAATGACTGAGGCTTTTGACTTCAAAAATCCAAAGCTCTTTGCGGGCGCTTTCCGCCAGAATATCAATTTCCGCATAAGTTGTGCGCCAGCGTGTCTTCAATATTTTTAAATTTTTGCGTTGAAGGAACTGAATCACGCGCTCTTCAGCCCGAAGACCTTGCGCGTGCGCCTTACAAAGAGAGGTGCTCTTTAACGCCTGAGAACGATCTACGGTGCCACTTACAGGGCCCGTGCTCGGCAATTGATTTCTTATGAACGGCTGTCGAATAGCCCTTGTGCGCTTCAAATCCATAGTGTGGGAATTCAGTACCCAAGTTCTTCATCAGCTCATCACGCGTCACTTTCGCGACGATGGAAGCGGCCGAGATCGGTGCCACGCGCAGATCGCCTTTCACGACGGTTGTTTGCTGAAACGCCTTAACCATGTTCGGGATCTTCTGATTGCCATCAATCAAGAGATGCCCTTTTACAAAACCAAGAGCCTCCACGGCGCGCTTCATTGCTAATAACGAGGCCTGAAGAATATTGAGATCATCAATTTCCTCAACGGTTGCAAAGCCGATACCGACGTGGTGATGCTTTTGAATTTCAATAGAGAGGTCCGTCCGTCGTTTTTCGGACAAGAGTTTCGAATCCGTGACAAGATCGGAGAGATGATCTGAATTAAAAGAAACGGCGGACGCGTAAACCGGGCCCGCCAAACAACCTCTGCCGACCTCATCGACTCCGATGATTCTAAAGTCGGAGTCGTCCGTGCAGAAGCTTCGCCAATCAATTGGCTCGAATGATTTCATTAATTACTCAGCAGCAACAGACTCTTTAGTTGCAATCTCAGAAGTGATCTTAGCCGCCTTACCATCAAGGTCACGGAGGTAGTAAAGTTTAGAGCGGCGTATTTTACCGTGAGCCACGGTTTCAACACGATCAAGTGCCGGGCTTACAAACGGGAAAGTTCTCTCAACACCAACGCCCGCAGAAATTTTGCGAACAGTGAAAGACTTAGCAACGCCGTTACCTTGAATTTTAGTAACGATGCCTTTGTAGAGCTGAACGCGCTCTTTTTCGCCTTCTTTTACTTTTACATAAACGTTCACTGTGTCGCCAGACTTGAACGTGTTGATGTTTTTATTAGCAGCACGTTGAGTGACACGGCGAACCAAGTTCGTTTCTTTAACTTCTTTAGTCGTTGTTTTCTTTGCAGCTTTAGCCATTTTTTTCCCCATGGATATAAAAGTAAAGGGAGGTGTTACCATGCCCCCATGATGCGGTCAAGACAGATACTTACCGCCGATCGAACTGAAAGGTGTCGAAAATCATCCGGCGGAGTCCCTTTGATCGGCTCGAGGATCGCCGAGCAGCCCTTCATGAACTCCTCAGTAAGCCCATAACCCGTACCAAATAGCAGAAAACACGGCTTTTTTTCGTCATGCATCCGTTCGCGAAGGCCTCGGAAACTCAAAGTCTCGACCCCTTCTATCGGGCGGGCATGCGTGGCCACGGTGAGGGCCTCAGGAACCCCCCAGTCGAGAAAGGCTTTTTCGAAGCTCTCGGCAGTTTTTACGCGTTCTAAAGCACGGCGGCGCGAGGGGTTGAACTTCGCCCCCTGCCCCGTTCTCCAGTGATCCAACACGCGCTCAACAAACATCAGTTGCTCCTGCATCGGGTGGATCAGATAGTAATTTTCCACCTGGTACATACGTGCAGCACGCGCGATGTCATGAATATCGAAATTTGTGATATTCGTCGCAACAATTTTCTTTTCTTTATCTTCAATTGGATAGTGAACAAGGCCGATGGCCAGTCTCGGCACATACGGTTTCTCAGCCATGAAAATCTCCCTCGCTCAGCTTATGAAGCCCTAAAAGCTTACGCTCTTCGATAGTCATAGAGTTCCAAAGGCGATAGGCCGCCGTGAGCTGCTTTTGGTCTTCGGCTTTGCGAATCAGGTCCGGGCGTTTTTGCAAGGTCACCAGGAAGGAAACCAACTCTTTCCACTCATTGATTTTCTTATGATTGCCGCCAACAAGGACTTCAGGCACCCCCTGCCCGTGATATTCACGCGGACGGGTAAAGTTGGGGTGCTCTAAGAGACCTTCCGCGAAGCTATCTTTGTCTACGGAATCTTTGTGGCCAAGCACGCCCGGCACAAAACGAGAAACTGCATCCATCAGAACGCAAGCGGCAAGCTCCCCACCGGAGATGACGTAATCACCGGTTGAGATTTCTTCATCGACAAATTTATTAATCACGCGTTGATCGATACCGCCATAGCGACCGCATATTAAAATCAATCCTGGGTTTTGTGAAAGCTCTTGGGCTTTTTCGTGCGTGAGCGGCTTTCCTTGAGGCGATAGATAGAAGACCTTTGCCTCCGGCTGCCCGGCCTTGGCCGCTGCAATAGACTTTTCTAGAGGCTCCGGCAGCATAATCATGCCATCCCCACCACCAAAGGGACGATCATCCACAGTGCGGTGAGGGTCCGTCGTAAAATCACGTGGATTTATGCAGGAGAGAGACAATAGGGAGGTTTTCACTGCCTGTGAAAAAACTCCCACTGACATCGCAGCGGCAATCATTTCCGGAAAGACTGTGATGACCTGAAACCGAAAAGCCATTAGAGGTTCTCGAGATCTAAAAGACCTTCAGGCAAATCCATCACCACGGTTTTGTGCTTGAAGTCGATTTTTTTAATGAAAGCTTCAACAAATGGAATCTCAGCTTGGCCCTTCGCCGTTTCAACTAAGAGTAAATCCTGGGCCCCGTTTGAAGAGAAACCCTTGATCGGGCCGATGGCTTCCTGGGCCACATTTTTCACCACAAAACCCACAATCTCATTCAGAAAAATAGTCTCGCCCGGCTTTGAAATGAAAACATCAGCGGGGATGTAGAACTCATAGCCCTTCACGGCTTCAGCTGCATTTCTGTCAGCCATCGTTGCCGGCTTCAGAATAAGCCCCTGCTTGAAAGGCTTCATTTTCTCGACATCAAAAGCCATGGTTTCACCGGTTTTTGGCGAGCGCAACTCAAAGGTCTTCAGTTTTTTTGCCCAAGATACTTCGCCGGAGAAGACAAGGACATAAAGTTCACCTTTAAGTCCGTGTGCGTCCTTCACTTTTCCAACTAACTTCATTTCCATAAACGAATCCAATATTTAGTGAACGTACGGTACGCAGCCTGCCACGTCGACGGTGTGCTCGCAATCAGTGAACACAATTTTCGAAATCTTTTTAAAATAAAAAAGGGGCCTTAAGCCCCTTTTTTAACTTTGAAACTTTGTTGCAGAAACTAGTTGATGCTACTCGACGATATCAAGGTGGTAACGTTTGTTCAGCTTAGTGCCCGCTGCGCGAATGATCGTTCTCATTGCCGCTGCGGTCTTACCTTGCTTACCGATAACTTTACCTAGATCTTCTTTATCAACTTTCAAAGCCAATAAAGTTGTTTGTTGTCCAGGGATCTCGTCTACTTCTACGTGCTCTGGTTTATCAACCAAAGATTTCGCCATAAATTCAACGAGGTCTTTAAGATTTTCCATGAGTTCCTCCACATCATGTGTCCGCAATAACATTCCAAGGCCCCGTAATAGGACCTGGTTATTTTTTTAATTATTTTGCAGTTTGAGCAAGCTTAACCACGTGCTTTACGCGGTCAGAAGGCTGAGCACCTTTTTTAACCCACTCATTGTATTTATCCATGTCAATTTTGACTTTTTGATCAGCACCTTGTGGTGTTGGGATGTAAGTACCGATAACTTCGAGGTGCTTACCAGTCACATAGCGGCGAGAATCAGCCACTGTGATACGGTATTTAGGGGTGTGTTTTGCACCTGTACGAGCCAAACGAATAACAACTGCCATGGAATCCTCTTTATCAACTTTTTTTAAACAGCTAAATATTTAGCAAACATTTATAAAAAAAACAATTAACAAGACGACTGGTCTACCTTTTTTGTAAAAAGAGATCAAGCGTTAAAATGGGAACTTCATTCCTCCGCCTCGACCCATTCCCATTTTCATGATCCCGCTCATCATTTTCTTTGCGTCTTCAAACTGCTTAATCAGCTTATTGACATCTTGAACCTGGGTTCCGCTACCACTTGCAATGCGTTGGCGACGCGAAGCATTTAATATCTTGTGGTTTTTTCGTTCTTGAGGGGTCATCGAACGAATGATCGCCTCAAGTTTTTTGATCTCTTGATCCGGCGGAGTCATATTCTTGAGCTGCTTTGAGAGCTCGCCCATGCCCGGTAAAAATTTCAGCAGACTCTCCATCCCACCAAGTTTTTTCAACTGTTGAATCTGACTTAAGAAATCTTCGAGATCAAATTCATTCTTGGCCATTTTACGAGCGCTTTCACGCGCCGATTTTTCATCAATCACCTCTTGAGCTTTTTCAACTAGGGACAAAACGTCACCCATATCCAAAATTCGAGACGCAAGACGGTCTGGATGGAACACCTCAAGCGCTGCGACTTTTTCACCCACGCCAAGAAATTTAATCGGTATACCAGTCACTTCACGGATACTGAGCGCCGCCCCGCCACGCGCATCCCCGTCCACTTTCGTAAGAACAAGGCCTGTCAGCCCCAGGCGCTGATGGAAACCCTCAGCCACATTGACAGACTGTTGCCCCAACATCGCATCAGCAACGAGCAAAACCTCTTGTGGAGTCCAGATGTTTTTTAAGTTCTGCAACTCTGTCATTAATTGATCGTCGATTTGCAAACGGCCCGCCGTATCCACAATCACCACATCGACCATATTCTCGCGGGCCCATTTTTTCGCCTGCTCAAGAATTTCTTCCGGTTTTTGTCCCGCTTGAGTTGGAAAGCATGGAATGTTGTTCGCCTTTGCCAGCGTCTGCAATTGCTCAATCGCCGCTGGGCGATAGATGTCCGCGGGCACAAGTCCCGGTTTTTTACCAAGCTTCTGGCGGATATAGAGACTTAACTTCGCGGAGGTTGTTGTTTTACCGGCCCCTTGAAGACCGACGAGAAAAATCACACTGGGATTTTCCCGGACGTTCACATCCACGGCGCCGCCGCCAAGGACATTGACAAGTTCGTCGTGAACGATTTTAACAAATTGCTGTCCAGGATTCACATTCGTGAGGACCTCGTGACCGAGGGCTTGGATTTTCACTTTATCAATGAAAGCCTTTACCACTTTGAAGTTCACGTCGGCCTCAAGCAAACTCAGGCGGATTTCTTTGATCGCCTCTTCGATGTTGCTCTCGGAGATCTTATTTTGGCCGCGGACCTTTTTCAGGCTCGCCATAATTTTATCTGATAGATTCTCGAACATTTTTCCCTCTAGTCAGGACTCATCCCTATTCATCAAATTTCAAAATCACAAGCAAAGAATCCATAAGCCCCGCCTGCTGCGGCAAGCCTATTACCATCTTTGGAAGGAGCCTTTACGAAGCGCCAATAAAGAAACCCCATAAAACACCACAAAGCCAATAAGACTCAATATCACCGCCAGGGCGACGTCCACGTCGCTCACCCCGAGAACGCCGTAACGAAGGCCGTTAATAAGGTATAAGAGCGGATTGAGTTTAGCGACCATTTGCCAAAATGGATGAAGGCTTTCAACAGAAATAAAGACGCCCCCCAAATAGGTCAATGGTAAAAGCACAAACGCACTGAATGCACTTAATTGGTCAAAGTTGCTTGCCCAGAAAGCCACGGCGATCCCAATCATTCCAAAAATCAAACCACCCATGATGACGAAATAAATCAAAGCCACGGGATGAAGGATCGCGAGCACCTCGCGCTGCTCGAGGTAGTAAAACACCGCCCCCACCAAATACGTCACAAACGCCACAAGGCCTCCACGAACAACGCCGCCGAGACTGAGCGCCCAGATGATTTGCTGGTTGGTGATCGGAGCTACGCGAATGTCCTCAAGATCCCCGGAGAACTTCGATGAAACGATCGACGACGCCGAGTTTTGAAAAGCATTATTCATCAGCCCCATCATCATGAGTCCCGGAATCAGAAAAGCCAAGTAGGGAACACCACCATGAACCCGCATCTGAGATCCCAAAGACACGCCAAACACTAGGAGGTATAAGAAGGAACTCACAAAAGGAGTCACGACCGTTTGCACGACAACTTTCATGAAACGCTTAATTTCGCGCATAAAAAGAGTGATAAAACCTGTGGTCATCATAAATGAATATCCTTTGTCTTAACACTTTTTTCTGGCGTCTTAAGAACGCGTAGAAACGCCTGTTCAAGACTGCCTTCTATGATTTCAATATCGCCAATCATGGAGCTTTCCACATGCAGGTCCGTGAGCACTTTGCCAATGTTAGAATCGGACGGCACTAAAATCCGATACGTGTTTTCCTTCTTCTCGAGAAGCATTTCTTTTGGCACGGTGATGCCGCGATTGAGGGTGAGGATCATTTCACGCTGAGTGAAGTCTTTGATGATTCCTTTTGTTGGCCCCATGGTTTCGACTTTACCGCGGTTGATAATGCCCACGCGATCACAGAGCATTTCCGCTTCTTCCAGATAGTGGGTCGTCAGCAAAATGCTCATGCCTTCTTTTTTAAGTTCGCGAACAAAATCCCACAGCGTTTCGCGCAGGCTGATATCCACGCCAGCCGTCGGCTCATCCAAAAGCAATAGCTTTGGATTATGCACCAGCGCCTTTGCGATCATCAGCCGGCGCTTCATGCCGCCGGAAAGTTGTTTTACTTTTTTATGGCGGTGTTCAAAAAGATTTAATTTGTGAAGTAAGAAGTGAATGCGCTCAGTGTTTTTTCGAAAACCGTAATATCCCGATTGGAACTCGAGAATCTCTTCAACGTCGAAATATCCTGAATTGATCACTTCTTGATGTACCACACCGATTTGGCGCTTGGTGAACATCGGATTTACACCAACATCTTCGCCAAAGACTTTGGCGGATCCTGAAGTCGGTTTTTCAAGTGTCGTGACAATCGAGATAATCGTTGTCTTGCCAGCGCCGTTCGGACCGAGCAGTCCAAAAATTTCCGCGGGACGAACTTCGAAACTGACGTCGCGCACGGCCTCCACTGCGAAACTGCCGGCTCCGTAGAATTTCTTGAGATGTTGTATTTCCAGGGGGTTTGGCATAGCTAACGAGCTCGGCTGATGGAGGTGGCAAATTCGACTTTAGGGTTTTCACGTTGGGCCCAGTTAAGATCCCACTCTTGATTCAGTAAAATCACAGGTTGCTCAATCATATCGCGATAGATTGTAAACCCACCATTGAGTTGATCCACGGACTTTCCATCCACCCGCGGCCAACGGGCCACCGTGAAAGGCAGGCGGTTCAATTTCACTTCAAGGTTGTATTCGTCCTGCAAGCGATGGAGCAAAACTTCAAATTGCAGCTCGCCCACCGCTCCCACGATGGGGTCCTGCGGACCAAACACTGGATCGTAGAAGAGCTGAATGGCGCCCTCTTCTGACAAATGCTTCAAGGCCTCTTGCATTTTCTGGCGCTTCAAGGCATCGCGCACACTGAGCTTACCGAAAAGCTCTGGGGCGAATTTAGGAATATCTTCAAAGCGCACCTTGCCACTGGCTGAAACACAGTCGCCGATGGCGAAGTTGCCGGTATCACCGACGCCGACGATATCGCCGGCGTAGGCGTCTTCGATGGTTTCTTTATCAGCCGCAACAAATTGGCTGGCATAGGACAAGCGCAGTTCGCGCTCAAGCCGCGAGTGCTGAACCTTCATGCCGCGATCAAATTTACCCGAGCAAATACGGATAAAGGCAATGCGGTCCCGGTGACGGCGATCCATATTGGCTTGGATTTTAAAGACGAAGCCTGTGAAGTTCGCATCACACGGGTCCATCACTTTGTCGTCTTTGGTTTTGCGCGGCTGTGGGCCCGGCGCATACTGCGTAAAGAAATTAAGGAATGTATCCACCCCGAAGTTCTGTTTTGCCGAACCAAACGTCACCGGCGAAATTTCTCCGCTGAGAAAAGCCTGGACATCAAACGGCGGAAGGGCTCCTTCAATAAGTTCCAACTCCCCGATCACTTGGTCTGCGGATTCTTTGTCGAGGTAGTCATACAGGATCGCATCGTCTTTGCCTGGCTCAAAGGGAATGATTTTGTAGTCTTCCACTTCTTCGCGGCGCTGATCGTAGACCCAGATTTCTTTCGTCAAACGATTGTAAATACCACGAAAGCGCTGACCGATCCCGAGAGGCCAAGTCACGGGATAGCATTGCATGTTGAGGGTTTTTTCAACCTCGTCAATGAGCGTGAGAGGATCCTTACCCTCGCGGTCGAGTTTATTCACAAAAGTAAAAATAGGAATGTGGCGAAGACGGCAAACTTCGTAAAGTTTTTTGGTACGCTCTTCGACTCCCTTTGCAACGTCAATCAGCATGCAGGCCGACTCTACGGCCATCAAAACGCGGTAGGTATCTTCGGAGAAGTCTTTATGCCCTGGGGTATCGAGAAGGTTTACGCGCAGCTGATTGTAGTCAAACGTCATCACCGACGACGTGATCGAAATCCCTTTTTGCCGTTCAAGCTCCATCCAGTCGGACGTCACGGCCTTAGAGCCCTGCTTGCCTTTGACCTCGCCCGTTTCATGAATTACGCCACCATGATAGAGAAGTTTTTCAGTCAGGGTGGTCTTTCCGGCATCGGGATGCGAGATGATCGCAAAAGTGCGACGTCTTTGGATTTCTTTTTGAACAACGGCAGTTGCGAGCATTTTTATCCTTACAAATTCTGAAGCGAAAAAATCGTTATAAATGATCGGAATTACTGGGACAAGCGAATTACCCTGGAGAGAGGCATTTCGTCTGATTGTTGTGGTGCATAAAACCTTAGGCCTCATATGATGAAATACATCTAGCCTCCTCTTCTCGTTGGCGGGTTAATGAGGAGTGATCTTCTATTCCCGAGGAGGTTTTATGTTGTCCCTTCTATTCTTAAAACTGGCACCCGAGCAAGAAGGTGGACGTGTCACGGCCCCCGGCTTTACAGCCCCCGTCGCGGGTGGCGCTTCCGAGGATGAGAGCGATGAAGCCGACATCTTAGCCGACCAGGATCTCACCGAGAAACTGAGTTCGGCTGATGATGAAAACATGGGTGCTAAATCTGAATCTTTGGACATGCTCGAAGATGACGAACCCAATGATTTCCTTGAAGGCCAAATCGATGTGAAAGAACAAATGGACCGTGCTGCCGACGCCATGGATGCTTCAATCCGCGGATTACAAAATCAGGGTTACGAGGACAGTCCTCGCAGTGAGCTGGGAGCGGCCTTTCGCAACACCCCAGGAGGGATTGAGGAAGTGGAAATGAAAACAGACCAGGAGCTGGCTCTGCACCAGCACACGCCAAGGGTGCGGAAACATCCGGCGCACAAAGACTCCGGCCATCGCGGTGAAAAGCGCTAAGTTTTCTAAGTAAGCTGGAGTTTTTTTAAAGAGGAAGACCGCGAGTTTTCGGAAAGATGAAATCGCCGACGAGGCCCGTCGAAATGAAGATGACGACTCTTTGGAAATTTTTGAAAAGGCTCCCGCGGCTCATGCTCAACGCCTCCTGGAGCTGAATTATCTTGCTAATATCGTGCTCGCGGGACTGGTGGAGCTGCAAAAGCGTGACGGTCTCAACGAGGATCTGAATCTCGTTATCTTGTTTAAGGTTGGCTGGAAAATGTACAGGCAAAAGGAATGACGGGTTGACGCCGGGCCGGGACCTCGCCTATAAAAGCCTCACAACTTTCAACTCCTCTGGGTTTGGAGCCCAGGCAGGACCATTGAGGTATCCATACCATGTCAGAAGCTCAAAGCTATTTCGTCGCTGCGTTTTACAAATTCCTCGCTTTAGAAAACCCCGAACAAATCCAAAAAGATCTCGAGGCCAAGGCCGAAGAGCTCCACATTAAAGGTCTTGTAATCCTTGGTCACGAAGGGTTTAACTCAACGTGCGCCGCCGGCACGGCAGGGAGCTTTGAATCTTGGAAGCAGTTTATTCGTGAGTACTTCAAAAGTCCTGAGCTTTTTTTTAAAGATTCGGCCTCCGAGAAAGCCCCCTTCCGCCGTTTCAAAGTTAAAATCCGAGAAGAGATTGTGACAACTGGCATTCCTGAAATGATGCCGCCGGAAGGTAAAAACCACCATCTCACTCCTGAAGAGTGGAACAAAGTTTTAAAAGAGGAGTCTGACTTTGTCATGATCGATACCCGTAATTGGTATGAGTACAAAATCGGAACTTTCCAAGGAGCTTTGAATCCTAACATTGAAAAGTTCACGGAGTTTCCTCAGTACATTGAAGCGCAGGGCATTCCTAAAGATAAGAAGATGTTGATTTTCTGCACTGGCGGAATCCGTTGCGAAAAAGGCATTCTTGAATTGCAAAAACAGGGCTATGACAATGTTTACCAGTTGGAAGGTGGAATTTTAAACTATATCAAAGAACAACCGAACGACCAGTTTCAAGGCGAATGCTTTGTCTTTGACCACCGCGTGGCTTTGGATCAGAATCTGCAACCGAGTACAAAATACGGTCTATGCCCACACTGTGGTCAGCCGAGCGAAATTAAAATTACTTGCGCCCGTTGCGACAGCGAAGAGCTGATCTGCGAAGAGTGTTCGCAGATTAAATTCAAACAAGATACTTGCTCTAAGAACTGTGCGCATCAGTATGAGCTTCATCCCGACAAGAAAGGCGTAAAACAGCTCGTGCCTTTTGAGGTGGAAAAGATGAATGCACAGGGTGTTGCGCGCGAAGAGCTTCCTGTCATTCGGGTTTCTAAGAACAAGGTTGTTGAGATCAACGCTAAAGGTGAATCACAAACATACTCCCAAAGATAAGTGATCCCGGGGCTTGGAGAAATTAAGATGTCTAGTCATTTGACGTCGAATCAGGGGCTGTCGCGGGGCCTCCTTTATTCACTTCCCGCTTCGCCCGCCCGATGTCTTTCGCAAAGAGCTTTTCGATCCACGTCTGAGTCAACTGCAAGCTGTTGTTTTTAAAGTTGAAGTCCACGTTGGATCGATAGTTCGGGTCATAGCCGACCTCTTTAGGATCGACTTTGGCGTAATCCAAAAATTTCTGTAGCTCTCCAGCCTGCTCATCGGGATTAAAGTCTAATTTAAGATTGATATTCTTTTCGATTTGCTCGCAGAAGCGCAGGGTCGCAGGATCGCGCGCAAGCTCCGGATGGCGACCGACGGCACGTGAAAGTGTGTACAAGTTATAACTTTTCATCAAAATGCGATCAATGTTGGTTTTATTGGAACGGATATTTTGTCCTGCAATGCCGAGTTTCGTATAGAACTCGGCCTTTTTAAAAAGTCCTTGGTCATGTTCGGCGTCAGCTTTTTCGATCATATCAAAAAGTTCGCGCATGCCATCGACGCGGAAAATAAAGCGAAACAGGGTGGCTGCGGATTCGGCAACTGGATCCTTCTGATCATTTTCTGAAAGGCTTTTCATAAATTCGTTAGCAGATCCACTATCGTCTTTACGCAGGAAATGACTTTTCTCAGCGTTGTTCAGGTGGTTGCAAACCGTCGAAAGCGGCGTTTGCTCGCTCATAAAATCCTCTTTGAGAACTTGCCAGATGCGCGCTTTGCCTTCATCGACTTTTTCTTCGTAATTTTTCGGTACTTCTTCCTTGGCCTGATTGAGTGACGGAGACGGCTCCCCGGCCTTTGCCGGCGCTTGTTGAACAAACACCGGACTTTGAGCTTTTTTAGGAGAGATTGCTTGTTTGACTTCCCAAGGTGAGGGAAGTTTTTTGATAATTAACACGGCGACAATTGCAAAACCTATGGTGAGGATTCCTAAAATAGTTGCTGTAATCTTGAGCGCTTTCTTCATAAAAACTCCCGAATCGGCGAATTAGTTCCATCTTAGAACCAATTATTTTAATTTTTGAGGAGTTTTTGCACACTTATCCCACAAATAAACCAAGTTTGGGGGTTGACGCCATCAACTTGGGGACCTATAGTGGTCCCTCATTTGAAAGAGTCCCTTGTCGCGGGGTGGAGCAGTCTGGTAGCTCGTCGGGCTCATAACCCGAAGGTCGTAGGTTCAAATCCTGCCCCCGCAACCAATTTCGCACCTGGAGAAATTGATTAAAGACCTGAAATCAATAATAAAATCGAAAAATCAAATTCTGAACTGACCATCTCCGGGTTCGTTGGTGCGTGGAAAATCCCAAAGGTTGAGGAGCCACGATTGGTGCACGAATCATCTCGACAAAATTTTGCAATACAAAGCGATCCACGCTCACCGGCAGTGAGTAGGAGGCTTTCCCATGCCTTTTTCCCAGGGTGGGCTCGATGAGCGATTCGGAAAATATCCAACGACGACTTGCCAATTTCTTTCCCGGCTTTGACGTGATTGTACTTTTTCAACCGAAGGTCGATCTTGTTTCGATCACATTGGAGAAGTCATCAAATGGCCAGTCGGTGGCTCATGTGTCGGCGGATACAAGAAAAAAGGTCATGACCATTTCAATCGTTCAGAATCTGCTCAATCAACTTGAGGATCTTGACGAAACCGAACTCCAAGACAGAGTTTCGCCGGCGATTGGTTTGCTCTATGGTTCATTGAAGGTACTTCTGCCGTTAGGAGTGTCGGTCGAATGATGAGACTCGAAGGTGAAAGCCGCTTTTTTCCAAATCTGCATTTCGATCTGAGCGAGTCCCAACGTCGCGAAGTCGAATTTGCCCTACAGAAACTCGAAGGAGCACATCGTTCGCAGGTCGCTTGGATTGGACCGTATGCCCTCGATAGAAATTCATTTTCCATTCATGCTTTGGACTTGATCTCCGTTTTGCTCCAATGCAATCGCACGACTGACAACGAGTTTGAGCTGTTTCGACTTCGCAAAGCTGCGGTCGATCAAATTGGATCCATGCTTGAGCGAGCACGCAACGAAATAAAAATCAGAAACCTTGAGATGTGGCTCGATTCCTACAAGAAGATTTGGCCCGGTGCTGAATCAGGCAGAGATATGACCAAGCCACTACCGCAACCAAGCCATATTGATCTCATTCCCTGAAACTTGCCCCCAAAGTTCAACACAACTTGACCCTTGGGGGGCTCGAACTATTGCAAAATCAGATCATCTACTGACTAACTTCGATCATCGTTAGGATAATACTTCTTCATCTCGTTGTGCATGTCCTTCTCAGCTTGATCCTGCAGATCCCGATGAAGCGGATTGATGTCTTCTGAGTTTCGATCACGCATGTATAATTTCTGTTCGAAAAAATTATTATATTCAGTCTTGGCTTTAAGTACGACTGAATCACTTGCCACTTCGCCTTTAGTCAAAGGCAAAGTCAGAGCTATACTTCGCTGATAGTGATCAACGCGGATGTCGAATTGGGTCGCGACAGCCGTTCCTTGCTCAACGTGGTGGCTCGCATTTGAGCCACCGACATGATACTTGTCGATCTTATACGGTTGCTCGACATAAAAGTTAAATCCGTCGTTCAACGCTCTAATCAAAGCCTGGCGACCATCGAGTTGGACTTCCTTTGCAGGTTCGCTGGGAGCGCTGGCACTCATCGTGTTCCAGTCTTTCGAACCGAACAATTGCGAAATCACATCAAGGCAATGTCCGTGACTGACTTTGATGTTGTATTTTTCCTGGAGCAATTTTGCTAAATGTTTTGAACGAGCTTTGAGCTGTTCTTTTGTAGGGGCTGACATAGGTATACACCTTTCTTTGGACACGTTCAGTAGTCGCGTTAAGATGTCCGAAAAGTGTTAGAACCCATCTGACATGACGATCAGGAAATTTCACCGTAGCCACTATGGCCGCGACTGGCAGGCATTTCCAAAGCCTTTCACTACGTACCAAAGGCACTTCCCACTGTAAAGGCAAAATTCTGATATTGCGTCGCGATCATCCGCAGGTAACGCTAGTTACCCTTATTCGACTAGCGCGATCTTCGACTTCACCAACACTTTGGCGCGGGCCTGGCGGTTGATCTGTTCGAACAGGTGGACGTACCCCAGCGTCGTGTCTTCGTCTTTGTGACCGAGAACCAGACGGCAGAATCCAGTGTCTGCGTGAGTGATGCCGGCTAGGTTCGTCGCGAATGTGTGCCGTGCGCAGTGGGGCGACTTGTGTTTGAACGTCGTTCCTTCGTAGGCTTCACGAAGTAAACGTGAAAATCGATTCTTCTCGAGACCTTCGAATAACAAGTAGTCTCCCTTAGCTGCTCCATACTTGTTTCGCTCGAGCAAGTCCGTCTGCTCGTTGAACCGCCGCGCAAGAGCGTTGAAGGCCTGCTTGTCGAGGATCGGGATTGTCCGGCCTCCTTTGGCGTCGATGCGTTTGCGCCCCTTGAGCGGCTTGCGCGAAACTCTGCCGCCTTGGCTACGTGGGTGGATCGCACTTGCAACCTGCGACTCGAGAGCAATGAACCCGAAGCATTGAAGGCCGTGCCGTTGGATTGCTCCCTTTACCAGGGCAACCTCTGGAACACCCGGTGAAAAGTCGGCTAGAGAAATTCCTAAACCTTCACCAAGACGAAGACCGCTGTGCATAAGCACGAGGAAGAAGTCTGCGGCGATGCCAGTCGTATCGAGGTCAAGGAGGCGTTGGTGGATGATCTTAGCTTCCTCGTTGGAGATCACGTCCTCAGCGGTGCGCCGGTTCACGAGGTGCCGCGGAAACTTCCGACACTTCGGAGCCTGCTCGCACTTGCCCTTTCGTGCCATCACGTCGAGAAATAGATTCACGGCGCCGATTACGCTGTTGCGGCTACTGAATGCGAGGCCGTCACCCTTCGTGCGATTGCCCGTGCGAACGGTCATCAGCCACTCACGAAATTCCTCAAAAAACAGCGGCCAGTTGTTCAGGTTGTTGCACTGCTTGTGATTGAGGAAGAAGTCGAGCGCGTACTGCTTCAGGTAGTACACCGGAGCCTGCCACGAGTTGGGGGCACGAACTTTCGACGCCACCTCAAAAATCTCCAGCAGCTTCTCGAAGTCATAGAACTTCTTGTTCCACGCGAGCTTACGTTCGATGCGGTACTTCGCAGCTTCGTCCTCTGCTTCGCGCAGTCGACAGAACTCGTCGGCCTGAGCATCAGTGACAATGTTCGTTGGAATCTCGGAGCGCTTCAGGCGCAGGTTCCGGCGAGAAACCGGGTCCCAATGACAGAAGCTGTAATACGACTTACCGTACCTGTCCTTTCGCTTCTCCCATCGCATGAATTGCTCCTTGTTTTGTGCAGCGATCCCGCCCACCGAGACCGCCGCGAATAATCACCAGTTTCAAACAAAAATGCTCAGAAAAATTATCGCCAAGTGTTGTTGCGACGGCGCGAAGGACGCAAAACCTTCACCTGACCACCACGAGCCAAAAACTCTTGAACCGATTCGATTTTCACCTGCTTGATTTCCATCTGATCCTCCTGGGTTTCGCTCGGCATTGTTGCTTTGCTTGAATCCATTATTGTTGGAGGAGCGTCTAAAAGAGTTGGACGCTAAACGACAAATTCCAGATTTGCTTTCCTGCGTGAAAGGTCTCTTATGACGATGCCGTCTCAATTTGAAATAGGAGGTTATGTTTGTTCCGTTGGTTTTTCCCAGAAAAAAAGAAAGGCAAGTTCGCTGTCCTTGCCTTAGCTTTTGCTACTAGCTTTTGACTATTTACTTTTACCTTATTTTTCCCTTTTTTCTTTTAGGTCCGCTTTGTGGGCCGTTTTGTGGTCCAGAGTAGCAATTTCATTTTTTTGAACGAAGGAGACTGCATCCGCCTCTTGGCATCTCGCATTTCCGTTCGAGGTGATCAAATGTAACCATTCTTCTCCAACACTGTAGACACTGGGCCTTCGACCTTCACCTTTATGAACGAGCACTGCGATACGGGTGATGCTGAGAAGCTTTAGAATAGTCGGCCATTCTTCATTGCTAAATCCTGGTTGGTTGTTTTTCCAGTTCGGATCACTTTGCACAACCTGCCTCGTCATGCTTCGAGTAATCGCGTAGTGAGTTCTTTGTTGAGTTACAATGGCATTCAATATACTCACAAGAACCCGGCTTAGAGGTTGCTGAACCGTTTGGTATTCTTGAATCAGATACTTCCAAGCCGCATTTGTCGTGCTGTCATCAATTGGTGTGGTATACATTAGAATAGGGGTACTTTGCTGAAGAGTTTTAACTGCATGATCTAACTTACTCATGACGACCTCCGCTGCTTACTGGGGTAAAGATATTGGGATATGCTTCACGGCAGATTTTAAACCACTGTGGTTCAATCTCCGATTCAGGCAATTTAAGTTCATATTCTTTATACCAGGCTTCCAAATAGATGTGATCGTACGTACCGTGAGATCCTACATTTTCGTCGTAAGCAACAAAGACAGAACTCCCAAAGCGATGACCTTCCAGAATTAGTTGTTGCAACTCGAATTCAATGTGCCGAGGCTCTCTCAAATACGGATAGTCTTTATACTTCTCCATTAAAATGGGCTCATAGTGATGCTTTACCCAAGCACTTATGAGCGCGGAATAGGTAAAGTAAGGAAGGCCCGTCATAACCTGCGCGTATTCTTTTTTGTCTATTTCGGAATCTGAAACCACCGAAAAATCGATCGAGTTCAGCAGTGATCTAAATTCAGCCTTCAATCTATCGGCCCATCCAGCATACTTCCGCTTTAGTTCGGACCGTGTTGAAGTGATACTTAGAACGGCAATAGCCGATAATTCAAACTGCTCAAGTCCTTCCGTTGAGCCAACTGCAACTAACCATCTATTAAAAAGATCTTTTAGAAGATGGCTACCCATCGAAGATTTGAATCGCTCAGGTCCAAGGGACATACAATCTGACTTCCAGCTCACAAATATTTCATTTTTATCCAGCGCCATAGGATTCTCTTTTCTCAGTTATGGAAATGGGGCTTGGAAAGCCCCATTGTTGGTTATTTTACGTAGTCTGAAAGCTTCGCATTAAGATGTTCAAATTCGTGTTTGCGGATAGCCTTTTCGATGAATTGGATTTCTTGTCGAACTTTTATAGAGACGATTTCTCTAGGTATATTCTGAAGTCGATCACCAGCAGAAGGTGACTCAACAAATATGAATGGTATTTCTTTTTCATTTTCTTTATATCGCTCGAACAAAGGGGCTAGAGACAGATACCCAGTCTCGTCTTCATAGTTTGATTTACCGTAGCTCACATCAGTCACAAGGAACCAACTTGTCCCTTTAAGTCCGCCACATAAAATGTCGCCTCTTTTATATTTCTTCATATCAACTCCTGTTCAGGAACGCGTGATTGCGTTACCTGAATTCAGGATAAAAATTCGGCGTCAAAAAGAGCTGGACGCTTAGAACAAATTGATCTGTATCAAAGTGGATCAGGCTGTTATCAACAAACTGGTTTGACGAAGTGTCAACAGTGCCGGCATTTTCATTCGCCATGTCCGTTTGCTTAGATATTCTCTGAACAGAGTTGTAAAATCGTCGAGATCAACAACATCGACATTGATCCCAACTCCTTCATGGCGAAGACGAGAAAGTTCAGCCCAAGGAGCTAAAGAAAACATCGGAGGCGCAAGTTCGTCCGGAAGTTTATATTCCGGCATTGCTTCAACGGCTGGTGGCGGAGAGTATGGCAGTCGTTCACTTGATATTGGCCAAATCTCATCGCTCATGGTCCATCGATCAACATCAAGAAAAGCTTCTACATCTTTGTTGTTTAAGTTGACCGCTTGGGGGCACCAGGGCCCTGCAATCTGCGTAACTGCGAAGGAGTTTCCGTCAGGATATAGCGTGATGGTATATAAACCAAATTTTGCGAGGTCCAAGGATTTCTCATCATCATTGTCAGGCCAAAAAATAAAAGGGCTGGCCACTCCAAGAGACGGTTGCGGAAGGCACAAACACATGCTTCCGGAACTAAACAACTTTATTTGTTGCTGCGAAATTCCGACGTCATAATCACGAAGATGCAAGGGTGCCGTGTAAGACAGGAAAACTGTAACAGGATTCCCTCCGCTGATGTCGAAGATGGAGCGCCGGACACACAAGTTCATCAATTGAAAACCCGTATTGAAATGAATGCGGAAGGCCCCACCTTCTGCCGTCTTTTCTGACACACCTATAGAGATGTGTTTTTTAGTTTCATCCGACGCGACCAATTTTCCGAATGCAAGCTCAAGAAGTCGTTCACCTACGAATTCTTCCTCTGGCTCCGCTGGCAATGCGACTCGAATATCTGGATGCCGGGCAAATTCACCCTGTCTCTCTTGGTAGTCGTTATTAGAAATGTATGTCTGGTCCTGACCGTAGAACCTATAGACCAAAATTTTTTTAGCAGTATGGAGTTGGTCGATAGCTACTGAAAGAGTCTGCCTTTTAATGCCCAGCGAATCTTTCAGCTCTTGGCTACTGATTGTTGATGCGAAGACCTCAAGAAATGCCGCGTTCTTTTCTCCGGGCACCAACTCCAGCGGTCGACATCTTCTGTTGGAGCGCTCTAGCTTGTTCAAAATTTTTTGGGCAGCGGTCATCCTCATGAAATTACTTTACTTCTTGTACTCTCATCTGTGCAGGCCAATTCTTTGGGCATTTCGTTCCAAAACTGGCGATAATTATTGGAACGGAGGTCCTAGATGAAAGTCGCAACATATTCCCGAGTTTCTACATCCCACCACAACCAGAACCCTGAAGTTCAAGTCCATGAGTTACGCCGATACTGTGAAGCACGAGGCTGGACTATTGCACACGAAATCGTTGATCACGGCTTCAGCGGCGGTACAGATGCTCGGCCAGGCTTAAAGGAACTTCTAAAACTAGTGCGAGAGCGAAAAATAGATGTGGTGGTCGTGGTAAAGATGGACCGCCTATTTCGCAGCCTCAAACATCTAGTGACAACACTTGAAGAATGGCAGGCCCTAAGCGTTCAGTTTGTCGCTACCAAAGATAACATTGATTACACGACACCCGCCGGACGATTACTGGCACAAATTCTCGGCTCATTGGCTGAGTTCGAAAAGAGTCTTTTGATCGAGCGCACCATGTTAGGCCTGGAGCACGCCCGCCGCCAGGGCAAGACACTGGGCCGACCCAAAACCAGGGACGACGCGAAGATTCAAGACCTGCGACAGCAGGGCTTGAGCTACACGGCGATTCAAAAGCAGCTTGGCGTCAGCCGTGGGGCCATTTCGCGAGCACTCCAGGCCGTTCCGAAAACCCCTGAAAATTCGCCGCAAAAACCCCAACGATTTCAATGGCGCTAGTTTTCAAAAACTGCTGTCTCAAAAACGGACGTTTTCGGAACACCGATCGGCATGAAGTTGCACTTCAAAATTTCCGATTAGTGCTCGTGAGAAAATCGCACAATCCTTTCCCGGGAAAATCAAAAGAAGAAGAGCGCCTGCGGGTGCAGGTTCTGAAAGCAAAGCAGTCCGGTCACAGACTATTTTCTACCTTCGAGCGCGGACAATTTTATTCGAAACCTCATTCTTTCAACGGAGCAGTTGCGCTTCTTCCACTGATTCTTATTGTCGTGTTACTTGCGTCTCCGTTTATATATATGAGGTGGGCGTTCCGTCAGATGAAGACGTACCCGCAATCGCGCAAATCTTTCATCAAGTCCGAGATGCGACGATGGACGTGGATCTTTTCGATGCTCGCAGCAGCCTACGCCACCGTAGACAGTCTCTTTCTAAAAAATCACGTCTATCTGTCAATGGCAGCGATTCCGTTATCTATTTGGATGATGCGGAAGTTGTATAAACAATCGCGAGCATCAGCACGTAAAGTGGAATACGAAAATCGCAAGTGGGAAGGTCGTCGTCGAAGGAAGCTTGCCAAGCAACAGGCCCGAGAACAAAAACAGGTCGTTTAGTCTTTGACTGATCGAAGCTCAATGACTTCTGAGTTCATCGACTGGTACTGAGTAACGGCAGAAAATATCCAGTTTCATTTCTACCGAAAACTTTGTTTCTCCATTGTCCGTCGCAGCTTCGGCAATTGACGTTGAATTTTTGGCGACCCAGCGCCAGAGAAAATCCTGATGATCCAAGGCCATGCTTGCGGCAAATTTCTCACCGTCGTAACCGAAATAGTGATTATCAGCAGGCAGCTTGATGCGCGGAGAGGAATCTGTTTTTTCAAATTTGACAATAACGTCATAAGGAATGCGGAATGTGTATCGCTGAAACAAAAGCTGCATGTCCACGTATCCGCCTTCACGAAAGAACAAAGGCTTCAAGAAGCGTGCTGCATACGTCTTTTGCAGAAGTTGCGGACCGTTCACGAAGTTCCTTCGATCGTAGGCTTCGCGGTCAACATCGGCGAGCTGATCGGCCATTAGCGGTTGTTCCAAGTCCTCTGGTTGACTCGCACCACCGTAGGACTGGCCTGTGTAGTAGAAGAAATCATCCTTCAAAAATTTACGGGCGCAATCCAGATGAGTCATTCGCCAACGAAGAGCTTCGTCAACCGGCAAACCCTTTATTGAAGGTGGAGTGTAGGTGAAAGAGCGCTTAATCGAGATTCGCGGACTAGCGCCGACACAGAGGCCATTGCGGATAGTCCCCATTTGCTCGGGTTTCCAAGCACCAGACTCAACTACTGAAGAAATTTGTGAGTAAGCCGACTCAGAAATAAGGTGTGGCGTAGAAATACGTTGAACTTTCAAAGGCGCTCGAACAGGCTCAGTTGCACAGCCCGAGACGATGACTACCAACGCCGAAAAAAATGAAAGTCTACATCTTTTCAAGATAGACCTCCAAAGTTTCAGTTGGCGAGGTGTCAGTCCGCTTTTCATGCACTTTCAAATGCTTTGGTGCAAAGCCCGCAGGTCCTCGGACAATCATCTCGGTGTCGGACTTAAAAACCAAGACGGTGACGGGATTTCCCTTGCAGTGAATTGTTCGACTTTGTTTGCCTCGAACCAAGATGGATTCGCATGCTGGAACGACCGAAAGAACAAGATGACGGTCTTCTCCAGTGGTTGATTTCCCGATAAGGGGCGCTTTCTGAGAAAAGCTGCCGTCTACGGCGACAATGCTTTTGTCCCCAGCTTGATCGTTCTTAGTTTGATTCTGCTTTTGTATCTGGCCTTCACCTTCGGTGATGGTCACGACTCGAGATTTGCTGAGGTCAAATTCACATTTCAGCCATACAGTGAAGGATCCATTTTTCTCCTCGAAGTAGTCATCCTTTGGATTGCAAACCAGATTGTTTACTCGCTTGATGCTTGAAACCTCGGAATGAAAACTTGCGGATTTTTCAGTCTCGATGCTGAGGCTTCGAATATCGGCAGAGCCATTGACCTGATCTGCGGCGGTCGCTTTGGCTTGGTCAATTGCCGCGCGCCTCGCCAGATCGAGCGAAGGGCCAACGCCTGACGAGACAACAGTCAACGCCGAGCCGTTTTGCTTGATGCCGTTCTCACGAGTCCAACGGGGTGACTCTGCACTGGCTGTCGTTGACAGCAGAACGGTATACAAGATTGAACAGAAAACCCATCCGGGCAGCGCCTTACTTCCCACTGACGAATTGATCCCAATGACTGTCGACCTTCTCGGCAAATTCTGCGCTGATGCCGGCCTTGCCCAGGCTTCTGCGAATGGCATCGAAGATAGCTGTCTTGAAATCATTCTCGGGCATTTCGACGAGCGCAAACACGCGGTATTTGACCGTGACTTGTCCATTTTCTTGAGTCGTTGCGATTTTCTCCCAGTACCGTTTGCTTGGACGAAGGCTGCTCGTCGTGAGTTTGCTTGCTTCGGCACCGATGTAGCGAGCCTGGGTACTTCCCATTCCGGTCCCTTCCTCTGCGTTCTGGAAAACAAAGTCCAAGCGCTGTTCGATCGCTCCGGCAATTGCAGCCTTGCCATTGTTCTCGGCGATCCGAAAGGCCGCTTCGACTCGGTCATCTGCGGGTATGGATGTCATTCCCATTGATTGCACCTTGCCGCCCTCGATGCGAAAAGGCTCGGACTCCTTCACCCAACTTGGGCGCGACGAGAGTTCGTCGATCCTGGATAGCACTCGCTCTTCACCGACGTTGCCTTGCATTTCGGCGATCTTTTTGGAATTAGTTGTCGAGCAGCCGGCGGCGAACACAAGCGGCAACAACATCAGAGCTTGAAAAACAGGTTTCATAAAAATCTCCTTTTTAATTTTATTTCCTATTTTGATGCTCAAACAAAATTGTTGGCTCAAGAAGGACGACGTATGCCGCCGGTCCTTCATTCACTAATGAGAAAATTTGTTGAGACTTTTGGAAAATCTGTTGTGTGGCTGGATCAGATTTTTGTGAGTACAGGAATGGGAAAAATGAGAAGAGAGCGTTGCTTTTCCCAATGGCGTTCAGTTTTTCCTTTTCCCGAGAAGTGGCATCCTTCAGTAAACCCTCAACTTCCTTGGTCGATTTGTCTTCAAGGCTCGCCTCAATCCGAAAGAGCTTAGCGCCTGCAAATACAAGAGCCATTCCTTTGATCTTCTGCGCCTTGGATCTTTCTGACGTAAATGTGCAGATGACCAACTCGTATCCCTTGCCCAGATCTTTTGGATCATCCGCACAGACGTCCTTATATTGAAATATAACCGAAGCTAGCTTTTGTTGATTGAGGATTTTGAGGTGATCCGTCTTGTTGAGATAATGAATTGACAACTTTGATAGCTGATCCGGCAATTTGTTCTTATCGAGACCAAGATCAATTCCGTAATACCCAATGTTTTTTGACGCTTTGGTCGTATTCTCCGCGTAGGAAAGTGTTCCAATCGAGACCGTAAGTGATATCAGCAGAAGCATACATGGCTTCATTTCTTTCCACCTTTCAGGAAATCTAAGTCATCTCCTTCGTCAGCGATCTCTTCAATGGTGAGCTTGACCCAACGGCTGAACAGACGTTTCGTTGGAAGGCCTTCAATTCGCTGAGACGGCTCTCGGCCACTCAAAAGATAATCAAGACTGACGTTAAAGTGCCGGGCCATCGCCAGCAGATGATTCGGATCAATTTGATGTCTGTCGGGCTTCAAGTATCCGTTGAAGGTCGACAGAGGAACCCCGCAGGCCTTCGCAGCCTTTCGGGCCGACTGGCCGTTCTTTTTCAAAAGATCTCGAAGCACCAAATGGAGTTTGTGGTGCATGCTACTATAGCTTGAGGCATTTCCAGCGTCTTGAGGAGTCTCGGGCGAAAAGCCGTTCACAGTGTTCAGGATCTCGCTCGGTCCAGAGGGCAAAACGACGTTAGAATCCGCGCCAGTCGCAGATTTTGTGGCACTCTGTTTTGATGCCGATCCTGGCCGTGTTCGAGATCCCGTTATCCACCTCCGTTACAAATTTGAAGCCGGGCGTTTTTGGAACGCCCATTTTTAAAAATGCCCAGAGTTGATCCGAAAGGGATAAAAATTTTGAGCTTTTGGGATTCTCGATAAATTTCGATGTCCGAATGCGACTCGTTTCGTGTCGCCAATCTTTACCCTGGAGGTTCTATGTACAAAGCAATGATGAAAGCGATGCGAGCGAACTACTTGGCCCAAGCAACACCAAAAGTAAGTGCGCCCCAACAAAAGAAGATCGTGGCCGAAGTTATCGGTCAATCCAAGAGTACGCTTCAGTGTCCGATTCAAACGTCAAAGACCTACACTCTGACAGCGGATTTGCGTAACTTATCGAATGGCAATGACATTCGCGGAGTTGAATTCGTGATCGACACTGGCTGCCACTTTGCCGTCGTCATTCCTGCGTTTGTGGCGGATCAGATCGGTCTTAATGAATCAACACTAGTGCAAATGTTTGGAGTCACTAACGCCGATGGCTCCGTTGTCGAAGCCCCCACTCACAATGTCCTTCTTGTCGTCAATGGCATTCCAATACAGACGACAGTAGCCGTTTCTGGAACGATGGGAGAAAAAGCTCTTATCGGAGCCGAGTTGTTATCTCTGTTCGATTTGCATATCCGCGGAGATTCTTGCCGGCTGACCCTCGTTGCTCCGAAGTAGCGCGAAACAAAATTTTCTGAGCATTTTCTGGCAAACGTGGTGATGATTCGCCCATGGACGAGCCAAAAGAAATCCGTTTCACCACTTTCATCGACGAGCACACTCAATGTGAGGTGTACGCGACGGTCGAAAACGGTGAGCCTTTCATCCAAACGGTCAACATCGTCGGTGACTGCGTCGTCACCATGGATGACCTCGATGACGAGGGCAAAGAATTCTTCTTGAGCGAGACTCGGCGATTCATGGCAGAAAGCCAGAAGTCATAACCGGCGCTCAAACAATCATGTTATCAGTTTGACGAAACTCCTTATGCTGCGAACGGACCGGGGGCTGCCCGGGTGTTTTAAAGATTTCCAGAGCTACATCGCGGCGCCAGGTTTTTGGAAGTGTTTGCGGAACCATGAGCGGGGCGCAAGTCTACGGTAGTAGTTCACTGTATGCCTGATGGAACACTTGCCAAGACGTAATCCACAATTACAGGGACAGGGGCGCTTGTTTGCAATCCGCTTTTTCAAACTTAGCGATTCAAGAACTCTGAGCACCTGATCGCGTCCAGTAATGCCAAAAAGGCGTTCATAATCCTGAATGACGCCCGGTTCGCCATGCTCTAGTTCGCCCATAACAAAGTCTTTGCCATCCCTAATTTTTCTGGAAACGGCATAGAGAAAGGGAACAATACAGTTCTCTGCGAATCCAACGACTGTAGGACTTTCTTTCACTTTCTTTAAGACATGAATCGGAGCGCCCAAGCAAAGTGTCTTGTTGGGGTTTAAATGATGGCGTCCATCATTTGGAATTTTATCACCTAGCTCCCACACTTTCGGAATGGCGTTTGGAAAGCTGAGCGGCACGGATATCTTCAGCGCATAACTTTCAGTGATCTCAACCCCATCTCGGTACGTGGCCGTAAAATCAAAATCACCTTTGAAAACTACCTCACCTAGTCCCGCCGGAGCGCGGGACATTCCAGGATAGTCGCGCAAGAATTCATTTGTACCTGGTAGTTCATGTTTCATCTGATTCTGCTGTCCACGGAGGCGCAGCGCTGCTGACAACGTGAACCTTCGGAGTCTGGGTTGCTGCCGGTGACTGTGCAATCCCAAGGCTCTTTGCCAAGTCAGCTTCGTTGAGGTTTAGCGCAAACCGCTTGCGGGCTTGGCCGCCGATAAAATCAACTCTCTCAGAGTTACAAATGGCCTCAAAGTCTGTTTTTGCCTGCGCCAACCAATCCCAAAAATTCTGTTCGAGATTCAAGTGACGACATTCGGGCATAGACCATCGATCCGCGAAGTCTTCACTGGGATCAACGGGATTCGGGACTCTAGGGGCAGACGGACGAACAAAGCTTCCCATCTTTGCCAAAATATTTGTGAGCGCAGTCTCGAGGTCTTGTTCTCCTTCGTAAGCCATTGCCGCAAGAGTCGTAATTACAATGGAAATAGGCATGGACTTTGGATCATCTTTAAACATCTGATCACGATGCCTTTTCAGAAGTTGCACAACCCTTTGAAGCGGCGTCTTGCGCTTGAAAAGTGGAACTTCGTCAACCTTGGCCTTTTCAAGAAGTGTAAAACGGCGGGTGCGATAAATTTCGTCCTCGAACCATTTAGCGTATCCTTCAGGGTTGCTGATACCCCATTCATCACTGAGTTCATCGAAAGACTCATCACGGTCGTCGGTAATATAAATCGTCGATTGCGTCGCAACGGAAGCGAAATACTCGGAAGCTCCCGTGCTTAACATTGATTTTGCGATCGATCGACCTCTTGTCTCCGCTGGAATTCCAGGGACAACATCCATGTGGAAACTCATTTCATCTTGGTATTCAAGACGCCAACAGCGGTGTTTTGGAACCAGCGGGCTTTCGATACCGCGACGTTGTCGGTATGCCTCCAATTCTTTACCGATAAGATCTTTCAAATCCTTCTGGGTATGAGTGGCTGTCGAAATTCCGGCTTTTAGCTTGCACGATAAATCAAGATCATATGGTTCGTCTTCGTTGACGGGTCGATTTGCCGTGCCCAATCTAAACGAGCCTTGAACGAAAACGTGCGGGTCAAAGTCCTTTATCAAAGACTCTTCTCGCGAAAACCATTTTCCCAGGTCTTCGTAGCGAGTTTTTGCTTTCTCATAGGCCGTCATTGGCAACTCTAGTTGCTCAAGCATTTTCTCTAGAACGATATTTCGGTTTCTGGAATTCATATTCCCCCTTCATGGGTTGTTAAAAATGTTTTCAACTTTTCGCTCTCATGGGTGAACATCCTGTCAGCTCGCGAAATTAAATCATCAATGGCAGAACAATCATCTAGTGGTAACGGACAGTCGGATTCAAAATTCACACGGCATAGTTGGTCCTTGCTTAGAGACAGTTCAAGATAGTTGTGGATTGATTGGCCCTGAAGCGACATCAAAAAATCGATGAACTCGCGCCCGCGCCACCCGTTGAGAAGGCCCCATTTCCGGTGTGCGACCTTGACGGAATAATAAGTTCGAGAGTGACCAGTTCCGAGCGACAGAATTTTTATGTCTTTACGCTCAATATTCAATCGGCGCTGGGCATCTATAAATGCCGTTAGAGAAGGGTTGTTTGCCCAAAGGCCTCCATCTGCCAATGCGTATTCATTCACTCGCGCAGGATCGAAGTATGTCGGCGCACTACATGATGCAAGGACGGCATCGCGGACGAGAACATGATTGTCCCTTGTAAAGCTGCTCGAATAGTTTGATTTGAAGACGTGAACGCCACCGTGCCCAATGTCTGTCGCTGGCAAGATTAAAGGAATTGAAATGTCGCCAAGCTTCGTATCCTTGAAAATTTCTTTTAGTAGCTCGGCCAACCCGGCACTGTCGTAGAGGCTATGAAAACCTGGCTTCGCAAGGCTTGGCCACCATGAGCACTTTTTCTTAAAGATGTGTTCGCCCTTATCCTTATACAGGGCTACGATGACTTCAGGTTTGATCTTACATGCAAGAGCGGCAGCAATGATTGCCCCGGTGCTGGTGCCCGCGAGCATATTAAAATGTGTTGTCGGATCAATTCCTAGTCGACTTTCGACGCATTGGAGAATGTGTGCAGGGAAAACCCCGCGTATGCCGCCGCCGTCGATGCTCAAAATTTTGAAATTTTCATTCTGCATTTACTATCCTTTGATAAATCCGATGTCCGCCGCATAGCGAACAATCTTGCCCAGTGCCGTGTACAAATACGGTGAAAGCTTATCCACGGTGTCGTACTTACTCCTGAGTTTCTGTAAGTCGAAGACGTGCACATTCTCGTTCGCAAAAAGCATCGCAATATGAACGTCTAAGCCCTCGGAAACTTTCTGAAGAGTGGAAAGCGATGGGTCTTTTTCTTCACGCTCAACTTGGGAAACGGTCGACTGGCTTAATCCAGTTTTTTTTGCCAAGTCCTCTTGAGACAGACCCCTCTTTTCTCGGAGTTCTTTGATGCGCTCTCCGAGTTTGTACTTCGGAAATTCTGTGTCGTTTTTCATAAAGCCTTTCAAAGCAAAGCCGCGTAGAAGCTCGCAGTTATCCAAAGGACAAAGGGCCTCAGTTCAGTGGCTCGGCGAAATTTTGGGTGAATTACAAAGATGGGAAATCTGGTTTCGCTACCAGATTCTATTAAACCACAATTCAGGCCTTTTGTCAATACTCTGAGTAATATTTTATATTGAATAGTGTGTATTCAAATACAATATACAAGCTCTTAATAGGCTATAGCGATGGCCAACTTAGGATTCACTTTTAAATCTGATTTTACCCTCTGATTCCAATAACTTGGACGCCACGCGATATATATACATATGGAGTTGCCACCTTCGGCGCTAACTCATACTTTGGAAGAAGCCTGCGGGTGCGCAACAGTTCCCCGCAACCAATTTTCCCAATATACTACCAGCAATTCAATGATTTCAAATGGATAGACTTAGAATAAATCCCTCATCCAACTTCTTTCTTTAGGTTTTTTTGCCAATAAATAAATTTTCTGAGTACAGATAAAATTACAACCATTTACATTTAAAATCTCTAATTCTGGATTTTTAAAAAGATAATCTGGCAAATAGGCAATGGCCATTCCTGACAAAACATGATTTTCAATTATTTTTAAACTCGATGTTTTAAAAATAATTTTTCTTTTGAACTTATCATCTCTCCAACCATCAAAAGATTGTTTATTGTCGACTTGGCCAAAAATTAAATTATCTGGTCCAATAAAACCCGGATCCGTGGAATCTCCGCAGCAATCCTCTCCGATCCGTTAAATTTTATTTTTTGAATTTTCCGATGCCGTG
>JBDHWW010000005.1:0-99924 GCA_039810425.1 Pseudobdellovibrionaceae bacterium | reverse complement strand
CACCTGTATCTTTGAACTTACCGCCGATATCATCACCCGCACGGTCAGAGTTGGATCCGGCAGTGCCCGTTGCATTGGCCGCAGTCCCGAGGACCTCGCCCGCACCGGAGTATGCTTTATCCAGATTCTTTCTGATACCGCCGCCACCAAGCGCTGCGAACATTCCCACCTTACTGACGTCTTTATTCTTGCTTTCCGCATTCGCGGACTCTGTAGAACCTTGCTTAACCGCGCCACCTTGTTTGTGAACGGAAGTATAGATCTTCGGTTTGTTTTGCGAAGGTTTAGGAGCCACTTCGGAAGCTGCGCCCGCTTTAGAGTTCTTAGACGCTTGAGCCGGATCCGGCTTCTTCGCCTTATTTACCACTTCTTGCTGCTTATCCGCCACCACGACCTTTTTCGGGGTCGGTGTTGGCTTTGGAGGAGCGGGAGTAGGCGTTTCGATAGGTTTTTCCTCGACCACTCTAATGGGTGGTGGCGTTGGTTTTGGCTTATCAAAAATGACTTGAGCGACGATTTCTTCCTTCTTCTCTTCTTCCATTATTGAAGGCGCCGTTGCGTATACATATAACGCGAGCAAAACCACAAGAATCAATGACATCACCATACCAGTCAGCTCGGAACTGCTAAGAAACCAAGGTGGAACTGGAATAACCGGTGGTTGAGGAACGAAACGGACATAAAGTTGCAAATCACTGTATGGCAAACCAATAAAGAAAAGTTCTTCTTGATCCAGCTTCATAGTGACGGAGTTGCCTGTGCGTTGCGCTTTACCTGAACGCAAGAGTTCATCGACACTTTTCTTGCCAGACTTGGTGATGGCTTCAACTTTCATTTCAGAAGTGGCCGCGATGCGTGTTTCCGGACCAACCTCAACAAGCGGCCATCCAGTGGGGCAAACTCCATCCGGCATATTGATTTCGTACTTATCACCTGGCCCCAAACGAACGATTCCGGGGGTGCGATAGTGGTACGTCGTCAAAACACGTTCGCGCCAGCTGACGATGACTTCCACGACATTCCCTTTGCCGGGACGAAGGTGATCACGAAGATCTTTGATTTCGCTCACGGGAGCAAATGTTTTTCTATGCTTTTCTTTTCTAAATTTAGAACCTTTACTTGGAGCTCGAGTATCCGTCTTCGCAGGACCGACGACCGGAGCCGCTACAATACGAGGCTTTTGCTCTTCACGCACAACAGCTATCGGCTCTTGCTTCATTTCCGCTTTGGGTGCTTCAAATACCGGAGTTGCCACCGGAATGCCTGGAGCGACACTCTGAGGCATCTCATCCGGAATCGAAATCGGTTGAACCGAAGTCGGGGGAAGAGCCGCGACAACCACGGGTTCTTCATGCTTTGGAGCCTCTGGAATCACGGCGGCCGCCGGAGCCGCTGAAGTCGGCACCGAAACGGCGGGCGCTTCAACTTTTCCCGGAGGCGCGGCTTTTGGCTTAGGAATGCCTACGAAGAAATTAATTTTGAATGGCCCGACCCCGATTTCATCACCGGAGGTCAGCGCCTCATCGAGAATCGATTGGCCGTTCTTGAAGGTTCCCGTGGTTGAACCCAGATCGCAGATGTAGTAACCGGCATCCCTCATTTCAATCAGGCAATGAATCGGTGAAACTTCATCTGCTTCAAGATTCAAACCGACTTCGGCGTTGCGGCCGATAACGATTTGATCCAGATCGAACTGCTTCACTTCGACCAGTTGAGTACCTTTAAAAACTCTAAGTATGACAGGAGATTTCAAGTGCCACCCCGGATGCGCTGAATGTCTTCAGATGTCTTTCTCATTTCAGGAATGAAATTTTGTCTCAGCTTAATCAAACGCTTATAGTTGAAATTTTTCTTCTGAAAGAGATAAAACAGTTCCGGTTTTTGCGTTCCCCCTTCGACCAACTCATCCTCGAAGTTCAACTTCTGGGTACGAGTGGCTTTCGGGCGGGACTTGGAGCCCCCTGAGGAGGGAACTGCGGCGGGAGCTTCACCACCACGTTCATCTTGAGCGAACACGGACGGCGCACCCAAGAAGATAACTAAGCCGCATGTGATCACCGACAGTAAAAGACGTTTCATGATCTTTTTTCCCCCTGTTCCTATTTTAAACCAGCTTTTGCTTTGTTTTCCAAAGCAATTATACGGTTACGGGACTCTGAAGGAGGACCTACGAACTTAAGTCTGTTCAGAGCGTCCATGCCCTCTTTGTACTTATTCATGTGATCTATAAGAAGAATAGCATAGTTCAAGAGCAACTCTCGATTATTATTTTGCTCCTTCATCGCCGCCTGATAGATCGAGTTTGCCTCGTCGAACCTTCCGACAGCTGTCAAAGCAATAGCATAGTTGTTCATAGTTTTGGCATCGCGAACCCCACCGTTATAAGCTACCGCAAGAACAGTGGCTGCCTTGTTATAGTCCCTCTCCGCGACGTAAATCGAGCCCGCGTTGGCAGCTGCGATGCTATCGTTGGAGTTGATGTCCAAAGCTTTACGGAAAGCCAAGATTGCTTCACGCGGCTCATTACTAGCCAAGTGAACTAAACCCATGTTGCTATAGGCTTCACCCACGTTCGGGTTTACCGCAATGGCCTTGTTCAGCAAATACTTCGTGGCATCGATTTTACCTTTTTTAAAGTAGTACATCGCCATCGCATTGATTGCTTTCACGTCATTCGGATTTTGCGTCAAAAGTTGGCCGGCAACTCTGAAGACCTGCTCGTCGTTTTGGCTTTTAATCGCATCGACCAAAGCGCCTTGGCTGATAGGTTGGCCTTGAGCTGCCACCGCCGGAGGTGCTGCTTTCGCAGACTGGGCAAAGCCTTGGGACGCTTTAGACGAAGTCCCCGCTGCACCACCGCCATCACCCATGTCGAAGCTGCCTGAAGAACCTGAACCACCGCCCGCCGCAGCGACGGGGCTGTAGCCATCGTCACCACCGCCTTGTTGTTTCGGCGAAGATCCGCAGGCCGCCAGCAAACCGCTTATTGCTAAAGTTAGGACCATCTTTTTCATCATTGTGCCATCCAGTTAATAATTCTTACGTCAGACCCCTGCTCACCGTTGTTGTAAAACGCACCTGGTTGCAGTCTAGAGTATTGGTCCATCGCGATATGGTAGCCCTCGTTATAAACCTGAAGTTCCCAGGCACGATCAACAGCCAGCTTAAAGCTCTCTTTCGCCTTTTCAACGAATGGTGAGGACATCTGCTCGACACCTGCTTTATATTGCTTCGTCTCCTCGGCATTCAAACCGGATGGAATCGGCACGGCCATGATGGCTTCATACATGTGCAAGTTCGACTCGCCCAAGAGTGACAATGAGCTGACGATTTCTTCCGCCGCATCGTATTTGATCACGTCCGCAAGTTCTTTATTAAGCCGCCCGAGCAATGCGATCTTCTTATCCAAAGTTTCCTTCTGCTTTGCCGGATTTGCAGAGATCCGAGCCCGCTTGTATTCAGCAAACGTATTCAACGTGTCCGCGAACTTCAGCTTAGCCGCCCATTGAGCGCCTAGTTTCTTTTCGCCGCCAAGACGTTTTTGAACCGCGATCGTCTTTTTAGCCCAAGCTTCAGATTCCGAGATTTGGCGCTTACGCTTCATCATGTCTGAAATCCAGTAGTGGGCTTCGATCACTTTCTCGGGGTTTGCCGCGCCAGAGTTCAAGTAGTCTTTGTATTTGTCGATCGCGATGCTCAAGTGGTTCGCTTTACGATGCATCGTCGCCACCGAGTAAAGGGCATCACTTGTTTCGCTCCTCTTCTTAGCCATCTTGATGAACTCTTCATAAGAGTGAATAGCCGCATCATTTTTCCCCAAGGCTTCGTTCAAGAGAGCCGTATTGTAAATGAAGTTAGGAGCCAACGGATCTTTAGGGTTCTCAGTCGCCGCTTGTTTGTATAGTCTCGCGGCTTCTTCGAAGTTCCCCGTATCTTGATATAATTTCGCAAGCAAGCGGCGTACTTTAGGCTTATTCGATTCCATCTTAGGATCGCTGGACTTCAACACATTGTTGTACATCGCGATCGCGGCCGGAATCATACCCGCACGCTCATAGTTGACACCGGCATTGAAAATCGCCGTTGTCGCCAGTTCAGAACGTGGATTGGTCTTCGCGAAGGTTTCGAAAGCTTGAGCGGATTCACTGTACTTTTTCTCAATCTCGAGATCTGAACCTTTTTTGAAGCTTGCCTTCTCCATCACACTCTTAATGTCGGCGCCCACTTTAGAGTTGGCAATCGACTGAACGGCGAGGAGCTCGGCCGCAGCTTTCTCTAGACCCGCGTAGTCTTTACGCAAGTTGTACGTATCGAGTAAAAGGTTGGCCGAGTATTCCGAATACTTCGTCTTTGGATAGATCTGAACGATTTCGCGGAAAACTTTCGTCGACTCGTCAAACTGATTGTGCATGTAGTACAAGCGGCCGATACGGAACTTGATCTCGGGAGCCTTTTCAGACTTAGGAAACTTCGTCGTATACCATTGGCTGGCTTTGATGAAACGCTCTACTTTAGGATCCAACGGCTGTGGTTCCAAAGTATTTGCGACACGCTTTTGCAACTCGGCATCTGGTGGAACCGACTTTTCGAGAGACAAGATCAAGTTGGCGGCCGCTTTGTCCGCAAACTTGCTCTGAGGTGAGTTATCGACAAGCCACTTATATTGGACCGCGGCTTCATCATAACGTTTCATATCGTAGAGCAATTCACCGAAGTAGAAGTGCATATCCGCACCCTGCGGGGAGGAACCGAATTCTTCGAGATAGAATCCGTACCCCTCATACGCCGCCTTCATAGGGCCCGCCGCATGAGAGTTCTGCGCGGTCTGATGCTGTTGCAAGACGTAGTTACGCAAAGTTGTTTCACGCATTTTAAAAGAGTTATCGATCAGCTCTTTATTGGCTTTATTCGCTTCGTACCAAGGACTATTTGGCGCGAAATTCTTAATCCAGATGTACAGCTCTTCGCGGAACTTTGGAGAGTTCTTCGCGTAGAAATAGTTCTGTACGATCTGATATTGCCAGTCGAAAGCTTTTGGGCTATCCGGGCGCTCGCCAATCAGCATTTTGAAGACATCGCGGGCGTCATCTTTACCACCCTTATCAGAGTAGTAATACGCGAGCTTTTCAAGATAAGGAACGATATCCGCATCGCCCAGGAGGCCGCGGAAGTAAGCGATCGCGTCTGAAGCGGGTCTTGCCTCAGCGTAGAAGATCACGATGTCACGAAGAGCTTCTTGCTCAAGGCGGGTTTTGTTAACCGCGCGTCGGCTTTGAGAGCTTGCTTCCTGTTCGTACTTCGACGACTTGATGATATATTCGAGATAGGATAAAGACTGCTGCGTTTTACCCAAACGGAATAAACACCAGGCGCCTTTGTAGAGTGCAAACGTGTTCAAACGGTGTTTCTTATCTTTGATGACGTAACTGTATTCCCTATAGGCATCTGCCCATTTCTCGTTCTCAAAGTGGTATTCACCCAATGAAAAATGCGACTCGCCCACGAAAGGGCTGTTCGGGAACTGCTTATTCAAGCGCTGATAGTACTCCGCACCTTTATGTGTGTCGCCCATTTCGAAATAGTTGTACCCAAGAAAGAAGAGCGCCTGGTCCATTTTTTCGTCTTTAGGGAAATCACGCTCGAACCACTCGTACAATTGAATGGCCCGGCGGTTGAAGTCTTTTGCTTCAGCAGTATTCAGGACGGGTTTGACTTTTGTTTTGCCGGTTTTGAAGTCAGCCAATTGCTGATCGTACGCATCTTGTTTGCGCGCATCAACGATACCCGCTTTTTCCACGTACAACTCCGCCAAACGCAGCCACAATTCACCACGATTAGGACTGTTTTTGAATCTTTGAGTTAATTTGTAAAGCTCTTGGATCTGTTGGTCCAAAACGCGCTCATACTCGGCCTTTGTACCACCACCACGGCGCAAGAGCTCGGATGAACGAGGCGGCTTGACCGCTTCGAGGTTATGGGTGTTTTGATTTGGTTTAAAGCTATAACCGAAATCAGGAAGTGCCGTATCACCCTTTTGCATTTGTACGTTCGCACCGCGGCTCTCTGTGCTGATCTGATTCAGCAATTGACCGACGGTTTTTCTACCGGACGTCTGGGAAGCGGACGCGGAGGCCGGAGCCACTCGACGAGTCGTTGACGTTTGCACGGCTTTCTTCTTTTTCTTATTATTGGCACTCGTCTGCGCAAGAACGCCCTGAGTGGCCCCCAGGGTCATGCTAAGAACTAAGAACGAAATAACAAGTCGGTTCTTTTTATACATCATAAATTACTCGCAACTTTGTTTACCAAGGTAATGATAGTTCCCGATTTCATCCAACCAGTACTCTCCCTGGAATGGGTAGTATTCATAGCCATTCTGGACATAGAAAGTACGGTCGATTTTGTCGTCAATTTGTTCTGCCGGAAGGTCTTTGCCCGCCAACTTCATTTTCAAGCCTTCTTTTTTACCATTGATCATCTCATAACGGATGAAGCCGGCCTGTTCGTACAAGTCACGCAACTCCACACGCATGTTGAGCATGTGTGCTTTGGCCATATCGCCCACTGCAAGTTTAGCGTTGCGCTGGCGATTATTGACAATTTTCAAACCGTATTGGCCCACCGGAGTATTTCGGAAACCAGGGTTGGCATCAATTTTCATCTTTTCGTCATTCAGACGCTTTATGTAGTAAAGGGAGCGTTTCACGTTACCCTCTTCAGAAATGCTCTTAACCACATTATAAGGCAGTCTCAAAGGCACATTCTTGTCGGTCTTTTTGATCTGCTGGCCTTTTTCGATCTCCACGTAGTATTCCATCGCATCCGTATTGGCGCGGATAAAATCCCCAATCTTCGCCCGAACCGGGCCATAGGTATTCTCAAACAAACTTAGGACCTTTTCCATCTCGTCGTACTTGCAGATGTACAAATAGACAATGGAGCGAAGAAGCAAGGACTCAGGAATGTAGAAATCATCGTAGTAACTTGAGTGCAATGACTGAAAGTTACTGAGTACGGAACGGAAGCGGGCCGCGCGCAACATAGCCCAAGAAGATTCAAACAAAGCATCATGCCACAGGAAGTGGTCACGCGGAACTTGAGCATAAGCTTCGATCGCGCCATCCCAATCTTGTTTTTGGTACAACGCACGGGCAATCGCGATTTGCGCGGCAACGCGGTTTGTATCCGTTACAGGCGCATTGTCACGGGAAGCGAGCAAGGCCTGGAACGTCTGCAGAGCCATATCCACTTGATTGCCTTCAAGTTCCGCCAAACCACGCTGAAAGAGAGCTTGATTGTAATAACGGCTGCCAGAGCTGACTTTCGAGAACAATTCCGCCGCCTTCGCGAACTCGCGGGACTTCATTTTAATCTCGCCGATACGGAAGTACAACATGTCACGGCTGCCCGCTGGGAAGTCGTTCAAATCCACTTTCGAAACCGCGTAGTTCAACAAAGTGTCATCGCCGAGGTTGTCCGCCACGATAGAAAGCTTCTCAATCGCATTCTTCACATAGCGGCTGTTACCCATACGGATGACATCCACGAACTGGAATGCCGCAACTTGATTCAGTTTCATTTCCATTAACATCAAACCAAGCACGTACTTCAATTGCGGGCGCTCTGCTTGCAGTTCGGAACGACGAGCCAATTGGAACAAGGCATTTGACGCCGCCTCATACTGTCCGCCCTTTGCCAAAGCTAGAGCTTGATTCACCTGTTGACGAAGCGGAGAATTTCTCGCTTGCGGAGCCGCCACCACTGAAGGAGAACTACGGCGCTGGGGAGCCACTCGACGTTGTTGTTGAGGAGCCACGCGCCTCTGCGGCTGGGCCGCGTAGACAGAAGGAGCCAAAATACCCAATGCTAAGATAGTTGTGATAAATTTTCTCATCGGTAAGTAGCCTCCGGATAGAAGAAACTCATGCCCACGGTCAGAAGCAAGTCACTGAATGACTGCATTGTACCGTCCGTCGATTTCGCTGAATAGTTCATCATGCTAAAGTCCCAGTTCACAGAGAAGCGCTTGGAAAGAGCGAAGTTCTCGCCCGTTCCCAAGTGAATTGTGAAACCGCTGCCACCGGTGCTGACAGAGGTATTACCGCCACCGAAGGTGAAGTAATGCTCAAAAGGAACGATTTTCTTATTCTGCCAAGTCATTTTACCGTAGAACGGAGTGTACTTCGCATCAAGGCCGATATAGTTCTTCGGAAACCCGAAGCTGTCGGCGCTCACGGCATTGTTATCATGGAGCTCTTGGGCAGACTGTCTTTGGGAGCTTGTCATTGTCGTAAAAGTTCCCTCAACACCCCAAGCTTCCGTCAGGTAGTAAGCCGCTTTTAGGGATACACCCGCTGTCAGGAACCAGGGATTGTTCGTGATAGTCGTCAACGCGCCCGTGAACTGGAAACGACCCGTCTTAGGTAAGAAACGTTTTTGAATCACCGAGATCTCGCTGAATGGTTGCAACTTCGTCAAACCAGAGAAGTCTGTCAGCTTGTTATTCTGCTGGGCTTCCGCGCGGTCTTCCGCCGCATCCATTTTCTGGGTTTGCGCACCAGGAGCATAAGTCGGTTGTGCCTTCGGAGCCGTTTTATCCAACTCCATCTCGATCACGTTCAAATCGTCACCAATACCGGCGCCGCCCGCGTCTTGCGCCCATGCGGAGTGGCTTGCCAGGAGGCCCATCATTGCTGTCATGAAAAGTGTTTTAAAGTGCATTTTCATCGGCTCCATCCTTAAAACATGTAAGCAAGACCAATATCTAAATTGGTCGTGTAAGTGATACGATCGGAAAACTGATCATAGGTAGGCGCTTTTTTTCCACCCGGATTGTTCGGATTCAAAGTGTATTGGGCCGAGTCTTGATAGAACGGGATCGGCGCATTGTTGATGAACATGCGAAGGTCCCAACGCAAGCTGAGCTGCCTTGTCAGATAGAACTTCTGGCCAAGACCCACCGCAACCCCTGGATAAGTTTTGTTCTGATACTTCACCAAGCCCGCCGAAGCCGACCCGAATGTGCTCAAGTTGAACACGATGCTCTTACTCAAACTCATTTTACCGTAGAAGGCTTTGAAATTGTAATCAGCCATGAAAGTCGACTGGGGAGCGGGGGCGCGAGTGAAATCAAGATGAATGTTAGCGCCGGAAGATCCTGGAACGTCCTTCAACTGTTCCCCGTACTTGCTCAAACCAGACATATTATTTTCGAAAATAATACCGATCGCATGGAGTTCAGACCAGTGATAGTAGCCGGCAAAGCCGAATTTGCTCACGTTGAAGATCGGCTCTGTCAAAGCATTGCCGTAGTACGCACCAATTTCAAAGTGGCCGGCGGTGTTGATGTTTCTGTTCTTTACGCTGACTGGTTTATCGAAGACCGGATAAACCGATTCTTGCGCGAGTTCTTCCGTTGGAAGTTCGACGACTTCAGCCGCAAATGCGACTCTCTGTAAGAGAAAGGCCGCCAAGAAAAGACTCAATCCTTTGAGTGCGTTCTTTATCATTTATGACCGTCCTAATGATGAAAAGGCTCCGTGTTTATAAATCAAATCACATACTTCGCGGACCGCTCCGTTGCCGCCAGGCCTTTTAGTTACGTAATCTGCTTCCTCAATAACTTCTTCTACCGCTTCGGGAACTGTCGCTCCGAAAGCCACCGCTTGAATCAGAGGAATGTCGTATATGTCGTCTCCGACACAAGCCATTTCCTCTGGTTTTAAACCAGACTGTCTTTGTAAATCGATGAATGATGGGACTTTGTCCCCGGCACCTTCGTAGAAGTATTGGATGCCGAGGTTCTTCACACGCTGACGAATGTCTTCAGCTTTACTGCCAGTGATCACTGCAAGTTTGTAACCGGCATCAAGCAGGCGCTTGATGCCAACGCCGTCGCGAATAGAAAAAAATCTTTTCCATTCACCATTGGAGTCCATCCAAAGTCGACAGTCTGTCAACACCCCGTCCACATCCAGGACGAGCATCTTAATGTTTTGCAACCTACTGAGTTCTGAAGCCATCTGTGTCATTGTGAAAAAAATTCAACAAGACGGCAAGGTTATCAATGACTTAACTCGACCTTCGTCACCCGAGTGTTTATCGTACTTTTGCTCTCAATAGGTCTTGGAAATTCAACATTCCGACTGGACGTTTTGGATGCTCGCTATTTCTATCGAAAACAAATAGAATCTGGATGCGAAATTGCTCCATGAGAAAGAGCGCTTTTTCTGCAAGCTCGTTGGCATCAACCCCGCGCGGGTTCGTGGTCATCAAGTCTTGCGCGGTTCCGGTGAATGGATCAGGACTTTTATCGAGGCGACGGCGAATATCACCGTCCGTGATGACGCCAAGTAAGTCGCCGTGGCTATCCAGGACACCGGCAGTCCCGCGAACATTTCTATGAGTCATAATAGAAAAAACTTCGCGCATCGGCGTGTCCAGCCGGACTAAAGGCAAGGCGTCCCCCGTGTGCATGACATCTTTTACCCTGGTCAAAAGTCTGAAGCCTAGACTTCCGCCCGGGTGATATTCGGCGAATTCTTCCGGAGAAAAACCTTTTTCATTCAAAACAGCCATCGCCATCGCATCGCCCATTGCAAGAGAGGCCGTGCTACTTGCTGTCGGCGCCAGATTCAAGGGACACGCTTCCGCAGAAACAGAGACATTCAAAGCGACTTTTGCGGCCTTTGCCAGCGTTGAATTCACATTGCCTGTGATCGCGATTAAAGGAATATCTTTACGCAGAGCAAATGCGATGATTGAAGCCAGCTCTGGGGTCTCACCGCCATAGCTGAGGGCCAAGATCACATCGCCGCTTTCAACGATGCCAAGGTCTCCGTGGGCGCTCTCTGCCGGGTGCAGGAAGACCGCAGGCGTCCCTGTCGAAGAAAAGGTGCTGGCAAGTTTGCGTGCGATCTGTCCGGACTTTCCCATTCCAGTCACGATCAATTTACCTTCGCAGGCTTGAATCGTTTTAACAGCCGTTTCAAATCCTTCTTTCAAACGCTCTTTCAAAGCCAGAATTGCGCCGGCTTCAATTTCCAAAACTTGCAAACCTTGCTCGATAATCTTAGAACTCATTACTCAGAACCTCTTTTTAACGCCGCTTTCACGAAATGAGTGAAAAGCGGATGCGGAGCCAACGGCTTTGACTTAAACTCAGGATGGAATTGAACCCCGACAAACCAAGGGTGATCCACCAACTCGACGATCTCCACGAGATTCCTCTCTTTGCAGATCCCGGTGGCATTCATACCCTTTTTCTCGAATAAAGCACGATATTTGTTATTGTACTCATAACGATGGCGGTGGCGTTCGTAAATCAGGGAACTTTTATACACGTCATAGGCGGTACTGCCCTTTGCCAGAGAACAAGAAAAGGCTCCTAAGCGCATCGTTCCGCCCTTATTCACGTTTCCGCGCTGCTCAACCATGGTGTCGATCACATAATTGCGCGTCCGATCATCAGTATAGAACTCGTGGCTAGTGGCATCTTGGATGCCACACACGTTGCGCGCAAACTCGATCGACGCCAGTTGCATCCCGAAGCAAATGCCGAAAAACGGAACCTGTCTTTCGCGCGCAAACTTAATCGCCGCGATCTTGCCGTCAACCCCCCGCGCACCAAAGCCGCCGGGAACAAGCACGCCGTGAACATCACCCAAGAACTGAACCACGTTTTTATCCGTGATCTTTTCCGAGTCGACATACACAATGTTCACTTTGCAGTTATTCGCAATTCCCGCATGAACAATCGCTTCATTCAAAGACTTGTAAGATTCTTTCAAATCCACATACTTACCAACAACGCCGATGGTGACGTTCTTCTTTGGGTTCTGCAGAACTTTAACAATTTTCTTCCAGCCGCTCAAATCCGGGCGAGCCGAAGAAAGTTGCAACTTTTCAACGATCCGCTGATCTAGGCCTTCCGCATGCAATGCGAGTGGAACTTCGTAAATGAATTTAGAATCTTGGGCGGCAATCACGTTCTCGGGCTCCACACTGCAGAACAAACCGATTTTTTTCTTCAGCCCGTCATCAATCGGTTTTTCACTGCGACAAACCAAGAAGTCCGGCTGTAAACCGATCATGCGCAGCTCTTTCACCGAGTGCTGGGTCGGCTTGCTTTTCAACTCGCCCGCAGCGGCAATATACGGCACATAAGTGACATGCACCAAAACGGAATTTCCTTCCCCGAGTTCACTGCGCATCTGTCTGATGGCTTCAAGGAACGGCTGCCCTTCGATATCCCCGACGGTTCCACCGATTTCCACGATAATCACTTCCGTGCCCTGAGCGGCCTCTTGAGCGCGGGCCTTGATTTCGTCCGTAATGTGCGGGATGACCTGCACCGTTCCACCGAGGTAATCACCACGACGTTCGCGGTTCAAAACCGTGTCGTAAATCTGACCGGTTGAAACGCTGTTTGACCGCGACATCACCGCGCTGGTGAAGCGCTCGTAATGACCCAAGTCCAAATCGGTTTCAGCACCATCATCCGTGACAAACACCTCACCGTGTTGCAACGGCGACATCGTCCCTGGGTCCACGTTCAAGTAGGGGTCGAACTTCATGATCGTCACGCGCACGCCACGGGCTTCCAGCAACGAGCCCAAGCTCGCCGCCGTCAAACCCTTACCGATAGAGGAAACCACACCACCTGTTACGAAGATGAACTTCTGCTGAAGTCGTTTTTTTGTCGACTTGGTCGTTGAAATCTTTTTTGTGGTTTTAACAGCCATTAGTTCCCCCTCATTATTTTTTCCAGTTTCGCCAGATCCTCCGGCGTATCCACTCCAAGACTCGCTTCTTTGACACGTAAAACTTTGATCTTTGCCCCAAGGTAGAGCGCACGCAATTGCTCTAAACTTTCCGCCATTTCGATTTCCGTGGGCTTGGCTTCACAGAAAGTCTTCAAGAATTTTTTAGTATAGGCATACATGCCGATATGCTTTAAACATCCCGTCAGCGCCCGCGCCTGAGCGCCCGTCACGCGAGAATACGGAATCGCATAGCGGCTAAAATACAAAGCTTCGTCTCTATGGTTCAAAACCACCTTCACCGCATTCACAGACTCAAGATCTTCCAAAGAAATCGGATGAGCCAGCGTCGCCATATCCACCGTGGAATCTGTTTTAAAAAGTCCCGCGAGGTTATCGATTAATTCACCGCTGACCAAAGGCTCATCACCTTGAATATTCACGACGACGTCGAAAGTTAAACTTTGAGTGGCGGCATGAATGCGGTCCGAGCCCGAAGGCAAATCCGAATCCGTCATCACGGCTTTGCAACCAATGGCTTCCGCCGCCTTGCGGATGCCGTCGTGATCGGTGGCGACGATAATGTCAGAGAGAAGTTTGCTTTTTCTTGCACCTTCGACCACCCATTGGATCATGGGTTTTCCTTGTAGAAGAGCGAGTGGTTTTGCTGGGAATCGAGTCGAGGCGTAACGGGCAGGAATAACACCTATGAACTTCATTGATTCTTCACCCAGTTTTCGTAGAGATACTCTTCGACTTCCTCTTGGCCGATGTTCTTCAGCGCCGAGGTCATAAATACCGCTTCAGTTCCCGCGGATTTTTTTATTTTAGCAAGCGCTTGGACAATTTCACTGCGGGTCAGCTTATCGGACTTCGTCAGCACAACCGCCATCGGCAGCCCGCGAGAATCCGTGTAAGCTTTCAGAAGCTCTTCATCCTCGGTCCAATCACGGCGGGAATCCATCACGAGCACCAAGCCCGCAAGCTCTTCCCGCATGCTAAGATAGTTTTCAATCATCGTGTGCCATTCGCGCATCTCCGCTCCCGAGCGAGCCGCGAAACCATAGCCCGGCATATCCACCAAAATGTAGCCATCGCCACGGCTAAAGAAGTTCAGCAAACGGGTTTTGCCGGGAGTATTGCTGACTTTCGCAATTTTATTTTTGGCGATCGCATTGAGGAAAGAACTCTTACCCGCATTGGATCTGCCAGCGATGGCGATCTCTTTTTTACCTGTTTTTGGGTAATCTTGGGGAAGAACAGCGCTTTTGATGAATTTTACGGCTCCAGGCATGCTCAGATCCTAGTCCATCAGCCGCCCTTTTTCAAACTTGTCAGGCTCGCATCAATCAATTCTGGCAGATCTGAGGCCATTAAAGTACGACTGGAGTGGCCTCGACGGAGCCAGTCATCGGCAATTCTACCATGGAGATAGGCCCCGAGAACTCCTGCCTGCTCCGTAGGCAATCCTTGAGCCATCAAAGAGCCTATAAAACCACTTAAGACGTCGCCGCTTCCCGCTTTGGCGAGCGCCACATTTCCCGAGCCGATAATGTACTTGGCGGTCGCCGTCCCGAGGATCGTGCGAAAGCCTTTCAGCAAAATCATGCCGCCCCGCTGTTTTTGGGCGTCCGAAACCGCCTGCAGCCGGTCGGCCTCGAGGGCCTTCGCGGCAGTTCCCACAAAACGGGAAAGCTCTCCCGCATGCGGGGTGAGTATCCAGTTTTTCGGCAACGGGCCCGGTGTTTTTTGCGCAAGCACAGTCAGTGCATCGGCATCCACCAGTACTTTGTCATGATGCCTATAGAGATGCGCGAGGATTTTTTCGGTCTGTCTATTGACACCCAGGCCGGGGCCCACCACCACCGCTTTGTACTTTTTCAAATCACTCTTAAAAAAAGCCGTCAATGAAAGAGACAGAAAATCCGCGCGGGCTTTTCGCCAAACACTTTGGCTCGGCGAACACAAAGTCACATAACCACAGCCCATCCGAGCGGCGGCCTCGCTAGTTAAAAGCGCCGCCCCTTCCATACCTTCCGAGCCTGCGATCACCAGCAGATGACCGAAGCTGCTCTTATTCGAGGCCTGTTTCCGCGAGGGCAGCAGCCTCTTCGCACTGGCCGAGCCGATCAAAAACACACTCGCAGCCTTTGCTCTTAAAAGCTCCGGTGGAAAACCGATTTGCACACTCCGAATGCGGCCGCTTTGTGTGGGTCCCTCTTGTAAAAACAAACCCGGCTTGGCTGGCGCCACCGCCAGAGTCCACGCGGCCTTTACACACGCCCCTAAAATAACGCCGCGATTGGCCTCGAGACCGCTGGGAATATCCAAAGCAATCACTATGCGGCCCGATTGATTGAGCTCTTGAATCTTTCTTGCCTGGTCCCCTTCGATCGGACGGTTGAGACCCACGCCAAAAAGCGCATCTACAACAATGTCATAGTCCGCGACCCTCCAGGCTGTGCCCAAAAGAACCTCGGCCTTATAACCTTTTTCGCGTAACAGGTAGGCCATCACGCGCCCGTCGGCTCCGTTATTGCCGGTGCCGCACCACAGACCAATCCGCAAAGAGCGGGACCATGCTTCTTGCTGAAAAATTTTTTCAAAAGCCCTGGCCAAGGCACTCCCGGCTTTTTCAATCAAAACGGACGAGCTCAGTCCGTAGTCTTCGGCGGCGGCCTTATCAAGGCTGTAAATTTCTTCCCGGGTTGCAAGTCGCATACAGGTATCCTGCCTGAACTTAGAAATGATTCCAAATTCTAAATTTTAAGACGGTTCGTTCCGGAAAATAAGAATCTCGTGCCGGAATTGGCCTCAAATCAAAATTACCGCACTCTGCAATTGGACCACTTTTTGGAAAGGCCTTCAGCGAACAAGGAGAACGTATGTTAGAAAACTCAACGATAAAAAACCCGCCCACTCACGAAGAGCTCCCTCACAATAATACTTCCGACTTCTTTCCTTTGACCAGTCGCAATCCTCTCTGGAATGCCGAGCTGCAAAGCCTGAAAAACGTGGCTCAAAGCGACTTCCCCGTGCTGTTGCTGGGGCCCTCCGGGACCGGCAAAGATGTCTTAGCCCGCGCCCTTCATCAGGCCTCTTCGCGCCAACATGGCGCCTTCGTGAGCGTCAACTGCAGCGCACTGACTGAATCACTGATTGAAAGCGAGCTCTTCGGTCACGTCAAAGGCGCCTTCACCGGCGCCATCAATGACCGCAAAGGAGCTTTCGAAAGCGCCCGCTTCGGGACTTTGTTTTTAGATGAAATCGGTGACTTGCCATTCAACCTGCAAGCAAAGCTCCTTCGCGCGCTTGAGAACAATGAGATTCGCCCCGTGGGCAGCGACCGAATTGTGAGCACAAATATTCGCGTGATCGCAGCCACCCATCAAAACCTGTCGCTCAAAATCAACGACGGCGCTTTCCGCCCGGATTTGTTCTTTCGCTTGAATGTTGTTTCCGTTTCCGTGCCGCCGCTGAAAGACCGCGCTGAAGATTTCGAAGATTTGCTCATCTGCTTTGCCAAACAAATGCGCGTGCGTTTTTCATTCGACGCGATTCAAAAGTTAAAAATGCACTCTTGGCCCGGCAATGTTCGCGAACTCAGAAACCTCGTATCCCGTGCCGCCGCGGTCTTTCCTCGGCAACAAATCGATCTTGATCGTGCCGCCAAACTGCTCCGAAGCTCGACCGCCTATACTCCGATGATGGAAGACCAGGGAGTCTCCAGACTGTCGGTGATCAAAGAGGTAGAAAAGCAAATCATCTTGAAAAAGCTGCAAGAAAACAGGGGCAATCAGAGAAAAACCGCGGCGGACCTCAAAATGCCGAAAAGCACTCTCAATGATCGCCTGCGCCAGTACAACGTGGATTCAAAAATTTATAGAACCAGACCAGAAGAGCTCTTCACCTAAGGCTTCAGAACCAGTTCTTTGATAAAAACGCGGCGGATTTTTCCCTTTGTCAGATTCATGTTCAAAGCCTGCCGCAGTTTTTCTGTCAGTTGCTGTTTGCCCTCGGCCGAATCGAGATCGCCATAGCTCAGCTCTTCTAAAGTTCTTTGGAAAAGATCGCGAATTTCCGTTTCGCGGTCTTTGACCTCAACAATCGCTTCCGGGCTGAGGCCTTCTAAAAAAAACTCCATGGCCGCCATCGGGTTTGGTCCCGATCCCGGCGACGGCCGGACATTCACAATCATCTTCGGTAACGCCATGATGTTTTGAATCGTGCGTGGAGAATCATAGAAAGAATCCATCTCGGTTTCCGTATCGTATTTGTAAGCCTGCGTGGACCACTCCTCAAGGCTCGCGATCAAGAATTCCTCATCCCCTGGCAAGACCCCGCGGGTCGCACTTCGATAGACAAAGAAAGCCGTAAAGCCACACGCAACAATCAAACAAACAGCGACGATCTTCAATGGCCAAGTCAAGCTCTTGAAGGCCCCTATCTTTTGCCTCGAAATTTCGGCGGTGGCTTTAACACCGGATTTTAAGCCCTGCAGAGTTCGTGGCCCGAGCTCTCGAACGAAAACTTGCATGCGCGTGCGGTACAAATACAAATTCGAGAAAAAATGATGCTGAAAATCCCAAAGCTTCGGCAGAAAAGGCATGATCATCACGAGAAACTTGCGAACTCCGATCGGATGATGCCAGGGATTTTCATCAGACGGGATCAACTGACCGGTGTCAACGACATCCAAATCAATGCTGCCGTCCGAAGGCAACGACTTGACGGTCTTCAAGTCCTCGGCAAAATCCGGCGCCTCAGCCAAGATCATGCTTTCGAGTTGTTCTAAACTCAAATTGCCTTCTTGGTCTTCGGCCTGGTCCTTTGTCGGGCTTTGATCTGTCGGGTTCGCCATTTTTTTCCTTGTGGATACCTGACTATTGTAAGGAATGGAGGTTCCCCCTCGCAAGAATATTCTAATCCAGCCCTACCATGGGTAAACTATCTAAGAGGAGAATCTCATGAAGTCGTACTCTTTGCTGGTTGTTTTGCCATTGGCCTTGGGCGCATGCGCTCAATTTCAGAGATCCGTGAACAGCGGTTATGCGAGCCGCACGCCAAAAGTGGTGACGACTTACAGTTTCACCCAAGCTTCTAGCGGCGGTACGGATTCAGAAACAACCCGAACCGCTTATGAAATGGGTTTTAATCCGTCTAATATGTCGAGCGAAGAAGCCCTGCAAGTTCAACAACGCCGTCAATTGCGCGAACTTGAAAAAACTCTCGATTCACGTCAAGCGAAAGAGCAATATTCTAAAGTGCTTCCGTGGCTCAAGGACGACGCCGAAAAAATCGACTTGCTGAATATTCCGTCCCTTGAAGGCCGTCAGGCCTGGATTAATCGCAACAATATCTGGAGCCGCGCCCGCGTTCCGGTATCGCGCATGAAAGAGCTGATTGACTCACAAGATATCGCGGTGGGAATGCCGATGGAATACGTTCGCCGTGCTTGGGGGGACCCGGTCGCTGTCGAAGTTTCAGGCAACCCGGTTTACAAAAACGAGCGCTGGAAATACCTGCGAAATGTTCCCGGCTCTGATGGCTTCCACCAGCAAAAACGCTTGGTGTACTTTGAAGGTGGCCGCGTCGTCGGCTGGGATACTGAGTAAGGACTCCGGGCGGGAATAAAAAGCGCCTGTCCGTTGTCCGTTAGTGGGCCTCGTCCCAGTTATTGCCTATCGCGTAGTTCACTTTGAGCGGCACTTTCAACTGCATGACATTTTCCATGATCGTGACCAATGCAGGCACTTGCTGCTGAAGCGCGGACTCGGTTCCTTCAAAAATCAATTCATCATGCACTTGTAAAAGCATGTCCAGCGGCACATTCTCGCCAATGTCGATCATTGCTTTTTTTACAAGATCACTGGCCGTCCCCTGGATAGGCGCATTAATCGCCGCGCGCTCTCCGAACTTTCTAAGCATTGGATTCTTTGAGTTCAGTTCTTCGATGTAGCGACGGCGCCCAAACAAAGTTTCCACGTAGCCATTTTCATGCGCAAGCTTCACCGTATTATTTATGTACTCGCGCACGCCCGCAAATTTCGTGAAATAACGCTCGATGATCTCTTTAGCTTCTTTATTCGGAATACCAAGGTTCTCCGCCAAACCAAATGCACCCTGGCCATAGGCTATACCGAAGTTTACCGCCTTTGCGCTTCGGCGCTGATCACTGGTGACGCCCTTAAGATCCACATTAAAGATTTCAGCAGCAGTGGCCGCGTGAATATCTAAGCCTTCGCGGAAAGCTTTCAACAATCCGGGATCATCAGAAATATGCGCCAAAATACGCAGTTCAATTTGCGAGTAGTCCATCGAAAGCAGTTTCTTGCCTCTATCGGCGATGAACGCCTGACGAACGCGCTGACCGCGCTGGGTGCGAACCGGAATATTCTGCAAATTCGGCTGCGTACTTGAAAGGCGGCCTGTCGTTGTCAGAGCCTGGTTAAAGTTCGTATGCACCCGTCCATCCGGCATCATAATTTCCGGCAAGGCATCTACGTAGGTCGATTTTAATTTCGAAAGCTCACGCCATTGCAGAATCTTTCGCGCAATCGGATGTTCGATTTTTTCCAACACATCCTCACCGGTAGAGTAACCTGTTTTCGTCTTTTTCCCGGATGGCAGATTCATCTTCTCAAACAAAATCACACCGAGCTGTTTCGGGCTACCGACATTGAAGGTCTCGCCCGCCAACTGCTGAATCTCTTTTTCAAGGGCGGCGATTTCTTCCGTGAGCTCTGCGGATTGAACTTGCAAAGACTCGACATCGATACGAATGCCTTTGTTTTCCATACGCAAAAGCACGGGGACCAAGGGCAACTCCAGCTCGTTCACGATCTTTTCCCCGGCAAAAAGCCCCAGGCGGTCCTGCAAGACGTGCTGCAATTCCACATGCGCCTTGAAAACCTGCGCCGGCGTCGCGAATTCCGGCAACGTCGTGCCGATAAACTTCTTATAGATATCGTTAAAGTCCGTGCTGTCACCGGCACGCACCACATACGCAGCCAGTGAAGAGTCCCAAGCAACTTTTGGGTGATCAGATTTAATTTGGTGGAAAAATGTTTTCAGATCAAAGCCGGACCATTGAATGTGTTTGGCATCCGTGCCTGGGCCGAGGGCCTCATAGCCGCCTTCAATAGCCCAAAGCTCCACATCGCGGCCAATAAACAAGCCCCGCTCATCCGCAAAGCCCCACAAAGCATCTTTATCATGAAGCTTCGCAAGCAATGCTTCCGCGCTGATCACTGTTTCCTTGATATTCAGATACCTTTCGACCTTTTCCATGACTTCGGAGCTTAAGGTTGCAATCTTAATCTCACCCGGACCTTCAACTTCTTGGCTTTTCTGAGCGTGCGCAACAGGCCCTTTCGCCCCGACAGGTTCGCCGACCGTCGCTGTACTTGGTTTGCTGCCGTGAATACTGTCATGCAAACTGCCGGCACCGTCGTGTCCTCCGAGCAAAGTTTTTTCAAAAGATTTGAAGTTCAGCTCTTGTAGCAGCGCACGCAGGTTGTCGGCTTGAATTTGCTTTAAGTGGTAGTCTTCAAAGTTATCACTGACGGGAACATCCGTCGAAATCGTCACCAGCGTCTTCGAAAGAAACGCATTGTCTTTCGATTTAATCAGCTTCTCGCGAATGCCTTTGGGCTCGACCTTGTCGATATTTTCGTAGATATCTTCCACTGAACTGAATTGCTGCAAAAGTTTTTGCGCGCCCTTGGGGCCAATACCATCTACGCCGGGTACGTTATCCGAGCTATCGCCCATGATCGCCAAGTAGTCGATGAACTTCTCCGGCGGGACGCCCCACTTCTCAAGCACGCCGGCCTCGTCGTACTTTACGTCTTTCATTGTATCAAAAAGTACGACGTGTTTTTGAATCAGCTGGCCAAAATCCTTATCTCCGCTGACAATCACCACTTCGTTATGATGTTTCAAGCCAAGGTGAACCAGCGTCCCGATGATATCGTCAGCTTCATAGTCCGGGACTTCGAGTGCCGGGATCCCAAGATAGTCCGCAAGTTTTTTGATGTAAGGAATTTGCACCGCCAAATCATCCGGCATCGCTGTCCTATTGGCCTTGTATTCAGCATAAAGGTTTTTACGGAAAGAAGGCTCTTTACGATCGTAAGTGAAAACCATGTAGTCTGGTTTTTCTTCTTTAAACAGCTTTGTCACCATCGACAGGAAACCATAGACGGCGTTAACGGGAACCCCTGCGGGGGTTGTGAGCGGGCGAATAGCGTAGTAAGCACGAAAGAACATCGAGCTCACATCAACGAGGTAAATCTTCTTTTTCATGGATTTACCTATATTGGACTCTGAGAGGCTATTCAATATCTTCTTTGATTTCAGAGAACTCGATCTGGCCCAGTGCTTTTTGATCGCACAGAGTTTCAGCAAGCGGCAAAGCATGAACTTCATGGCTGCAAGCATCGGCTTGTTTTTCGATCAAAAATAATTCGCTAAGAAATTTCGCCGCAGGAGAACCGGAACCGTTTTCCCACAACTCAATTTCTGTTGAAGCACAAGAAAGACGGCGAGCCAAATCCGCCTGGCTCCAACCAAGACGAAGACGAAGAGACTTAATTGCATCTTTATGAAGGGTGATAGAAGCATCGGCCGTATTTGAAGCCATTTGTATAACCTCCCTGATTTCATTAAAAAAATCAGAAAATTTAGAGCTCACATCCTAGTTTTGCAGGAGGCCTCTGGCACGTGACACCGCAACAAAAATGCCGCAGCGCTTACTGTTCGGGAAATACGAAGACGAGGTCTTTTTCGCTCACAAGGTCTAATTTATCGCGAGCTTGGCGTTCGATAAAACTGGGGTCTTTCGCCTGCTTGAGTTGCCCATTGAGTTTTTCGATATCAGATTTTGTCCCGGTGATTTCAACCGTTAATCTTTCAAAATCTCGATGTAGCCCCCACAAACGCCACAACAACCCATTCATCATCAAAGTTGTCGCGAAAAAAACCATGCAGACGAAGGCGACTTTTCCAGGGTGATTCAGAAAGCTGCGAAATGAAATAGCCATTTTACGAACAGACATACTTTAAAGGTACGCCCGCAAAACCCTGGAATCAACGCGCTGAAAGTCTAGTCCTCGAACGGAGCGATCATACAACGCTCTTCAATTCTCTCTTTTGCAGCAATATATCCCGGAGTTAAGCGCTCCTCCGCGTCCGGTGCCGTCCACTTAAAGTCACGGCAGTCGGACCATCCAGGCAACGCCTGAGCCCCATCATTTTCCGTTTCAACTTCGTTGGCGTAAACCGAAACAAAAGCACGTACAAAACTAGCCGCGTCCGCAGGCGCCACAAAACCTTCGTGGCGCAGTTGAAGCATCAAATCCAGTGCCGAGACAAAACCTGTTTGACCCGGCCGGATCGCAACTCCTTCTTCATCGTCGCTCCACCCAGAGTAGGCAATGCGAATGTAAGTCAGGAACGAAGTATTCGGAAACTCTTTAACGATTTGTTCATAGACGTAAACATCCTTTTCGCCGTTGTCGCCCACCAAAATTGCAAACTCCGGCTTTTCCGCCTTCAATATTTTACGAATCTCAGTCACTTTGAAGTCAGATTGAAAAAGGCTTTCGCGCAACCGAAGACTGCCGGGTGGGAACTCATTGCGGGCCAAGAAGTTGCGATGATTCTTCTGCATGAAAGACTTCGGGGCATTCGTCACATAGTAGAACTTCATATCAGATTCCGCATGTGAGACCGCCTGATAAAGTGCGTTCATTCCAAGAACGAGATTTTGAGTTTTTCCAGCATTGAAAAGGGCATCTGTCGTGCTTAAAACATGAGAGTTCTTTATTGAATCATCAATATCCGAGATCAGAACTGTTTTTGCTTGCGCTTGACCAAGCCCGAGTATCAAAACCGCTAAGAATCCATAGAGCTTCATAGTCTCTCCCGAGAATTGAATCTTTTACTTTGGCGCCCAAGAGTTTGACAGCGTATAACCCTATGATAATCCCTAGGGTGTCCCGGGCAACAGTTGACTACTTTTAAAGCAACACCTGGGCCAAAGCCAGAGATAACCCTCTATGAGGAGGAGTTTGGAAAATGGTTCAAGTCGACATCTTTTGGTCTTATGGTTTAAGGGCTGGGATGGCATCTGAATGTTGAATACCCTGTCAGCGCGTCTTTCTCGGCACCGATCTTTTTCGCATTGCTCGGACTAGGGGTTGTCTTCCTCCCAACTTACTTCGGGCTGTGAAGTACTTTCGCAAACCCACCTAAAGGTCCAGCAAATGAAAATAACGGAATTGCTAACGCGCCGTTTCGATGCGCAGGGCTGTGCGCATCGATTTTGTCAGTGATATTTTCATTCGAATGCTGACACCTCATCAAATTCTGAAAGATCCCCGCATTCTCTCTGCACGAGAGAAAGTCGCCCTCAATCTCCCTTTTTGGCTCGCAGCTGGCTTAGCCGCCATCGTCTCCGTCCTCTTCAATAAGATTTTTAAAGTCTGTGAAGACTGGGCGCTTGCACATGCATCAGATCCCATTCTGCTTTGGACGGCTCCGCTGGCCTTACTGGCTTCGTTTTTAGTTGGTTATTTCTTTTCAAAGGAATCCATCGGCAGCGGCATCCCACAAGTGATTGCGACGGTTGAAGCCTCCTCGCCATCACATACAAACGAGAAGGTCCTCAGGGGCTATCTAGGTGTTCCGATGATCTTTGTCAAAATGCTCGGCTCTTGTTTGTGCGTGCTTGGAGGTGGCGTCACCGGACGTGAAGGCCCAACTCTGCAGGTCTCTGCCGGGATTTTTTATCAAGTCTCTAAATACTGGCCGAAGCGTTTTTCAAAACCGCAAATGCAAGCCATGATTCTGGCCGGCGGCGCTGCCGGCTTAGCCTCGGCTTTCAACACCCCCTTGGGCGGCGTCGTTTTCGCGATTGAAGAGCTTTCGAAGTCACACATTAGCGCGATTCGCACAACGGTGTTCCAGTCGGTGATTATTGCCGGGGTCCTTGCACAGTTGTTTTTGGGCAATTATCTCTATTTGGGCGATACGAAGTTCGGCAATTTCCCGGCCGAAGTTCTGGTGCAAACTATTTTCATTGCCGGGATTGTGGGAGTGATCGGAGCGGGTTTTGCGGAATCCCTTTACCGTGTTACCAAGTGGCGTGGGGAAAAAAGCTTTGCGATCAAGCTCTCTATGACGGTGATTTGCGGACTTTTGCTGAGTTTGAGCATTTGGCTGTTCGGTCCTTCCACCGTCGGTTCCGGAAAAGCCTTTATGATTGATCTTTTGCGGAGCCCGAATGCGGCGGCATCACCCCTGTTGCCTCTTGCACGTATCTGCGGAAACTTCTTTACGTACGTTGCGGGCGTCATCGGCGGGGTGTTTGCTCCGGCCTTATCTAGTGGTGCAGCACTCGGACAGCTCATCGCGGAGATGATGGGCTTTGCGAGCACAAAGCTTATGATCCTCGTGGGCATGGTGGCTTTTCTGACCGGAATTACCCGCACCCCCTTTACGTCATTTATCCTGGTACTTGAGATGAGCAATTCACATGAAGTGATTTTATACCTTATGCTGGCTTCTGTGATCGCAAATCTCTGTTCACGGATCGTGAGCGCAGAGGGCTTCTACGAACAGGCGGGCCACGATATTCTCTCAGCCGCCAAATAGGCCCGCGCCTTCAGAGTGCGCACGAGCAGCTTCAACTTTTTCAAAGGTGATTATTTAGAATTTTTCCTGATCACTGAAATCTGGCCATTGCTTTCAAGGATTGCAAAGCGAACCACAGAAGCATCCATAACACCTTCTTGGCGAAGTGCGAGTTCCAGGTCGCGCATGGTGACCTTTTCATGGTCAAGCATCTCGTGATTGATCTTGCCGTTATGAACTAGCACTTTCGGGCTGCCTTCTACGAACTGCTGTACTTTCTTAGATCTATAGGTCAGACGATCAACTCCCACATTCAATGCGACCAAAGTAATTGAAAGAATCAACCCGCCCGTGATGGAGTTATCGCCGGCATTCATCGAATTTTGAACGGCATTGCCAATGAGAAGCAGAAGAACCAGATCGAAGGGACTGAGCTGACCTACTTGGCGTTTGCTGGTCAGCCTAAAGAGAATAAAAACAAAGCCATAAATGATGGCGCCACGAAGAACGAATTCCCACCAAGGTTGCGTAAGCCCCCACATGACGCCTCCAAAAACCTTCCCTAGCGGAAAGCGGCCTTATCCCAGTAAATACCCATGCCCGCGAGGTCTTCTTCGATTCTCAGCAATTGGTTGTACTTCGCGATCCGTTCAGAACGGCACAAACTGCCAGTTTTGATTTGCTGACAGTTCAGAGCCACGGCCAAATCCGCAATCGTGGTATCTTCTGTTTCACCGGAGCGGTGGGACATCACCGTTTTATACTTATTTCTTTGTGCCAGGTTCACGGCTTCAAAAGTTTCTGTCAAAGTTCCGATTTGGTTTACTTTCACAAGCAGCGCATTCGCCGTTTTCTTTTCGATCCCTATGCGCAAACGTTTGGGATTCGTCACAAACAAATCATCACCGACGAGTTGTAAGTGTGAGCCCAGCTCGGCCGTAGTAGCGGCCCAACCATCCCAGTCATCCTCAGAGAAGCCGTCTTCGATAGAAACGAGCGGATATTTTTCAGACCACGATTTGTAAACAGCTTGCAGCTCTTTCGCCGTGATCAAGTTGCCTTGCCATTGGTATTTGCCGTCTTTGTACATTTCAGTCGCCGCGACATCCAAAGCCAAGAACACGTTCTGGCCTGGTTCGTAGCCGGCTTCGTGAATCGCTTCAACCAGCAAATCCAAGGCCTCTTGGTTTGTACCGAGTTTCGGCGCGAAGCCCCCCTCATCACCGACTGCGGTCGAGAGACCTTTTTTACCAAGGATTTTCTTCAGCGTGTGAAAGATCTCAGCTCCGGCACGGAGGGACTCGGCGTAAGAGTTGTTCACCGTCGGCACAATCATGAACTCTTGCACGTCCATACCGTTATTGGCATGCACGCCGCCATTGATAAGATTCATCAAAGGCACGGGAAGACGGCAAGCTTGTGACCCACCAACGTAGCGGTAGAGTGGAAGTTTCACGTCCAAAGCCGCGGCCTTCGCGACTGCCAAAGACACCCCCAAGATTGCATTCGCCCCGAGATTTGATTTATTTTCAGTGCCGTCCACTTCGCGCAAGATTTTGTCGATGTAAACTTGATCGGTCACTGGCAAGCCCATGATCTCTGGAGCCAGCTTTTCACGAACATTGTCTACGGCTTTAAAAACGCCTTTGCCTTGAAAGCGTTTTTTGTCGCCATCACGAAGCTCGCAAGCTTCGTGAGCGCCTGTCGAAGCTCCCGAGGGCACAGCCGCACGGCCGATGCTGCCAAGGCTCGTGTGAACTTCAACTTCAACTGTTGGATTCCCACGGCTATCTAAAATCTCACGAGAAACGACATTCGTAATCTCAGACATTTGTAACTTCCTCTTTGCTATTTTTTTGTATGAGTTGTGCCTGTAAACCTCTCAGGGAGTCCATAGTGTCCGAGATGGTTTTAGGGTACTGGGTTTTTACGTGCTCCCAGTCGACACGCCTCATGGCCTCTTTCACTCCAGGAGTCATTTTCCCCTGGGCCGCGAGCATCGTCACGAGTTGTTGGGCGCGAACCATATAGTCATGCAAACGTGCGGTGTTTTGACCGATCACGTAACCTGGGCCTTGACTCTCAAAATCGAAATTCGACAAAGGGCCAATTTGTGGCAATAGGGACGGAGCCTTCTCGCGCAGGTGCGCCTGGAGGTCCATGTGCGCTTGAAGAAGCTCTTCATTTTTCTTCTGTAGCTCACAGTTGCGCTCTTCCAATTCCCGTTGGTGCTTTTGCAACTCCTCAATCACCGATTGCATCAGCTGTGGGCTGATCTGGTGACCAGGATCAATTTCGAAAATTGACTTCTGCGATTCGGACCAATGGAGCTTCAAATGAATTCCGGTCCACTCGCACGTCGCCAGCGTCTGTCCCACATACACCGGCAACGACTCAAAGGCCGCCTTCAGGTACATAGTGACGTGGGGATATTGCTCTGCTGGCAGAGGTAGATCAAAGGAGATCGAACTCTCATCTCTGCGAAGATTTTCTACAGGCGGTTCCGGAGAAATAAAGTGTGAAAGGAATCTCTCTGGCTGATTGAAAATTTCCTGAGGTCTCGGCATCATTCTCAACACAGAATCGAGAACTCCCCACGCACGAATCTCAGGGCCACTATGGCCTACTTTCTGAAGCAAGTTGCTGTCCGAGCCCTTCAGCGGCAGGCGCAGCAGGGACTCCAAGAAAGACTCCATATCGGGCGCACTCATCCAGTAGGACGGGTCCCGCATCAGCTCCAATGGGAGCGGCGTCTGTTGCTCATAAAGAACTGACAGATCCTCACCTTGATCCTCAAGGTAAGTCAGAATGGAGTTTGAAATTTTACAACTAAAGTGCACGAAAAAACTTGTAACTTAAAAGATTTTGGATGGCGACCAGAAAATCAGAGGGTACGCCGTACCTTTTTCGGATGCATTGCGCCAGCTTACAGCGCTCTGCCTTATTTTCGAGCACTTTGCGAATCTATGTGTCCCGAGTGGCGCTTTCCCCGTTTGACTTCCCTAGTCGAAGAAACTAAACCCTAGCGAGCTAAAACTCTAGGAGGTTTTATGAAAGTAGCTTTTTTAGCTCTAATGACAACCCTTTCTCTCGGCTTTTCTGCGCATGCAGCCCTTTTGAAACTAACTCCAGGCCCAAACTCTAACAACGGTGTAACCATCTCTACTGGCGGCACAGCCACTATTGATGGCAAGGACTTTGATGTCTCTACTGTTGGCTCAGGACTTCGCAGCAAAAAAGTGCTCGTGGCCAACGTAAAGGTTTACGTGGCGCAGCTCTTGGTCAGCAGTACGAATGCATTTGTCCGCAAAGACGCGGAAGCCCTGAAGTCTTTAGAAGACAGCCAAACAGTGGCAATGCAGCTTACCTTCTTACGCTCTGTCGAGGCCGACAAAGTGAAAGTTTCTTTCCGTGATGCATTTGATGCAAACAACGTTGACATCAACAATCCGGCTATCAAACAACTCTTGACCGCGGTTGAAAAAGGCGGCGATGCGACCTCCGGCGGCACTCTGACATTCGTCGCGAACAAACACTCTGACGGCACTGAAACTTTGATCTATGAAGACACCGCCGGCAAGCAGGTGACGGTGAAGGGCGACAGAGGCCTGACTCACGACGTGTTCTCTATGTGGCTCGGGAACCCGGCTGACGATGGTATCGCGGCTTTGAAAAAATCTCTTCTTCAGGAGTAACCGATGAAGCAAGTATTATGTATCGCGATTTTCGGAATACTTTTCTCTGGCTGTGGCATGGTCGAGATGCCCTCTAAGATGGATAAAACAAACGAGAACATGGAAAAGATGATCGACAACATGAACCACACCAATGACGGGATTGATCAGCAAAAACAGCTGATCCCCTTCGAGAACATGTTGAAACCAGAAAATACCGCGAATCTCTTCCCGATTCCCACCCGCATGATGCCTTACGGGAAAAAACTAGCTGAAGCGATTTCGGCTCAAGACTTCGTAGAGCTTGCTTACCTGTGGCTCAAAGAAATCGACGAAGTTCTTCCCGCTCATAAAGTCGATGCGAACGGCAACGAAATTCCATACACCCAAGATGAGATCACTGGGATCAACCACGACAAGACTGCCGTGTTAATGGCATTGCAAGTCGTGGCGGGCTTCTTGCCTCAGAAAGCCGTGCAAGAAATGATCGAGAGTCAGGTTTATAATTCTGGTCGTTACGAGAACACGGTTTACACAATCTTGATGTTGCGTGTGCAGTTCACCCGCGACATCCTGCTCGATGCAAGCTTGCTTTCAAAGCCTCTCGACAATTCCGGTAAAGTTGCTCAGGCTGTGGACTACAATAAAAACATCGACTTCATCGCAAAGCTGCCATTCGCCGGTAAGATTGCGTTAAAGACGACGGGTTTTATTCCGACAGAAGACAGCCCCGTCGAACAACTTGATACCGGTGTTGCTTTAAAAAACTGGCAGCGCATTCAACGTTCAGCGGAGCGTGACTGTAACGTAACCGCTCGCGGTGCCGAACCAAAGACCGGTGATGCCGCCAAAGATCAGCAACTGCACCAAGTAGAAGTGAATCAATACAACCAAGCGTTGTCTGACATTCACACATTTATTGGCTCTTGGTCGCGCTAAATCCAGAATTCAAAGAGGGGCTCACGGGGCTCCTCTTTTACACGGCAAAAACCATCTTTTCAGGCCGCCTTTACAAGTTATGAAAAGCATCCGAGAATGTTTTCATAACAATAAAGTGAGAACTTATGAAAAACGCCTTCTCCGTCTTACTCTATGCCGCGCTCGGCACTCTGATCGCCTGCTCGGGCCAACACCTGGATAAATCCGGAGACCCTTACAAAGCTTCTGTGATTTCATTAACTCATGTTTTTCAGCGCGTGGTTCGCTACGACTGCAACGGCCGGGTCACTTCGGATAAAACCGAAACTGTCAGGTCACCAACTCAACTTGTCACTATTTCGCCGAGCACAAATAGAGACCTTGAATCATCGAGCTTTAGCAATCTCACAATGGGGACGAAAGCCAATTGCATATTTGATGTTGGGAGTTTCTACGTCGACTACTATGATGGTTGGTGCAGTATGCGCGTTGGTTTGGGGAAAAATGAAATCCGCTATGACTTTACCTACTGCGACCAAAAGACGACTCGCTATGACGGCCGAGGCAATCCCTATCAAGACTGCGCATCCTTATCATCCCGCACTCATGAAACTGGAACAACTTGGATTGATGTCAGTTATTCTGAAGACTTTCGCTCCGGCATTTTAGAGATCCACCCGAGCGCTGAAAGCTGCCAGCAACACTAGCTGGCAACCTCGCCTTAAATTCTACTATTTGCAGTCTTCAGCTACGCGATCTGGCAAGACACTTGAGCGATAGTGTTCGAATAAGAAACCGCGAATTTCTGCGGATACTTCTTCGACAAGAATCACAGAGCAAGTTCCATTGTCCTCGAGTGAAGTCTCTTTTTTGAGTTCAATCTTAAACGCCACAGTTTCAACGCCTGGTTTATTGCCGATGACCGCATCCAAGTTGTCCGTGCCGTAGGTCGCCAGGCACGGTGCGCTTTCGCCATCATTACGGTGATTCATCAATGTCTCTTCCGCAAGTGCTGGAACCAAGATTTTCACCAAAAAGGTCGTTCCGTACCCTGCATTTGTTTTTACAACCTTCGCTTGTGAGATATCCACAGGCAAATTCACCGTGCGGGTTGAGATAGTTTTTGTCTCCGCCTGTGCGCCAAGAGTTGTTGCTAATACTGCTATGCCTAATAATAAAGTTTTCATAAAACCTCCTGGAAACTCTTGTCCCACACTCCAGGCATTAAATATATTGATGATAATTTATATCTATGATTAATTTTAACTATGGATACAGAAGTCTTACGATATTTTAAAGTTGCGGCCCAGATCGGCAACATGAGCCGGGCGGCAGGAGATCTCCACATCAGTCAGCCCACTTTGACAGTTGCTATCAAAAAACTTGAGGAGGAACTCAAAGTCATTCTCTTTGAACGCTCCAAGAAAGGCATTACGCTGACAGCTTCAGGCGTGCAGGTCTACAACCAAGTCGAAACACTTTTGCAGAGCTGGGAAAGCCTGAAGCGCGAAGCCGGCAATACCTCAGAAGAGGTCCGTGGAACTATCAGACTGGGTGTGCACGTCTCCGTTGGCTGTTATTTTCTTCCCCTCTTCATGCCGGAACTTTTAAAGAAGCACCCGCTTCTGCAAATTCAACTTAAGCATGATCTTTCCCGCGGTGTTTTACAGAGTATCCTAAGCAATCAAATTGATGTCGGACTCGTGATGAATCCTGAAAGCCATCCGGGTTTGATTGTGAAAGAAGTCGCCCAAGATGAAGTGACTGTCTGGAAAAAGAAATCCGGAGGCGTCGCCGACACACTCATCTACGACCCTAGTCTTTTTCAGACTCAATGGATTTTAAAGCAACTACAAAAAAAAGGTCGCCAGTATCCTCGCAAGATCGAATCCTCGAGTCTCGAGGTGATTACGAGCCTCTTACGAGCCGGAAGTGGCCACGCAATACTGCCAAAGCGTGTGGCTCAACAACACCCGTTTCCGCTGGAAGCCTCTTTTAGTGGCCTTCCTTCTTACAAAGACTCCCTGTGCATGGTCTATCGCCCTTCATTCCGTAAAACGGCGACCGGGCGAGCTTTAATTGATTCAATTGCAAAGAGTCAATTTTGATTGTTAGTTCGAAGGCGGGTTGTATTTTTTCAAATCGGCAAAGCCCCCAATAAGCTTTCCCTTGTGGAAAACTTGCGGGAATGTCGGCCAGCCCGACCAGAGCTTGATCGCCAGCCGCTGCTTCCATTTCGAGAAGTAACTGCCGTGCTCGATGTAGTGAAATGGAATGCCCTTGTCGAAGAGATATTTACGGGCGTTTTTAACAACTGGATTTTGCCCCATGCCGACGATCACCCACTCGTGAGTTGCAATCGCCTTTTCGACTTCAGCCACGATTTCGATGTGAAAGCTTTCGATGGCTTTGAGAGCGTTGTTGTCGATGCGGTTTTCGCTCATGATATTTCTCATAATCCTCCCCTACTGGAATTGCCTTTGTAATAGATGATAATAAAGCCCTTCCGGCTTGGCGACAAGCTCGTCATGAGTGCCTCTCTGCACAATGCGTCCTTCGTGGACGACGAAAATCACATCGGCATTCTTCACGGTGGCCAAGCGATGCGCAATCACCAGGGTCGTGCGATTCACCATGAGTCTTTGCAGGGCCTCTTGAACCAAATACTCGCTTGCCGTATCGAGATTGCTGGTCGCCTCATCGAGAATTAGCATTTTTGGATTTTTCAACACCGCACGGGCAATCGCCACGCGCTGCTTTTGCCCGCCCGAAAGCTGCAAGCCCTTTTCCCCAACACGGGTTTCAAAGCCTTCCGGGAAGCGTTCAATGAACTCAAGGGCATTTGCGGCTGTTGCGGCCCCTTCAACTTCTTGCTTTGTCGCATTCGGCTTACCATAGCGAATATTTTCTTCGATCGTCGACGAAATCAGAATCGGCTCTTGCGAAACCATGCCGATCTGTTCACGCAACCAGCCAGGTTTCAGCGTGCTGAGTTTTTCGCCGTCTAACAGGATTTCACCTGAGCTCGGCTCGTAAAATCTTGGTAAAAGGCTCGCGATCGTCGTTTTGCCGCTACCTGATGACCCGACAAGTGCTACGACTTGGCCGGGGTGGATTTGCAGGTCAATTCCCTTCAACACTTCGATATCCTGACGGGACGGATACTTAAACCCGACGCTGTTAAAACTGATCTCGCCACCGAAGGCACCGAGCGTGCGCCCGTCATCAGCCACAGCCGGCGTTCTTTCGAGAATCTCAAACACGCGCTGGCTCGCTCCGATACCGGCCATCATATCGCCCCAAAGACTCGCAAGACTGCCGACGCCGATCGCAACCAGCATCAGGTAAAGCAAGAACTGCGTGATATCCCCGATCGACAAGTGATCAAGGACCACCTCACGGCCGCCATACCACAACACAAAAGAAATCGCGCCAAGACCCACGATCATTGCGATTGTCATAAAGATCGCAATCGCACGAATGCGCAAACGGACAAATTTGAGCGCTACTTCCATGGCCTCATTATAGCGGCTGGTTTCACTGACTTCTTGAACGAAGGATTTCACCGTGCGCACACCCGAGATCGTTTCATCAGCGACAATGCTGGCATCAGCAAGGGCTGCCTGGGATTCCTTCGAGTACTTGCGGATATTCCTACCGAAGATCACCGTCACAAGCGCAATCGGCGGAATCAATACCAACATCAACGACGACAGTTTCCACGACGTATAAAACATAAACGCGAGGCCGCCGACGACTTGACCCAGATTGCGCAGGCCTTGTGATACATTGACACTCACGGTGTTTTGCAAAGTCGTGCAGTCCGAAGACAGGCGACTCATCAAATCACCCGTGCGGTTGAAATCAAAAAAAGACACTTCTTGCGACAGGATCTGGCTGTAAAGACGCTTACGCAGGCGGATCACCATGCGCTCACCGCTCAAGGTGAAAAGATAGTAGCGCGCACTCGAGGCAATTCCTTGAAGCGTAAACGCCGCAAAAAGCCCTAGCACCACCGGCAAGAGTAAATCCATGCGCTTCGGCTGAAGGACATTGTCCACCATCCAGCGCACCATCTGCGGATAAGCCAGCCCCGCCCCACTTGAAAGAATCAAAAAAACCAAACCCCAAAGTAGAAACTTAACTTCAGGCTGTGCGATCGAATAGAGGCGGTTCCAAGTGGCATTCTTCATGTCCGCATCGTCCTGCTAAAAGATTCTCCAGACAATGCCTTTAACCGACGCTTATCGTAAATATTTTTAAGACTAAGTGCAGCTTAGTCCGAAAACCGGAAGTCACTTCTTAAAAGCGACCTGGTACCTTTTAGGCGGCTTTGAATTTGGATTGGGGGAATGGGAGCTTGTTGTCCGCGATCTCGCTCATGAAGGATGGAATATAGCCCGTGGGCTCGAGCTTGCCGTCAAGAGTGCCATCCGCCCTGCGGGTCATGCGGGACATCTGGAAAATGTGGCGCACGTCATAGTTTCCGTCTGGCAAGATCCCCAAAACTTCACTGATCGCGCCGATACGGCGTGAGCCATCCGAGTAACGAGAAACTTGAATAATGATTTCAATCGCGCTCACCACCTGAGAACGCAACGCTTTTTCGCTGATCTGCGAATCCCCGCCTTGAGCAAGAGCCTCAATACGCACGATGCCGTCTTCTGGCGAGTTCGCATGAACCGTACCCATACAACCTTTGTGACCGGTGTTCATCGCATTTAGCAATTCGAGCGCCTCAGAAGAACGCACTTCACCCACAATGATACGGTCCGGACGCAGACGCAGAGAACTCTTCAAAAGATCTTTGATCGTCACTTCGCCCTTACCCAATTCATTGCCTTGACGGGTCTCAAACATCACAACGTGGTCGTACTCCACCTGCAACTCGCTTGAGTCCTCAATCACGATGATACGCTGGCCTTTTGGAATGCGGGTACATAGCAAACTCAGCAATGTGGTTTTACCGGAACCCGTGCCGCCGCTGACAATGATGTTTTTACCAAGGAACATGCAGACATCCAAGAAACGTGCGCCATCTTCGGAAATGGCGCCGAACTTGATATAGTCCGCAAATGAAATTTTGTTATTCGTGAACTTACGGATACTCACCGTCGTACCCTTACGGGAAACCGGCGGAATCACCACAGCGATACGCGAGCCATCCGGCAAACGCGCATCCAAACGCGGATTTTCATCGTTGATACGGCGGCCGACACTTTGAGCAATGCTGTTCACCGCCGCACGAAGAGCATCTTCGTCCATGAAGCTGACAGGGACCCTTTCGAGTTTGCCCTTGCGCTCGACGAAAATTTCTTTGTGGCCATTGATGAGGATCTCCGACACCGTGCTGTCTTCCAAATACGGCAAAACAGGCCCCAAACTGTTCCGGATTGCATCTTTGAATACGTTTGACGGCTCCATGGACATAACAACCTTGTTAATTCGAAGCGGGCTTACGCTCAGAATCTGAAGAATTAGAAATCACGATCACACGGCCTTGCACGGCGGTCTCCGGGCACTGGTACGAAAACACGCCATCGGCTTTTGGATTCAAATTAAAAACACGCTCCTGACCATACACGGTGTTGTGATGTTCGGAGAAGGCATCCAAAACGAAGCTGACATTTTTATCTTTCTGGTTCACATTCACAACGTGAATACGGTAGCTATTCCCCTTCTTCACACGGATTGTGTCCGGCACGAAACCCTTTTCCGTATTCAAAATCACGATATCCTGAGTCGGTTCAACACTATCAAAAACCTGGCCAAACAGGCTCTGTGTTTCATCCGTCGTCGTACTGGCCGGCAAACGATTTTGATCCGTCACGCGATTGAAGTCGAGCTGTCGACGGGACATATCCACCTCCCAGGCGCGAGTCACCGAAGTGATCAGCAATAAACTAGTGCAAATCGCTGCTGCGATCTTGGAATTCAACGAATTCACGGGCAACCTCCATTGCAATATAGTTAACAGCTCTTGAGTCCATCATGTGAAGTTTTTGAACGAGGAGTCTTTGGTCTCCGTGACAAGAATTAACGACTTCCATGGCTTCAATGACCAATTGGGGGTTTTCCGCCATTTCACTGGTGACTTGCTCCCAGTTCATTTTTAAAACCGGATCAATTGCACCAATTGTGTAAAGAGCATCAAACACCGCTTGAAGATCACCCTGTAAGAACATAAGAGCCTCTCTTTCCAAAATCCATTTCGGAATCTGAGGAACTTATCGGTGCACGCGTTCAGAACTTGAGCCATTCTGAGACGAAAAACAAAAAGGCCGGACAGGTCCGGCCTTTAATCCAGTGATTGTGTTTTAACAAATTACTTTTTCTTTTTTGCGTCCTCTTCCGCTTTTCTCGCCTCGGCTTCAGCCTTGGCAGCATCACTCAGGACTCTCGCCGCCAGCTCTGAAGGCGACTTATGGACACTCATAGTACGGAGTTTGCGCTCGTTGATCGCCTCTTTGCTCAACTCGATCTGCGCATCGGCGATAGTCTTGACGACTCGACGCTCGTGGCCCTCTTTTTCAGCAAACGGCTTAAAGTCCGCAACCACGTTCTCAAGGAAGATCGCATAGGTGTTTTGTACGACCGGCTTAAAGGCCTTCGGGTTTTTTAACGCACCGATAGCCTCGTGCACCAGAGCGTCCATCGTCGTTTCCCATTGATCATTTTCATCCAACTCATTGCGTAGCGGAGTGATGACTTTTTCTACCATTCCGTCATCATTTGGGCGCGAGTAGACGGCCTGTACAGCCTCTTTTAAGATTTCGACAGATCCGTCTTTTTTAAACTCTTTCACTTTCTTTTTCGCCAGATCGCTCATTTGATCCAAGTCTTTCAAAGTCAATTGAGAGTATGTAAACAGCAACCCTGCTGAAGAAACAGACGTCCACAAAAAGCCGGTAAGAATAAATAGGAATATTTTTTTCATGCTTCTAGTGTAAGCAGACTCGTCAGGGGTGAAAAGAAAGAAACTCTCTTCCGGACCTGGACCTTAGTCCTTCCTTTATCCTAACGCAGTATCTCAAAAATTGCGTTTTTTGATTCAGAGCCTCTTGAGTTTATGTAAGAATCAGAATGCTTTAACGAAGATAACAATTTACGTAATTTCAATTAATCGTGGAGGATTCCTTTGAACAAATTAGCATTGATCGCGCTTTCTGCGATGGCTTTCGCACTCACTAACTGCGCCCCATCCGCAAAACAAATTAAGGACGCTGTCGAAAAAGATCCAAGCATCGTTTTCGTTGCGATCGAAAAATACCCGGACCAATTCATCGAGGTGGTGAATAAGGCCGCTCAAGAAGCTCAGAAAAAATCTCAAGACAAGGCCGTCGCTGAAGAAACTAAAAAGCGTGACGAAGAGTTCGCAAGTCCTTTGAAGCCGGCTATTGATGACAGCCGCGTTATCTTTGGCAACAAAGACGCGAAAGTCACCATCGTTGAGTACTCTGATTTCGAGTGCCCATACTGCTCAAAAGGTTTCCAAACTATTAAGCAAGTTCGCAGCGAATATCCAAACGACGTTCGCGTTATATTCAAGCACTTGCCTTTGGACTTCCATCCTCAAGCCATGCCCGCTGCTAAATATTTCGAAGCTGTCGCAAGACAAGATGCCGCTAAAGCAGAAAAGTTCCATGACGCAGTTTTCGAAAACCAAGGGGAACTTCGCGCTAAAGGTGAAGAGTTCTTGAAGAACACTGCTAAAAAAGTCGGCGCGGACATGAAGAAATTGGATAAGGACTTGAAAGATCCAAGCCTCATGACTCGTATCAATGCCGATATGGAAGAAGCTAAGAAATTCAACTTCTCTGGCACGCCAGGCTTCTTGATCAACGGTGTTTCTCTTCGGGGCGCTTACCCATACCCAGAGTTCAAAACGATCATCGATCGTCACTTGGGCAAAACTGACGAAACCAAAAAACAGTAACCTTTCCTTAACGGAAGCGGAAACAAGGGCCCGGTTCAGGGTCTTAATGACCCACATCTTTTATCGAGATGTGGGTTTTTCTTTTTGTCCTTTTCTATCCGGGGCAAAGTTCGCGGGTAGGCAATCCAATAGGGAACCAGGGCACGTGGACTTTGTAAATACATTCTAATGCCTAAGACTCCTGACCTCATCAACAGCGTAAGGGATCAGTTCTAGATCTTTACCGGGAGAACCTTATCGCTCAACACCGCTTCCGTGAGGCTCAGATCCACGACGAACGGAGAAATCCTGAGCCCCTTCCCTGCCGCTTGCCGAAGTAGCCTTCCATACTCTGGATCGATATCGTCCGCCGGAGAAAACTCATTGCAATCACTACGCTGAATTGTAAAAAGGAGCTCGGTCGTATGGCCCTGGTCCATTAAATCCATCAGCTCTTGCAAATGCTTCTGGCCACGCGTGGTTTCAGCATCTGGAAACATGGCGATCCTTCCTTCGGCTAACGTCACGTTCTTCACTTCAATAAAATGTTTTTTATCTGAGTTCTTTTTAGAAAGGGCAAAGTCCAAGCGGGTCTCCACCGAGATTTTGTACTCAGGCTTTACTTCATCGAAGCCCGCCCAGTGCTGCCAGTTTCCCGGCAGCTTTCCACTGTTTTGCCCCACCAGGCCTAAAAGAGTTTCGCGTACGACGGTGTTCGGCGTCGCTGTATTTACTCCGACCCAGGAACCACTCGGAGCTTTGATCATTTCCAATGTCTGTTTCAATTTTCTTTCCGGATTGTCACTATGAGAAAATAGGCAAAGTGCGCCGGGATTATTCACGCTTTTCATACTGCCAGTATTCGGCACATGCGCCGTCAGCAGTTCCCCCTTCCACTCGATATCCGCAAAAAAACGTTTATAACGCTTTAAAAAAATACCTTCATCTAAGGGGCGGCTGTATTTCATTCTCTCTCCTAAGAAAGCCCTAAATTGACATAAGCCCTGGGGCGGAGCAAGCTTTTAACCAGCGAGGACGCATGAAACGATTTGAGCACCAATGGCAAGGCTTTCAGTGGATTGATATCGAAGGCCCGAGCCAACAAGATTTCGTAAACCTGGCCAGCGAGTTCAGTTTGCCGCTGCATCCTTTGGCCAACAGCCTCGATCCTGAGCATTTGCCGCGTGCTGAGTTCTTTGATGGAACCGCATTCTTTATTTTGCGCAACCACGATAGTCACGCCAAAGAGTCCGCCTTTACAATGCAAGCCCTGACCACCAAGCTCGTTTTTGCCGTGGGCGAAAACTACATCATGACAATTCACCGCGGCCCGATCGAAACCATCACGGACCGCCGGGACAAATGCAATTTTGAAAATCTCACCAAGACCAACTTCCTGCACAACATGATTAGCGGCGTGATCCTCAGTTTCGATAAGCCGATTGAGGCGCTTGAAGGTAAAACAGAAATCATCGAAGGCCGCGTCTTCGCTCTTCGCCGCCGCAATATTCTGCGCGAAGGTTACAAGATAAAACGCCAAGCCTCTACTTATCGCAAAGTCTTCAAGTTCACATTGGACCTGCTTATTAAGCTAAAACTCCGCACGGAGTTTCCGATTGATGACGTCAGTGAAATTCGCGAACCACTCGACCGCATGATTTTCTATACGGACAACATCTATGAAGAAATCACGGGCCTCTTAAGTTTGCACTTGTCTTTGATGTCTCAGAAGACCAACGAAGCGTCCTTCAAAACAAACGAGATTATGCGCATCTTGACTGTGGTATCGATCTTTTTCCTGCCTTTAAACTTCATTGCAGGCATTTATGGCATGAATTTCGAAAACATGCCGGAGCTAAAGCACGAACATGGTTATTTTGTGACTTTGGGGATTATGCTCGCTATCGCCGTGGCGATCCTTGCATGGATTTACCGCAAGGGCTGGCTCAGAAAAGAAGACCTCTGACGAATAGAGGTCTCATACCGATTCTTTGATCAATTTAGGCGTTCAAAACTGGCCCCTTTAAATGTTGTTAGATGTTCAGACTAAGAGCCCGGCAACTTGATCAATTTCCACCAAGGGTCTTTAAACTGATCCATGGTGATGGAATCCCTATCCGTCACCCATTTATCGCCGACCTTATTAATACGGAAAGAGATCTTCAGCTGGAAGTTGTTGTTACGAATGCCGATATTATTCCGGTATTGGCAATTGTTTGAGACATTGCCTGTGATTTGGACTGTTAAGTAGCTTCCCTTGTCTTTGATCTTTTCCCAGTGAAGATTATGAAACAATGAGCCGAGTGGAGTTTTCGTGATCAGCTCCAAATCAGGGATCGGCAAAATTGGAATCGGCAACGTGAAAACTTCGCAGTGCACTGCGCGAGCATAGATGCTGCTGACATCCAGAACTTCGTCGCCCACATTCAAAAGAACCTGCGGGAAGCCTTTGAATAAGTTCGTATTCAAAACACTTGCAGAGACCTCATTTGGAGCCCAAGGGATCAACGGGGTTGAAATGAACTTCTGTTGTAACAACAAAGAAACTCGCACACCGAGCAAATCAAGCTCTTCATGGGTATGTTTTCCCTGGTGATGCCCCAGTTCGTGGACCAAGATCGCCACAGCTTCTGGAATGCTGACGGGATCCCAACTATCACCGTCACCTTCTTTCGTGTAAAGCAAATCGCTATTAATATAGACCGGGCTGCCGACATCATTACCGGTTTTAGCCACACGTACGTTGCCGTCGATCATGAAGAAACCAGGATTTTGCTTTTCAGAAGAGAATGACAATTGTTTTGCCGTGCGCTCTTGCGGAAGAGCACGATAGATTTGCAACAACAAGCTGCCCTGCTCTGGCGTCAACTTGCAAGCATTCGAGCTCAAACAAAGCTGAAGATAGGCATCTAACTTTTCGTATGCGTAGAGAATATTCTTCTCTGCAAGACCGCCGCCGTTATTCACGAAAGTGCCGGCAAATGAAGGCATGCTCGCCAATGAGACCAAGACACCGAACAAACAACCCTGGGCCAGCTGATTCAATTTTCTCAAATTAGATTTAACCATTTTCTTCCTCCGTCGTGCTCTGAAGTTTTGTAAGAGGGAACAACTGAAATGAGAGCGTATAGACTTCAGAAGGCTCCCCAGTTTCTAGCAGATCGTTAATTTTTTTACGAGTTTTTAATAAGATCTGTTTTACCGCTGACAATTTTTCAAGGTTTGCGGCGACCGTTACCGAGCCAAACTCACGAAATTCAACCGGGACGTTATGAAGCGCGTCTTCCGCTAAACGCAGGTTTTGACTATGATGTTTGCGAATCGCCGCAGAAGGAATATCTGTCGTCGTGGCCAAGTCGCGTCCCGTTTGCACCAGACGGCCATGAACTTTCCTCACAAGTTTTAAGCGCTGCAGGCGTTCGAGGGCGTCTTCAGCTTCCTCGGCTTTAATCCCCAGGCGCTTCGCAATCCACTCGGGACGCGCTTGATTATTTTTGATATTCGCGAGATTCAAGACCGCAACATAGTGCCAGTCCGCGATCAGTCGGAACACATCTTCTTCAAGAACGGTCTTGTCGTCCAATTCCCGAGGGCGATTCACATTGTCTTTATAGTCGCTCCAAAGTTTTTCTTTTTCCACTGGTGATACCAGTAACTTTTCCATGACTTTCCCAAGATTCGTCTTGGAAAGGCTCCTCTTGTCGGCAAGAACATCAGACAGAGTCGTCGCGCCGATACTGAGATCACGGGCGAAGGCGCGGAGAGAGTAAGAAGAGTTGCGAGTCTGTCTTCTTGTAAGTTCTTGCAAGAGTAAATTCTTAATCGTGACTTCCATGATGTCTGTATATCCCGTTCCCGCCGCCAAATGCAAGCGCATCGGAACGATTTGTCCCGACCTCTATAATCGGTACATATTGTCCCGCTGAAGGCCTAGACAGCCGCGGGGGTTTCAAATACTTTCGGTATGTCATCTGATTTAGCGCATAAATAAGCGGCGAAAGTCGCGGGAAATAGAGCCGTAGGTGGTTACAAGCGTCCCTCTACGGCTCTTTTCTTTTGTGGCACGAGCTTTCGCTCTATGACCCGCGGCATAAAGCGATGCAATTGGCGATCCCTGAGCATAGAACCATAGGGTTTAAATCACTATGAATTTTTTAATTTCGAAGGGAGCAATCTCAGCATGGCAACGGATGTAAAACTTCCAGAATTAGGCGAAGGCGTTACTGAAGGTGAATTGGTTAAATGGTTGGTTCAACCAGGTGACAGCGTAAAGGCCGATCAGCCGATCGCTGAGGTTATGACTGACAAAGCGACTGTCGAAGTTCCGACTCCAGTTGCGGGCATAGTCAAAGAATTGAAATTTAAACCAGGCCAGGTCGTGAAAGTGGACTCTATCATGATCACTCTGGATAGTGCGGGCGCAACTGCGAAACCAGCGGCAAGCAAACCGACCCCTTCTGCAACGACAGCGGCTTCAGCGTCTGGCGGCGGCGCTGCGACTCCTATAAAACTTCCCGAATTGGGCGAGGGCGTCACTGAAGGTGAGCTCGTAAAATGGCTGGTAAAACCAGGTGACGTTGTGAAAGCAGATCAACCTGTTGCTGAGGTCATGACAGATAAAGCCACTGTTGAAGTGCCAACGCCCCTCGCTGGCACGGTCAAAGAGTTGAAATTCAAATCTGGTGACGTCGTTAAAGTCGACAGTGTCATGTTGATTCTCGAAGGTGGCGCGGGCGCAACCCCTAAAGCAGCGGCTCCGTCTCCTGCAACTCAGCCAGCGGCGGCCACCAAATCCGCCGCCGTAACGACGTCTATTCCAGCGGCAGCGCACTTGAACTTCGGTGCGGCGCAGGCTTCTAACGGCTCTCCAATTTACCCACCAGTTGCGGACTCTAAGGTTTTGGCGACTCCCGCGACTCGTCGTTTGGCCCGCGAAATGGGCGTTGATATCAATGGCATGAGTGGTACAGGCCTCGCCGGCCGTGTCACCCGTGAAGACGTGTTAGGCGCCAAAGGTGGCGGCTCTATGGGAGCCGGCGCCACTCGCGCTGGTGCGGCAATGCCAGCCCAAGTTCCGGGCGTGACAATTCCCCGTCCAGCTTACCAAGGAGGACCAGGCGTTGAAGAGCGTATTCCTCTTATCGGTATCCGCCGTAAGATCGCCGAGAATTTGCAACGTTCTAAGCAAATCATTCCGCATTTTACCTTGATGGATGAAGCAAACGTGACTGAACTCGTTGCCTTCCGGGAGTCTCTGAAAGACTACGCGGAAAAGAACGGCACGAAGATCACGTACTTGCCAATCGTCATGAAAGCATTGATCGCGACAATCCGCGAATTTCCAATGTTTAATGCGTCGATTGACGATGCTGCTTCGGAAATCGTTTACAAAAAATACTTCAACATTGGCTTCGCCGCTGATACTCCGCAAGGTTTGGTTGTTCCCGTGATCAAGAACGCCGACCAAAAGACCATCGTTGAGCTTTCAAAAGAGATTTTGGATCTTTCTAAACGCGCCCGCGATGGCAAGTTGAAGCTGGATGAGATGAAGGGTGCGGGCATCACCATCACAAACATCGGTTCTGTGGGGGGTACTTACGCAACTCCGGTGATCAACCATCCGGAAGTGGCGATCTTGGGCATGTATAAAATCGACGAAAAACCAGTTATCAAAAATGGCCAGCTTGCGGCGATCAAAGTAATGAACTACACAGTCACTTGTGACCATCGTCTGATCGACGGCGCGGTTGCAGCCCGTTTCATGAAGTCATTCCTTGAGCGCATTCAAAACCCTGGCCGTCTGATGATGGACATGGTGTAGGAGATCACAGATGCAAAATTTTGACGTAGTAGTTATTGGCTCTGGTCCCGGTGGTTATGTCGCCGCCATTCGCGCAGCCCAATTGGGTTTCAAAACTGCGGTTGTTGAGCGCGAGTTCATCGGTGGTGTTTGCTTAAACGTTGGTTGCATCCCCTCTAAGGCGATGATCACAGCGACACATTTACTTCACAAGGCCCAGCACAACTTCAAAGATATGGGTCTTAATATCAAAGGCGGCATCGACGTAGACATGAAACAACTCGTAAAATGGAAACAATCTGTTTGCGATAAAATGTCTGGTGGGGTGAATCAGCTTTTAAAAGGCAACACGGTGACTGTTCTTCGCGGTGATGCGGAATTCAAGTCTTCCAAAGAAATCACTGTAAAATCTTCTTCAGGCACAGAGGCCGTTCAAGCTAAATATTTCATCGTTGCGACAGGCTCTCGCCCGATTGAAATTCCTGGTTTCAAATTCGACGAGAAGGACATTGTTTCATCCACCGGCGCACTCGCATGGGACGAAATTCCTAAGCGTGTTGTGACGATTGGTGGTGGCTACATCGGCCTCGAGATTTCTTCATACTTAAGAAAGCTTGGTTGCGAAGTGACCGTGGTTGAGGCACAAAGCTCACTTCTTGCGGGCGTTGTTGATCCGGACTGCGCACAAATTGTAACTCGTAAGCTGGATAGATCCGGCGTGAAGCTCATGTACGGCGCAAAAGCAAAGGGGCAGAAAAAAGTAAAAGACGGCTACGAAGTGACTGTTGAGGTCAACGGCAAAGAAGAAAATCTGAAAGCTGATAAAATTCTTGTGACTGTCGGCCGCCGTCCTAATGGAGACCAGGCGAACTTGAAAGCCGCTGGTATTGCGGTTGACGAGCGAGGTTTTGTTAAGGTGGATGCTCAACGCCGCACGTATGTGCCAAATATCTTTGCGATCGGCGATATCGCGGGTCAACCGATGTTGGCGCACAAAGCTTCCTATGAAGGTATCTTGGTAGCGGAAGTTATTAAGGGCTACAATCGCGTTTACGACGCGAAGACAGTTCCCGCGGTTGTATTCACAGATCCAGAAATCGCCGCCGCCGGCATGACTGAGGCTGAAGCGAAAGCAAAAGGTTTCACAGATTTGAAAGTCGCGAAGTTTCCATTCGGTGCTAACGGCCGTGCGGTCAGCATGATGGAAACAGAAGGTTTCGTAAAAATGATAGCCGATGCCAAAACAAATGTTTTATTGGGCGTTCACATCGTGGGACCTGAAGCTTCAAACTTGATCTCTGAAGCAGTTTTGGCAATTGAAATGGGCGCACGCCTTGAAGACCTCGCTTTGTCGATCCATCCTCACCCTACGTTGGGCGAAACGATGATGGAAGCTGCGGAAGCGACTCTAGGCCATGCGATCCACATCATCCAAAAGCCACTGACAAGTGCGGGCAAAAACGCCCACGCTTAGCAGTTTAAGAGATAAAAACTGGCTGGAAGGCTGGCGGGACCAGCTCTTCCTTATCAACATTTGAAGGGGCCAGCGTTTATTCTTCTTCTGCCAAATCGATGCATGTCAATTCGGTCAAGCGTTGTTTGACTCTCAGAGCCCAGTCGCGGGTATAGTTCTTCACCAAGTCGTTTTTAATCGACGCGATTGTTGAAGGGATGTCTTTGTTGTAAGCCACGACAGCGACAGCCTCCTTCGAATAGCCACGGCACATTTTTACAAGTGGCGCATCTTCAGAGCGGTTGTCGTAAACATAGGGCTCGATCATATTGCAGAAGGCGTCTGACGCCGCCAAATGATCGATCGCGGCCGTCCAGTGATTCCAAACATCCGAAAGCTCGCGGCAAACGTTGTCGTGTTCTCTCGTGCCGAGGGGCAAGGTCTTCAAATTAAAGTTGACCAAGTTTCTCGCAACCTCGGTATCTACTTTGTATTGAGACGCGTTCGTTTGATATGGGCCCGGAGCGATTGTTGGAGTCGTCTGGCCAGACTTCGTCATCTTAAAGGCGCGATTCTGGAGGGACTTCAAACCATCGCTGAAGCGATTTACTTCCGCTCTGTGCAAGCCGTTCACATACCCAAACCACTGTAACACCGGAGATGAAGAACCTTGGAAAAGACCACGGCGAACTTTGCCCACCTCAGAGTCGATTTCCGACTGAGTGATCACGTTCGCATAGGCTTGGAGCTTATCCAAAGACTTCGTGACACGGTCCGCTTGGAATTGCTTTTGATTCAAAGAAGATAAACGAGCTTTATACAGACCGTATTCTTTGTTTGACGCCAAAGACTTCTCCACGCCGTCTTGAGCGAGTTTCACGAGTTGCTGCGCTGTTGTGCCCGACTGCTCGATCGTCTCAAGGAATGACTTCGAAGTTTGTGCACATGTATTGAAATTCACTTTACCCGAGAATTGGTTCGCCGCCACTTGCTCAAGGCTCTTCTTCGCCATCATCGAGCTTGTTTTCAAAGCTTGAGCTTGTGGGACGCTTGAAGAGCCGTAAGCCAACATTGCCTGATCTAAGCTCGACATGTACTGTGCCACGTAAGAATTTTTATCCTTCGTCATCAACGCCAACTGAACACCCATAGAGCAGATCTTCAATGGATCCGTTGTGCTCGTCACAAACTGCTTGGTCATCTCAAGCTGGCTACGGGCCGCTGAAAGAACTGAGTTAATTTCGGTCGCTGTCGCATCAATCGCATTCTTACGGTTTACCAAGTCATTCGATCCGCCGGAGAGGCTCCCAAGCTTTGCACTAAAGAGTCTTTGTGAAGCAGTCAAATCGGTCGTGATCTTAGATATCTGCTCCTGACGTGACTTAATTAAGAACTTATATTTCTGATCCAAACGAATGAATTGACACGTATTCTCAACGATCGCACGACGCACATCCGCCTGATAGATCTTCACAGAGTCTTCTTCGATGATCTTAGTCATGCTGCTGATAGCGCCGGTGATTACGCTGCCACCCACAATAAATGGAACAGCGGCCGCACCACCCGTCATAAGAGTTGCCGCCATCAAAGCGTAAGGAGTCAAACCGTTGATGACATCATTAATAGAAGTCGCGATCTGACCGGCACTCATGCTCTCGCGGCATGACTTTTTGAGTAAATCCGTTTGCGCAAATGAGTTCGCGATGGAGTTCGTCGCACGAATCGCGATATCAACGCGGTTTGCGATATCCGCCGCCGTTTCAGGCTGGATTGTTTCCGGGTTCTCAACATAACCGCGGAGATCTTTCACCGCATCGGCAACCGCTTTATTATTATTAACAATACCTTGGGTATCCACGTTAGAACTGCCCGCACAAGCAGGTGAACTGACCGCCGAGTTCAAAGCATTCACAGCGCTCAAGATATCATTATAAGGAACACTCTCGAACAAATTACACTGGAAATCGTCGCTGATTTTAGATTTAGAAACAATCTGAAAACTGTCCCTATTATCGTTACGATTCCTATTGTTATTGTTATTATTATTGTTGTTGTTGTTTCGGTTTTGATTGTTGTTGTTGTTGTTGTTTCGGTTCTGATTGTTATTGCGATTCTGATTGTTGTTGTTATTCCGGTTCTGATTGTTATTGCGATTCTGATTATTGTTGTTATTGCCTGAAGAATCTTCAGGGCCGAAAAGCTCATCAATCAAACTTTTGTTAACGTTTGATGTTTCAATAGGAATAATCCCGGCATCGCTCGGATCCGAAGAAGTTGCGGCAATGGCCGGCTTGATCTGTAAACTCAACGACATAAGCATGGCCATACCCAGGCGACTACCACGTACTACAAATTGGGAACCCTTCATAGATAGAACTCCTTTGACCGCAAAATGAGTCAGGCATCAATGGATGCACGGAAGGTGCCACAACCAAATCGTTTTTAGCTTTCCACGGTCGATGGTCGCTGTCTCAATCTTAGACAGGGGCCTAAAATAGGCGCCGTTAACACCCCCGGGAACCAATTTCGTCAGATCTGGCATGCCAGCTCAAATACAGAGGCAGTCCGTGGGAAGGCATCGCGGCCGACCTTTTGCTTTATTTGAAAGTCAGTACTGTTGTAGGAGCAAAACCAGCCGTGAGAACATTTTTAGAATTTCAGCACCATATAGAACTGCACCGAGAACGCGTTATTAAGCTAGGCCTAACCCTCGCCCAACACCAGTTCCCCGGCCTACACCGTGGGATCTTGGCGAACTTCTTGGCCTTGCATGATTTTTCAAAAACCATCGCATCCCGGTCTCAACTGCCGCGGTTTAATTACTCTCACCGCGATCTACCAGTGCAGAGACTTTATGCCTTCTACGGCCAAACCCCAAAAACTGAGGGTGAAATGCAAAGCTTGGTGGACATTGTTACCGATATCAACAGTATCGATAAAAAAGTCGGCGAAGATTTCTTTGCCAACCACTCTCGGCTTTCCTGGGGTGTTCAAGAGGATTTCTATACTATTGAAAGAGTCGCGGATCTTGTTGATCGCAGCCTAGACCCAATCGCCGCTGAAGAGTTTGGTCATTCAATGTTGCTTGCCAGTGAATACGTTGACGATCCTTATATGTCGCAACTTTCTTTGTGGCTTGAAGGTCACTACCCACAGATTACAAAAAATCTCAGTTTCTCAAGCGTTTCGTGATATTGGAGATTCTAGCGAGAATTCTTTTTGAGAAGCCGCGTAAGCGCTTCCTGATCTTGTTGCTCCGGAGAGGACGCCTTGCCCTCCAAATAGAGCAAATTTCTTTGCGCACGATCATTGATAAACGTGTTGTCTGAATGAGCCAACACACGCTTAAGTGTATCCACTTGACGGATCGACTCGACAGCTTGACCACGAATAATTTCCTCTTGTGTGGTCAAGCGGCCTTCGTGTGTTTCAGGAATCGATGCTGTCGCAATGGCTTCAAGACTTTCTTGCGCTTTTGCCAAAGTGCTTTCCCCCAAAATGTAAACGGACAAGAATCTCTGATCGCCATTCAAGTTTGGATTCAAAGCATTTTGCTGAAGCCTTGAAACGTCGGATTCCTTCATCTTGTCGGCCAAGGCCTTTAAACGCTTCTGCACTTCTTCCGGATGATCGTTCATTTGAGACATCGCAGCCGCTTCCTCTTGAACTTGGGCTGCGAAATTATCAGCTGCTTTCACCGCTGTTGGATTTATGCTTGCGGAAAGAGCCCCAGGAGCAGAAGAAGAGGCAGAGTTCGTCGCGTTCAGCAAAGGGCTGCTCGTTTCAATCTCTTGCAGGTTGCGCCAGACAGTGCCCACCGCAATCAACAATCCTACAATCAATACTGCTTGAAGCTTCTTCACTACTTCACCTCAAAGGCGTCGTAAAGAGGCACATTCACCATTTGCGTGTACTTACCACCATCAAAAACGGATTCTGAGCCGTCAGCATTTCTTTGATAGATCACGCCGTCATTTTTAAGAATCAAGGCCTTTCCCCCAAGCAAGACAACACTCTGAACTTGTGCGTCCCATTTTTTACCAACGGACGTCACTTGCTGATTGTCACCATTCACGGAGTAAACATCACCATTGCTAATCAGGAAATACCCCTGCTCGCCTGTTGGCAAAGTCGTCGCGGTTCTATCAACCATGATTTGCAACTGGCTTGGACTGTTCCATGCACCACGGGGGAAGTTATAAGTTGCCAACTGATTAGAACCCGTCACGACAGCCACGTAACGTTTTTGATTACGGTCATACTCTTCGAAGTCTTTGAGCGAACCCATTTGACTCATGCCCAAAAGTTTGAAGTAAGAGTAGTCATCGTTGATGCTTGGATGAGAACCGTTCAGCTCATACAAGTCCAGAGCCACTGCTTGCACGCCATTGAAGATCGCCGCACCGAAAGAAGTGCGTTTCAACCGGCCAACAAAGTCAGTGCCTTCACGTTGAAATTTATTAGTCCCGTCGAAAAGCACCGGACCTTGGCTGTCTTCAAGAGCCATCACCGCTTCGCGCTTTTTAATTGGAGACTGGTTGAACACGAAGTTTGTGCGGCCCATCGCCATCAACCGCGCCATCGCTTTATAGACGGGATGGAAGTTCTGACCAGCAACGCTCACGCGTGCGTAATACTCCATTTCAATTGCATGGGAACCCGCTTGCGCATAATTCTGATCGCAGCCATCAAGGTTTGCCCCCATATAAGGACCTTGGTTGCAAGGATAGTGACGATAGCCCGCGGTGTGACGTGCTTCGTGAATCACGGTTCCTACGCGGCCTAAAGCGGACAATTTCGCCCAACCATCCTGCATCGTGAAATAACCCCAGCGGTTGTAGGCTGTTGCATAAGGCACGTCATTACCACGATTCATACCGCGCGTTTGTGATTTCATCCAACCGTAGTACTGATCCGCTGGAACGTAACCTTTGATCAATAAATTCGAAGTCCCGGCCGCGAACTGACCTTGTTCAATGATTTGCAAATCATTGAACAACTTCTTGGAATCCACGTTGCTATTGCAAAGCTCCAGGCCGCCAAAGGAATCCACGTCGACTTGAAAGTCGCTTGCATATTTCTTCGCTTGTTGTTGAGTGATGCAGGCAAAATCTTTGTCTGCATAAGGCATATCGGCTGCGGAAGCTTGAACTGTGGCAAACGCCAAAGCCCCCAAAAGCCCCATAGTTGCTAGTTTCATAGGTAATCCCCCCCTAGCACTCAACTTTAGTCGGGCCTTTGATGAAGGCAATCAAAAGCGCTTTTTGCTTTTGCGTCATTGGCTGAATTTCAAAAACTAGTCCCGCTAAATGTTGATAAGAGCTGGCTACGATGGCCAAAAGACCCCATTCTCACAGACGGATGGTCCTCGCCGTGCCCGTCAACTGGGCGTGTAAGCGTTTTACCGAGAACAAGACTCTTGCTATCAACATTTAAAGGGGTCAAATACCCACCATCGACCGATTAGAACCGAAGCAACCCAACCCGTCGCCCTAAGAGGGCCGCAGAAAATAACCAAGGGTTTTGCGACCCTGCGCTTGGGTCCTTAGCGGCACGGAAATCCGAATTTGAGCGCCATCAATCCCATTAGCAAAGTAGACACGGCCGCCGAGGGTCTGCACTCCATTCCACACCAGGAAGAGCCCCATACCGGTCCCATCAAAGGCATCAAAACGATAGTCTGCAATCGATCGCAAAATTTCTTCCGGGAAGCCGCCGGCATTATCGGAGATCACAAAGGCATCGCCATCACAGACCACGCGAATCAATGGATGCGAGATTTTATTCCGGCGGAAGGCGTGGATGGAGTTCATCATAATGTTGAACAAAATGGATTTTACCAAAGCCTTCTCGGTGATCATGCGGAGATCGTCGCGTGTTTGCAGCTCTATATTGCGCGACTGCAAGCTCAGCGTTTCTCCGACTTCGATGACAACATCACGGATAGAGAACTCTTCTTTCTTTTGATCCTGTAACGCCACCACTTGGTTAAGCCCCGTCACTGCCCGATTGATATTCATAAGTTGCTTTTCAAGACTATCCACCAAGGAGCTGAGCTCCGGATCGCTCTGCGGGATTTTTTGCTTTAAAAGGTCCGTATAGAGACGCGGCGCCGAGAGCATACTTTTAATGTCGTGGACGATCGTTGCTGCCTGCACACCGATAATACCGAATTTACGAACGAGCTCTTCACGATAGGTCCGGTCCGCGGTGAAAAAGTTATGGCACACCCACGCAACTATGGCTGCGGAAACAGTTGTGGTCACCAGGTCCATCGGCTGGGATTCGTACATCCACCGATGGACTTCATCATAACGATAGATTGAAATAACCAAGAACGCCGCGGTTCCCACAACCAACAAAATGTTAAAGGGCTTTCGCGGCACCGGAAACAGAAATGAATATGCCAGAATCATTTCAACATATGAAAACACATACCACGGCGAGAAGAACTGCCCATGGATGTTTGAAACGATGACATGAATGCCCACCATGATATTCGGCCCGAGACCATATGGATTCATCGGGTACCAAATACAAATACCCAACAACCAGATTTGCAAAATGATCTTCGTGCCGAGATAAAGCTCCCGCCCCTCGAGCACGGCAGGGTACTCTTGAAATGTGATAAGAGTGGAAATAACAAAATAAAGGCAAAGACCCACAATACTGGCTTTTTTATATTTTTCCAAAGCTGCTCCTATGGCTCGAAAATATAGCCAACACCACGAATGCCTTTGATCATGGTCTTAAAAAAGGGAGCTTTCTTGCGGAGATTTGTCAGATGAGTATCCAGAGTATTATCGGCGACGTTCATGGAGCCCCAAATAGCCCGCACCAGTTTGTCGCGAGACACGACTTGGTTTGTGGCCAGAATGAGGACATCTAAAATTTTAACTTCAGTCGAAGTCAACATGATCACTTCAGAACCGCAGCGGAAGGCTCTTCTTTCGCGGTCCAGGGACCAAGTATGGCTCGACTTACGAGTGATAACTTCTTTCTTTTCCTTGGCCTCAAGCAAGGCCGCGTGCACTTTAACCAACACGGTTTCAAGAGAATAAGGTTTTTCAAGAACATCAAAAACTCGATGGGAAAACGAATCGACAGCAATTTTTTTATCGAGGCGCGCGCTGACCAGAATGACAGGGCACCAAGGCATGTTGCCCGCAATCCAACTTGCAACATCGTGCCCGTTGCCATCACTCAAAAAGTAATCAACCAGCACACAATCGAATTCTTTTATCTTGAGAATTTGCAGGGCAGAGTTTACGCCGTCGACAGACACCACATCATAGCCCGAGCCAAAAGCAGCAGTTTGCGCCTTGAGAAACTCGCGATCGTCGTCTATCAAAAGTAGCGTCGGTAAACTCATGTTCAAAAAAATATATATGAACCAAAGTTCATCGTGCAAACTTAATTTTGATTATTTAATCGAAAGCACAAATACTTGAGTTTTTATTGAGACATCATAATGATGGCTTCGCCTTTAACCACCGTCTCACCAGTTTGCTTTTTCGCAGTGGTATCGACAGTCGCAATTCCCTTTTCCTTGCGAAGACCGGTGATAGTCAATTCTATGTTTACTACGTCATCAATGAAAACAGGATTCACAAATTTTAAGTTTTGTCCGAGATAAACTCCACCCTGTCCAATTTTTTCGTTCAAGGCGCGAGAGATCAATGCCCCCACGATCATGCCATGGGCGATACGGCGACCAAATCGCGTGGTCTTTGCATAGTTGTCATCGAGATGAATAGGATTGAAGTCGCCAGACATTTCAGCAAACTGACGAACCATTTGGTCGGTCACTTTCACTTCCACATTCGCCTTAAATCCAACTTCTTTATCTCTACCGTTGTTATTATTGGTAACCATGCTGAACGAGCCTTTCTCATTTTTTTGACAGGCTCTTATAGAAAGCTAAGAAGATGCAACAGGCAAGTCTTTGCCTGTTGCAAAAAGAACACATTTTTGACTTTTCTTGATGCTATTGCTCTCAATTACAGAATATTTGCCGCCAGCTCTGCAAGCTCGGAACGCTCACCTTTAGTGAGGGTCACGTGTCCGGCAATGGGGTGGCCTTTGAAACGCTCTACTGCGTAAGTCAGGCCGCTATTCGCCGAGTCAACGTACGGATTGTCGATCTGGTAAACGTCTCCAGTCAGAATCACTTTGGTTCCACGTCCCGCACGGGTCACGATGGTTTTGATCTCGTGCGGAGTTAAGTTTTGCGCCTCATCCACAATTAAATATTGTTTAGGAATACTTCGGCCACGAATGTATGTCAACGGTTCGATGTTCAGCATACCTTGATTGATCAGCTCTTGCGCCCGGCCAGAAGCCTTTTTATCCGCTCCCATCAAAAATTCGACGTTATCAAAAATCGGCTGCATCCAAGGGTTGAGTTTCTGTTCAATGTCCCCCGGCAAGTAACCAATGTCTTTACCCATCGGAAAGATCGGGCGCGACACCAGAAGCCTTTGAAAACGGCCTTCATCCAGGGTTTTAAACAAACCCGCGGCTAACGCCATCAGGGTCTTCCCTGTTCCCGCCTTACCCACCAGTGAAACAAACAGAATGTCATCATTCAGCAAACTATCGAGAGCAAACGCCTGCTCGACGTTGCGTGCGTGAACGCCCCAAATGCTATCAGACGGATTGATCAAAGGAATGATCGCCTGGTCCGCTTGCGAGTAACGGCCGATCGCCGAGTGATTCGGGTTCGATGCGTCTTTCATGATCACGTATTGATTCGCATAAAGCTTCACCCCGTCTGGAACATACTTTTTATCTTTGTAGAAAGCATCGATGCGCTCCGGAGAAATCTCGAGTTCGAGATAGCCTTCGTACATGTCCTCTTGGGAAACATCGGTTGGCTCATAGTCTTTGGCGAAAATGCCATAGACGTCCGCCTTGATACGCAGATTGATGTCTTTCGTGATCAATTCCACTTTCGTGCGGGGATGTTGTTTTTGCAAAGCAAGGGCCGTGTTCAAAATTCTGTTATCCGCTTTGGCCTGATCAAACTCCGGGGGCATCCCACCGAGCATCAAGTCCGTGCTGATGTAAACGACCGTTTCGCTGTTGTCGAGCTGAACCCCTTGAGCCAAAGAACCTTTTGCCCTGAGGACATCCACGAAGCGGCTAAACTGGCGGGCGTTACGACCGTTTTCACCTTGATCGCGTTTGAACTTATCAACTTCTTCAATGACGGAAATAGGAATGTGGACATCTGCTTCGCCGAAGCGAAGAATGGCCTGAGCATCGAAAAGAATGACATTGGTATCAACGACAATTTTTCTGCGTTTGGATTTACTCAACTTTTACCCTCCGTGGATGGCTTGCTTCGAAAATGAATCAGGCCTTAAGTCTATTCGACAATAAGGCCTGGCCAATGTCCACGAAAAGGTTTCAAGATTATCGGTTAAAACAAAACCGGAAAATTTACGAGATATTTGAAACGAGGATATCACCATCGTCTTTGCGAAGACCTGCGCTCACATTCTCGATGAACTTAACAAAATGATGAAGCGCAACATCGTTCACCGTGCCTTTTACAAACTGAGCCCCGTGACGGATCACGGCTTCGTCATCCAGGCGGCGGGAGTTCAGCACAGAAACCGTGAACGGAAAGTATGTCGTATGATTCAGGTAAACGCGGAAAGCGATCTCTTCGCCTTCGAGAAACATGCCCTCCTGAAGCCCGAGATCAAAAGCGATTCCATTTTCTGAGATATCATACAGAGTCACTTTCATGAGACCCTTCTCAGGCAGGACCACATAAGCGCCGACAAACTCGGTCAGGATCGTTCTTTTGACTTCACGACGATCCTTGTTGAGCATTTCTTCACGCGCCACCGTCATATCCAATACAGGAGCGGCGGGTTGTTTCAGTTTTTCCGAAGAGTTCTGAGACTTTACACGACTTGTGATATCAATGACCTTTGCCATTTTACCCCCGATAGCAACAATCACTTTTCGGCAGAAATCGTTTCAACTTTAGCCGTCAGACTTGGATTTTAGTCCAGGATCGTTCTATAGTGAGACAAGATGAGCATTTTGCGCGCTTTGATCCTCAGCTTGATCGTCCATTCCCTCTTGGCCCTTGTCTTGGATAAGGGGGCGCCTTATTTTGAGCCAAAACCGATTGATATTACCACGATCGAATTGGTCGAAACGCCCAAAACCACCGCGCAACAGAAAGCTGAAAAGAAAAATGACCGCCAGATCGTTCGCCAAGCCTTAGCTCCGAAAAAGGAGCTGAAAGAAGACGACACGGATCTTGCGCGTTTTCTTTCCGCAGATAAACAGCGCGTCCGCAAAGAGATGCAAGCGGCGGCGAGTGGCATGACTCAAAACCGCGCCGCCGGCCAGAAGAATTCTTCAGAGTCCAAAGACAAGAAGCTCAAGCAACAAAAGGATCCGCGCAAAGAGCAGCCGAAGGACTACGATCCTGAGGGAATCGACATTGCTAAAAACCTGAAGGAGTATGCGCAAAGCGCGCAAGAAGCTCCTTCCACGGTGGGCGAGGCCCTGCCGCAAGATGTTTCGATCGGTAGCTTCACGGCACTCAATACCGATCGCTATACGTATTATTCTTTCTATGCACGCATCGAAGAGCTTGTTCGCTTCCGATGGGAAAGCCGCGTTCGTGCCGTTGTCGATACCTTGGACCGCAATTACGTCTTGAGCGTTGTCGGCCGCCGCAACTGGATCACGGCGGTTGATATTTGGCTTACAAAAGATGGCCGCTACCACTCGGCGCACATTTTGAAAGAATCCGGCATTCCGCGTTTTGACCAAGCCGCCGTTTTGGCCTTCAAAGAGGCCGGCATGTTTCCCAATCCCCCTCAGGAAATGGTCGAGGACGATCATTTTATTCATCTCAAGTATAGCTTCAATGTCAGCTTCAGGCCCTCGGCTGTCGTCCAAACCGAGTAAGACCTAGCTCCAGTCCAGAGGCGAATACGCTCTTTTTTCATTCTGATTTTTGTTATCCTGAGAGCATGAAAAAGATCCTGCGATTACTGCCAATTCTAATGTTGTTTTTGCTGCCGGTGGGCGCACACGCAATGTTTACGGAAATCGGTCTTACCTATGGTCGCAAGAAAACCAATTTCGATGCCAACAACAACTACGACTCTGAAACGACAACCGCGTCCGTGTCTTTCTATTTCGCAGAAAAACTCGCGCTTGAATTGAGTTACACGGAGGCCACGGGAATTCAGAATCAGCAGGCTTCAGCAGCGGATACTCCCCGCACGATTTTTCAAAAAACTCAGATTGCCGGGGCGGACCTCATCGTGGTCTTTGCTGATAAGAAAGCTCTGTTCCAGCCTTTTATTAAGGGCGGGGTCGCGCAGATTTCACGTCGCCAAGAAATCAAAGACGGCACCTTCCCAACCCAGGTGCTTGAGCCCGATGTTGCCGTGGCGCCAAGTTACGGCTTAGGACTCAAGATTGCGCTGACGGACACCTTTGGCTTGAAAGCCAGCTACAGCATTTGGCAAACGCCGATTGGTGGCGGCGCTAAGACCAATGACGACGCGGTCTCTGCGGGTATCACATGGATGTTCTAAGGGCCGCAGCCGCTGTGTTGAGTGCCGTTCTCCTGTCTTCTTGCCAAATCAACTACATTGTTAAATCCGCTTACAATCAATTTTCAATGATGAGCTCCCAGGTTTCGCTGGACGAAGCCCTGAAGGACCCAAAGCTTACGACAGAACAGAAGCGTAAAATCCAACTGGCCCAGAAGGCGCGTGAGTTTGCCGAGACCGAACTCGCGTTGAAGCCGACAAAGAATTACACGAAGTTCGTTTTACTCGATCGCCCTTACGTCACCTATGTGGTCAGTGCCGCGCCAAAATGGAAGTTAGAGGCCTACAAGTGGCACTACCCGATTGTGGGATCAATGCCTTACAAAGGTTTCTTTAACGAAGAAGACGCCAAAAAAGAACAAGCAAGCTTGAAGGAGGAAAACCTCGACACCTACATGCGCGGGGTTTCCGCTTACTCCACCCTCGGATGGTTTAAAGATCCTTTGTTGTCATCCATGCTACAGTATAAAGATTATGATCTTGTAAACACGATTATCCACGAAACCGTGCACGCTACTTTGTATATTAAGCACGAAGCGGACTTTAATGAACGCATGGCCGTTTTTCTCGGCAACAAGGGCGCTGAGATGTTTTACCTGAAGCTGGAAGGGCCGGACTCACCGACTCTGGCGGCCGTAAAAAATGAAAATGGCGATGATAAGTTGTTTTCGGCGTGGCTTTCCGTGAAGTTGAAGGCCCTGCAGGCATGGTATGAAAATCTGCCGAAAGACCAACAGATCGAGGATAAACGCCAAGCGCAGTTCAAGCAGTTGCAAGAGGATTTCAAAAATGAACTTTTGCCACAACTAAAGGCGGACACATACAAAAAGTTCCAGGATATTAAGCTCAACAATGCCCGCTTGCTTGTGTATCGCACTTACATGCAAGATCTTGGGGATTTCGAAAAGCTCTATGACAAAGTCGGTGGCGACTTCAAGAAATTCGTCGAAGAATGCAAGAGTCTCGAAAAAGAAAAAGATCCTGTCGAAGCTCTCAAGAAAAAGATTGAATAATATATTAAAAAGCAAAAAGCCCGTTCTCCAAGGACGGGCTTTTTCAGTTTCAACTAGAATTTAGGCAGCAGCAGTCCGGTTGTGCTCACGACTAGGTTTCGCGAGAATAAAGCCACCCTCGCCAGTGATCCCGAAGAAATTCTTTCGATTTCTCGAAGCTTCGCATCGCTGGGCGTGCGGGGGCCTCCATTTCAATGTCCTCGATTTTGGCCATGATTTTGTCATGTAAACGATCGAAATAGGCTTGGTTGTTTGGGAGTTGTACTTCTTCAAGCACTCCACCCAGTAGTTGCTTTCTGTTCATCCTTCGGCCTCCGCATATTGGTTGGTTTCGACCAAGAAGCCCCCGACCTCCTCCGTCCAGGACTTCAAGTCTTGTTGTTCATCAAATACTTCGCGAAGTTTCATCAGAGCATGACGATAGTTCGCTTTCGCAGTGTCATAGGGGCAACCCATGATCTCCGCAATCTCCTTGAAACTGAGATCCTCGTACACACGCAACACGAGGGCTGTTCTTTGCCTGTCGGGGAGTTTGTCCACTTCTTCCTGCAGCATACCCGCCACAGCTCCGTGAACCATGCCACTTTCGGCTTCAGCACCGACAGCAAGCTGGACATTCTCGATGTCCATCATGTTTTTACGAGAGTCGCGGATTCTGTTTCGTGCATTGTTCACCGCGATTTGGAAGAGCCAGCTTTTAAAACTCGCCCGACCTTCAAAGCTGTGAAGCTTTTCAAATGCCTTGATGAAGCTTTCCTGCACTACGTCTTCCGCTGTATCGAGATCCTTTACGAATCTCAGACTCATCCTCAGAAGTCCTTTCTGATGTCGCTTTACAAGTTCAGAAAAAGATCTTCTGTTTCCAGCTTTCACTTCTTCTACGAGCTCAAGATCTGTTTTCATAAGATCTCGCAACATATAGTAGACTCACCTTCTAGGAGTTTCGGTTAATGGGAGCTTGCCCCCTTGTGACCCCTTGCTAAGTAATTGTGCAAGAGCAGTGCCGACGGCCTCAGAGCCACAATGACTCTAAATATTTGAAATTATTTATCTTTTAATGATTTCTTGGGTCACTCATAAGCATTCCTTATGCATAATGATTGTCGAACAGAAACGCATACTTCACGCGGGTAATCTGCGCTAGCACGCATAATATGTTTCATAAAATGAATAATAAAGCAGGACTTTGGACTCGTCTGCATGGTGCAAAAAGTAGTGGGCCCTAGAGCCTTTTTTTCACTGGTGTCGGAGAGGTTTAGGGGAAATAAAAAGCCCGAGGAGAGAACTCCCCGGGCCAATGAACCGCAATACCCATTAACAGGGTCAGAGTTATTGTTTGTTCAAAATGAACATGAATTTTTTGCCTTCGCCTACACGGTATGAAAGATTGCCATTTTCCCATGTATCGGCACCGTTCACTGCGGCCACACAAGCAGTCTTGTCAGAGCTCAGCAAAACTCCAGATTGAACCAAGGTGACCAATTGCTGGCCATCACTCATTTTCTTACCTACAAGTTTCGTAGAGCTCTCGATTTCGCAGAATTCCATTCCGCCATTTTGGCCGGAAGAAATACCCACTGTTTCCTTTTCGTTGTTGTTAACAAAGAACGTGTTTCCATCTGCTGAATAAGTCACGATGTCTGTCAAAAAGTTCGAACTTGGACGAGGACGACCGTCTGTCATCACAAAATCAGCTGAAGTTTTAGCCCCCCAGTTGAAGCGATACTCACGCATACAGCCACCGCCGTCGTTACGATCATAACTTTGAGCAAAACACTGGTAGGAAGCGAGCTTCTCAGCATCCGTTCCAGTCGGAAGACTGCTGCAAAGACCGCCTTTAGTTAAAAGCTTAGCCGGTGAACCTGTACGAGTCGTCGGATCTGTGAAATAGTTAATGCCAGGAACTGCTGCTGTCGTCAAAGCTGCGTCTGCAAAAGTTCCTTGTCCACTTTTACAAGTGAATGATGTTGCCGCCACAGGACCACTGCCATCTGGATCTTGGTTCACATAGTGACAGCTGGTGCGCTTAAAGCCAGGGAAAACCTCCGTACCACTCCAGCAACTCGGATTCTCGGGATTAATACTCCAGTCAGAAACCATCACAGGCTTGTTAGTACCGTCTTCCAGGCAACCGTTGTCCGCACTTTGTTCATTTGCATAGTAAATGGTCTTATCGAGCGTGTTGCCGTTATCCGCCCACACCAAAGCTTTACATACATGCAGATTATAAGTCGTCCCGCTGACCACGTGCGCTTTTGGTGCGCAATCATAGACATCATATTGAGCCTCCGCGGTCGTCTTCATCCATGGCTCAGTCCCGCCCAGCGTACCGAATGTGAAATTAGCCAAACTCATCGCTTGAGAACCGATTGCGGCAGAAGCAATGTGAATACCAGCACCGAAGCGAGCTGAGTCCGCCGTGAAGCCTGAATTGTAACCGCAATCTTGAAGACCGCTCCCTGCGCCTGATGCCGGACCTTCCCAGATAGAAAGACCGTACTTATTTGCCGTGCCGACAGTTCCTTCCGTACCATCTGCTTTACAGTCGCTTTCGGTACAACCCGCGCCCTTAGTGAACTCTTTACCTGAGTACTTCACCAAAGTGATTGGCATGTCTACAGGCAGACAGGGCTCATCGCCACAAGATTGATGGTTACCACCGTTGTCCACTTCAGCTGTAATGAAGCCTTGGTCTTTGAGTGCTTGAGGAATGCTATAGCTAGCCATTTTGAAGGAACCACTAAAGTCATAACCAACAACATCGCCACCAGCATCCGCGCGATTTTCAGCCGGGATGACAGCAACAACGTCAATAACTGGTTTTGCTCCGGACAAATCCAAAGTACCGAAGTTAACACTTCCTTTCAGTGGATAAGATTCCATTAGCATGTCAGAAGAATTCATGTCCTTTTTGCTAGAATCTTGGAAGTACACATGCTTTACCACGTTGGTCAGCGTGTTCTTAAATTGCGCACCGATGACAGTGCCGCTGGCGTTTGGAAGCGTGACAGAGAAAGAGCCGTCGCTCCCTAAGTTAGCCACCGTGATTTGTGGTGGGTCATTGTAAACTGTAACGTACAGCTTAACATTGTCGTAGGTACCAAACTTGCCGACACCTTCAGAGGCGTTGTTGGAAACACTCATCGTTCCCATAGCCCCAACCTTACCCGAGATCACCAAATCAGTACTGTTAGAAGCACCGTCGCTAACTGAGCTGCCGCCACTACAAGCGGTCATACTTGTTAATAATGCGCCTAAAATTAGGCTCTTCCATGTATTTCCCATTCAAATCTCCTTGTTACGTGATTATTTCCGATTGATTTACTTGATCAGAATTTATTTTTTAGGTGGGACTCGAGACGTTTTATTTCCTCAGCCAGCGCGCTTTGCCGTTTTTTCAGCATACGCTCGGCTTGAGCCGCATCTTTTGAACGGCTGCTTTGATGCAAGGTCTTAGCCTGCTCAACCCGCTGATAGACCGAGTCTAGAGCGTCCTGAATTTTTTGGCGCTCTTCGTATTTGCTGATTAATTGAGCTTTCGCATACTGCTGTTGTTGCATTTGCATCATCAGCTGATACTGCTGCCTCGACTGATTCTTTGTCGTTTGTGGCGCTTTCCCAGGAACTGCTACATTCGCATTCTTCTCGGGCGTCGCCTTACTATTTGAGACCGCGAAGAAACTCCCTAGCCCCATCACGAGGCAGATCAACAGACAAACCCGCTTATACAAAAATACCCCCAGCAACGTGTAATAACGTGTGAAACACTCACATTAGGGTAAGAGGGCTTGACGAAACCGCGATGAAAAATAAAAAAACTTGTATCAAACCAGACTAGTTTGCCTCGAATTTGTGCAATGATACAGGGAGGCAATTCCAGGTTCGCTCACAGTGTAAGCGCTCGAAAATTTCACTTTTAAAATCGCTCAATTATCGAATTTCAAAAGCGGGCCCCTATAATTTGGGACCTGCTTTAAATTATTAAAGCTGAGTGCCGAGATAGACATTCTTTAAAGCAATCTGACGGCAATTAATGTCCGAATCAAGGTCTGCCAAAATCCCCCAAGAGCTCGCACCGAAAACATAGGCCCAAAACGCTTCTTTGGTCATCTTGAGCTGGTATTTTTTCGAGAAGATCCGCCCTTCCCGGCTGATAGACTGCACATATTGGCGCGAGAACTTAAACTTTTCATTGATTATTAAATGCTGATGGGATTTTTGCAGAAAATTCCAAAATGCATCGAAATCAAAATCGTTTGCGTCCTTGGCGAAAAGAGTCTCCGCAAGGACCCGGCACTTTTCATATTCTTGATTCATCATGTGCAGGTAGAACCGACACTCGACTTTCAAACGGTCCACGGGATATTCAACCACCCGGCCAAAATCCAATATCACGACTCTCCCATCACGGAATAAAAAATTATCCGGATGTTGATCTGTATACATTTGGCCGTAGCCAAAGGACGCTTTGGTTAAACAGTCCAAAAGCGTTTCGGCCGCCTCGTTTCGTTGGCTTTGGCTGGCGCGGACGCAAAAGCTGTGAAAACTTTCACCCCGAATGAACTCTGTCACCATGACACGGTCTCGGACTAAATCCCGGTATACAAAAGGAACAATAATCCTCGGGTCCTCAGACCAAATATTTCGGAACTTCTCTTGATTCAAAGCCTCTAGCTGATAATCACACTCCTGAAACAACGCCCGCCGCAGCTCTTCGATAATCCCGTAGTCGTTCTTTCCTAAAAAAGCTCCCAAGGTTTTCAAGAGTTCCATATTGCGAAACTGTTTCTGCAATATACTGTGAATCCGGGGATGTTGGACTTTAACGGCCACTTCCTGGCCTCCAGGCAATTTCGCATAATGAACCTGCCCTAAGCTCGTCACCGCAATGGGCTTTTCTTGAAAATGCGAGAATACCATTTTTAATGGCTTGCCATATTCCTCTTCCAAAAAGCTTTGAATCTCGTTGAACTTACTTGGCAGGCTGCGAGACTGTAGGGTTCCTAAAGCGCGACGGACTTCCGGGGAAAGGCCTATTTCCATAAAGCTCGCCAGTTGGGCGATTTTCGTTGAAAGACCTTTGGAGTTTTTTAAAGACTTCAAAAGTCTCTTTACTAAAATCAACTTCAGACGGCCACGCAAACTATTCATGGCATAGGAATCATCCAGAAAATTATCTAAACCGTTCTTGATAAGCTCCAACGCCCCTTGCACTTCATCGTTGCCTTTTGCATTGAAAACTTCCCTGAACTCAACCAACAAACCGTCAGTTTTGAGTGAGGAATTCTTTCTTGTCGTCGTCGGCAGGGCTTTTTCATAAACCTCCATCAACTTCAACACCGGGCCTGGAATAACCCGTGAGCCGGTTTCCCAAAGCGCAATGGCACCCGGTGAAACTTGAAACTCTTTGGCCATTTCCCGCTGGGAAAACCCCAAAAATTCCCGTAGTAAAACTAAACGCTCTGCTGGATGTAAGTGGCCATGAATTGGTCATGGGGTGCATTATGAGTGATGGAGATTGCAAAAGAAAATAGTTTTATTTTTAACCAGACTATTTGCGCGTCCGGTGGCAATCTTTGACCGCACTTTCGAATTGAGTATAGGTCAAGTGCTTGGCTTTCATATTATTGATGGCGCAATCGATTGTAGTTTGGGAATACTCTGCGCAGAACTTTTCGGCCTCTTTTTTCTTGGTACTATCCCACCAGAGCTTAATTTTAAGGTCCGTCGCACACTCACTAACGGTGCGCTGATCATTTCCCTGCTGCGCGAAAGTACTCACCGAAAAAAGAAGAGCGATCAACAATAACGATGGCTTCATAAGACCTCCGGATTTTTTAAGATATCCGGCCCAAGACTTTAGCGGCAAGAAAAAAGGCTCAGCATTACGCTGAGCCTCGGGGAATATGATCCCAGATCAGAGCAATAGGAGACTTTGATAAAACCTTCATCTTTCAACGCCTGAAGAATGCTATATACATCTTTAAAAGTTGGGACTGGCAAGTCCTAATACGAGACAAGCCCCGAAACTAAGTCGCTTATCCAAAAGATCGGGTCTTATTTTAAGACTAAAGTCTCTGCTTCACACTCGTCGAGTATGGCAAAAACATCTGAGCGCCAGTTGCTCTCGGCTTGAAGATCGGCACAAATGCTAAAGACGGAATTCTGATAAACGAACGCCCAAAAAAACCACTTATCCACCTTCAATCCCTTGCGCCCACCAAAGCGGCGGGCTTCCAAAGCCAGGCGGCGCATATGGTCCGGGGTGCATTTGAATTTACGATTGGTCATGTAGTGAACTTGTTGCAAGCTCAGAAAGCTCCAAAAAACTTCGAAATTGAACTTTTCGGGATCTTCAACAGAACCCATTTTGATCATTAATGACTTCGCCAGGGTGTAGTCCTCATTTAATAAGGCCTTAAAAAAGATACGATTTAACTGTAGGAACTCGACGTCGTATTCAACAATCCGGCCGAAATCTAAAAATACTACTTTGTCGTCAAGAAATTTAAAGTTTCGTGGGTGAGGGTCAGCATAAAACCAGCCGGGTCCCATAAGGGATTTGGCAATAAATCGATGAATTGTTTGTGCGGCCTCATCGCGTTCTTTCTGAGATGATTGACGTTTAAAATCGTCGAAAGAGCGGCCGGCAATATAGTCTGAAGTTAAAACGCGATCACTTGAATATTCGAGATGCACCCTGGGTACTATGACCTGTTTGTCATTCACAAATATATTTTGAAAACGACGTTGATTGTATGCTTCGCGCCGGTAATCAATCTCAAGCAGAACTTGTCGCTTAATATCTTCAAGCAACAGTTCATCCCCACTCTCAAAAAACAAAGAGATACGGTGAAGCCCTTCAATTTTCCGGAACTGGTTTTCAAGTATTTTACGAATATCCGGATTCTGCAGTTTGACAACGACTTCGGTGCCATCCACCAACTGAGCTCGGTGCACTTGGCCCAAGCTGGTTCTCGCCAACGGGTCTTTGTCCCACTTAAGAAACAGCTCTTCCGGTTCACGGCCAAAATCTTTCCTAATGACTCCCGCGATAGTTTCCGGCGGCAAAGGCTCCGCATGCTCAGCCATATCGGCAAAGGCTTTACGAAGTTCGCCGGGCAACCCTAGTTCGATGAAGCTTGCAAGGTGAGCCACTTTCATCGTCACACCTTGAGCGTGTTTAAAAAAATTCAAGAACTGCGACAGCGCCGTAGTATATAGTCGGCTTTTAATACTGTTACTACCGCGGACATCCTCGACGGACTCACACAACCTGGCCAGGATTTCAGCCTCTTTTTCCTTCCAAACCGGGTTTTGAAATCCCGCGCAGTGTTCCTCAACCTCGGCCTCCGCAGTACCACGATAGACTCCTGCGGCACCACCATCATGCTCATACAGCTCCATCAGTTTCAGTACGGGGCCCGGAATCGGCCGTCTTCGGTTCTCCCACAGCGCGATCGCGGCAGCGGAAACACCGAACTCCTCTGCCATTTCTCTTTGTGATAGACCTAAACAATTTCTGAGACTTACTAGCCGTTGCGATTGTGCCATATTTTTTCCGTGAATTTAGACTAGCAGAGACTCAGCCCCTTCCACAAATTGAATAACTGCCGAAGCGTGGGAATCCTGCTGCCCGCAAGGATTTTCCGCCGTAGCTATTCAAAAATGCTTTCACCGTAAGCGCGGACAGCTTTGTTATGCTAAAAATGACAACATTTCAGCGCGCCAATTAGCGTCAGTCTCTAAATCTGCCAAAAGGCTAAAGCCACTATTGCTAGTAAAAAATGCCCAAAAAACCACTTATCGATTTTCAAATGCCGGCGCCCGCTAAATCGGCGCGCATTCGCCGCCAGGCGAATCAAGTGCTCTCTAGAAAACTTAAAGTTTTCGTTGCGGGTATAGTGGGTTTGCTGACGCTCCAGAAAGTTCCAGAGCTCGCCAAAATTGAAAGTTTCAGGATCTTGAATGCCATCCATTTTAATAATCATCGTCTGAGCAAGAGAATAATTCTCGGTCAGCAGCGCGTGCACAAAGCGTCTCTCCATTTCAAAACGCTCGCCCGTATATTCGACCACGCGGCCAAAATCCAATACCGCCACTTTTCCGTCAAAGAAAATAAAATTCGCCGGATGAGGATCTGCATGAATAAGTCCGGTTTGCACTGCGGACCGGGCCAACAACCGGTGAATCGCCAGACCGGCGGCATTTTTCTGTTCACGAGTTCCTTGCTCGATAAACTCCTGATACGAAAGCCCCTCAATAAACTCCGTCACCAGAACGCGTTTTGAACTCATTTCCAAAATCACATCTGGAATCACGATTTGAGGATCGCCCTCAAAGAATTTTTTAAACCTCAGTTGCTGCCGGGCCTCTGCCTGATAGTCACACTCGCGATGAATTTTCTCTTTGATATCCTCAAGGACCGGATGGTCGGATTGCTTAAACATGGTTAACAGCCGCGCCATTAAATCGATGCTCTTAAACTGCTTGTCTAAAATTTTTTGAATATCATCGTGCTGTACTTTGACAGCGACCAGTCTGCCACTCTTAAGACGAGCCTTATGAACTTGCCCTAAGCTGGTGACCGCCAAGGGGTCCTTGCTCCACTCGGAAAAAAGTGCTTCCGGGCTCTGCCCAAGGTCTTCACTTATAATTCTTTTCACAGTTTTGTACGGGCTCGGCTTGGAGCTTTGCGGAAACTTTGCCAAAGCCTTACGAGCCTCATGCGGCAAACCGGTCTCGATATAACTGGCAACTTGCATCAACTTCATCGTGAGTCCCTTGGATTCGCGAAAAAAGAAAATCAACTGCCGGACGAACTGAGTTAGAATTTTTCCTTTAATGTAGTTCAAAGACAGGTGGTCGGATAAATAGTGTTGAAGGGAATTGAGTAGTTCCCTTTCCTCTTCAATAACCACCAGATTTTTAGAAAATATCGCCCGAAGGTCTTCGGGCAGATCCTGCGGAGATCCTTCATAGAGGTCCAACAGCTTAAGCACAGAGCCGGGCACCGGCCGTCCGCCTTGTTCCCAAAGCGCTATGGCTCCGTTAGAAACTTTGAACTCCTTTGCCATCTCTCGCTGCGAAAGCCCTAATTTTTTTCTGAGCAAAATAAGCCGCTCAGCCGGCGTCAAACTAGTATCCGATGTCATCCCACTTCCAAGATCAAAAACAACTAGATCAAATATAATTTGTTGGAGTGGGTTTAATCAAATATAAAAATCGAGCAAGACTCTTTACTACGCGATCGTCACGCGGTTTCGTCCACCCTGTTTCGAAGCATACATAGCTTTGTCGGCACGATCAAAGAGTTCAGGCCATTCCACATCGCTTGTGCTTTTTGTCACGACCCCCAATGAAATCGTCACCGGAATGACTTTGCCTTCATGCACAAACGCGTGAGTCTCGATGGTCTGCCGAATACGTTCAGCGATTTCGTTCGCCATTTTCGCCGTACCGCCTGACAAAATCAAAACAAACTCTTCTCCCCCATAACGGGCGAAGTAATCGTTGGAACGAATCAACTTCGAGGTCACAATACCAGACAGCTCTTTCAGCACGAAGTCACCGGCAGGGTGACCATGACCGTCGTTGATCTTTTTGAAGTGATCAATATCAAAAACGATAATGCTCATCGCTTCATTGAGAAGCTCCGAGCGCTTCACGGCCTCGGGGCCTTTTTCAAGGAGCGAGCCTTTACTATAAGCACCGGTCAAGGCATCACGATTGGCTTTTTCGTACATCGTTTGATTGGTCAGGGCTTCGATATTTCCAGTTTCGAGAAATTTGAAAACGACATTGCCCGTTTTAATCTGATCATTGTTCTTCAATTTGCAGGGAGCCAGTGGCGGCAACGCCTGGCCATTCACGATGGTTTTATTCGTGGAGCCCAAATCAATAATAGAAACTTCGCCACTAACGATGGCGAACTTCGCGTGCGATCGGCTCAAGCTCTTGTCGTCGATATACACCTGCGTCTCGACAGACCGGCCGATCACGATATCATTCGAAGAAATCGGGTACTGTTTTCCCACGTATCCCGGAGGACCAATCAACACCACGACAACGGGAGGCGCCCCGTCCGCAGCTTGAATACGGCCCTTGAAGGTGTCCGAGCTCACTACGCTCGTCTTCTCTGATACATCTCTTGAGTCATCATCGTGATTCATCATAACAGCACTCAGTATAGATCGCCTCGGACTTTGAAGACAATCTTGGTCTCCTCAAGATTTTTTTTGCTAGCCTTTCGCTTAGGGTCTGGTTGAGGTTTATGACGCCGGGCTAAACGCTGGTCCTGTTCTCGAACGCCCTATGAAACCGCGACGTCTTCCTCGATACGGTGATAACCACGCCACTCCTTCAAACGGCCCCGCGGTCTTCCGCCATCTTCGGGATATTCAATTAACACATATGTGAGCTTTGTGATCTTACCTAAAGAAACGATATCCAGCGAGGTCAGCTCGGTCCAAGTCCCGGTGTTAAAATATTCTTTATCCGTGGACCATTGACGATATTGGTAAACATGGGTGTGGCCAAAGATCACGGTATGAACGCGCTCGTCCCCCAACACGCGGCGGGCAGCTTCACTCAAATCAGGAAAGATCGCGCTCTCAAGGATGACTTGTAAAATACGTTTAAATGGCCAATGCCGGCGCGGATCTTTCACCACCAACGTCTTCCCAAAATAAACGATTAACGAGATAAACGAATTCACAAGCATGCGGGTTTCGTTAAACATCGCCCACTTAATCATTTTCGAGAACGGACGAATCTTATCCACATGCGGATATTTGTGTTTCACCTTAAGAACAAGTTCCACAAAGAAGTGGGAACCAAATGGCAGATTCAAAATCGGCTCCGGCAAATCTTTCTTCAGGAAAAACTTTTTTGGATCCATGCGGTTCGCTGCTTCATGCATATGACCATGCTCAATATGAACGCCGTCAAAGAAGTAAACGATGTTCTTATAGCGAATCGGCGTGCCGACAACTTGATTCAAGTATGCACGGCACGCCGGCCAAAGCATCGCTTGATCATGGTTGCCAACGATATATGTCACAGAATTACCGGGTTTGGCGGCAAACTCCGCCATCGCTTTAAAAACCTTCATGTGGCCCTTAATGATGGACTTAATGACCTCAAGAGCGACATTCTCAGTTATGACCGTCAAGAAGTGGCCGCGATAGTCCACCTGCAAGCAATTGAGGAAGTCACCGTTGATGATCAACTCGACTTCGTAATCACGGTAGATGCCTGAAGAGTAATAATGAATGAACTCAACAAGTTTTTCTGAAAAGTAAAATTCTTCGAAAGAGTTAATGCCGCCGTTTTCTAAAACGCGGCCCTTGCCAAGATGCAAATCACTAATAACGACTTTAATCTTTTTAACAGCTTGGGCGGTTTCAACTGAGGTGACTTGCTCCATGTCTAATCAGCTTTCTTCAAAGGAACGATGTTCTCCTCTTTAACCTCTAAGTTGCTCAAAGCCAAACGCAACGCACGCACCGTGCGCTTGAATTGCTCTTGATTCGCATCAATTGTCTTGTTGAGCTCGAGAACTTTACTTCTATAATTATCCATTTCGCCTTGAAGATGATCAATCTTTCTCTTCAGCTCGAGAATATTCTCATCCTTAGCCCTCAGCAGCGCTGTCTTTTCCGCTTTGACAAGCTCTAGACGATTTTCTAATTCTCTTTCACGAACACGAATTTTCTTGAAATCAGATTTAAGGCGAAGCTCAAGCTCTTCAATCTTTAGTCGGGCTTTTCCGACTTCCGTCTCTTTGTACTGTAGAGTCCCTTTGATGATCGTCAGCTCGTTTTGTAACGAGTCTGAAACTTCTTGCTTTTCTTTTTCTAGTGTGAAAATTCTCGCGGTTAATTCTTCGGACCGATTACGAATGATATCACCGGCCGACGCCAGCTCTTCATTTTCGAGCCGGTACTTTTCCACTTCTTTTTCAAGATCAAGAATGCGTTGCTGCGCCAGTTTCAAACTTTCGGCCTGAGCCAATGTCGCATCACCTGACGCAAAAATACTTCCGTCTGGCGGGCCACCGGCGGCCTGACGTGGGTCACGCAATGAACCAAAACTGATTTTCGGCGCCACGCTCGCTGGAGCTTTCGGTTGGCGATTGGCAAAGCCTTCCACCGCCACCGTTCTTTCAGAATCCGCGCTATGGCTCTTGGAAGGTTCTTCATCCAAAGAGTCAAAACCGCCTTTTGAGCTCTCAACCTCTTGGATATTCACTGTTTTGTCATCATAGCCCTCAGGATTGGATTTCTCTTCAGTGGTGGCTACAATGGATTTCTCTTCCGCGGCTACAATTGGTGGCTCCATTGCGGAACCAAAGGACTTTTCGCGGAACTCTTCGACGTCAGGGACTTCTTCAAGATTTTCCGGAGCATCAACACCGGGTTCATTCATTTGTTGCCAGAGGCCAGCAACGTGAGAGTTTTGCTCTTCAACACGGTTTTCTTCTCCGCCGAAACCGACGAGGAATTCGTCATTGCCTTGATCAACGCCACTTTCATCATCCAGAAATAAAGAATCCACGGCACGTTTTCCGTGCTGCGTGGGTTGATCGCTGATCTCTTGAACATCGTTCATGAGCGATTCGATCAAATCATCTTTAGGTGTCTGTTTCTTCGTTTTTTTCTTAGCCATGACTTAAGATAACTATCGGAAAATAGAGGAGCTTTCTTTATGTATTCCCCCGGGCACGAATTGAAATTCAGGCTTTAGTCTAGGACATTCCCAGAGTAAGACAGGGACAAAAGAAAAACCCAGACTTGGGGGGAAGCCTGGGTTTTGGGGGTGAACTTGGGGGGAAGTTCGTTTGTTACTTAATACCTATTGCAGGCCGCGTGCCACCCGACTCGACCACGGATCGCAGAGTTACAGAGCGAAATTTCTCAGGGTGAGACACGCGCAGAAGCAAGCGACCAAGAGCGCTAACATGTGACTGCGCTACAAGTAGCTATCTCAGAATGAAAATTCCTTAAATTCCCACACGAGCCCTCATCTTAAGTCGAGGGATGCCGATAAATATAAACAATGGGCCGTCTGGTGGAAACCCTCGCAAAAATCTTTGCAACAGTTGTTAAGAGTCTCTTCGTGAGCGGTATCATGTTCATTGCTTTCCTTTCGATCGTGACGGGTGGGTTCCCACCCGACTTTCGAAAAATCAGCCGTGCCTTCGGCGGCATTCAAGAGCCGCACAAAATATCCCATCAAACGATTACGAAACCCGTGACCGAAATTTCGCCCGCCGCCTTCGATGATGAAAAAGACGAAGAAGAAGACCGCATCGTACCGATGAGACAAGTCAGCTCCGTGGATCCAAGTGAAGAACTCAAAAATCAGATGCGTGATATGCAACAAGAAATTTTCCATTTGCAAAAACGCGTGAACGAACTCGAAGGGCGCCGCCCAAAAACAAAGCGCTAGCGCTGAACAGCGCCGAGAATTTTTTCCGTCTTCTTGCGGGCCAGGTTGGCTTTGTCAGCGCGTTTGCGGGCCTTGGCGGCGCGCATTTGGGCCGCCTTCACTTTAGCCTTTGAGCGCACCTTGGCCGTCTTGAGTTCACGTTGGGCCTGCGCCAAACGATGCTCGACATCTCGGGCGTCAGTTTCAGCCTCCCTGACTTCCACATTGGCTTGCTCGATGTTTTTATCCTGGGCTTTGATTTCATCGTGGACGCGTTCGACTTCTTGTTGCTTAACTTGTTTTCGGGCGTTTATTTCATCACGCTTTTGATAGAGCTTGGCTGTTTTCTGCTTAGTAAGTTCGATCTTTTTCTCGGACTGCGCTTTTTGCGCTTCAAGCGCCTTGATTTGTTTTTCCAGCTTTGCGCTTTCGCCATTGATCTTTTCCGCCTCTCGACGGTTTTTTTCAGCTTCGCGCGACGCTTCGGCGCTGGCCGCATTGGCCTCTTTGAGTTTCTGGCGGTACTCTTCTTGAAGTTTGGCGTGGCGTTTTTTATCTTCAGCGGCATGCTTTTTTGCTTCTTCAGCGTCCGCGCGCGCACCGTCAACATCGGCAATGGCTTGCTCCGCGTCCATTTGTGCATCAATGCTATCGTCAGCGTAAGTGACGCCAGCCAAAAGGAGGATTGTGAGGGCATACAGCACTGGCTTCATAACAAGTCTCCTTGTCCCAAAGTTTGTCCCAAAGTGATACACGCGAAGAGCTTCGTGACCCCTCTTTGAGGAGCAAAACTCATACCCTCCAGAGTCCTGTAAAGAGGCCCCTATTCCCGCACTTTGTCGATATCACGGATTTTGAGTGAAACTTCATCAGTTAGATCTAGATCGAAATAACTTTTCTATATTCCGCCAAACGTTTTTCGATATCGGCTAATGTTGTCCCCGCCAGGGCTTTCACGCTGAAGTCTTGGATCGTGTGGCTCGCCAGGATGCTTCCGTTGATGCAAGCTTGTTTCATGTCTTTCACGGTGGGCTTGCCTGGACGGCTTGCCAAGTAGCCGAAAAAACCACCGGCAAAAGTATCGCCCGCACCTGTGGGGTCAATGACTTTCGGGAGAGGAAAAGCCGGCAACACAAAGTAGCCTTCTTCTTTCGAGAACATGATGAAACCGTACTCACCACGCTTGATCACCACCGCTTTCGGGCCGAGGTCCACGATTTTCGGGGCGGCTTCAATCGCATTGCCCGCGCCCGTCAGCATTTCCGCTTCTTTTTCGTTGATCAAGACCACGTCTACTTTCGCGAGCACCTTCAAAAGATCCGCATTCGCGATATCGATCCAAAGATTCATTGTGTCCATGCCCACGAATTGCGGGTTTTTCACTTGGTTCAAAACTTCCAGCTGCAAAGCCGGAACGATGTTGGCCAAGAATACGAAGCTCGAGTTCTTATAGTTCTCAGGCAATTTTGGGTTGAAGTGCTCAAACACGTTGAGTTCAGTTCTCAGCGTCTTGGCTTCGTTCATGTCGCCTTCGTATTTACCTTCCCAGTGGAATGTCTTGCCAGGAACTTTTTCAAGTCCTTCGAGATCCACGCCACGGTCTTGCAAAAGCTTGTAATCCGCTTCTTCGTAGTCTTCACCGACAACACCGACAACACGCACTTTCGCGTAGAGGCTCGCCGCCAGAGAGAAGTAATTCGCCGAACCACCCAGGGCGCGGGCCACGCGTCCCGAAGGGGTTTCGATGCTATCATAGGCTAGGCTGCCCACCACTAAAATGTCGCTCATTTGTGCCACCAATTTTTGAGTTAGAAATATCCATTGTTTCTGGTCTGTCTTTAACGGTCGTCAACTGCCCGCAGGCCGCGTAGATATCGCGGCCCATCGTTCTGCGTAATAATACATGCGCGCCCAGGCGGATCAATTCCGTGTGGAACTTCTGGATTTGCTCGTCGTCGGGACGCTCAAAGCCTGAACCCGGATGTTCGTTGAACGGAATAATATTGATTTTGCTTGGAACGTCTTTCAAAAGTTTCACGAGTTCCTTCGCATGCTCCATTTGGTCTGTCACGCCTTTCAACAAAACGTACTCGAAAGTAATTTTGTCTTTCGTGATCTTGCAGTACTCGCGGCAAGCATCGAGGAGTTCTTTGATATTGTACTTCTTATTGATCGGCATCACGCGAGAACGGATCTCGTCATTAGAACCGTTCAGGCTGACCGCCAACCGCACGCGGGCGTCTGAAACCAACTTAATTTGCGGAACCAGGCCCGAAGTCGAAACCGTGATTTTGCGGCGTGAAAGCATCATGCCCCAAGGATTCGTCAACACTTCGATCGACTTGAAAACGGCCTCTGGATTGTCAAGAGGCTCACCCATCCCCATGAACACGATATTAGAAATACGCTGGCCTTCCGCCAAACGGTCATGAACTTGCATGAACTGGCCAACGATTTCTTCTGTCGTCAAACGGCGCTTGAGTTTTTGCTTGCCCGTGAAACAGAACCGGCAAGCCATGTTGCAGCCCACTTCGGAAGAAATACAAAGAGTCAAACGGTCATCGGAAGGGATCAACACCGCTTCAACGCTATTGCCCTCTTTCATGTCGAAGAGAAATTTCTGAGTGCCATCGACCGATTTGAGATGTTTCAAAACCGGTGGCAAGTCGAAGCTTAAAATATCCGGCAATTCGGAACGGAAGGCTTTTGAGAGATTGCTCATCTGCTCAACGTCCGTCACTCGCTGCTCATAGACCCATTTAAAGATTTGCTGCGCGCGGAACTGCTCTTTTCCGAGGCCTTTTAAGAAGCCCTTTAGGTCTTCCAACGTCATAGAGTAAAAGTTTACTTTGCCCTTGGGAGTGGTTGTTTCAAGAAACTTGGGCTCAGAGGCGGACGAGTCGTTTTCGTAGGCATTGAACATAACTGGGTGGTCCTTCTTGCTTGCGACAGCATTTTCAAAAGGTTTGTTTGAAGTCGTTTTTTCAAAGAGGCAAGAACTTACAGCAAGTTATGGATAAAGGCCAGCATTTGGACGCGGAAAACCCCCTGTCTGCCTTTTTTTCACAGATAAACAGGGGGTCTAGAGGCTCCTCAATGCTACTTTAATATATTGAAATTACTATTGTTATAAAAACTGCTAGGTGTCGTTGTTTTGATTGTCGTTATCACGGAAGGTATTTCTGAGCTGCCTGACAAAATCCCCAAGGACCTGCGCAAGCGCGCCGAGCTGCCACTCCCGCGGCCAGCCACGAATGTGCTGCTTACGAAAAGCGGATTCCGAGCTGAAAAGTTTTTTATCGAAAGTGGCCCCGACCACCGAGACATGAAACTGTTCGCCCTCGTCGGCAATGACGATCCGGGCGCTCCCCGCCACCGGCGATTCATCCAATATTTTTTGTGAGACCTTTTCGGCTTGATCAGTGACCTCTTGGCGAGGTTTGAAGCCGCGATACTGCAAACGTTCTAAATCCACGCGATCCTCCTACGAGCGAAGACGCGTGGAATTAAGGGACAGGTTAATTTTTTAAGAATGAACTGTCTGAATATACTCTTTGAGCTCGGGAAGTTCACACGGAACGCAGCCGACCTTCCCGACAACCACACCCGCGGCGAAATTTGCGATGGTGCAAGACTTCACCAGTGGCAATTTGGCAGCCACCCCCAATGCGATCGCCGCGATCACAGTGTCACCAGCCCCCGTGACATCGAAGACTTTTCGGGCAAAAGTTGGTACCTGATCCACTTTATCGCCCGAGAAGATCGTCATGCCCTCTTTACCGCGGGTCAAAACCACTTCCGTGGCCGCGGTTTTCTTTTGAATCGCCCGGCCCACTTCAAGGATCTTATTGGGATTCTCGCGAAGGTCGTCGAATTTAAGGCCCGAAAGCGCTAAGGACTCTTCATAATTGGGTTTCACAAGGTCCACGCCATAATAGAACTCAGCAGGATTCGCGCGAGTGGGGTCGACCAAAAGTTTCTTCCCGTGTTTTTTGCAAATTTCGGCAACCTGCCTCACAAGTTGCTGTGAAACAACGCCCTTATTGTAATCTTGCAGGACCACAACATCGGCTTCCCCGATCACTTCATTGATTCTGTGGACGACTTTTGCTTCGGTTTCAGGCGAAAGGTACTTCACCATCTCATAGTCCACGCGCACGATATGGTGAGGTCCCGTCATGATACGCATTTTGCGAGTGGTTGGACGGCGCTCAGAGTGAACCATATAGTCCCAAGAAACATGAGCTTTGCGACAGATCTCCTGCAATGTTGCCGCGCCCACGTCACGGCCGACCACGCCGACCATCATTGGAATCCCGCCAAGGCTTGCAACGTTTTGCGCAACATTGGCCGCCAAACCCAAACGCTTGTCTTCTTCAGTCACTGCCAAAACGGGAACCGGAGCCTCGGGGCTAATGCGGCGAACGTCGCCCATCACGTACTCATCCAAGCCGACATCTCCGATGATAAGGACTTTTTTGCCCTTAAAAGCATTGAGAGTTTGAATAAGATCCTGGCGCTGTTCTGTTCCGATATTCACGAACGGGCTCCCTTGTAGAAATTTCAGTTTGTAACCACTTTCTTAAAGGTAGGCCATACTTTTTACTACGGCAATGTGTTAAAAGAGGTTCATGCGCGAAACTATGAGCCAATTCCAAAACCTGATCTATAAGCCGGGCTATATTTCGAAAGCCGAACGTTTAGAAATTTTGGCTTATTTGGCAACTTTGCACCCTCTCTGGGAAATGCGCTATTCCAAACACAACCCGCCCCCTGGAGATCAACAGCAACGCCGTTTGCTGCGTCCGGTATACTGGCTGGGGAACTGGCAATTTGCCTGCCTGAACTATTACCATCCACCAAAGGGTTTGTACCACCGTTGCGTTTCAGCTGAACCCTATCCGCCGGTTCTCGCCAATCTCGTCCACAACATTGAAGCCATGGTAAAACTTGAGTTTGACCCCAAAGACGTTCCGCGGGGCTGGCACCTCAACACCTGCTTGATTAATTTTTACGGCGATCAAATCAACGATGGAAAATACATTGATTGCGCCCGCGTGGGTGAGCACAAAGACTTCGAGCCAGGCCCCGTTGCCTCAGTTTCATTTGGCGAAAAAGCTCTGTTCCAATTCGTGAAAAGTCATGGAACCCAGTCTCAGAGCAACGTCGTTTTACAACAATGGCTCGAGGACAGTTCCTTACAGATTTTCGGTGGCGACAAATTTAAGAAACAGTTATTCCACCGCGTCCAACGAGTGGAAAAGAAAAGCAATGATGTGTTCAAACTCAATGTCACAGAGTTTGAAACCCGCAGAATCAACTTCACTTTCCGTTATGTTCCTGATGAGCATATCCAACCGTTTTTCAAACTTCCGCCGGAGGCACAAGAAGACACTTTGGAGTACATGCAGGCACTGGCTCAAAACTCACCCTTCTTCCAAAAACACGTTCAACTTTGGCAAGAGAGAAACGCCTAACGCCCTGGGTTTAGGCGTCCCGACCTTTGCATAGAACCCTCTAGAACCACTGAGTCAAACCGTTTTACCGATGGACTCTGAGTTTTTACACCATTAGGATGACTCCGTGTGATTTTAAGGAGTTATGCAGAATGGAATTTCACAAATCAGAAGCTCATTTAGATGGTCCTTTGTTCAAGAACGCACTTCAAACTGTCGAAGAAGCCGCGAAACTTATTAACTGTGACCCGAATGTTTTAGAACGTTTAAAAAAACCACGCCGTTGCGTGACTGTTAGTATCCCGGTTCGCATGGACGACTACTCCGTGAAAGTTTTCACGGGTTTCCGCGTTCAGTACAATGCGACTCTTGGCCCTTACAAGGGAGGCATTCGTTACCATCAAAACGTAGACCTTCCGGAAGTTGTGGGTCTTGCCTCTTTGATGACTTTCAAAAACTCTGTTCTGGGTCTGCCTCTCGGCGGCGCTAAGGGTGGCGTTTGCGTGGATCCAAACACTTTATCCCGCACCGAAAAACAAAATCTCACTCGCCGTTATGCTTCTGAGATTTCAGCGTTTGTCGGCCCGACAAAAGACATTCCAGCCCCTGACGTGGGCACTGATCCACAAACAATGGCATGGTTCATGGACACTTATTCGCAAGAGCAAGGCGGCTATGCACAACCCGGCGTTGTCACTGGTAAACCCGTGGAGATCGGCGGTTCACTCGGCCGTAACCATGCGACAGGCTTGGGAGTGGTTTACACTGCTGAAAAAGCTTTCGAAAAAGTCGGCCTGAAAATGGCTGGCTCTACCATCGCGATCCAAGGTTTCGGCAACGTAGGTTCTTTCGCCGCTTTGTTTTCCCACCAGCGTGGCGCTAAAATCGTTGCTATCAGTGATGTCAGCGGCGCGATCTTCAACGGCGATGGCTTGAACATTCCTGAAATTCTTGAGTTCATCAAAACAAATAAAGTTTTAAAGGGCTACCCAAAGGCCCAAGCTTTGACAAACGAAGAGCTTCTCACTTTGAAAGTAGATGCTTTGTTCCCTTGTGCTCTTGAAGGCCAGATCGACATGCACAACGTTGAAAACGTAAAGGCAAAAATCATCGTTGAGGGCGCGAACGGTCCTATTTCTGTGAATGCGACAAAAGTTCTTCACAAAAAAGGCTGTTTCATCGCTCCGGATGTTATCGCCAACGGGGGCGGCGTGATCGTTTCTTACTTCGAATGGGTTCAGGACATCATGTCTTTGTTCTGGGACGAAGAAGAGGTGAACAACCGCTTGAAAACAATCATTCACCGCGCCTTTGACGTGGGCTTCAAGTTCCACCAAGAAAAGAACGTAGATATGCGTTCTGCGGCGATGGCCGTTTCTGTACAACGTCTTGAAAAAGCTATGTTGCTCAGAGGTCTTTACCCACGCTAAACTGTGGGGCATGATTAAAAAGCCTTGGTTATTACTACCACCACAATGGGCCCATGATCTGGGCCCTTTTGGTTTAAAGATCTTCTCCCTCTTCAATTCTGCTCCCACTCCTGAATGGAAATCCCTCACCTGGAATGGTCTTCACTTTAAGAATCCTCTGGGTCTCGCGGGTGGCGTCGATAAGAATGCCGAAAGCCTCGATGACTGGTGGACGCTTGGAGCGGGCTTCGTCGAAGTCGGCACGGTGACTCCGCGGCCTCAGTCGGCCAACCCCGGAAAGATCATGGATCGCGAGCTAGGGCACCAAGCTGTCTGGAATAAAATGGGCTTTCCGAGCTTTGGCGCCAAAGAAGTTTTCTATAACCTCCGTGACTACGAAGAGAAAAAAACTCCGGTCTTTGTGAACATCGGCAAAAACCGCGATACTGCGAATGAAGAGGCCAGCAAAGACTATCTCTATCTGATTCAATACTTCAAACCGCAGGCCGATGGCTTTGTCGTGAACATCAGCAGTCCGAACACCAAAGGCCTTCGTGATTTGCAAAACAAAGAAGCGCTCACAAAGCTTTTGCAACCCCTGGTTGAGGCTTCGCACTCGGCTCCAACGAAACCGATTCTTTTAAAGCTCAGCCCGGACCTCAATGATGAAAGCCTCTCTGAAGCGTTGAACGTCGCTATTGACCTCGGCATCGATGGTTTTGTACTGACGAATACCACATTGTCCCGGCCCCAAGGCCTCCATTTCCCCTCTGAGGGCGGCCTTTCAGGAGCCCCTTTAAAGCCCCTTGCCTGCCAAATTCTGCAAAAAAGCTTACAAATTCTTGGGAAGCATCGCCCTGGAAAGCTTATTATTAGCGCTGGAGGGGTCATGACTCCAGAAGATGTCTTTGAAAGGTTGCAAATGGGCGCAGATCTTGTTGAAATTTACTCTGCCCTCATTTTTGAGGGACCTGGTTTTTTCCGCGATGTGGCAGCAAAATATTCTGGTAGGTAAGAGGAATGGCAGAGGGTGATGAAAAAACACGCAAAGTAAAGAGCCGCAAGGGCCATTGGATCCCTGTGGTTGCCGGCTTTCTGAAGAAAGACGGCAAGATCCTGGTTGGCCAACGACCCGAGAACAACTCTTTGCCGGGCCAATGGGAATTCCCCGGTGGCAAAATCGAGCCGGGTGAAACACCAGAGCAGGCCCTTGTACGCGAGCTTCAAGAAGAGCTCGGTATTGACGCGGAAGTCGGCGATCTCAAACTGGCGTGTACACACTCGTATGGCGATGTCGGCATTTTGATTCTTTTTTACGAAATCCTCTTCTGGAAAGGGCAACCCAAAGCACAACATCATATGATGCTGGAGTGGATCCACCCGGAAGAGCTTAAACACCGCAATATCCCTGAAGCCAACCGCAAAATTTTAGATCGAATCTATAAAGCACTGGGCCTGGAATGGCGAAAATAATTTTAGTCACCGAGAAAGTAAACTCCACTTCTTGGCCGCTGGCCCTGTCACTAAAGGCCCAGCAGCATGAAGTGACCTTTCTCACCAGCCAGGGCGAAGAAGCCGCAAACACCAATGGCATTCGCTTCATGGCCTACTTCAAAAAATGGTCATTTCTGGAAGCGCTTCGTATCTTGCCGGTGATTTTCTCCTACGAGCCTCAAGTCTTACACATCATTCTGGATCAGGGCGGCCTCACTTCAGCGCATGCGGTTTTGGCGAGTTATGCGAAATCACATCCTTTGATAGTTTTGACGACGTCACTTTTGCACTTTGAACGACGGCTTCGGGCCGGCAGCCCGACTCGTTTGCTTCTTCAAGAGAGCGATATTGTCACTTGCCCGTCCGTGGATTCGCTTGCGAGGCTGCGCGGAATGAGTGTGCGCTCAAAAAAACAAGGGCGTGGGATCTTGCCTCCGGCCTTGGATCTTTATGAAAGCACGTTGCTGGAGCAGCCTTATTACGAAGAGCCTGAATCTAAAATCATTATCGACGAAAGCCTGTCTCAGCAACTGAAAGACGAGCCTTACTTCGTCATTCCGTGCTTCGAAAAAAACTTTTCTGCGACGGACGTGTTTTTTCGCCGCTTGGCCCGCATTGCCGAAACTCACTTCGTCGTCCTCTGGGGCTCGAATCAAGACTGGCCTGTCCGGAGCCGCAAGCAATTTGAAACATGGATGGAGTCCCTGGGTCTCGCGGATCGCTGGATGTTCTCGGGGGCCTTGCCTCATCCACTGGAGCACGAGCTTTTGCAGAACACACAATGCCTGATCTTAGCTGGAATTAAGCTAAGCCCTCAGGCAATCTCGCAGTTTTACTTCAAGGCTATTCAATGCAACACGCCTTTGGCACTGGACTCAAAACAGGCCAGTGTTCACGCCCATCTATGGCAGAAAAATATCAATTGCTGGATTCTCAATCACGAGTCCCTGGATCGCGAATTCGGCACGTTCCTGACCAAAGAAAACTTTCGCCCGCCAGAAAGTCTAAAGGCCAAATTGAGTGAGGACCGTCATTTGACGGATACGCCACTGAACGAACTCAATCGCCTTTACACCCGAGCTTTGAGTCAGTTAAAATAACTGAGTGAAGAAAAAGAACACCCTTCCGGAATCTTTGAACATCTGTTTGGTAAGCAATCGCTTTCAGATTCTCAGCCGCTCGACGGATGCCGGCTTTCTTTGGCCCATCGCCCGCGGGTTGGCGAAGCAAGGCCACAAGGTCACGGTGATCTCCACCAAGAGCCCGATTGGAAAAGCCGAAATTAATCGCGATGGTGTTCGCACGTTCTATTTGCAAGAAAGCGGCAGTAACTTAAGAAATCTCAAATTCGAAGAGGCGGCCTTACAGAAATTCATTGAACTGCATAAGAACGAGCCATTTCACGTGCTCCACAGCCTCGACAACTCCGGCCGCCGTATTGCCCGCAGGAAAGAGGAGTTTAAGGTCGCCGTTGCGTACGATGCCGAGGCGACACAAATGTCCCAGCTGTTTTCTATTTTAGGTATGAGCCAGGAAACTCTCGGCAGCTTGATTACGACAGCGGTGGCTGTGACCTATAAGTTCCTGACGACTTACTTCGGGACAGACCGCAAACTTCTGAAAACCGCTGACGGTGTTTTCGTGAACAACCCCCAGCAACGGATCATCCTGGAGCGCTACTATCTTTACCCGGATTTTCATATCTATACTGTGCCTTACGGTATGGAACTCGGAGACCTTACGCCGAAGGAGGAATCCGTCGAGTACCGTAAAAAATGGAACCTGTCCTCGAATGCCCATGTGGTTGTGACGATTTCAGACATGACCGAGATCCGCGAGCTGCAAAATCTGCTTCGTTCGTTTGAAAAAGTCGCGGTCAAAAAACCGAATGCTTATCTGATTATTGTCGGCAATGGACCCTACTTCAAACAGGTCGAATTCGAAATGCTGACCTTGGCGCTGGGAAACCGCGTGATCCTGCCAGGGGCCCTGAGTTCCCGGGACCTGATCGAGTTCATTTTGATGGCCGACGTTTATGTCGACATGAGCTCCCGCTCCACTGGTTTTGAAGCCAGTCTCATAGAGGCCATGGCTCAAAAAAAGGTCATTATCGGCTCCGAAGTCAGTCCGATTGCCAACGTGGTTGAGGACGGAGTGGACGGATTCCTTCTCCGCCCAGCCGATATTGAGTCCCTCGCGAGTTTATTAATTGAAATCTTCTCTGGCACCATGCCTACTGAAGAAATTGGCGATAAAGCCCGTCAAAAGGTCATTGATCTCTTTGATACCCAGAAAATGATCCGTTCCATTCTCGATGCCTATCGAAAGATCCTCTTAAATACTGGTTTGTACTAACTAAATCAGGTCTTCGCGCGTTGGGCCATAAGGGTTTTTCACTGGTCAGAACCCCTTTGATCTGTATAATTGAGTCCATGACAAAAGCGGATTTAATCAATCTTATTGCTGAAAAAGCAGGCATCACTCGCGTTAAAGCAGAGACTGTCGTAAATACTATTTTTGACTCCATGGTCGAAGCTCTGATGCGCGATGATCGTATTGAAATTCGCGGTTTTGGTTCCTTCGTGAACCGTCAGTACGATGCTTATAAAGGTCGTAATCCGCGCACGGGTGAAGTGATCAATGTTGAAGAAAAGAAACTACCTTTCTTCAAAGTTGGCAAAGAACTCAAAGAAGACATCAACAAAGGCCCAAAAAAGAAGGCCTAAGTATTTTCCCTCAGGAGCGTTTCGACACAGTATCGGTTCAATGCTGGGTCGGTATCAAGGCCCCTGCGAAACCTTTCCGCCCGGACAAATATTAATTGCGTTTTAAGAGGGCCGCGTAAAAACCATCGAAGCCCTCGACATCTGGACGGAGATGGAGTTCTTTTAGAAGACGCCAGTCTCCGTTTTTTTCCTTCAGAAACTTCCCGATCTGGTTTTCATTTTCTGACGGCAGAATACTGCACGTCGAATAAACCATGAGTCCACCCTTTTTCGTCATGGCGGAATAACTCGTCAGGATTTGGTATTGCTCTTTTTGGATCTCCGCGATGTCTTCTGCGTGCAGACGCCATTTTGCATCGGGATTACGACGAAGAACGCCGAGGCCCGTACACGGTACATCGAGGAGCACACGATCAGCTTGTTCTTTCAGCCGCTTGATCGTCTTTGAAGACTCAATCACGCGTGTTTCAACGTTCGTTGCTCCGGCGCGACGGGCACGGAGTTTGAGTTCATGCAGCTTCCACTCTTTGATATCCATGGAAATAAGGCGACCTTTGTTCTGCATGTAAGCCGCGATGTGGAGGCTCTTGCCGCCCGAACCGGCACAAGCATCGATCACGCGATGTCCGGGTTGCACGTCCAGTAGTGGCACGATCATCTGCGAACCCGCATCTTGAATCTCGAAGAAGCCGTTGCGGAAAGCGTCTGTTTTGAAAAGCTCTTTGCGGTCTTTCACCTTAAGGGTGCAAGAAGGTTCGTCTGAGACTTTCTCTGCGACGATTTCACTGGATGCCAATGCCGCGATGACCTCATCAGGCGTGGCTTTGAGAGCATTTACACGGAGGTAAAGATCTGCCGGCTGATTCATCGCGATGACGGTTTTCTCCCACGTCTCCGTACCGAGTTCTTTGCGGCCGAGCTCGTCCATCCAATCCGGAATGGATTGCTTGATGGCAAACCTGCCAGTGGCTTTCTTCTCTTGGCTTTTCACGAAATCGTAGCTGAGCCCTTCGAACTCTTCCCAATGCGGCAGATCATGACCACTGCGCAACCACTGCGCCCCGATCACGCGCGCAAGGCTTTCATCGCCGGCAATAAACACCAGCAAGCGCTCCCAGCGAAGGACGCCATAGATAGTTTCAGCATAGAATTTTCGCTCTCCGGCCGACCAGTCTTTGTTGTGTTTAAAGCAAGACTCAATGACCTTGTCCGCATATTTGCCATCGAAGAACACTTCTTCGAGAGAGGTCATAAGTTCGCTGAGAAGATGGCGATTGATTTTCACGGATGTCACCTGGCCGGAGGGGCCTAAAAAGTTCGAAATTAGACCTGGATTTTTATCCTGTTAGGGTGAAATAAGCCAGACCTTTAGGTAAGTTGGGAGTTTTTTACTGCTTCATAAGTCTGCAAAAAATGCCGATCTAAACAGGTAAGTTCGCCTGCCGATAAGCAGGCTTGAGTTGGCCCGCTCGTATGCAGGCCGAACTAAGGAGCCCCCAATGAGCAAAAATCCCGGATCACTGTCGGAAGCTATTTCAAATCTCGAATCTGCTGGGCACTCGAAGGCCCAAGATCTCCGTGATCACCTGGAGAAGGACTATAAAGAAATCCAAAAGGCTCTCGAGGCCTTACGCCCTCTTTTGGAAGACGTGAAGACCCGCGCAGAAAATGAAGTAAAGGCCACAAAGGGCCAAATCGAAGAGCAAGTAAAGACAAACCCATGGGTTGCTTTGGGCGTGGTGGGCTTCGTGGCGTTTGTCTTAGGCTGGATTTTCGGCAGCAACCGCAAATAGGCAAATAAGAATGAATTTCTTAAAAGACTTTTTTTTCATGTTCGTGCGCTCTTTCTTATACAAGAAGGCCGCGCGTAGCATTCGAAAAAAAGGAGTCTTAGCTTACTTGCGCGCCCTGCAAGTACTCCGTAAATCTCTCGCGGGCTCCGTATTATTATTCGTCTTTTTGCAGTTGATGGTGGTGGGCTTCACCGGCTCCATCGTCGTGGGCATCTTCCTGATCCCCCAAGACCTCGAAGTGCGTCTGTGGATCTTGTTCGGAGTTTTCGGCGCATTTTTCTTACTGCCTTTCATGATTCTGCTATTCATCTTCTCCGAGCGGGTCTGGTACCGCCTCTCCGGCGCCGAAAAAATGGTCGCCGATTTACGAGAGTAGCACGTCGGGTTTGGTATGAACTCCTGGGGAGAGAGCGGCCCTAAACTGCTTCCCCCAAGAAAAAATCTTAGTAAAAGGGCGAAGATCGAAAAGGTCTTTGAGGGACCTCCCTTTAAGCTTTGATAATAGAGAAACAAGAAGTGAAGTCAGGGTTCTGATAAAAGCCAAAGGTTCTTGTTCATCATTTCATCGGGAACAAACGCGTGTCAGAAATATTGGTGATGCCTGTGAGCGCCATGAATAGGCGCTCGACTCCCAAGGCGATGCCGGCTGATGGCGGCATTCCGGCTTCGAGGCACTGCATGAACTCGGCATCCAACGAAATTTCCTCTTTGCCCATGGCGCGCTTCTTAGCCAGGTCTTCGGCAAATCGTTGCTTTTGCACGGCTGGGTCGTTGAGCTCGTGGAAGGCATTGGCGATTTCTAATCCCTGCCAGTACACTTCGAAACGATCGCCCCAGCCGTCCGCTGTCAGGCGCGCTAAAGCCGCTTGATATGGCGGATATTTTTCTACGAAGATCAAACGATCCGGGTTAAACTGCGTTTCAATTTTCTCCATGAAGATCAGGAAGAAGTAGTCGTCGATCGTCTTTGCTGACGACACGTCCACTCCCGCCTTTGCCGCCACAGCCTTCATTTGCTCCAGTGTCGTATCCGGGCACAGCTCGTCACCGCAGTGCTGGTAAAACAACTGAGGAATCTGAACCGTGTCAAAGCCCGACGGGGCCTTCAGCGCCGGCATCTTACGAACCAAGTAATGCACCAATTCCGCCACATCCCGCTGAATCGCTGGCATGCCGTCATAGGCACGATACCACTCGATCATCGTGAACTCCGGCTGGTGGTGATCCGTGACCTCGCCGTTTCTAAAAACATTCTTTATTTCAAAAATCTTCTCGGCGCCCAACGCCAAGGTTTTTTTCAAGTGCAGCTCCGGGCTCGTCGGTAAGTACAATTTCTGACGGCGAGATCCATTCACAAACTCCGTGCTGAAAACATCAAGCGACGGCTCCGTCCCCGGACACGGCACTAAGGACGGCGTGCGTACCTCGACAAACTCCTGCTCCCGGAAATATTCGCGCATCCAGTATACGTAATCTTGCCACAGACGCAGAGACTCTAAACGCAAAACCCTTGCCGGTAATTTCTGAATATGGGGAGCGAGCAACGTCACGACCCCGCTATCCGAGATCGCCACCAAATCACCGACAATCAGCAACCGAACCGCCTCGACCGCCTGAGACTCCAATAGCACCAAACCAGGAAAAATACGATGGTGAGCCTTCCCCTCGCGCAGGAGGGTGACTTTCCATTCCTGATCGTAAGGGTGAATTTCATGAATACGGCCGATAAAAGAAACCCCCTTCGGAAGAAGAGGGTAACGATTCCATTTCTGGGCTAAGAACTCCGCTCGAGTCACTACTGGCAGAAACCCATGCGGCGAAGCATGGAGAGCTGGCCCAACGCCGTCGCCATGTCATCAGCTCCGAAAACCATGTCCCCGTCCATCTGCAAACGGTGCTTCATCCATACACCGCCCACGATGCCTTCACTTGCCATGCGACAGTCCTGAACCCTCGGAGAGCAAATTTGCGAGTCCACCAGGTTTTGCCCCATGGAAATGGCTTCGGAAAAATTATCAGCGCCGGCGACCATTGCACCGCTCAGGCTCTGAATTCTGATTTTCTTCCAAGATTGCTGGACAGCGCCTTCGGAAACATATTTGCAGGCTTGCGACGCCGACGCTAGAGTGGTCCACAAGTTCACGCTGAGGAGGATAAGGGTGATTCCGATGAGTTGTTTCATAACGCCTCTTATTTTGCCATTTCATGTTGTTGACATCTAGAGTCCGAACGTCCAGAACCGAGGCTAGGGACGTCCTGACACCGTAACTTTGAACCTTCGTCTCGCTTGTAACAATTGCAAACTGTTTGCCAGCTCGAATAGGAGCCAAAATGACCCATTCCACAATCTCCGCCACCTTCACAAAGTCCCTCGCGGATTTTAAAAATCAGGTCGATTGGGTAGGCCTGAGATTCTACTCCGAGAAAACAAACCAGCACATGATCCGCAACGAACATCCCGAGGCCCACTCTTCAAAACGAGATCAAGGCGTGATGATTGAAGTGATGGTCGATGGCCACTTGGGCTATGCGGCCACGAGCAGCCTGACCCCCGAAGGAATGAGGCACGCCTTCAACAAAGCCCGTGAGCTTTCAACTCAAGCTTCCCGTGCGAAGGCCGCTGAGTTCAATCTTGATCAGCGCCCTTCATCTCGCGGCAACTTCCAGAGCCCGTATCTTCACCGCCTAAGCACCCTTGGAACCGCTGAAACGGTCGACATCTTGCTGAAGGCCTCGAAAGCCCTAAAGGTTTCTGACAAAATCGTGTCCCGCGAAGCCTATGCCATGCTGACAGAAACCGAAATTCAGTACCTGTCTTCCTCCGGCGCAGAGTGGAGCCAGAACTTTGATCTTGTCACAACACTGTTCCGCGCCACTGCTCAAGACGGTCAAGACACGCAAACCCGCAACATGGGGAACTCCCTCCAAGCGGGTGCTGAAGTTCTACGCGATCCACAACTCTTGGATCTTTGCCGCGTGAATGGCGAAGAGGCCTTGGAGCTGCTTGCCGCTCCGAACTGCCCGACCGGCACGATGGATTTATTGATTGCACCTGATCAGATGCAGCTACAGATCCACGAGTCCATCGGCCACCCGCTGGAGCTTGATCGTATTCTGGGTGATGAAAGAAATTTCGCCGGCTGGAGCTTCATTAAACCTGAAAACTTCGGGCATCTTCAGTATGGCTCGCACCTTCTGAATGTCGTGTTTGATCCGAGCGAGCAAGGTCAGTTCGCATCCTATGCCTTTGATGATGTCGGCACCCCTGCCACCCGCGAGTACTTGATTAAAAACGGCAAACTCCTCCGCGGTCTTGGCGGACTTGAGTCGCAAAAGCGTCTCGGTCTTCCGGGAGTCGCAAACCAACGAGCTTCGAGCTGGAATCGCGCTCCGATTGACCGCATGGCAAACATCAACGTCGAACCAGGCACGGCGACTCTCGATGACATGATTAAGTCGGTCCAACACGGCATCGTGATGAAGACCAACAAATCCTGGTCCATCGATGACTACCGCAACAAGTTCCAGTTCGGCTGCGAATACGGCCAGTTGATCGAAAACGGTGAAATAACTCAAACGGTGAAAAATCCAAATTACCGCGGCCGAACTCTGCAGTTCTGGAATAGTTTGAAAGCTGTCGGCAATGCCCAAACTTATGAAAACCACGGCAGTCCTTACTGTGGCAAAGGCGAACCGAGCCAGATTATCCGCGTGGCACACTCTTCGCCCTACTGCCTGTTCTCAAACATTGAAGTTTTCGGAGGTGTGTAATGAGTCAACGCGAAGTTTTTAACCACGTTGCCGAAGCGCTTTTCAATGAACTCCACCCAGATGAGGCCCTCACCGTCGACTTCCGCGGGGAAGACACGGATTACGTGCGTTGGAATCAGAGCAAGGTCCGGCAAAACACTTCCGTCGGCCAAAAAGAAATCAGCCTGGTGTTTGATAAGAACGGCCGCCGCCTGAGCAAATCCTTCTGTGCGCAGATCGATAAAGAGTGGGACCTGGTTGAAGCAAAAAAGCTGCTCTTAGAAGCGCGTTCCGAAGCGCCGAACCTGCCACAAGATCCCTTTCTGGTCCCGTTTGTGAATAATGGAACCAGTGAGGCGCACTTTGAGGGAAAGCTTCTTCAAGGCGCCGCACTGATAGAAGCCATTTCAAAACCCGCGCGTGAACACGACCTGGCCGGACTCTACGCCGGCGGCCTCATTGAAATGGGAAATCGTAACTCCAAAGGACAGAACCACTGGTTCGGCAACGAGAGTTTCTTCATGGATTATTCCCTCTATGATGGCGAGCGTGCCGTGAAAACGGTCTATGCCGGTTTTCAATGGAAGCAGGCGGATTTTGAAAACAGCCTCCGTCAGTCCTCGATGCAACTTGCCGTGATGAACCGCCCGCGTAAAAGGCTCGAACCGGGTAAGTACCGCGTATACCTCGCACCGGCGGCGGTGTCGGAACTGACCACGATGTTTGAATGGGGCGGGCTCAGCGCGCGGGCCTACAAAACAGGAACTTGTGCATTGAAAAAGCTCAAAGACGGTGAGCGCAAGTTTTCCTCTAAATTTTCGATGTCGGAAAATTTCCATTTGGGCCTGACTCCCAGATTCAACCGGTTAGGCGAACTCGCGCCCGAGAAAATGACTCTCATCAAAGAAGGCCAACTCGAGCATTTGCTCGTGAATTCCCGCAGCGCCAAAGAATATGGATTAGCGAATAACCACGCCAACGAGGGGGAAGTCCCCCGCGCGATAGAAATTGCCCCCGGCACCTTAAAGGAAAATGAAATCCTGAAACGCCTGGACACGGGCTTGTATTTGTCGAACTTGCACTACTTAAACTGGAGCGATTTGCAAAATGCCCGCATCACCGGCATGACTCGCTATGCCTGTTTATGGGTTGAAAACGGTGAAGTGGTCGCCCCAATCGAAGATATGCGCTTTGATGTCAGTCTTTTCGATATTTTGGGCGACGGCTTGCAGGAAGTGACTGATTTCCAAAGAGTCAATCCGACCACTGCGACTTATATACAACGTGAACTAGGCGGCAAGAATCTTCCAGGAATGCTGATCAAAGACTTCAGTTTCACGCTCTAAGCCGCGAAATGACCCTTTCGTAAAATTATTGCAGGGGGCTTTTCATTTGGCCCCTGCAGGGTTATAAACGAGTTAGCTTACTGATTAGCTTTTTTTAAGGAGCGGAAAAATGGAAGGCAAAATCCAACAACTTGTTAATGAACTCTCTAAAAATGCACGCGTACAAGCGATGATTCACGAAGTCCACGTATTGCAAAATAAGTTGAACGACGAGATGAACAAGACTCTCAACAGATTCAAAAAATCCGCAGGCGATGTCGAGAAAAATATCATGTCTTACAAAAAGCAATTGCTCTCACAAAAAACAAAAATTGAAAAAGAATTGCGTGCGAAGGCAAAATCTCTTCAAGTAAAGACCGCCAAGAAAACTGCCAAGCCGGCTAAGACGGCGGTTAAAAAAACCGCAACAGCGGCAAAGAGAAAAACGACGGCGGCTAAAAAGACCGTTTCAAAGAAACGCGCTTAGTTTTCAAAATCAAAAAACAGTAAAAAGCCTGAGCTCAATACTCTAACTATGACCCACACCTTTTACCGAGGTGTGGGTTTTTCTTTGTTTCCGCCTCCGTTCGAGTCCACCATCCTGGCTCGCTCCCGGAAAAGGGGCCTTTTTTATTCCCCAAAGCACCGCTTTCAGTGCCGCGCGAGCCCAAAACCTCGATCGGGTGCCCGAAAAACCAACATGACAAAGCGCTCCCGAACCCCAAGACTTTATCCCCTCCCGGGAGTGTGATAACTTGTGGCCCAAATTTCCAAGGAACGTGGCATGAAATCAAACACCTTCTCATTGAACTATTCCAACAACTCTCCTCAAAAAGAATTCATGGGCCGTCACATCGGTCCCCGTGATGAAGATATCCAATCCATGCTGAAAGAGCTCGGCTTTTCTTCTCTCGAAGAGATGGCAAACCAGGTTGTTCCGCAAAAGATTCGCACTTCTAAAAACTATCCTGTCGTCGGCAACGGTGTCTCTGAGTACGAGCTTCTTGCGAACCTCAAAAAAACAATATCGAAAAACAAAGTGCGCAGATCACTGCTGGGCATGGGTTTCTACGACACCATCACTCCAAGCGTGATTCAAAGAAATATTCTCGAGAATCCGGTATGGTACACAGCCTACACCCCTTACCAGGCCGAGATCGCCCAAGGCCGTCTCGAGGCATTGTTGAATTTCCAAACGATGATTATCGACCTCACAGGTATGGAAATTTCTAATAGCTCGCTGTTGGATGAAGGTTCTGCGGCGGCTGAAGCGATGGCAATGGCTCACGCTTCACACAAACATGACAACGTGAATGCATTTGTGGTTTCTCCGAAGATGCATCCGCATGTCATCGAGGTTTTGAAAACCCGCGCGGAGCCTTTGGGATTCAATATGATCATTCAGGACCCAAAGACATTTGATTTCAAAACTCCAGTCTTTGCGGCTTTTGTTCAGTATCCTGACACGGAAGGCGTGATCGAAGACTACAAAGAGATGACGGACAAGTATCACAACGCCCACACTATGGTGGTGGCGTCCGTAGACCTGTTGTCACTGACACTTCTGACTCCTCCAGGGGAATGGGGTGCGGATATCTGTGTGGGGAACTCGCAACGTTTCGGCGTGCCACTTGGTTTCGGTGGCCCACACGCCGCATTCCTGGCCACGAAAGACGTTTATAAGCGCATTATGCCAGGCCGTATCGTCGGCGTTTCCGTCGACACTCACGGCAAGTCAGCTTTGCGCTTGGCTTTGCAAACCCGCGAGCAGCACATACGACGCGAAAAAGCGACTTCGAATATCTGTACGGCACAAGTCCTCCTCGCCAATATGGCAAGCATGTACGCGGTTTACCACGGCCCTGAGGGCTTAAAGAAAATCGCTCAACGCGTGAACCGCTTGACTGCGGTTACTGCGGAAGGTTTGAAAAAGCTCGGCTTCACGGCACCGGCAACAACGTACTTCGATACCATCACCGTGAACACACCAAAAGCAGCGGACATCATGAAAGCGGCGGAAGCCCTCAACATGAATTTCCGCACCTTGGGCGGCAACACTCTTGGCTTGTCGCTGGATGAAACTTGCAACCTCGAGACTGTGAATGACATCTTCACGGCGTTTAACCTCGGCACGAAAGCCGCATTCACGGCGACAGATCTCGATGCGAGTCTGTCTTACAACTGGCCAACCCAGTTCATTCGGGCAAGCGCATATCTGACTCATCCAGTGTTTAACACTCACCGTTCTGAACCCGAAATCACCCGTTACATTCACATGCTTCAGAACAAGGATATGACCCTCACTCACTCCATGATTCCGCTAGGGTCTTGCACCATGAAGCTCAATGCAACGACGGAGCTTGTGCCGGTTTCCTGGCCGGAGATCAATAAAATGCATCCGTTTGCGCCAACCTCGCAAATTCAGGGTTATATTGAAATGATCCGTGACCTTGAAGCGAAGCTTTGTGACATCACGGGCTTCGCCGGCGTGAGCTTGCAGCCGAACTCCGGCGCTTCGGGAGAGTACGCGGGCCTTCTTGTCATTCGTAAATACTTCATCGACAAAGGTGAATCTCACAGAAACGTGTGCCTGATTCCGAGCTCTGCCCACGGAACCAACCCCGCATCCGCAGTGATGGCAGGCATGAAAGTGGTGGTTGTAAACTGTGACAACCAAGGCAATGTGGAAGTTGACGACTTGAAAGCCAAAGCCCAAGAACACAAAAAAGATCTTGCGGCGTTGATGATCACGTATCCATCAACGCACGGTGTGTTCGAAGAAAGCATTAAAGAAATCTGTCAGATCATCCACGACAACGGCGGTCAGGTATACATGGACGGCGCGAATATGAATGCGCTCGTCGGCCTTTGCCGTCCTGCGGAGTTCGGTGCAGACGTTTCGCACATGAACTTGCATAAGACCTTTGCGATTCCACACGGAGGCGGCGGCCCGGGTATCGGTCCTATCGGTGTGGCGGAGCACTTGAAAAAATACTTACCGACACATAGTTTGCAGGCTGAAGCCGGCCCCAAAACAGGCATCAGCGCGACAACCTCCGCTCCTTGGGGTAGCGCGAGCATTTTACCAATTTCCTGGTCGTACATCACGATGATGGGAGCGGAAGGCTTGAAGAAAGCAACGCTCGTTGCGATTTTAAACGCCAACTACATCGCGAAGAAACTCGAAGCGCACTACCCGATCGTATACAAAGGTAAAGAGGGCCTCGTCGCTCACGAATGTATTTTGGATTTGCGTGAAATCAAGAAAACCAGTGGTATTGACGTGGCGGACGTTGCCAAACGTCTGATGGACTACGGTTTCCATGCTCCAACGATGTCTTGGCCGGTGATTGGCACACTCATGGTGGAACCAACTGAGAGCGAGCCGAAAGCTGAACTCGATCGTTTCATTGAAGCGATGATCTCTATTCGAAATGAAATCAAAGCGGTTGAGAGCAAAAAAGTGGATTTGAAAGACAATCCACTCGTGAACTCTCCACACACGGCCGAGAGCTTGCTAAAGACGGAATGGAATCATTCCTACTCCCGCGAACAGGCCGCTTATCCGTTAGCTTGGATCCGCCAAAACAAGATCTGGCCGGCTGTCGGCCGTGTCGATAACGTTTATGGCGACCGCAATCTGGTTTGCTCTTGCCCCAGCGTTGACACTTATAAGTAGATCTCATCACTGACTTGAACGAAAGGCGTCTCTGGCCCCAGGGGCGCTTTTTTGATTTATCGAACAAGAACAATCAGTTCCACGGGAAATACTAGTAAATTACATGGTGTTTTTTACACGGTTTTTTGCTGAGATCGAGCCCTCAATTGTCACTTACTTATAAATTTGACTGACCAGCTAAAAGCCTATTGATTCTCTTCACCGGAATGGCTTTTATGGGGGCGCGTAAATGGGGGTTCACGTAATGAAAATACTGAAAATTTCGATAGCTACATTGGCCGTTGCCCTGCTAGTTCCTCCCGTTGTTACAGCAGATACACTGGTTCGCTATACATGGAGTGATGCCAAGGGTTTGGTCGCACTCGATCCTAGTTGTCAGGTAAAAAACGAGGAAAAAGTTTCTCTCTATATTGCGCAAAAGCCGGGAGCGAGTCTTAATGCTGCAACCAAGCTCAAAGGTCTTGGTTTCTTTGGCGGACTGATACCATCAAATCTCTTAGATCGCTCTGTCCTGTTCGCGCAAAGTATTCCTGCGGACGCGACGCCTGCGACTGTCCAAGTCATCAGTGTCCCAAGAAATTCCGTTAACAAAGACGGCACTCGAAATCTTTCTAAACGCGGCGACAAAGGCACGTTGCCAACAGAGACTCTCCAAGAGATCAGTCACTTCGTTCTCGAGGTTATAAACAGCCCCGTGCTGGCGACTCCGGGGCCTTTCGAGTTAAAACAAAGCTACTGGCAAACAGCGATGATCCGCGACGCCTATGTCACGTTCTCTTGTGGTGATACAGCAAAGCCAACCCAGTACATCGTCTTTGACGTCTATGATTCGAAAGGCATTGATCCCATCGCCCAGGTGGGTGTGAGCGGTACTGACACAAAAGTTCTTGAAGACTTGAAAGTTATGACTCCGGATGAGGCCAATCAAGAACCGGTCGGTGAAATTCCAGCGCCGCCAACGTCCCCAGCCCCTCCACCACCTCCGGCAGCTGTGGCGCCTCCACCGACGAACAACGCCGGCCCGGGCGGTAGCGGCGATATCACAACCCCGGATGATTCTGAAAAACCTGTTGTTGGCGAAGAGGACGAGGGCCAAAGCCCTGTGGCTTCCCCCGAGGGCACTGACAAACCCGGCCTTGGTTATCTGGTTTGCACAACCGTGAAGGTCATCCCAGTCTTCAATAAAGACATTAAGCTGATTGGCCATGCAGATCAGTTTGAAGTCATTATTCCAAATCAGACTTGGGACGAAAAACAAAAGAGTGCCTACTTGGAAGTGCAGTTCCCTAATCGCAAAGACCTGCCATCCGGCTGGGTTCCACGCTCCGTTGTGCAAACGACGCAAGCTTGTGAGCCTTACAAAAAAGAGCATCCGGCTGAAGATGACGGCATCGATTACAGCATGATTCCCTTGGACGCGACCGTTTCAAAAACAGATTGCTGCAAATTTCCTACAGCCCTAAGGCCTTCAATTTCCTATGCGGAAGGACAAACTCGGTTCCGCGCAGGCAGGGCGGGCGGCCGCCGCTTGCATGCCGGTGTCGACCTATATCGTAAAAAAGGTGAAGCCGCTGTTGCCGTTGCTTCAGGCCGCGTGATCCGCGGACACTACTACTTTTATCAAGGCGTCTTCGCGATCGAAGTGAAGCATCCTCAGTTTATCGCCCGTTACGGTGAGGTTTTAGGAAGCGTTCCGAAAGGCGCTTTAAAAGGTCAAAACGTGGTGGCCGGTCAAACCGTGGGACTGATCAGCAAAGTGAATTCCGGCTGCTGCACGCCAATGCTGCACTTTGAATTGTATAAAGGCACGTCCCGTGGCCCCCTCACCCGTTACCGTGTGCCACCGTATGATCGCCGTCCCGATGTGATAGACCCTACTAATTACATAAGAAAGTGGGAAAAGGCCCAGTATGGAAAGTCCTACTAGGACCCTATGAAAAAGAGCGCGCTTGTTTTAACGGTCAGCATCGCGGTCTTGCTGGTGTTAGGAGTTTACTTCTTCCACTTGGCAAAACCCGTCGCTGAAGGGACGCCAACCACCCCAGTGCCCCAAGTCAGCCACAAAGAAGACCCCAGCCGTCCCAGCAAGCCGCTGACCGTCGAAGAATCGCAGAAAGCTAAAACTTCACTAAAGCAAATGACCCGGATGCTTTTGAATTACACCATGAATGAGCAAAAACTCGACGAGCTCATGGCGACACTCAAACAAGATCAACAAGAGCCCTTTCAAGTAACGGACAAAAACCCCGACACCGGCGAAATGATTATCGTGCGTACGAAGTCGCCGCCTCCGGGTACGCGTTATTTCCATGCGCAGTACTTTGCTGATGAAAATCACCAGTACTTCGCTCAACATATGTCGTTTGAATTCCGCCCCAGTCCCGAAGCTATGGAACAGGCCATTCAGATGGTGCAAGAGACTTTTCCCGCTCTTGGCGCGCCAATGGAAGAAAGCCGCGATTTCATTCAATGGCCGTTGCCAAACGGGTATGTGGTATGGGTGAAACGGCTTGATCAAGAAGACCTTTCAAACAATCCGTTTAATGCCTACACTCAGGGCGACATCGGCAGTATTCGCGTGGCTGTTGAATTGAATCCCGAATCAGACGGTCCGCACTCCCATTAGTTTACGATATACGGGCACTCACTCCCCCGTCAGATTCACGATATTTTTCTTCATAGGGGAATTATGATCATGTTATTCTGCTTTCTCCATGAAAAAGGCCGTTTTTATACGTCTCGACAAAATTGGCGACCTGATCTGCACCATGCCGGTGGATCAAGTTCCTGAACTGAAAAACTGGGATATCACTTGGGTGATCGCCAAGGGCCTTTCATTTGTTCCAGAACATGCCGATCCAAAACGCCGTTATATTGAATTGGACAAAGGCCATCCCAAAGAAGCGTGCGCGCAGCTTGATGTTTTCATCAAACAATTCAAACCCGATATAGCTGTGAGTTTTCAATCTCCCTGGTGGGTGAATTTTGTTTTGTGGAAAAACAAAGTCGCTCAACGTATCGGCGTGCTTTCGAAATGGCATAGTTTTATTTTCCTCAATAGAGGTCTTCGCCAAAAACGCAGCCAAGCGGTCAAACACGAAGCTAACTACAATCTCGACCTGGTTAAACAAATCGAGCCAGGAAAGATTCTTGACTCAGAAGCCCCGATTCTCCATTTAAAGGCAGAGCCGCAACCGGAAGTGCTGAGCCAATACGGCCTGCAACCAAAAAAGTACATGGTGGTGCATCCAGGAATGGCGGGCTCAGCACTTAACTGGCCGACAAAGTACTACATTGAATTGATTTCGAAACTCATTGATCGTTACACGGTGGTGCTGACGGGAACCCCTGCGGATGAACCTTTCATCAAGGATATTCGCGAACACTACAAGCACGATGCCCAAGTGATCTGTCTTCAGAACAAACTGAGTTCCAAGCAATTGCTATACGTGCTTGAGCAAGCAAACTCTGTTTTTGCCCCGAGTACGGGGGTGATACATATGGCGGCAAGCCTCGGTACGCGGGTGTATGGTTTCTACTCGCCGGTTCGCGTGCAGACGGTCACCCGCTGGGGTGCCCGCGGTCAAGGCGGCGTTCACCTCTTTACCCCCAACGTCCACTGTCCTGCGGCTCAGGAATGCCTTGGCAAAGAATGCACGAGCTATCCTTGCATGGAGAAAATCACCCCTGAGCAAGTTCTGAAAGAACTTCCGTAATGGTTCGCAGCTTCTCAGTACCGCACGAGCTTGAACAAAAAATCGAAGCTGCGCTAAGGGCACACTTTCATCTGACACTCAATGATTCCAAAAAACTTGCTGAGGCGGTGAAGCGCCTGTCGGACTTCTTCATCGCCAATCCCGAAGGCAGCACGCCCTGGAATGAGACCTGGGCGCAAATTGCGTATTTGTGTTACTTCCTGCCGCTGAATCAAGCTCGTGTGCAAGCGGTGGTGAAAGAAGCGACAGCCCGCAGGTTCTTTACGGGACTGGAAGAGGTTGTCGATTTCGGCTCGGGCCCCGGAACTGCCAGCCTTGCACTCACCGAACAGTTTCAAAAGTTTACGATGATCGAGAAAGCCCAAGACATCTGCGCGAAGTTCCACTTCGTGCCGAATGCCGTTTGGACGTATGGGGCTCCGAATGTTACGGCTCCGGCAAAGACGATGGCGGTGTTCTCATACTCGCTCACGGAACTCAGTGATTTACCGGCGTGGGCGACGAAGCTTGAAGCGCTTATGATTCTCGAGCCTTCCACCCAAGAAGATGGCCGGAAACTCCAGGCACTTCGCGGGAAACTGATTCAAGCGGGTTACAGCGTCTATGCCCCGTGCACTCATCACGACGCCTGCCCGCTCCTAACTCAGTCCAAAACAGATTGGTGCCATGACCGGATTTTCTTTGCGATGCCAGCGTGGCTTGAAAAACTTGAACAGCATCTGCCAATGAAGAACCGCACACTCACGACCAGCTACTTGCTTGCACGCAAGCAAAAGCCCGCAACGAGCCTGGCAACGAATGTCGCCCGCGTGGTCGGTGATCACCTCGAGGAAAAGGGCAAAGACCGGCAAATGCTCTGCCGTGGGCCGGAGCGTGAGTTCCTCGCATGGATGCACAAAGCAGGGCTCAAACAGGACGTTCCCCGAGGAGTTCTTGTCGAAATCCCCGACGATATTCAAAAAGTATCCAATGAATTAAGACTGAAGAGCCCGGTCCGAACTCTTGAAGAGTAAAACTACTTAGTTACCGGAAACAAAGAAATCAGGAGCTGATAAACTTTTTCTTTTTCTTCTGGTTCGCTCAAGAAGTGGCTGAGCTCGCGACGGAAGCGAGTAATGCGCTCAACCGCTTCTTGGTAGCGGCTTTCAGAAACCGCCACCGTCATTGTGGTGTGATTGCCAATGCCCTGAGGAATGATCGCCAAAGCCTGCTCGTAAATTTGTTTCTTCGCCTGCTGGGCGCGTGGAACTTTGACTCCAGACATGGTGTGATTGTTGATTTCATTTTTCCAAAGACCATCCTCGCGTTGAGACAAAACACCATGGCTCAACAAAGCATCGAGAGCTTGTTGCGCCTGATCTGGCGTGATCGGCAAACGCTCAGAAATCCAAGTCGCATTGGCTTGAAACCCTTTTATGCCGATCAATTCAAGAATCGCCAAGTGATACCATTCGAGGCTCTGCAAGTACTTGTGATCTTCGAGCTCTTGGAAGAATTGAACATCTTGTGCGCCTACGGAATAGCGGCGTCTGCGGCCATTAGATTTTTGAACATAGGCTTGTATATCAACTTCTGAAAGACTCAAACGTGGAGCCAACGACATAATGGTCCGTGCGGTCATCGAGCGCTTACCACTCAAAAGTTTAGATAAAAAAGATGAGTCCACTCCCAAATCACGTGCGAAAGCACGAAGGGAATAATTGGCATTAGCGGAGCTCCTACGAGCAAGCTCTTGTTCTAGGAAGGTCCTAAAATCACTAGCACTAATAGAGTTTAACTGGTCCATATACCACACTGTTCAACTTGAAATTTACCGCAGAGACATAATGCGTAAAATAACGTGAATACGAAAGCAAGTGCAAAACTGTTTTTACTCAGGTGCTTGCGTCCACACATCGTCCGCAATTAAAATTTATTTGTTTATTTATTTTTAATCTACTGACTTGCGGACAAATACATAAACAACACGTGATCGAGAACGCTCTTCGAGCAACGTCGCTCCAGAAAAGGAAAAGCGGGCGGTGAATTTTTCGCCGAGCTCCCCTAACATCGTCACAAATTTTTCTTCATCTCTTTGTGGGCACAGAATCAATCGCTCTGCCTGAAGGAGTCCACGCTCTAAAAGTGCGCGCAGAATTTTGAAAATTGCAAAAGCCCCGACCCCTGCGATCACAACATTTCCACTCACCACCTCTGAGAGGTCTTCGCCTTTACCGGCGAAAAAGTACGCACGCGAACGAAATTCAGAGAACTTTTCGCCGACAACCGCCTCGACACTTCCAACGATGTGAGGAATCTGATCGACAAAGTGGACTTTTGGGAATCTCCCTGACTTCAGCGCCTCGACGCCGAGGTAGCCATGATCGCAGCAGAAATCCCAAACCGGCAGGTTCGGAATGAGGTTTTCATAGATGAATTGCAGGCGACTAGAGAGCTTCATGGCTTTGACAATATCCAGCAAAGCCCCTCCAGTTGACAAGGGCTAAGAGCCCGGCGACATTGCCAAAATCGCAATTCTGGAGGCCTTCATGGACACATCAAATCTGCAAAAAACCCCGCTCGCCGACGAGCACGTAAGGCTTGGCGCCCGCATGGTGGATTTCGCCGGCTGGTGGATGCCGGTTCAGTACAAAGGCCTCCGCGAAGAGCATGACAACGTTCGCGCCAATGTCGGCCTGTTTGATGTTTCTCACATGGGCGAAATTCGTTTCAAGGGCCCGAACGCTCTTGAAACTCTTCAATGGCTCACAACCAACGACGTGTCTAAATTGAACGACAACGAAGCTCACTACAGTCTTTTGCCGAATGAACGGGGCGGCTTGGTGGATGATGTTATCGTATACTGCATGAAAAAAAATGAAGATTACTTGGTTTGCGTAAATGCCTCGAATGCCGACAAAGACTTTGCTTGGATGGTAAAGAACAACAAGGGTGCTGACATCACCAATGAATCCGCTTACTGGGGGCAGATTGCCATTCAGGGACCAAAGGCTTTGGCGTTGATGGATAAAGTTCTTGGCTTCAAAGCGAGTGAAATGGCGACCTTTAAAGTTCACCGCTTTGATTTCCAAGGCTTCAAAGCCATCCTTGCGACAACCGGTTACACCGGCGAGCGCGGGGGCGAAGTTTTCATTGAGGCCAAGGGCGCGGCGACTCTTTGGAACGACCTTTTGGCTCAGGGGGCGGAGTTCGGGGTTCAACCCATCGGCCTTGGCGCTCGCGATACTTTGAGAACCGAGTTCAAAATGTCCCTTTACGGGCATGAGATTGATGACACGACGAATCCATACGAGGCTAAGCTCGGATGGGCGATCAAACCGACGGCTAAAGATTTTATCGGCAAGGGGCCAATGCTTAAAGTGAAGGAAGAAGGCCTTAAGAAGCAACTTATTGGCTTTAAAATGCTCGAGAAGGGTATTCCCCGCCAAGGTTACTCCCTGTTTTCTTTTGACAATAAAGAGATCGGAAAGGTAACTAGTGGGACTCACTCACCAACCCTGGACGAACCTATCGGAATCGCATATATTTCTTCGGAATTTGCGGCTGAAGGGACTGAATTTGCAGTCGATATCCGCGGCCGTAAAGTGAAGGCGAAAGTATGCAAAACTCCTTTCGTCGCAAAACCTAGTTAGAGCGCAGGAGACTCCCATGACATTTCATATCCCAGAAGAACTTTACTACACAAAAGAACACGAGTGGGCTCAAGTCGACGAGAACATCGTTACTGTTGGCATTACTGAGTTCGCACAAGAACAGTTGGGCGAAATCGTATACGTGGAGCTTCCTGAAGAAGGCCAAAAAGTAACTCAGGGTCAAACTTTCGGCGTTATTGAATCCGTAAAAGCAGCGAGTGATTTGTACTCTCCAGTTTCTGGAACGGTGATCGAAATCAACGCTGGACTTAACGATGATCCTTCTGTATTAAATGACGATGCAATGAACGAAGGCTGGTTGATCCGCATCGAAATGGATACGGAAAAAGAGCTCGCAAACCTAATGCGCGCTCCGGACTACAAGAAACTCGTTCAAACGTAATACCCGCAATGCCCCGCTGGTGAAATTGGCAGACACGCCAGACTTAGGATCTGGTGCGCAAGCGTGGGGGTTCAAGTCCCTCGCGGGGCACCATTCTGACAAGTATTCGAACTAAAATGCCAAAAAAATTGCGACGCGTTACCTGAAGAAATTTCAGGTAACGCGTTTCTTTTTTGTAAATCTGTAAATTGATTTTCACCTTGATCGCTCTGTCTCTCTGTTTTTCCAAAATTAATCAAAAATATTTTCACATAGGATTCACCAACTTGCCCTCTAAGTCACTATGGTCGAAGCACGCACTAATCCATTGAACAACCAGCGGAGCTGTCCTTACTCGACGAA